>NZ_JAUHPW010000005.1 GCF_030418455.1 Demequina litoralis
CGGGCCGCCCCCGGGGGGGGGGGCCCCCACGGCGTGGGCGCTAGTTCTCGTAGCGGTCGACGGTCGGGACGTCCGGCTCCGGGAGCACGGTGCCCGCGGTCGCGTTCCAGGCCTCCAGCCAGCGGCCGTCCTCGAAGATCTCCTCGAGCACGTCGTTGATCCAGTCGCGGAACTCGTCGTCGTCGTGCGCGAGGCCGATGCCGTAGGGCTCCTCGGTGAAGGGCTCGCCCACCACCTTGAAGTCGTCCGGGTACTCGGCCACGTAGCCGGCGAGGATGACGTTGTCGGTGGTGACGACGTCGACCTGGCCGTTGCGCAGCGGCTCGAGGCAGTCGGTGTACGCCGCGAAGAGCGACAGCTCCGCGTCGGGGTAGTTGTCCGCGATGTTCGCGGCCGGCGTCGACCCCTCCACGGAGCAGACGTTCTTGCCCGCGAGGTCGTCGGGGCTCATGATGTCCTCGTTGTCGACCGACACCATGAGCGCCTGGCCGGCGTTGTAGTACGGCCCGGCGAAGCTCACGAGCTCCTTGCGCTCGTCGTTGATCGTGTAGGTCGCCACGACGATGTCGACCGTGCCGTCCTCGATGAACGGCTCGCGGTTCGCCGACACGGTCTCGACCCACTCGATGCCGTCCTCGTCGATGCCGAGCTCGGACGCGATGATCTTGCCGATCTCGACGTCGAAGCCCTCGGGGTCGCCGCTCGGTGCGAGCAGCCCGAACAGCGGCTGGTCGAACTTGGTGCCGATGGTGATGGCACCGGCATCGGCGAGGGCCGCCATCGTGCTGCCCTCGGCGAAGTCGCCGGCCGACATCGCGTCGTCGGCCCCCATCGAGCCCGACTCGTCGCTCTCCGAGCCGCTGTCTGACGAGCACGCCGCCAGCAGCGCCGCCGCCGCGACTCCCAGGGCGGCCACCGCCGCCTTCCTCCGGATCATCATGGTCCTTCTCCTCTCCCCCGCCCCTGCCAGGGCGTTGTCTCGTGGAACTGCGGGAACCCCTAGTGCGTGAGGATCTTCGACAGGAAGTCCTTCGCCCGCTCGGACTGCGGGTTCGTGAAGAACTCCTCCGGCTCGGCCTCCTCCTGGATCAGGCCGTCCGCCATGAAGACCACGCGGTTCGCGGCCTTGCGCGCGAAGCCCATCTCGTGGGTGACGACGATCATCGTCATGCCCTCGCGGGCGAGCGCCACCATGACATCGAGCACCTCGTTGATCATCTCGGGGTCGAGCGCGCTGGTGGGCTCGTCGAAGAGCATCACCTTCGGCTTCATCGCGAGCGAGCGCGCGATCGCGACACGCTGCTGCTGGCCGCCCGAGAGCTGCGCGGGGTACTTGTGCGCCTGGTTGGCCACGCCGACGCGCTCGAGCAGCGCCATGGCCTCCTGCTCGGCCTGCTTGCGCGGCTCCTTCTTCACCTTGATGGGTCCGAGGGTGACGTTCTCGAGGATCGTCTTGTGGGCGAACAGGTTGAAGGCCTGGAACACCATGCCGACGTCGGCGCGCAGGTGCGCGAGCGCCTTGCCCTCCTGCGGCAGCGGCTGCCCGTCGATGGTGATGGTGCCGTCGTCGATGGTCTCGAGGCGGTTGATCGCCCGGCACAGCGTCGACTTGCCGGACCCGGACGGGCCGATGACGACGATCACCTCGCCGCGTGCGACGGTGAGGTCGATGTCGTTGAGCACGTGCAGCTCGCCGAAGTGCTTGTTGACCTTGTCGAGCACCACGAGCGCGTCGGAAGCGTCTGACATCTTTCGACCATAGACCCGCGAACCGGCCACCGCGCGGCGGAGACCGGATCGTGACCGAGACTTAATCGCCTGGTAACAACGCCCTGCGGGACATCATGCGCGGACGGCGAGCACCTCGCGGCACCAGTCGACGTCCTCGCCGAGCGCGGTGACGAGCGCGTCCAGCGAGCCGAAGTCGAGCATGGGACGGCGCCACTCGACGAGGTCGAGCGCCACCTCGGCGTCGTACAGGTTGAGGTCGTCGCGGCCGATGACGTACGCCTCGATGCGCAGGTCCGTGCCGCCCACGGTGTAGTTCATGCCGAGGCTGATCGCGGCCGGCAGCCGCTCGCCCGCGACCGCGGCGGCCCGCGCGTTGCCGCGCGCGTCGAGGACGGTGAGCCAGCCGGCGTACACGCCGTGGCGCGGGATCATGCCGGCGGTGTGGTCGAGGTTCGCGGTGGGGAAGCCGATCTCGCGGCCCAGCTTGTCGCCGTGGATGACGGTGCCTCGCACACGGTGCTCGCGGCCGAGCACCTCGGTGGCCCCCGGCAGGTCGCCCGCGTCGAGCAGCTCGCGCACCCAGGTCGAGGACCAGCGGCGGCCCGACTCCGAGACGGCGCACGCGTCGTCGATGATGTCGACGGCGAAGCCGAGCTCCTCGCCCAGCGCGCGCATCGTCTCCACGTCGCCGGCGTTGCCGCGCCCGAAGCGGGTGTCGCGGCCGACGACCACGCACGAGGCGCGCATCCCGCGCACGAGGTAGTCCGCGACGAACTCCTCGGGGGTCTGGCGGGCGAAGTCGAGCGTGTACCGCACGACGAGGACGCCGTCGAGGCCGATCGCGGCGAGGCGCTCGAGACGGTCGTCGACGCCGGTGATGAGCTCGGGCTGGTGCGCGGGGTCGTGCACCGCCTTGGGGTGCGGGTCGAACGTCATGGCGAGCGCGACGTGGCCGCGCGCGCGGGCGTCCGCGACCATGCGGCCGAGGACCGCCTGGTGGCCGCGGTGGACGCCGTCGAAGTTGCCGAGGGTCACCACGGCGGGGCCGAGGTCCGGGATCTCGGCAAGCGAGCGCCACACGTGCATGCCGGACATTGTGCCCTACGCCCCGGCGCTGCCCGCCGCGGGGGACGATGCGGTGGAGGGCTCGAAGACGACGACGGGCTTGGCGCGGCCCGCCTTGGGCTCGACGATCGCGACCGCACGCGGACCGGGCGCGATCGCGACGGTCGGGCCGTCGGGCCTCGCGTCGATCCACTGGCCGAAGCCCAGCGCCGTGGCGTCCTCGTCGGTCACCTCGAGCACCGGCAGCGTCGCGGCGGCGGCCTCCGCGAGGCCCACGCGGGGCAGGTCCTCGCCGGAGTCGACGACGGCGCCCAGGCCCTCGAGCGTGCGCGCGAGGTCGAGGCCGATGCCGCCCACACGCGTGCGGCGCAGGGCGGTGAGGTGGCCGCCGACGCCGAGCGCGGCGCCGAGGTCGCGGGCGAGCGCCCGCACGTAGGTGCCCGAGGACACCTCGACGCGGACGTCGAGGTCCACGACCGCATCGTCCCTTCGCACGCCGACCACGTCGAAGCGGGACACCGTGACGGGCCGCTCGGGCAGCTCGACGTCCTCTCCCCCGCGGACGCGCGCGTACGCACGCTTGCCGTCGACCTTGATGGCGCTGACGGCGCTCGGCCGCTGGAGGATGTCGCCCGTGAGACGGACGACGGCGGAGCGGATGGCCTCGTCCGTGACCGTGGATGCGTCCACGGTCGCGGTGACCTCTCCCTCCGCGTCGTCCGTCACGGTCGACTGCCCGAGCCGGATGGTGGCGTCGTACGCCTTGTCGTGCCCGACGATGTACGTGAGCAGCTTGGTCGCACGGCCGATGCCGACGACGAGCACGCCCGTCGCCATGGGGTCGAGCGTGCCGGCGTGGCCCACCTTGGAGGTGCGGGCCAGACGCCGGACACGCGCGACCACATCGTGGGAGGTCCAGCCCTGAGGCTTGTCGACCACGACGATGCCGGGCGCCGGCTCGGGGCCGCCGCGGCGTCCCATGGGCTAGTCCTGGTCCTCGTCGTCCTCGGGTCGGCGGTACGGGTCCGCCTCGCCCGCGTACTGCGCGTTCTCCCGCAGCCGCTTGAGCTCCTCGTCCCGCACGTGCGCCTCGTGGAGGGCACGGTCGAGCGACGCGGCCGTCTCCGGCACGGCGTCGAGGTGGAACTCGAGCGACGGCGTGAGGCGGATGCCGAGCTGGGAGCCCACGAGGGAGCGCAGGCGGCCCTTGGCCTTCTGCAGCGCCTTCGCGGCGTCCTCACGCTCGGCATCCCCGCCCAGCACGGTGTAGAACACGGACGCCTGCTGGAGGTCGCCGGTGACACGCACATCGGTCACCGTGACGAAGCCCAGCCGGGGATCCTTGATCTCGGTCTGGAGCGCGCGGGCGACGATCTTCTTGATCGTGCCCGCGAGCTTCAGAGCCCTCGCCTTGTCAGCCATCAGGACCTCGGGATCTCGACCATCTCAAAGGTCTCGATGATGTCGCCGACCTGGATGTCGTTGAACTTGCCGAGGCCGATACCGCACTCGTAGCCGTCGCGCACCTCGGTGGCGTCGTCCTTGAAGCGGCGCAGCGTCTCGATCGTCGGCTCGCCGATGACGACACCGTTGCGCACGACCTTGGCCTTCGCGTTGCGGCGGATGACACCGGTACGCACGAGCGAACCGGCGATGTTGCCGAACTTGGAGGAGCGGAAGATCTCCATGATCTCCGCGCCACCGACCTGCTTCTCCTCGAACTCGGGCTTGAGCATGCCCTTGAGCGAGGCCTCGACGTCCTCGAGCGCGCGGTAGATGACCGAGTAGAAGCGCATGTCGACGCCCTCGCGGTCCGCGAGCTCCTGGACGCGCTCGGCCGGACGCACGTTGAAGCCGATGATGATCGCGTTGTCGACCGTCGCGAGGTTGACGTCGTTCTGCGTCACCGCACCGACACCGCGGTGGATGATGCGCAGGTCGACCTCGTCGCCCACATCGATCTGGAGCAGCGCGTCCTCGAGCGCCTCGACGGCACCGGACACATCACCCTTGATGATGAGGTTGAGGGTGTCGACCTTGCCTTCCTCGAGGGCCTTGTTGAAGTCCTCGAGGGAGATGCGCTTGCGACGCTTCGCCAGCTGGGCGGCGCGCTCGGCGGCCTCACGCTTCTCGGCGATCTGACGCGCGGTGCGGTCGTCGTCGGCCACCAGGAAGGTGTCGCCGGCGCGGGGCACCGAGGTCAGGCCGATGACCATGACCGGACGTGCCGGCGTGGCCTCGGAGACCTGGTTGTCGTGCTCGTCGAACATCGCACGGACGCGGCCGTAGGCCGTGCCCGCGACGATCGCGTCGCCGACCTTCAGCGTGCCCGAGTTGACCAGGACGGTCGCGACGGCGCCGCGGCCCTTGTCGAGGTGCGCCTCGACGGCCACGCCGCGCGCGTCCTTGTTCGGGTTCGCGCGGAGGTCGAGGCCCGCGTCGGCGGTGAGCAGGACGGCCTCGAGGAGGCTGTCGATGCCCTGACCCTTGAGCGCGGAGACGTCGACGAACATCGTGTCGCCGCCGTACTCCTCGGCCACCAGGTTGTACTCGGTGAGCTGCTGACGGATCTTCGCCGGGTTCGCGCCCTCCTTGTCCACCTTGTTCACCGCGACCACGATCGGCACGTTGGCCGCCTGGGCGTGGTTGAGCGCCTCGATGGTCTGCGGCATCACGCCGTCGTCCGCCGCGACCACGAGGATCGCGATGTCGGTGACCTTCGCACCACGGGCACGCATGGCGGTGAACGCCTCGTGACCCGGGGTGTCGATGAACGTGATGGCGCGGTCGTTGCCCTCGTGGGTCGTGTGGACCTGGTAGGCGCCGATGTGCTGGGTGATGCCGCCGGCCTCGCCGGAGATGACGTCCGCCTTACGGATCGAGTCCAGCAGGCGGGTCTTTCCGTGGTCGACGTGACCCATGACGGTGACGATCGGGGCGCGGGCCTCGAGCTCCTCATCGGTCTCGGCCGCAAGCTCGGCCTCGATGTCGATGTTGAAGTCCTCGAGCAGCTCGCGGTCCTCCTCCTCGGGGGACACGATCTGGATCACGTAGCCCAGCTCGCTGCCGAGGGCCTCGAAGGTGCCCTCGTCGAGCGACTGCGTCGCGGTCGCCATCTCGCCCAGGTGGAACAGGACGGTGACGAGCGACGCGGGGTTGACGTCGATCTTCTCGGCGAAGTCGGTCAGCGTCGCGCCGCGACGCAGGCGGATCAGGGTCGAGCCGTCACCGCGAGGGATCTGCACGCCACCGATCGCCGGGGCCTGCTGCTGCTCGTACTCGGCCCGCTTCGCGCGCTTCGACTTCCGACCGCGGACGGGCTTGCCGCCCGCACGGCCGAACGCACCAGCGGTGCCGCCGCCGCGGCCGCGGCCGCCGGGGGCCGGACGGCCGCCGGGGCCGCCGAAGCCGCCGGGACGACCCGGACCGCCGGCGCCGCCGGGGCCGCCCTGGCCGCCGACGGGACGCGGGCCGAAGCCGCGACCCGGGGTGCCGGACGGGGCACCGGGACGGGCGCCGCCGGGCGCGCCGGGACGACCACCGCCGCCGCCGGCACCGCCGCCACCGGGGCGGGGGCCGGGCCGGTTGGCCTGGAACGGGTTGTTGCCGCCGGGACGCGGACGGGGGCGCGGGCCCGCCGAACGGTCGCTGAACGGGTTGTTGCCGGCCGGGCGCGGACGCGGGCGCGGCATGTCGCTGGGCAGCGGCACGTTGGGCTTCGGCGCGCCGGGCTTCGGCGCGGCCTTGGCCGCGGGCTTCTCGGCCGCGGGGGCGGCCTGCTCCGCGGGCTTCTCGGCGGCCTGGGCAGGCTTGGGGCCGGGGCGCGGGCCGGGCTTCGACGCCGCGGGCGCGGGCGCCGCGGGCTTCTCGGCGACCGGCTCGGCGGGAGCGGACGCAGGCTTGGGGCCGGGCTTGGGGGCGCCGGGCTTCACCGCGGGCTTGGCGGCGGCGGGCTTCGCCGGCGCCGGGGCCGCGGACGCGGTCTTGGCCGCGGGGAAGGCCTCACGGGCCTTCCGCACCACGGGGGCCTCCAGGGTGGAGGACGGACCCTTGACGTACTCGCCAAGCTCGTTGAGCTTGCCGATCAGGTCCTTGCTCGAGACTCCGAGCTCCTTCGCGATCTCATGGACGCGGGGCTTTGCCACTTCTCTCCTGTCTCGGCTCGCCCAAGACAGGGTCGAGCCATCGTTACGGCTGGGTGCTCATCGTGAGCTGCTCATCGCTGGGCCATGGGCTTTCATCCCGTCTGATTCGATGGTGGGCACGGTCCTCGCTAGCCGACCTCGAGGCCGGTGACATCCAGCTCCGCCACGCGCAGCGCGCGGGTCAGGGCCCTCCGTCTCAGCGCCTGTGCGAGGCAGTCCGGGTCGGGGTGCAGCCAGGCTCCCCGGCCCGGCAGGCTGCGACGCTCGTCGACGACCGCGCGGCCGTCCACGCACGCCACCCGCACAAGGACCGACCGAGATCCCCGACCCCTGCATCCGACGCACGTCCGCACGGGTTCCTGAGGAACGGGGGCGGGGGCGCCGACGTCACGAGACGGGTCTCTCGGCTCCACTAGTCTAGCGGATCCCCGTCAGCGCCCGGATCCGGCTCGCCCGGGCACGTCGGGCTGCTCGTCCGAGCGGATGTCGATGCGCCACCCCGTGAGGCGGGCGGCGAGGCGGGCGTTCTGCCCCTCCTTGCCGATGGCGAGCGACAGGTGGAAGTCCGGCACGACGACGCGCGCGGCGCGCGCCTCCTCGTCGACGACCTCGACCGACACGACGCGCGACGGCGAGAGCGCGTTGCCCACGAAGGTCGCCGGGTCGTCGTCCCAGTCGATGATGTCGATCTTCTCGCCGCGCAGCTCGCTCATGACGGCGCGCACGCGCGAGCCCATGGGGCCGATGCACGCGCCCTTGGCGTTGACGCCGGGGACGGTCGCGCGGACCGCGATCTTGGTGCGGTGGCCGGCCTCGCGGGCGAGGCTCATGATCTCGACGGTGCCGTCGGCGATCTCGGGCACCTCGAGCTCGAAGAGCTTGCGCACGAGCCCGGGGTGGGTGCGCGACAGCGTGATCGACGGGCCCTTGGCGCCGCGCGAGATGTCGAGCACGAAGCCCTTGAGGCGCTCGCCGTGGACGTAGACCTCGGTGGGGACCTGCTCGTGGGGCGGCAGCACCGCCTCGACGTCGCCCAGGTCGACGTGGACGTTCTTGGGGTCCGAGGACTGCTGGATGACGCCGGACACGAGGTGGCCCTCGCGGCCCGCGTACTCGCCCAGCACCGCATCGTCCCCCGCCTGGCGCAGGCGCTGGAAGATGACCTGGCGCGCGGTCGACGTGGCGATGCGGCCGAAGTCGGCCGGGGTGTGGTCGAACTCGGGCAGCTCGGCGAGGTCCTGCCCCTCCTCGCCCTCCTCGCGGGCGAGGATCGTCACCTTGCCGGTGACGCGGTCGAGGTGCGCGCGGGCGTGACGATACGCGCCCGGCGTCTTGTGATACGCGGAGACGAGCGCCTGCTCGATCGCGTCGACCAGCACGTCCAGACGGATGTCCTTCTCGCGCTCGAGGCCCCGCAGGGCCTGCATGTCGATGTCCATGTCCTACTTCTCTCCCAGCCTCTTGAGCTCCACGACGATGCGACCGTCCGTGACCTCGCCGAGCGGCACGCGCCGCTCCTCGCCGTCGACGTCGAGCACGAGCTCGTCCCCGTCGACGTCCGTGAGGCGTCCCTCGAGCGTGCCGTCCGTGAGGCGCAGCGCGAGCATCCGCGTCCGTGCGCGCAGGAAGTGGCGGCGCTCCGTGAGGACGCGGTCGGTTCCGGGGGTCGAGACCTCGAGGACGTACGGCGTGGAGGGCACGTTCGCCTCGTCGAGCACGGCGCCGATGCGGCGGGAGGCCTCGGCGACGGCGTCGAGGTCGGCGCTGCCGACCTCGGTCTCCGGCAGGTCGACGGTGACGAGCACGCGCGAGCGCTTGCCCGCGGCCGCGACGTCCACCCCCTCGAGGACCAGTCCCGCGGCCTCGGCCTCCGGCGCGGCGAGCTCGATGATGCGGCTCGTGATGTCCATGGCATCGCCTCCCACGCGCGGCGCGCGTTCCGTTGCTGAAATTCGGTCGAGGGACATTCTAGGACCCTCCCGGGGGCGTGTCATGATGGCGCCCATGGCGCCCCTCCCCTCCCGCGTGATCCGGACGGCGGCGGTGGCGGGCGTCGCGACCGTGCTCCTCACCGCATGCACGTGGCGGGTCGAGACGCCTCCGATCCCCTCGCGGACCCCCACGCCCACCGTCGTCCTGCGCGACGAGGCGGCGCTGCGCGAGCAGGCCGTGATCGACGCCGCCGACTCGACCGACCTCGGCGTGATCGAGGCGGGCCTCGCTCCGGAGCGGCTCGCCGCGCTCGGAGGCGTGTACGTGGAGTACCCGTCGGCGTCCCCCACGCCGGACGCGGGCGTCTCCGCCGCGCCGTCGCTCGACGAGGCGGTCCAGGACGCGATCGACGAGGCGCTCGCCGCCGCGGACGCCGCCGCCGAGGACGACCCGGGCCTGTCCGCCATGCTGCGCTCGATCGCGCTGTCCCACGCGCTCGCCGTCGACGCACCCGGCGTCACCGGGACCGCGCCCGTCGAGCGCGCCATGCCCGGCATCGGGGACGATGCGACGGGCCCGTGGGCTCCCGACGAGGGCACCGCGGTCGACGGGGACACGCTCGCCGCGCTCGCCGTCGCGCACGACCGCGCCTCGTTCGCGTACGAGGTCGCCGCCGCGCGTGCGAGCGGCAACGAGCGCACGCGCGCGCTGAAGCGGTCGCGCCTGCACGAGGAGCGCGTCGCGGAGCTGCTGGCGCTGCCCGGCGTGGAGGACCTGCGAACCTCGCTCTACGACGTACCTCCCGCGGGCACCGAGAACCGGAGGGCGCGAGCGGCGACCGAGCGGGCCGTCGAGACCGGGCTCGCGGAGTCCTACGCCGCGCTGATCGACGGCGCCGAGCCCGCCGACGTGCCGTGGATCCTCAACTCCGCGTACGACGCGTGGATGCGCGCCGCGGCGCTCCCCGGCTTCGACCTGGGGTCGCTGCCGGCGCTGCCGGGCCTCGACGTCTCCTGACCCGAGGACCCCTCCACACACGGGCGACCGCGACCCACACGGACACCGGCGTGTCGCGGACGACACGCCGAGGATCCCCCTCCCTACGCCGCGTGACGTGTGGAGGGGTGCACCGGGCGCGTGGAGGGGCGTCCGGCAGGATCAGCCGGCCAGCGCCTCCCTGACGCGGGCGACCACGGCGCCCGCCGCATCGTCCACGGGCAGCGCCTCGCTCGTGCCCGCCGCGCGGACCTTGAGCTCGACGTTGCCCTCGGCGAGGCCGCGGCCCACCACGAGGATGAACGGCGCGCCGATGAGCTCGGCGTCCTTGAACTTCACACCGGGCGAGACCTTGAAGCGGTCGTCGTAGCAGACCTCGACGCCCGCGGCCTCGAGCTCCGCGGCCAGGCCGCCGGCCGCCTCGAAGACCGCCGCGTCCTTGCCGGTCGCGACGACGTGCACCTGGTAGGGCGCCACCTGGATGGGCCAGGACAGGCCCAGCTCGTCGTGGTTGTTCTCCGCGAGCAGCGCGACGGCGCGGGTGACGCCGATGCCGTACGAGCCCATGGTGACCACCTGCTGCTTGCCGTTCTCGTCGAGCACGCGCAGGTCGAGCGCCTCGGCGTACTTGCGGCCCAGCTGGAAGATGTGACCGATCTCGACGCCACGCGCGAGCTCGAGCGGACCCGAGCCGTCGGGCGCCTCGTCGCCGTCCCGCACGTCGGCGGCCTCGATGGTGCCGTCGCCCACGAAGTCGCGGCCCATGACGAGGTCGAAGACGTGCTTGCCGTGCTCGTTCGCGCCGGTGATCCAGCGGGTGCCGGGCACGATGCGCGGGTCCAGCATGTACGGGATGGTCGCGTCGTCCTCGGAGAGGAAGGCGACGTCCGCCGGGCGGGCCTGCGGGCCGAGCACGCCGGGCCCGATGTAGCCCTTGACCAGCTCGGGGTGGCTCTTGAGGTCGTCCTCGTTCGCGGCCTCGACCGTCGCCGGGGCGAGCGCCGCCTCGAGGCGGGTCATGTCGACCTCGCGGTCGCCGGGCACACCGATGACGAGCAGCCCGCGCTCCCCCTCGGGGTTGGTCGCGGCGATCACCACGTTCTTGAGGGTGTCCGCGGCGGTCCACGGACGGTCCTCGCGGGGGTGGTGCGCGTTGGCCGAGGCGACCAGCGTGTCGATGGTCGGGGTGTCGGGGGTGTCCTCGACGTGCGCGGCGGGCGCGTCGTCGAAGGGCAGCGCGCCGGGCGCCGGGGTGGTGACCGCCTCGACGTTGGCGGCGTAGCCGCCGGGCGAGCGCACGAAGGTGTCCTCGCCGACCTCGGTGGGCGAGAGGAACTCCTCCGACCTCGAGCCGCCCATCGCGCCGGACTGCGCCTGCACGATCACGTACTCGAGGCCCAGGCGGTCGAAGATGCGGATGTAGGCCGCGCGCTGCGCCGCGTAGGACGCGTCGAGGCCCTCGTCCGTGAGGTCGAAGCTGTACGAGTCCTTCATGATGAACTCGCGGCCGCGCAGCAGGCCCGCGCGGGGGCGCGCCTCGTCGCGGTACTTCGTCTGGATCTGGTAGATCGTCAGCGGCAGGTCCTTGTAGCTGCTGTACAGGTCCTTGACCAGCAGCGTGAACATCTCCTCGTGCGTGGGCGCGAGGAGGTAGTCGCCGCCCTTGCGGTCGTGGAGGCGGAAGAGGTTGGGGCCGTACTCGGTCCACCGGTTGGTCGCCTCGTACGGCTCGCGCGGCAGCAGCGCCGGGAAGTGCACCTCCTGGCCGCCGGCGGCGTCCATCTCCTCGCGGACGATCGCCTCGACCTTCGCGAGCACCTTGAGGCCCAGCGGCAGCCAGGTGTAGATGCCGGGGGCGGCGCGGCGGATGTAGCCGGCGCGGACGAGCAGCTTGTGCGACGCGACCTCGGCGTCGGCGGGGTCCTCGCGCAGGGTGCGCAGGAAGAGCGTGGACATGCGGAGCATGGGGTCAAGGGTATCGGTCGCGGGAGGCGGACGATGCGGGGGGCGCGACGGCGTCAGAGCCTCGAGTACCGCGTGAGGAAGAAGGCCATCTGCTGACGCGTGAGCGCGTCCGTGTCACGGTAGGTGCCGTCGCCGTAGCCCGTCGCGACGCCGTGCTCGTGGACCCAGGCGATGGCCCGGTAGCCCGGGTCTCCGGGACCGATGTCCGTGAACGGGGACCGCTTCGGGGCGTCGTAGCCGCGATCTCCCGAGTAGCGGAACAGGAACCACGCCATCTGCCGGCGGGACAGGGGTGCGGTGTCGCGGAACGTGCCGTCGTCGTATCCGGTCGCGATCCCCTCCTGGTGGAGCCACACGACCGCCTTGTAGCCCGTGTCGCCCGGGCCGATGTCCGTGAACGGCGACCTCCCGGGCAGGTCGACCCGGGGCGAGCCCGCGTAGCGGTACAGGAACATCGCCATCTGGCGACGGGTGAGCACGTCGGTGGGCCCGTACCGGCCGTCCGAGTAGCCCTTGGCGATGCCGTGCGACCCGACCCACGAGATGGCTCCGAAGGCCCCGTCCTCGCCGTCCACATCCGTGAAGTGCGCGGCGTCGATCCGCTGCCCGCGCACCCGCGGCTTCACGGTGACGAGCGTCGGCGGGACGGTGCGCTCGCCGAGGACGAGGACGTCGCCGACCGCGGCCGGGTGGGTCCAACGGAGAAGCTCGTCGTAGTTCCCGTACCAGAAGTCGTCCCCGGAGTAGGACTGCCAAAGTTCGACGGTGCGCAGGTTCCTCGGCACGATCCGAAGGATGTACTGCTCCCCGGCCGCCACCTCGTCGAGGATCGCGAGACGACCAGGCCGCGTGCAGTCGATCGATACCGGCCGCTCCCACGCCTCCGCGCGCGCCGCGTTCCGGCTGTTCGCCGCGATCGCCTCCTGGGTGCTCTCGCTGAGCGGATAGCGGTAGGCCGCGACGCACAGCACATCGCTCGTCCACGACTCCTTGCCGCGCACCCGCACCATCAACGGCGTCGACGTGTCGAGCTCGACAGGTCTCGCCCAGACCGTGCTCGGGGACGAGGACGAGATCCCGATGCGCCCCGGGAACGCGGTGACCCCCACGGGGGCGATCGTCGTCTCCCAGTACTCCGCCCACTGCCGCGAACGTCCGGGGATCCCGCCGACGAGCACCTTGTAGCCGCCCGCCTTCACGCCCTCGAAGCGGTAGACGCCGTCCTCGATGTCGACCCGATCCACCAGGTCGCCCTTCCACGTGTAGAGCTTCGCCCAGCCGGAGTCGACGTCGCCGCCCGAGACCTGGCCTGCGATGGTCCGGGTGGCCGCGGCGTCGGCCGCGGACGGCGCCCCGACCGCCATCATCAGCGCGACGGCGAGCGCCGCCCCGAACCTTGCGAGCGCGGACGTCGGTGCGAGCATGCGGTCCCCCCAGCGCCGTCTGTCCGGCTCCGCGAGCCTGCGTCACCAAACGGCATCGCGTGCCACCGTAGCAGCGCCATCCGCGTCGGAGCAGCGACGATGCCGGCCGGGACGATGCGGCCGCAGACGACGCGACCGCCGCCGGCCCGAGGGCCGACGGCGGTCGTGTGAGAGGTGCTGTCCGCTACAGGCTCGAGAACCGGTAGAGGAAGCCCGCCATCTGGCGGCGGATCATGTCCTGCCTCGGACGGAACGAGCCGTCGGTGTAGCCGGAGGCGATGCCCTCGTTCACCATGAACACCATGGCGCGGTAGCCGTTGTCGCCGGCCGCGACGTCCGTGAAGGGCGTCGTGTCGGGCATCTCGACCGCGGGTCGGCCCGCGAAGCGGTAGAGGAGCTTCGCCATGCTGCGGCGCGACACGGTCACCTTCGGACGGAACGAGCCGTCGCCGTAGCCGGTGGCGATCTCCTGCTCGTTCAGCCACACCATGGCGCGGTAGCCGTTGTCACCGGGCTCGATGTCCGTGAAGGGCGACTCCGTCGGGAGCTCGAAGTCCGGGCGGCCGGCGAAGCGGTAGAGCATCTTCGCCACGCTGCGACGGGTCACGGACGCGGTGGGACGGAAGGTGCCGTCGGAGTAGCCCGCGGCGATGCCCTGCTCGTGCAGCCAGGTGATCGCGGCGAAGCCCTTCGCACCCTCGGGCACGTCGCTGAAGTAGACGGTCGGGACGCACGTGTCGGTGGGACGCTCGGCGTTGATGAGCACGTTGTCGACCGGCAGCGCGTCGAAGCCGTTGGTCACGATCCAGCCGTAGCGGTTGCCGCCCACGGTGTCGCCGATGACGTCCTTCGCGTTCGACTTCGTCCACGTCTTGAGGACGGTGCCCTCGGCGTCGGCGACGGAGATGTCGACCGACAGCACGCCGTCGACGTCCGAGAACGTGTGCGAGACCGTGTACCAGCCCGACTCGTCGATCGTCAGCGTGTCGCCCGACAGCGGCGCGACATCCACGGCCGCGAAGCCCGCGTTGTTCGACGCACCCAGCGTCCACGAGCCCTCACCCGCGGACTGCGCGTGCAGGATGAAGTCGCGACGGTGGTCGCCCGCGGTGTTGTTCGACGCCACCGACCAGTCGAACTGGTTCAGCGTGCCACCGGTCTCCACCTCGGTGTCGAGGTAGAAGTCGGCGCTGGTGAACCAGCCACCCTCCGGGAACGTGTTCGAGTACCCACCGAAACGGGTGAACTGGTACGCGTAGTCGTCACCGTCGACGTTCTGGCCCGCGACCGCGTAGTAGCAGCCGGCGGCGGCCGGGATGCCGGCGGTGCCGGTCTTCACGGGGGTGACGTTGCCGAAGCTCTCGACGCTCGCCTCGGTCTCGAAGCCGTAGACGTCCGAGCCCGGCACGGTGCAGGCCTCGGCCGCGGCGACGGTGAAGTCGAACTTGTACTGCTTCTTGATCTTGGTGCTGCCGTCGGAGACGACGCGGTAGTCGCCGGGCTCGAGGTTGTCGAGCTCGAGCGTCGCGGTCTCGCCGGCGGCGACGGTCGCGAACGGCACGATCTCGCCGGGCGCGCCGGTGGTGCCGTCCTCGTAGTAGAAGGTCTCGGCGGTGCCGCCGGTGCCGTCGCCCAGGTTCTTGACCTGGAACGTGCGGTCGCCCTCGGTCCACAGCGGGGTCACGGTGTACGCGAAGCCGCCGTCGGCGGAGCAGGTCGCGTCGAAGGACTCGGCGACGACGGGCTCACAGCCGCCGGTGGGACGCTCGGCGTTGATGAGCACGTTGTCGACCGGCAGCGCATCGAAGCCGTTGGTCACGATCCAGCCGTAGCGGTTGCCGCCCACGGTGTCGCCGATGACGTCCTTCACGTTCGACTTCGTCCACGTCTTGAGGACGGTGCCCTCGGCGTCGGCGACGGAGATGTCGACCGACAGCACGCCGTCCACGTCCGAGAACGTGTGCGAGACCGTGTACCAGCCCGACTCGTCGATCGTCAGCGTGTCGCCCGACAGCGGCGCGACATCCACGGCCGCGAAGCCCGCGTTGTTCGACGCACCCAGCGTCCACGAGCCCTCACCCGCGGACTGCGCGTGCAGGATGAAGTCGCGACGGTGGTCGCCCGCGGTGTTGTTCGACGCCACCGACCAGTCGAACTGGTTCAGCGTGCCACCGGTCTCCACCTCGGTGTCGAGGTAGAAGTCGGCGCTGGTGAACCAGCCACCCTCCGGGAACGTGTTCGAGTACCCACCGAAACGGGTCATCTGGTACTCGTAGCCCGCGTCGTCCAGGTTCTGCGACGCGACGGCGTAGTAGCAGCCGGACGCGGCGTCGAGGCCGTCGGCGCCGGTCTTCGCGACCGAGACGCCCGTGAGCCCGTCGGTGCCCTCGGCGTCGATGCTCGCCGCCGACTCGAAGCCGTAGACCTCGGAGCCCGGGTAGGTGTCGTCGGACGTCGCGCCTGCCGCGGTGGCGGTCAGGACGCTGGCGCCCAGCGCCGCGAGCAGGGTGCCCGCGACGGCGCGCGAGGCGCGCCAGGAATGGGTGTTCCCCATGTGATCCCCTCAGATCCGTGCGCGCGCACGCACCTGTGGGTGGTTCCCGTGTGCGTCGCTGCGCGCGAGTAGCGAGAAGAGTCTAAGAAGGCCCACCGACAGCGATCGTCGAAAGACGCCGATAACGTCGTTGCCGTGACGAACGCCACACCGATGGCGCGGAGGCGGTCGTCACATCATGACGGTCGCGAACGTCCCCACCTCGCGGAAGCCCACCGCGTCGTACGCGCGGATCGCCACCGGGTTGAAGTCGTTGACGTAGAGGCTGACCGTCGGGGCGAGCTGCGCGCGCGCCGCGTCGATCACGGCGCCCAGCCCGGCGCGCGCGAGCCCGCGTCCGCGCAGGTCGGGATGCACCCACACGCCCTGGAGCTGCGCCACTCCCCCGCCGAGCGCCCCCACCTCGGCCTTGAACACCACCTGCCGCCTGCCGTCGACGGTGCCCATCTGGATGTAGGACCGCCCGGCGCGCACGAGGTAGCGGAGGCGCTCCTCGTAGCCCGCGCGGCCGTGCCGCATCGGGTCGTAGCCGACCTCGCCGATGAACATGTGGACGCACGCGGGCAGCAGCAGGTCGTAGTCGTCGAGCGTCGCGCGGCGCACGGCCTCGAGGTCGAGGCCGGACGCGTCGATGCCGGCGACGCGTCGGGGGTCGTGGTCGATCGCCATCGACACCTGGCGCGCCCGCACCTCGCGTGCGGGCCCCCACCAGGGCTCGACGCGCCCCCACAGGTCGAGCGTGACGCCGGCGGGGCCCACGAGCGCCGCGGGCCTCGTGAGGCGCGCGATCGCGGCCGCGGCGACCTCGGCGCGCAACGAGTCCTCGTCCTCGCAGTCGCCCTCCGGGAGCACCGGCGAGAGGTTCGCCCCGTTCCACACGAGGCCGACGAGGCTGGAGTGGAGGCCGGAGCGGCGCCGCACGCCCCACAGCGAGCCCGTCATGATGCCCGAGGCCCGGGCCGTCTCGAGGTGCATGAGCGGCACCACGTGCGCGACCGGGTCGCGGCGCGCGAGCGAGATGGCGGTCTCGAGGTCACGCCGCTGCAGGGGCGCCAGCGTGTGCTGGGCGCGCCTGAGCAACGAGTCCGTCATGACGCCGCGATCACCTCGGGAGCGGCGCCCTCGACGGGCTCCATCGTCTCGGCGATCTTCATCGCCTCCTCGATCAGCGTCTCGACGATGTCCTTCTCCGGGACGGTCTTGATGACCTCGCCCTTGACGAAGATCTGACCCTTGCCGTTGCCCGACGCGACGCCGAGGTCGGCCTCGCGGGCCTCGCCCGGGCCGTTGACGACGCAGCCCATGACGGCGACGCGCAGCGGCACCTCCATGCCCTCGAGCCCGGCGGTGACCTTCTCCGCCAGCTCGTAGACGTCGACCTGCGCGCGGCCGCACGACGGGCACGAGACGATCTCGAGCTTGCGCGGGCGCAGGTTGAGCGCCTGCAGGATCTGGATGCCGACCTTGACCTCCTCGACCGGCGGCGCGGACAGGGACACGCGGATGGTGTCGCCGATGCCCTGGCTCAGCAGCGCGCCGAAGGCGGTCGCGGACTTGATGGTGCCCTGGAAGGCGGGGCCGGCCTCGGTGACGCCGAGGTGGAGCGGCCAGTCGCCGCGCTCGGAGAGCATCTCGTAGGCGCGCACCATGACGACCGGGTCGTTGTGCTTGACCGAGATCTTGAAGTCGTGGAAGTCGTGCTCCTCGAAGAGGTTCGCCTCCCAGACCGCGGACTCGACGAGCGCCTCGGGCGTGGGCTTGCCGTACTTCTCCAGCAGGCGCTTGTCGAGCGAGCCCGCGTTGACGCCGATGCGGATCGACGTGCCGTGGTCCTTCGCGGCCTGCGCGATCTCCTTGACCTGGTCGTCGAAGCGCTTGATGTTGCCCGGGTTGACGCGCACTGCGGCGCAGCCGGCCTCGATCGCCGCGAACACGTACTTCGGCTGGAAGTGGATGTCCGCGATCACGGGGATGTTCGACTTCTTCGCGATCGCGGGCAGCGCGTCCGCATCGTCCTGCGTGGGGCAGGCCACGCGCACGATGTCGCAGCCGGCCGCCGTGAGCTCGGCGATCTGCTGCAGGGTCGCGTTGATGTCGTGGGTCTTGGTGGTGGTCATCGACTGCACGCTGACGGGGGCGTCGCCGCCCACGTACACGTCGCCCACCTTGATCTTGCGGGTCTTGCGCCGCGGTGCGATCACGGGTGCGGGCATCGCGGGCATGCCGAGTCCGATGGCTGTCACGTTGTCAGTATCTCCTAAGGCCGATGCGGTTCCGCCGTCACACCACGCTGACGGGCGCGACGATGTCCGCGTAGATGAGGATGACGCCCATGGCGAGAAGCAGGGCGAAGACGCCGTAGGCGAGGGGCATCATGCGGGCCACGTCGACGGGCGCCGGCCTCGGCAGGCCGCGCACGCGCGCCCAGCCGTTCTTGATGCCCTGCCAGAAGGCGGAGACGATGTGCCCGCCGTCGAGCGGGACGAGGGGGATCATGTTGAAGGCGAACAGCGCGAGGTTGAGGCTGCCCAGCAGCATGAGCATGTCGACGACCTTGTCGCCGATCGAGTAGCCCTGGACCTCCGCGCTGGAGATCTCGCCGGCGACGCGGCCGACGCCCACGAGGCCCATGACGGAGTCCGTGGTGCGCTCCTCGAGCCCCACGGACGCGCGGGCGACGTGGTAGACGTTCTCGGGCAGGTGCCAGATCACGTCGGCCGTCGCGCCGAGGACGTAGCCGGTGTACTCGACGCCGGCGCCGATCCCCTGGCGCTGGGTCTCGGTCGTGGGCGCGATGCCCATGTAGCCGACCTCCTCCGTCACCACCGCGCCGTCGGCGTCGGTGACCACGGCGCCGGAGTCGTCGTAGACCGCACGCTCGCGCAGCGCGGGCGTGAGGGGGACGTCGACGGTGCCGCCGTCGCGCTGGACCGTGAGGACGACCTCCTCGCCCGGGCGGTCCGCGACGTAGTCGGTGAAGGTCTCCCAGTCGGACACCGGTGTGCCGTCGACCGCGGTGACGGTGTCGCCGGCCTCGAGGCCGGCCTGCGAGGCCGGGGACGCGGGGTCGCCCTCGGCGCAGTCGACGGCGCCCGCGGCGGGCACGCACGCCGTCACCTGCGACACCGTGAGGGTCGGGTGGCCGGGGGTGCCGACGAGGAAGAGGATGCCGGTGAAGAGCAGGACGGCGATGACGAGGTTGACGAAGGGACCGCCGAACATGACGATCGCCTTGCGCCACCAGGTGAGGTGGTAGAAGGCGCGGGCGTCCTCGCCCGGCTGGATCTCCTCGACGGAGGCCTCGCGGGTGTCGGCGATGAGCTGCGCGACGCGTCCGGTGCCCTTGACGGGCTTGACCGCCTCGGCCGGCGGGATCATGCCGACGAGCTTGACGTAGCCGCCCAGCGGGATCGCCTTGACGCCGTACTCGGTCTCCTTGCCGCGGCGCGACCACAGCGTGGGACCGAAGCCCACGAAGTACTCGCTCACCCGCACGCCGAAGCGCTTGGCGGGGACCATGTGACCGAGCTCGTGGAGCGCGATCGAGACGAGCAGCCCCACGAGCAGGACGACCCACCCGATGACCTCTGCCATGTGTCCTACCCTCTCACTTCCGCGATCGCCTGCCGCGCCTGGGCGCGCGCCCACGCCTCCGCGCGGTCGACCTCCTCCAAGGTGAGCTCCGCGGGGGCGCTGTACTCCTCGACAACGCGCCGGACGGTGTCCACGATCCCGAGGAACGGCAGCGCGCCGTCGACGAAGGCCTGCACGCACTCCTCGTTGGCGGCGTTGAACACGGCCGGGTGCAGGGACGATGCGGCGACGGCGGCGCGCATGAGGCGGATCGCGGGGAACGCGTCCTCGTCGAGCGGCTCGAAGGTCCACGCCTGCGCGTGCGTCCAGTCGAGGCGCGGTGCGACGTCGGGCAGCCGCTCGGGCCAGCTGAGCCCCAGCGCGATGGGCAGCCGCATGTCCGGCGGAGAGGCCTGCGCGATGGTGGCGCCGTCCACGAACTCGACCATCGAGTGCACGATCGACTGCGGGTGCACCACGACGTCGATGCGGTCCATCGGGATGCCGAAGAGCAGGTGCGCCTCCGCCACCTCGAGCGCCTTGTTCACCATGGACGCCGAGTTGATGGTGACCACCGGGCCCATGTCCCAGTTGGGGTGGGCGAGAGCGTCGGCGGGCGTGACGGCCTCGAGCGACGCGCGGCTGCGTCCCCGGAAGGCGCCGCCGGACGCCGTCACCACCAGGCGGCGGACCTCGCCGCGGCTGCCCGAGCGCAGGCACTGCGCGAGCGCCGAGTGCTCCGAGTCGACGGGCACGATCTGGTCCTCGCGCTGCATCGCGGCGTGCACGAGCGCACCGCCCGCGACCAGCGACTCCTTGTTGGCGAGCGCGAGCGTCGAGCCGGACTCGAGGGCCGCAAGGGTGGGTCGCAGGCCCACCGAGCCCGTCATGCCGTTGAGCACGACGTCGGCGCCGACACGGGCGGCCTCGACCACCGCATCGGCCCCGCCCCTCACCTCGACGCCGGGGAGGGCCTCGGCGAGGGCGGGCACGACCTCCTCGCGCGCGACGGCCACGTAGCGGGGACGATGCGCGCGGGCCTGGGCGACGATCGCGTCGGGGTCGGCGCCGCCGGCGGCGAGCGCGACTACCTCGAGGCGGCCGGGGTGGCGCGAGACGACGTCGAGCGCCTGGGTGCCGATCGAGCCGGTCGACCCCAGCAGGGAGACGGTGCGGGTCATCCCTCGGTGACGCCGAGCAGGATGTCGACCATGCGCGCGAGGAACGCGTCGACGGTCGCCTCGTCGTACGCGCGCGAGCCGTGGGCGGTGCGGAAGGTCGCGCCGCGCACCTCGTCGGCGGACAGCGGCGCGCCGCGGTCGAAGAAGGCGGTGACGCGCGTGAGCAGGTCGTCCACGTCGCTCGCGCGGTAGCCGGAGGACACGGCGGACGGATGCGCGAAGCGCTCCCCGGCGGGGCGTCGCAGGCGTGGGTAGAGCGTCTGCGCGCGCTGCGCGAGCTCCTGCATCCATGCGTCCTGGCCGTTGGAGCGGACGTAGGCCTCGCGCTGGCGGCCCACGAAGGCGGCCTCGAGGCGGTCGAGCGCGGAGTCCACGGCGGCGGTGTCGTAGCCGCCGTGCTTGAGGTCGAAGGCGGTGCGGCGCACGTCCAGCGGCGCGAGCTCCGTGTCGGGCTCGGCGGACCGCTCGTATGCCGCACGGGCCTTGTCGAAGAACTCCTCGACCTGGGTCGGGTGGTACCCGAGCTTGAGCGAGCCCACCTTGGGGAACAGGGTCGTCATCACCTCTCCTTGATGGCCAGCTGGCCGCACGCGCCGTCGATGTCGCTGCCACGAGTATCCCTGATGGTGGTGGGAATTCCGTGCATCCGGAGGATGCGTACGAACTCCTGCTCGACCTTCGGGTCCGAGGCCGTCCACTTGGACCCGGGGGTCGGGTTGAGCGGGATCGGGTTGACGTGCACCCACCCGTCGCCGCGCGCGTTCAGCTTCTTCGCGAGCAGCTCCGCGCGGTGCGCGTGGTCGTTCATGTCGCGGATCAGCGCGTACTCGATGCTCACGCGGCGGCCGGTCGCGTCGAAGTAGCGGCGCGCGGCGTCGAGCGCCTCGTCGACCTTCCAGCGCGCGTTGATCGGCACCAGCTCGTCGCGGAGCTCGTCGTCGGGCGCGTGGAGGCTGAGCGCGAGGGTCACGGGGATGCCCTCGGACGCGAGACGGTCGATGCCGGTCACGAGGCCCACGGTGGAGACGGTGACGTGGCGCGCGGACAGGCCGAAGCCCTCGGGCGGCGGGCTGGTGAGCGCACGCACCGCGGTGATGACCGCGGCGTAGTTCGCGAGCGGCTCGCCCATGCCCATGAACACCACGTTGGACAGGCGCACCGGGTCGCCGCCCAGTTCGCCGTCGCGCGCCTGGCGCGCCGCGAGGCGCACCTGCTCGATGATCTCGCCCGCCGACAGGTTGCGCGTGAGGCCCATCTGGCCGGTCGCGCAGAACGGGCACGCCATGCCGCAGCCGGCCTGGCTGGTGACGCACAGGGTGGCGCGGTCGGGGTACTTCATCAGCACGGACTCGACCTTGGCGTGGTCGATGAGGTTCCACAGCGTCTTCACGGTCGCGCCGTCGTCCGCCGTCAGCTGCGTCACCTTGGTGAGCAGCGGCGGGAACAGCTCGCCCACGAGGGACTCGCGGGCGGCCGCGGGCAGGTCCGTCATGTCGCCCGCGTCGACCGTGAGGTGGTCGTAGTAGTGCGTCGCCAGCTGCTTCGCCCGGAAGGCGGGTTGGCCCAGCTGCTTGACCGCGTCGGCGCGCTCCGCGGGGTCGAGGTCCGTGAAGTGCCGCGGCGGCTTGCCTCGGCGGGGCTGGAGCATGGGCAGGGTCGGAAGCGTGGTCATGAGGTCCCCAGGAGCAGAGCGAAGACGATGTAGGCGACCGCGGCCGCCGGGAGCATCGAGTCGAGGCGGTCGAGCACGCCGCCGTGACCCGGGATGGCGCTGGACATGTCCTTGACGGACAGGTCGCGCTTGAGGACGGACTCGGCGAGGTCGCCGAGCACCGCCGCGACCACCGCGGCGGCACCCACCGCGGCGCCGACCCACCACCGGCCGTCGAGCAGGACGGTCGCGAACACCGAGGCGCCCGCGATGCCGAACACCGCGCCGCCGATCGCGCCCTCCCACGTCTTCTTGGGGCTCACGCGCGGGGCGAGCTTGCGGCGCCCGAAGAGCATGCCGGTGAAGAGCGCGAAGGTGTCGTTGAGGACCACCGCCGCGATGAGGATGAGGATCCGCTTCCAGCCCTCGTCCGCGAGCTCGAGGAGCAGCATGAACGAGCCCAGGAACGGGATCCATGTGAGGGTGAGGATGCCGACGAGCGAGTCCGACAGCGTGTTCTCGACGCGGTCGTCGACGATCCGCCAGGCGGCGACGCCGGCCGCCGCGACGAGCAGCGCGACCACGAGGCCCTCTCCCCCGCCGAACCAGGTCGCGACACCCATGCCGACCGTCGCCATGAGGACGGGTGCGAGCGACACGTGCATGCCGTGCCGGGCGAGCGCGTTGCGCCACTCGATCACGGCGGCGATGCAGAAGCCGTAGATGGCGACGGCGAAGGCGAGCGGATGCCACCACGCGGCGACGAGCGCGCCGACTGCGAGCACGACGCCCACGACGGTCGCGAGGCCCAGGTTGCGGCCCGCACGCGACGCCGGCGCGGGCACCGTCCCCTCGAGGGGCACGGCCACGTCCACGGGGTCCACCGCATCGTCCTCGCCCGCGGTGTGCGGGACCGCGACGGACTCGGCCCGTGCGACGGCCTCCGCCACCTGCTCGGCGGCGTGCGGCGCAGGCGCGACCTCGGGCGGCGGCTCGACCGCCGCATCGGCCGGACCGGGCAGCGCGATCTCGCCGGTGGGCAGGCCGGGCGGCCAGGCGCCCTCGGGCGCCGACGGTGCCGCGCTCTCGGGGTTGACCGGCGCGAACGGGGGTCGCGCGGGCGCGGCCTCGTGCTCGGAGGTGTCGGGGTCCGCCTCCTGGCGGCGCCCCCACCTCATGAGACGCCCTGTCGCGCGGTCGCGTCGGGCATCAGACCTCGAGCAGCTCGCTCTCCTTGTGCGCGAGGAGGGCGTCGATGGCGTCGACGTGCTTCTTGGTGAGCGCGTCGAGCTCCTTCTCCGCGCGCTGACCCTCGTCCTCGCCGACCTCGCCGTCCTTGACGGACGCGTCGATCTGGTCCTTGGCCTTGCGGCGCATGTTGCGCACGGTGACGCGCGACTCCTCGGCCTTGGTCTTGGCGAGCTTGACGTACTCGCGGCGGCGCTCCTCGGTCAGCTGCGGCAGGACGATGCGCAGGACCTGGCCGTCGTCCGACGGGTTGACGCCGAGGTCCGAGTTCCGCAGCGCGGTCTCGATCTCCTTCTTGGCGCCCGCGTCGTAAGGCGAGATGACCACGGTGCGGGCCTCGGTCACGTTGATCGACGCGAGCTGCTGCAGCGGCGTGGGGGCGCCGTAGTAGTCGACGGCGATGTTCGCGAACATCGCGCTGCTCGCCTGGCCCGTGCGGATCGACGCGAAGTTGTTCTTCGCGACCTCGATCGCGTTGTCCATGTTCTCCTCGGCCTCGAGGAGGATCATCTCAGTCACGCTTGTCTCCTAACGGTGCGGCGTCAGGCCGTCACCAGGGTTCCGATTCTCTCACCGAGCAGGGCACGAGTCACATTTCCAGGCGTGTCGAGCCCGAACACCTGCATCGGCATGCGGTTGTCCATGGCGAGCGAGAACGCCGCGGCGTCCATCACCGCGAGGCGGCGCTGGAGCGCCTCGGCGTAGGTGACGTGCTCGAGCCGCTCCGCGTCCGGGTCCTTGCGCGGGTCCGCGCTGTAGACCGCGTCGACGCCGTTCTTGCCCATGAGCACCTCGGAGCAGCGGGTCTCGAGCGCGCGCTGCAGCGACACGGTGTCCGTCGAGAAGTACGGCATGCCGGCGCCGGCGCCGAAGATGACGACGCGGCCCTTCTCCATGTGGCGGATGGCGCGCAGCGGGATGTACGACTCGGCGACCTGGCCCATGGTGATGGCGGTCTGCACGCGGGTCGCGACCCCGGCCTGCTCGAGGAAGTCCTGGAGGGCGAGCGCGTTCATCACCGTGCCGAGCATGCCCATGTAGTCGGCGCGGGCGCGCTCCATGCCGCGCTCCGACAGCTCCGCACCGCGGAAGAAGTTGCCGCCGCCGACGACGACGGCGACCTGCACGCCCTGGCGGACCGCATCCGCGATCTCCCGGGCGACCCGGCTGACCACGTCCGGGTCGAGGCCGAGCTTGCCTCCGCCGAACATCTCGCCGGAGAGCTTGAGAAGAACGCGGCGCGCCGTCTGGGGCTCCGTGCCCGAAATCAGATCGCTGGTCTCGGTCACGGGAACCTCCTGACGGCGCGCCGCGCCTTGCTCGTTTGCTATGTGTTTGTGGGGTGCTGCCGGCTAAGCCTTAGGCTCCCACACGGAAGCGGGCGAAGGAAACGACCGCGCCGCCCGCGTTCTCGACGACCTTGCCGACGGTCGTCTTGGGGTCCTTGGCGAACGCCTGCTCGACGAGCACGTTCTCCTTGAAGAAGCCGTTCATGCGGCCCTGCACGATCTTCGGCAGAGCGGCCTCCGGCTTGCCCTCACCCTTCGCGGTCTCCTCGGCCACGCGCTCCTCGTTCGCGACGATGTCCGCGGGGACGTCCTCACGCGCGAGGTACTTGGGCGAGTAGGCGGCGATGTGCATGGCGACGTCGCGCGCGACCTCGCCGGCCTTCGCGTCCGAGCCCACGAGGACGCCGACCTGGGCCGGGAGGTCCTTGTTGGTGCGGTGGAGGTACTCGGTCACGACCGGGGCCTCGACACGCGCCACGCGACGCAGCACGATCTTCTCGCCGAGCACGCCGGCGTTCTCGTCCACGACGTCCTTGACGGGCTTGCCGTCGAGGTCCGCGGCGAGCGCGGCATCGAGGTCCGCGGCACCCGCGGCGACCACGGCGCCCAGGACCTTCTCCGCGAGCGCGATGAACTTCTCGTTCTTCGCGACGAAGTCGGTCTCGGAGTTGAGCTCGAGCAGCGTGCCGACCTGGCCGCCGTCGACGTCCTGGATGGACGCGAGGACGAGGCCCTCGGAGGCCGAGCGGCCCTCACGCTTCGTCACGCCCTTGAGGCCCTTGACGCGGAGGATGTCCACAGCCTTGTCGAGGTCGCCGTCCGCCTCGTCGAGCGCCTTCTTGACGTCGAGCATGCCGGCGCCGGTGCGCTCGCGGAGCGCCTGGATGTCGGCAACGGTGTAGTTAGCCATGTGATGAGTCCTTTGACTAGTGGCTGACGAGTGGGGGTTACTTGCCCTCGGCCGGGGCCTCGGTGGCCTCAGCGGCGGGGGCAGCCTCGGCCTCGGCCTCAGCCTTGGCGGGCTCCTCGGCCTTCGCGCCGTCGAGCAGCTCCTGCTCCCACTCGGCGAGCGGCTCGGCGTCAGCCTCGGCGCCGGCACCGGCGTTGCCGCCGCCCGCACGCAGGCGCAGGCCCTCGGCGACCGCGTCCGCGATCACGCGGGTGAGCAGGCCGACGGAGCGGATCGCGTCGTCGTTGCCCGGGATGCCGTACGAGACCTGGTCGGGGTCGCAGTTCGAGTCGAGGATGCCGACGACGGGGACGCCGAGCTTCTTCGCCTCGTCGACCGCGAGGTGCTCCTTGTTGGTGTCGACGATCCACACGATCGACGGGACCTTGCCCATGTCACGGATGCCGCCGAGGGTCTTGTCGAGCTTCTCCTTCTCGCGACGGAGGTTGAGCAGCTCCTTCTTGGTGCGGCCCGAACCGGCGACGTCGTCGAAGTCGATCTCCTCGAGCTCCTTGAGGCGCGCGACGCGCTTGCTCACCGTCTGGAAGTTGGTGAGCATGCCGCCCAGCCAGCGCTCGTTGACGAAGGGCATGCCCACGCGCTTGGCCTGCTCGGCGATCTGCTCCTGCGCCTGGCGCTTGGTGCCGACGAAGAGGACGGTGCCACCGTGCTGGACGGTGTCGCGCACGAACTCGTAGGCGGCGTCGATCTTCGACAGCGACTGCTGGAGGTCGATGATGTAGATGCCGTTGCGCTCGGTGAAGATGAAGCGCTTCATCTTGGGGTTCCAGCGGCTGGTCTGGTGACCGAAGTGGACACCCGAGTCGAGCAGCTGGCGCATGGTCACGACGGCCATGGCACTTCCTTTCGCGCGCGCGCGGCGCGTGCTTGTTCTCTTGGCACCGCCTGGGGTGCCGTTTCGGTTGACGATGCGGGCCGGGCGGCTCGCATCCCTGGCGCCAACGCGGTCGGGCACCGATTGCTCGGACCTCGCCCTTCCGGCGCCTCCCGCAGGAGGCGAATGACGCGCGACGTCATCCGGGCATGCCGGATGCGGGGTCAATCGTACCGGAGCGGCGGCCTCCGCGGCGAATCGGGGCGATGTCCCCGTCACCGCGTCCCTGCCGAGGGCTCCACCGGTGCGGCGACGGGCCTCGCGCGCCGCCCTCGACGCGCGCATCGTCGCCTCATGAGACGGTACCCGACGGTCCTCACCGCGCTCGCCGTCGCCGGTGTCCTCGCCGGCGCCGCGGCGGCCTCGCCGGCTGGGGCCGCTCCCCCGGCCGCCGCTGTCGCGGGCCCGTCGCCCCCGCTCGCGTCCCCGGTCGCGCCGGTGCATGCGCGGACGTTGTTCGTCGCTCCGCCCTCGCCGTGGGCGGCCGGGCACCGCGGCATCGACCTGCTCGCCGCGCCGGGCGGCACCGTCGCGTCGCCCGCCGCGGGCGTGGTGTCCTATGCGGGCCGCGTCGTCGACCGCGGCGTGGTGTCGATCGACCACGGCGGCGGGGTGGTGTCCTCGCTCGAGCCGGTCGCGCACGCGCCGCCTGTCGGCACGCGCGTCGCGCGCGGCGAGCCTGTCGGGGAGGTGGGCGGCGAGCCGGGTCACTGCGCACCCGCGACGTGCGTGCACTGGGGCGTGCGTGTCGACGGGGCCTACGTGGACCCGCTCGACATGCTCGAGGGCTTCGGGCCGGTGGTGCTGCTCCCGCTCGGCGGGACCGGCGCCGCGTGGGGGCTCAGCTGAAGGCGCCGGTGCGGACCAGCGACTCGCGGAGCTTCTTCACGGCGGCGGAGTGGATCTGCGAGACGCGGGACTCGGTGACGCCGAGGATCTCACCGATCTGTGCGAGCGTGAGGTTCTCGTAGTAGTAGAGGCGGAGCACCTCCTGCTCGCGGTCGCGCACGCCCTGGACGGCGGCCGCGAGCAGCGCGGAGGTCTCGCGCTGCTCGAGACGCGTCGAGGCCTGCGCCATGGCGGGCGAGCCGAGCGTGGGGATCGGCTGGGTGTCCGGCTCGGCGGGCATGCCGTCGAGCGCGGCCACGTGCGACAGCGCGACCTGCGCACGGACGGTGCGGACCTCGGCGGTGGCCCAGCCGAGATGCGCGGCGACGTCCTCGTCGGAGACCTGGCCGAGGGTCTCCTGCTCGAGCTGGCGGGTCGCGTGCTCGAGCGTGCGGGCCTTGGACCGCACGGAGCGCGGCACCCAGTCGGCGGCGCGGAGCTCGTCGATGATCGCTCCGCGGATGCGGGTGGCGGCGTACGTCTCGAACTTGAAGCCGCGCGCGGGCTCGAAGCGCTCGACCGCGTCGATGAGGCCGAACATCCCGTAGGAGACGAGGTCGGCGAGCTCGACGGTGTCGGGCAGCTTCGCGATCACGCGGGTCGCGACCTGCGTGACGAGCGGGGCGTAGTGCGTGATGAGCGCGTCGCGGGCGGCGGCGCGGTCGGGTCCGCCGGCGGCGAGCAGCTCCCACCACGCGGTGACGGCGGGCGAGGCGCCGGCGACGGAGGTCGGGGCCACCGGCTCGATCTCGGAGAGCAGGCTGTTGAGCTCGGACATGGGGCGTCTCCCTCTAGGCGCGCGGATGAGCGAGGTGGTAGGCGGCGCGGAGCCGCTCGGCGGACACGTGGGTGTAGCGCTGGGTGGTGGCGAGGCTCGCGTGACCGAGGACCTCCTGGACGCTCCGCAGGTCGGAGCCGCCGGTGAGCAGGTGGGTGGCCGCGGTGTGCCGCAGCGCGTGCGGGGCGACCTCGTCGACGTCGGCGAGCCGGCACAGCTCGTGGACCGCCTCGCGGACCTGACGCTGGTCGACACGCTGGCCGCGGCGTCCGAGCAGCAGCGCGGACCCGGTGCCCTCGCTCACGAGGGCGGGGCGGCCCCGCTCGAGCCACGCCGTGGTCGCGGCGGCGGCCGGCACGCCGAACGGCACCACGCGCTCCTTGTCGCCCTTGCCGACCACGCGCACGAGGCGCTCGTCGAGGTCGAGGTGGCGCAGGTCGACCCCGGCGAGCTCTCCCACGCGCATGCCGGTCGCGTAGAGCAGCTCGACAGCGGCCCAGTCGCGCAGGTGGATGGGGTCCCCGTCGTCGGCGCGGGTGCGGGCGACGTCGAGCAGGGTCTCCACCTCGGACGTGCTCAGCACGGTCGGCAGGGTCGTGGCCGGGCGGGCGGAGGCGAGCCGCAGCGCCGGGTTCGGGACGATGCGCCCGGTGTCGGACGCCCACGCGAAGAAGGCCCGCGCGGCGGCGCCGCGGCGGGCAAGGGTGGTGCGGCTGAGGCCGTCGCCGTCCATGGCGGCCAGCCACGCGCGGAGGTCGGCCAACGCGACGGCGGCGAGGACGGCGTCGAGGGACTCCCCCCGCTCGGCCCCGAGGTGGGCGCCGAGGTTGACCAGATCGCCGAGGTAGGCGCGCACGGTGTTGCCCGAGAGGCCGCGCTCATGGCGCAGGTGCCCCTCGAAGGCTGCGAGCAGCTCGCTGGCTGCGGCATCCGTGCTGGTCATGGCGCCACCATGGCACCGTCTCACCTGTCAAATCAATACCTTGAGTCACATTTGTAACATCATCCCCACCATTCACGCATCTTTTGTTGTGGATTGTCCGATTTATCAGGCACCTTGGGCGGCATCGGCCCTGGTCCAGACCCCTGACACAGCCCGCGCGAGCCCGCGCCCGGCGAGCGCTCCGAGCGCCTCCTGCGCCTCCTTCTCGGTCAGCCCGGCGGCGATCGCGATGACGCCCAGGGGCGCGCCACGGCGCGGGATCGCGCCGAAGGCCTGGCGCTCCGCGCGGCTCCGGAAACCCTCACCGTCGCCCGGCGGGCCGTCCGGGTCCGGCGCCTCCCCCACCGGCAGCGCGAGCTCGAGCACGTCCGCGGGAGCCGCCAGCAGCTCGGCCTCGTGGTCCCGCACGAGGCGGTGGCATCCGACCGAGGCGGCGGAGGTGAGGGGACCCGGTACCGCGGCGACGGTCCGGTGCAGCGCACCCGCGTGGCGGGCGGTGCTGAGCGCGCCCGAACGATGGGCGGCCTCGACCACGACGGTGGCGCCGGCCGAGGCGATGAGGCGGTTGCGGCTGAGGAAGCGCTGCCGCTGCGGCGCGAAGCCGAGAGGCTGCTCGCTCACGACCGCCCCGGTGGCGATCACCCGGGCGAGGAGGGCGGCGTTGCCCGCGGGATAGAGGCGGTCGACGCCTCCCGCGAGGACGGCGACGGTGACGCCGCCCGCGGTGAGCGCCCCGCGATGCGCGGCTGCGTCGATCCCGTAGGCGCCGCCGCTCACCACCGCGAGGCCCGCGTCGGCGGCGACCGCTGCGATCTCGGCGGCGACGTGCTCGCCGTACGCGGTGGCGGCGCGGGACCCGACGACCGCGACCGACCGCGGCCAGCGCGCGGCGAGGTCGACGTCGCCGCGGACCCACAACGCGTGCGGGGCTCCCTCGCCGAGGTCGTCGAGCTCCCGGGGCCAGCCTGGCTCGCCGGGCACGATGATCCGCGCGCCGACGCGCGCGGCCCGCTCACGCAGCTCGTCCGGGCGCGCCGCGTCGAGCCGCGGCGTCCACCGGCCGAGCGACGCGAGGACGCGGTCGACGCGCGCCGGCTCGGCCGCGAGCGCGACCGTCGCACCCACCGGGTCGCGCGCCGCCTCGCGCACCCACGCGAGGGCCGCCTCGTGCCCCAGACGGCCCACGAGCCATCCCGCCTCCTCGTCGGCCGGCTCCGCGATCGCGCTCCACACGAGCCGGGCGTCCTCTCCGGCGGTCATGCCGCGACCCCCTGGCGCAGCGCGAGCGCCTCGGCGACGTGATCGGCTCCGGGCGATGCCACGCCTTCGAGGTCGGCAAGCGTCCATGCCAGCCGAAGCGCGCGATCGAAGCCCCGGGCCGTGAGCGCGCCGCGCTCGACGGCGCGCCACAGCCCGACGCACGCGGCGCGCGACGTCGCCTCGCGCAGCCACGTCCCCGGCACCTCGGCGCACACGCGCCAGCCGTGCGGGGCCAGCCTCTCGGCCGCCGCACCGCGCGCGGCGGCGACACGGGCCGCGACCACGGCGCTGGGCTCGCCCGGCCCGTCCGCGCGCGCGGCGGCGGCGACCGGCACCTGGATGTCGATGCGGTCGAGCAGCGGCCCCGACAGCCGTGAGAGGTACCGGCGACGCGCGATCGGTGCGCACGAGCACCCCTCCCCGGTGCCGACGAAGCGGCCGCACGGGCACGGGTTCGCGGCGAGCACCAGCTGGAAGCGGGCGGGGTAGCGCGTCGCGCCGTGCGCGCGATGGAGCACGATCTCGCCGCGCTCGAGCGGCTGGCGCAGGGTGTCGAGCACACGCGTGGGGAACTCGGGTGCCTCGTCGAGGAAGAGCACGCCCGCGTGCGCGAGGGAGACCGCCCCCGGCCGCGCGAGCCCCGCGCCGCCGCCGACGATCGCGGCCGACGACGCGGTGTGGTGCGGCGCCTCGAAGGGCGGCCGCCGCAGCAGCCCGTGCGACGCGTCGAACGTCCCCGCGAGCGAGTGCACCGCGGTGACGCGAACGGCCTCCGCATCGTCGAGATCGGGGAGGATCCCGGGCAGCCGCTCGGCGAGCATCGTCTTGCCCGCGCCCGGCGGACCGAGCATGAGCAGGTGGTGTCCGCCCGCCGCGGCCACCTCGAGCGCGGCCCTGGCCGTCTCCTGGCCGCGGACGTCGGCGAGGTCGGGCGGCTCGGTACGGGCGCGCGCCACGACCGGCGCACGCACGGCTTCGACGGACTCGGGATGCGCGTCGGCTCCGAGGGCGCGCAGCACCGTCGCGAGAGCGGCGGCGCCGTCGACGCGCGCGCCGGCCACGAGCGCCGCCTCGGCCGCGTTGCCCGCGGGCACCACGACGTGCACCGCGCCGGCCTCGACGGCCGCGGCGACGGCGGGAAGGACGCCGCGGACGGGACGGACCCGGCCGTCGAGCCCCAGCTCGCCCACGAGCACGAGGTCCCGCGCCCGCTCCGCGTCGACGGTCCGCGCCGCCGCGAGCACCGCGACGGCGATCGCGAGGTCCGTGGCGGGGCCGGACTTCGGCAGCGACGCGGGTGACAGGTTGACGGTGATCCGGTGCCGCGGCCACTCGACCCCCGACGAGGCCACCGCGGCACGCACCCGGTCCTTCGCCTCGGCGAGGGATGCGTCGGGCAGCCCGACGATGGTGAAGGCCGGGAGCCCGCGCGCCACATGCGCCTCGACGTCGATGACGTGGCCTGCGAGACCCGTCAGCACGACCGAGCGGCACCGCCCGATCACCCGATGCCCCGCAGGTGCTCGAGCACCGCCGGGCCCGAGCGAGGCAACGTCACCGCGACCACGTCGATGCGGGCACCGGCCCACACGACCGGCTGAGCGGCGAGCCACTCCCCCGCGAGCCGGCGCAGCCGGCGCACCTTCGCCGCCGTGACGGCCGCGAGCGCCCCGCCGAACGCGTCGGAGCGGCGCGTCTTCACCTCGACGAAGACGACCTCGGCACCGTCGCGCGCGACGATGTCGACCTCCCCGAGCCCGCAGCGCCAGTTGCGCGCGAGCAGCTCCCACCCGTCCTCGACCAGCCGGCGCGCCGCGAGCTCCTCGCCGTACCGGCCCACCTCGTCCTTGACCGCCATCGCCCCACCTCCGCGTCCACGGTGGACGATGCGCACGCCCGCCGTCACGAGGGGTCGGGATCGGTGGATGACGTGCACGGCAGCGCGTGCCGTGCGCATCGGTGGGAGGCGGAGCCCACGCCGATGAGCACGCGGGGCCGGGGCGGTTCGCTCCACCCCGACCCCGCGTCCGCGCCGCCCCGACCGGCGAGGCGGAGGCGCTCCCTACGCCGGCACGTCCGACACGTGCTCCTCGAGCCCGACGAAGACCGATGCCGCCAGGCCGTCGTCGGCCGGTCCGGACATCTGCAGGCAGAAGAGGTACGGACCGTACGCGTAGAGGTAGGTGGTCAGGGGCTCGTCCAGCTCGTCCTCGCCGAGCCCGGGCAGCACCTGGCTGTCGAGGGTGCGGTCGATCCGCACCGCCTCGCCCGCCAGCTGCTCCGTCGGCAGGACCGTCGCCGAGGTCCCCGACCACCGGGTCACGATCTGCCCGCCGTCCCCCGTGTCGTGCGTCTCCACGTACGCGTCGCAGGCTCCGGCCGCATCGAGCGCACCCTGCACCATCTGCACCGGCAGCTCCGACGTCCCGAACCCGCGCGTGATGAGCTCGGCCGCGCTGCTCTCGGGATCCTCCCAGACCCCTTCGATGTCGAGGCCTTCCGGGAGCACCCACCCGTGCTCGATCCGGATGTCGTCGGCGAAGGCGTCCGCGTCGTCCTCGGTCGAGAGCGTGGATGCGAGGTACAGCGGGAAGCAGTCCGTCGGGTCGAAGTCGTCCTCGACGTTGCCGAGCGCCAGGCTCCCGACCGACATCTCCAGCGCGCTCGTCCCCTCCCCGTTCGGCGGTTCGAGCCAGTACCCGTCGACATCGAGCTCGAAGCTCGCCAGGTCCGCGTCTCCGTCGATCGACCCGTCGTCCGCGGCCTGCCAAGCCTCGGACGACGGTGCCGCATCGTCGTCCGGTGATGCCGAGCAACCGGCGAGGACGGTCGCCGCGATCGCCACGAGCATCGCGCTCCCACGTGCCGAGATCATCATGATGCCTTCCCTCCCCCGAGCCGCCACCGGTGCGGCGGTCCCACGATCGACACACCCGAGGCGCCGTACGGGTTGCATGAGACCTCAGCCGAGGTCGCGCACGTACGACACGAATTGCTCGAGCACCTCGGGTCCGACGTCGGGTGCGCCTGGCGGCACCACCACGCTGACGGCGGCATCGGACGCCGCGACAAGGTAGACCTCGTAGGTGCCGCCCGCTGCCAGCGCGACCGTCGCGTGCGCCGCGGGTGCCTCCGATCCCGAGACGGGAACGGCGGCCACCCTCACCGCGGACGCCTCCGAGGCGGTCCCGAACAGCCCCGCATCGGACCGCACCCCCGAGCCGCACGCCGTGGCGAGCGAGGCGAAGCCGTCCACGAATCCGCCCGCCTCGTCCGCCGCGCCGAAGCCTCGCACCGTGACGATGGCGCCCGTGACGGCACCCGGCTCGGTCAGCGAGCCCACCGCGATCACGGGGTCACGGGATCCGGACCAGACATCGGCCGGTCGCGTGAGCGCCGCGTACTCGTCCAGCGAGGCGCACCCCACCCGCTGGCCCGCCGGCTCCGCATCGGACCGGCCCGCCTCGACCGCGGCCCCATCGGGCGCGAAGGTCAGGGGCGGCGCCTCCGGCGCGAAGCCCCGCAGCGCCTCGACGGTGGTCGCCACCATCCGATCGGGACCGGGATCGTCGGCCACGAGCAGGCCCACGACGACGACGCCCGCGACCGCCGTGACCGCCGCCGCGGTGCGGGCGGCGAGGCGCGCGGCGCGGCGTGGCGCGATCGCCCGGCGGTACAGGCGCAGGTCCGGCGAGGCGTGACCGGCGTCGAAGGTCTGCGCCTCGAACTCGACGAGCGCGTGGATGCCCTCGCTCACATCGGGCCTCATCGCGTCCTCCGTTCCGGCGACGTCACTCGCGCGCTCATGGTCTCGACCTCCAGGTCGGCGTCATCGACCTCGAGGATCCCTCGCAGGCGACGGGTGGCGTTGAACAGGTAGCGCTTGACGGTGCCGACGCCGATCTGCAGCTCCGCCGCGATCTCGGCGAGCGCGAGCCCGTCGTAGAAGCGGAGCAGCACGCAGGCGCGCTCCTGCGGGCGCAGCTCCGCGAGCGCCGCCCTGAGATCCGCCTGCTCGACCACGCCGACGTCGGCGGCGGCCGCGGGCGCGGCGACGAGCAGGTGGCGTTTGCGCCGGAGCACGGCGTCGTGACGCCGACCGTTGAGGTACTGCGTGCGGATGGTCCGCTTGACGTAGCCCTCGGCGTGCGCGACGTCCTTGAGGCCGGTCGCGCGGGAGAAGGTGCGGATGATCGCGTCGTGCACGAGGTCCTCGGCAGCCGCGCGGTCGGCGCACAGCACGAAGGCGTAGCCCACGAGCGTGCTGCGCCTCTCGACCACCAGCCGCTCGAGCACGCCCTCCCATGCAGTCACGCGTCTCCCCCGTCCCCGGGACCCCGCCCCGGCCTCCTGCCCCTTCCGTCCCCATCACACCAGGCGGGGCGCGAAGGTTGCACGGCGGCGGGTGCGCGAGGCGCGCGCCGCATCGTCCCCGGGTACGACGAAGGGCGGGGAGGATCGCTCCTCCCCGCCCTTCCGGGACGAACCTCGCGCTAGACGACCGCGGGCTCGCGGCGATCGGCGTCGCGGTCGGCGCCGGCGTCCGCCTGCGCGTCGCCCTCCTCGACGGGGACACCCTCGACATCGAGCGCCTCGGGGACCGCGTCACGCTCGAGGGTGGTGCGCAGCGGCACCTCCGTGACGAACATCAGCAGCACGAGCGCCAGCAGCGCGAGCGGCACGATGTAGAGGAACACCGGCGTGAGCGCGTCGTTGTACGAGCCCACGATGATGTCCTGCGCCTGCTGCGGGAGCTCCGTGACGGACTCGGGCGTGAGCGAGTTGGCGTCGCCCAGGGAGGACACGCCGCCCGGCACGCGCTCGGTCAGCAGCGCGATGAGGTTGTTGGTGAAGATCGAGCCCACGACCGCGGCGCCGAGCGAGGCGCCGATCTGGCGGAAGTAGTTGTTCGCGGCGGTGGCCGTGCCGACCATCGACAGCGGGAACGTGTTCTGCACGATCAGCACGAGCACCTGCATCTGGAGGCCGAGGCCCATGCCGAAGATCGCGAGGTACGTGCAGGTGACCCAGAGGGGCTGCGTGGCGCTCATGGTCGACAGCAGGAACATCGCGACCGCGATGATGACCGCGCCGACGATCGGGTAGACCTTGTAGCGGCCGGTGCGCGAGACCGTGCGGCCCACGATGATCGACGTGGGCAGCATCGCGCCCATCATCGGGATCATCAGCAGGCCCGCGGTGGTCGCGTCGACCTGGGCCACCATCTGCAGGTAGGTGGGCATGTAGGCCAGGGTGCCGAACATCGCGATGCCCATGAGCAGGCCGGCCGCGGTGGTGAGGTTGAAGTTGCGGTGCTTGAACATCTCGAGCGGCATGATCGGCTCGGCGGCGCGACGCTCGACCAGGACGAAGGCGACGCCCGCGACCACGGTGAGGGCGACGAGACCGAGGATGACCGGCGAGCTCCACGCGTACTGGCCGCCGCCCCACGAGGTGAACAGGACGAGCGAGGCGGACGCGACCGCGATGAGGGCCATGCCGGCCACGTCGAGGCGCGGCTTGGCGCGGTCGCGCGGCGCGGGGTGGAGGAAGATCGCGACCGACGCCATGGCGATCAGGCCCAGCGGCACGTTGATCCACATGCACCACTGCCAGCCGATCGACTCGGTGAACCAGCCGCCGAGCAGCGGGCCGACGACCGAGGCGAGCGCGAACACGCCGCCCATGAGGCCCATGTACTTGCCGCGCTCGCGCGCCGGGACGATGTCCGCGATGACGGCCTGCGACAGGATCATCAGCCCGCCGCCGCCCAGGCCCTGGATCGCGCGGCCGACGATGAGCTCGGTCATGCCGCCCGACAGCGCACCCACGACGGAGCCGACCATGAACAGGCCGATCGCGATCATGAACAGCGACTTGCGGCCGATGAGGTCGCCCAGCTTGCCGTAGACCGGCATCATGATCGTCGCCGCGAGGATGTAGGCGGTGGTGACCCACAGCATGTGGTCGACGCCGTCGAGCTCGCCGACGATGGTCGGCAGCGCGGTGGAGAAGATGGTCTGGTCGAGGGCCGACAGCAGCATGGCCGTCATGAGCCCCACGAAGACCAGCAGGATGCCCCTGCGGTCGGTGGCGGGCGCCTCGGCAGCGCGCGCCGGTGTGGTGGTGGTCATGGTCTCTCTTTCGAACGGGGACGGACGCGGGTCGCGCGTCAAGGTGAGACGATGCGCCGGATGCGCGCGATCGCCGCGTGGATGTAGGTCTCGACCTCCGCCTCCTCGCCGGACCGCTCGATCCACAGCCGGCTGATGACGGGGAAGGCGCCGAAGGCGACGCTCATGACGAGCTGGGCCTCGTCGCGCGCCTCGGTCTCGGGCATGTCGGGGTGCTGCGACGCGAGGCGGCGGCGCACGAGCTCGGCGGTGGCCTGGCGCTTGCCGGCCATCCGCGCCACCTGCACGGCCTGAAGCGAGGGCTCCTTGGCGTACAGCTCGCGGCGCATGGTGAACACGTCGCGGTCGGGCTCCGTGGCGAAGAAGCCGCGGGCGATGAGCAGCATGAGGTCCTCGACGAGCGGGCCGCGCGCCTGCACGAACTCGTCGACGAAGGCCTCGTCGGGCACCGACGGCTCGGGGCCGATGAGCGCCCCCTCCTTGGTGCCGAAGTAGTTGAAGTAGGTCCGGGGCGAGATGTCGCTCGCCTCGCAGATCATGTCCACCGTCACGTTGTCGACGCCGAGCTCGAGGGCGAGCGTGAGCGCGGCGCGCTCGACGCGGCGGGTGCGGCGGAGGCGGTTGCGCTCACGGAGTCCGAGGACGGGGGCGGCGGTGGGCATGCTCACATTCTTGCAGTCTCTGCACTTTTGCGTCAAGTGCAGATTTGCGCGGACTGCAGGCAGGCCTGCGGGTGACGCACGGGCACCCCTCCCTCCCCCTCCCGAACCGGCGCATGAGACCAGGCTCGCGCGCATCGTCCCTGGTCCTGGTGAGGACGATGCGCGAGGTACGCCGGCTGCTGGGGGGGGGGGACGCCGGCGGTGCAGCGGGCCGCGGACACGGCCCCGGAACGCACGAGGCCCCCGGCTGTCACCGGGGGCCTCGTGGACGGGTGCGGCTCAGCGGCCGCGGATCTGACGGATGTCGGGGAGGTCGTCGTCGCGCGCGAGCTCCTCGATGTTGACGTCCTTGAACGTCACGACGCGCACGTTCTTCACGAGGCGCGCGCTGCGGTAGACGTCCCAGACCCAGGCGTCGGCCATGGTCACCTCGAAGTAGATGTCACCGCCGGACGCCTTGACCTGGAGGTCCACCTTGTTGCACAGGTAGAACCGACGCTCGGTCTCCACGACGTACTGGAACAGTCCCACCACGTCGCGGTACTCGCGGTAGAGCGCGAGCTCGGCTTCGGTCTCGTAGTTCTCGAGGTCTTCGTGGCTCACCCGTCAAGGATGCCCGCAAACCCCCCGGCTTGGCGAATGCCGCGCCGGGTCACGAGGCGCGGAACGGCAGCTTCCAGGAGACCCGGTGCAGGGGCGACGGGCCGTGGGTGCGCAGCGCCTCCAGATGCGAGGCGGCGCCGTAGCCCTTGTTGGAGTCCCAGCCGTACTCGGGGTGATCCTCGTGGGCGGCCGCCATCAGCGCGTCGCGCTCCACCTTGGCCAGCACGGAGGCGGCGGCGATCGAGGCGCACGCGCGGTCGCCCTTGACGATCATCGTGACCGGAGGCGCCTCCCACTCGTCCGCATGGTCGGAGAAGAGGTCCGCGGGCGGCGGCGTGAGCCAGTCGTGGGTGCCGTCGAGCAGGACGGCGTCGACCGCCACGGGGATCGCGTCGAGCGCGCGACGCGCGGCGAGGCGGAGGGCGGCGACGATGCCGACCTCGTCGATCTCGGCGGACGAGGCGTGGCCCACGGCCCGGGCGACGCCGAAGGATGCGAGCGGCTCGAGCATCGCCTCGCGGCGGGCCGCGCTCAGCAGCTTGGAGTCGGTGAGGCCGTCGGGCCAGGAGTCGCAGCGGGTGACGACGGAGACGCCGACGCTCACGGTACCGGCGAGCGCGCCGCGGCCCGCCTCGTCGATGCCGGCGACGGCGTCGAAGCCGGCGTCCCACAGGGCGGCCTCGTGGAGGAGCGAGACCGTCACGTCACTCCTGGGCGGCCTGGTCGTCGAACGGGTTGCCGACGCCGCCGAAGCGGTCGAACGGCCACACGACGGCGAACGTGGTGCCCACGACGTTGTCGACGGGGACGGTGCCGCCGCCGGGGTCGCCCATGTGGGCGCGGGAGTCCGCGGAGTCGTCGCGGTTGTCGCCCATGACCCACAGGTAGCCCGCGGGGACCTCGACGCGGAAGGTGGTGCCGCACGGGCGGGAGCCCTCGGCGATGTAGTCCTCGTCGAGCGCGTCGCCGTTGACGGTGACCTGGCCGTCCGGGTCGGTGCACTCGACGATGTCGCCGGGCAGCCCGATCACGCGCTTGACGAGGTGCTCGCCCGCGTCCTCCGGCAGCAGGCCCGTCCACGTGAGGACGTCCTTGACGACGAGCGTGAGCCCGCTGTCCTCCTCACCCGCGTGGCCGAGCCAGTTCGCGGGGTCCTTGAACACCACGACGTCGCCGCGCCGCAGCGGCAGCGGGTCCGGGCGCCACTTGGTGACGAGGATGCGGTCGCCCTCGACGAGCGTGGGCTCCATCGAGGGCGAGGGGATGTAGAACGACTGGAAGAAGAAGGTCTTGATGACCAGCGAGAGCAGCAGCGCGCTCACGATGACGAGGACGAGCTCCTTCACCCAGCCCCATGCACGACGGCCGGCGGACGGTCTCCCGTCCGCCGGCACGTCAGCACTGGTCGCGATGACTAGTTCTCGCGCTTCTCGCGGATGCGAGCAGCCTTGCCGCGAAGGCCGCGCAGGTAGTACAGCTTCGCGCGGCGCACGTCGCCGCGGCGGTCCAGCTCGATCTTCTCGATCGTGGGGGCGTGCACCGGGAAGGTGCGCTCGACGCCCACGCCGAACGAGATCTTGCGGACGGTGAAGGTCTCGCCGACGCCCTGGCCCTGGCGGCCGATGACGACGCCCTGGAAGACCTGGATACGCGAGCGGTTGCCCTCGATGACCTTGACGTGGACCTTCACGGTGTCGCCGGCGCGGAACGCCGGGACGTCGTCGCGGAGCTGGTCCGCAACCACATGGTCAAGCTTCTGCATGACTTTCTCTCCTCGCACATGCCACAGGTCACGCACGGTATCCGCCTGATGGCGATCGGTGTGTTCAGCTGCGTCACGGATGCCGCCGGACCCCCTGTGGCAGGTCACGGCGCCGCGCGCACCGAGGGACTATTCTGCCACACCGTGCCCGGACGATGCGAGGGCTGGGCGGTCCCGGCGCGTCACGCCTCCGGCGGGAGCAGGTCGGGACGACGCTCGCGGGTGCGGGCGAGCTGCTGCTCGTGGCGCCACTCGGCCACGCGCGCGTGGTGGCCGCTGAGCAGCACCTCCGGCACGTCGAGCCCGCGCCACGACTGCGGACGCGTGTACGACGGGTACTCGAGCAGCCCGTCGGAGTGGGACTCCTCGACGATCGACTGGGCGTTGCCCATGAAGCCGGGGATGAGCCGCGTGACGGCCTCGATCATCGCGTAGGCGGCGACCTCTCCCCCGTTGAGGACGTAGTCGCCGAGGCTCACCTCGAGCACGCGGTAGCCGGCGTCGGCGTAGTGCTGGGCGACGCGCGCGTCGATGCCCTCGTAGCGACCGCACGCGAACACGAGCTGCGGCGCGGTCGACAGGTCCTGCGCGAGCGCCTGCGTGAACGGCACGCCCGCGGGGCTGGGCACGACGAGGACGCCCGTGGGGCGTAGCACGTCGTCGAGCGCCTTGCCCCACACGTCGGGCTTCATCACCATGCCGGCGCCGCCGCCGAACGGCGCATCGTCCACCGTGCGGTGCACGTCCGGGGTGCCGTCGGCCTTGAAGGCCGCGTAGTCGCGGAGGTCGTGGACGTGGGTCTCGACGAGCTCGGCCTGGCGCGCCTTGCCCAGCAGCGACACGTCGAGCACCCGGAAGAACTCCGGGAAGATCGTGACGACGTCGATGCGCATCCTCATGCGGACGTCTCCCCGGTCACCTCGGGCTCCTCGCCGGCGAGCAGCCCGTACGGGGGCGTGAGCACCACGCGGCCGCCCTCGACGTCGACCTCGGGCACGAACTCCTCGACGAACGGGATCATCGCGCGGTGGCCGCCCGGCTGCTTCACCACGAGCAGGTCCTGCGCGGGCATCGTCACGAGGTCGACGACCTCGCCGATCGTCCCGCCGTCGGGAGACACCGCGGCCAGGCCCACGAGCTGGTGGACGAACCACGCCTCGTCCTCGTCGGACTCGGCGCCGTCGATGGTGAGCTCGATGCCGCGCGCGGACTCGGCGGCGTCGCGGTCGCGGATCTCTGCGAACTGGACGTACCAGCGGCCGGCCTGCACGCGCACGCGGTCGACGGTGAGCGGGCCGGCGGAGGCGGGCTCGGTGTCGAACACCTCGCCGGGCACCAGCCGGTCCTCGGGGATGTCGGTGCGCAGCTCGACCGACACCTCCCCCTTGAGCCCGTGGGCGCGGCCGATGCGGGCGACGGTCAATCTCATGACACCAGGGTACTTTCCGGCGCGGGAGCCGCCGCGCGCGCTAGCGTGGTCCCGTCATCCACCTGGGGAGAGGCCATGGCAGAAGCCGCGGGACGCCCGCCGGGCGTCACCTTCGTCGTGATCCTCACGTGGGTCGCGGCCATCGGCGACCTCGTCACGGGCGCGGCGCTCGTGTGGCTGAGCCTCAACATGGGCGGCGTCGACATCGCGCTCACGGCGAGCGAGCTGCGCGCGTACGCGTTCGTGCTGCTCGCGGTCGGCCTCCTCACGTCCGCCTTCGCGCTCGGCGTGTCCGCGGGCTCGCAGCTGTCCCGCATCGCGGTGATGATCATCATGGCGGCGCGCATCGCGGGCGGGGTCTACGCCTGGAGCGTCCTGGGCGACCTGGTGAAGTGGCAGGCACTCGGCCAGATCGCGGGCTCGCTGCTCATCGTCCTGGCGCTGTCCACGCCTCGCGCGTTCGCCTATTTCCGAGCATCCTGAGAGGGAGCGCGCCGCGCGCATCGACCGAGGAGGGTCCCATGGCCAGCGAACGTCGTCCCGCTTCCGTCACGCTGGTCTCGGCATTGACCTGGATCGCCGCGGCGCTCGACCTCGTCGTGGGCGCGCTGATGATCTGGCTGTACTACAACCCGGACGACCTCAGCACGAGCATCAACGCGGACAACCTGCTCTGGTACGGGCTCACCACGCTCGTGGTCGGCGTGTTCACGGCCGCCGTCGCCGCCGGGCTCGCGATGGGCTCGCAGGGCGCGCGCGTGCTCGTCATCATCGTGATGGTGCTGCGCATCGCCGGGGCGGCGTACGGCCTCGGCAAGGTGGGCGGCGAGGTCGCCTGGCAGGCCGCCATCGAGATCGTCATCGCCCTCGCGGTCATCGGGCTGCTGTCGACGAGGCGGGCCTCCGCCTGGTTCCGCGGCACGCGGGTCTGAGCCCGCGCGTCGTCCCACCGGCACCCGGACACGCAGCAGGCCCCCTCCCTCCGAGCGGAGGAAGGGGGCCTGCCGTGCGTCGAGCCTGAGGCTAGGCGACGTCCACGATGTTGACGCGGACGTCGTCACGCGCGATGGCCTCGACGACCGTGCGGATCGCCGTCGCGGTACGACCGCGGCGACCGATGACCCGCGGGAGGTCGTCGGGGTGCACCACCACGTTGAGGGTGGTGCCGCGACGCCCGGAGCGCTCGGTCACACGGACGTCGTCCGGGTTGCGGACGATGCTGCGGACCAGGAACTCGAGAGCGTCGACGACCATCGTCAGTTCTCCTCGGCGGGGGCCTCGGCGGCCTCGTCGGCGGACTCGGCGTCGGCGGCGGCAGCGGCAGCCTCCTCGGCCTTGGCGGCCTCCTTGGCGGCGGCCGCGTCGGCCTTCGCCTTCTCGGCGGCGTCGGCCTGCGCCTTGATGGCGTCGGCGGCGTCGGTCTTGGCCGAGGCACCCTTGACGGTGCTCACGCCCTTCTCACCCTTGAAGGTGGCCCAGTCACCGGTCAGCTTGAGCAGCGCGGCGACCTGCTCCGAGGGCTGCGCGCCCACCGAGAGCCAGTACTGCGCGCGCTCCGAGTCGATCTCGATGACCGAGGGCTCCTCGGTGGGGTGGTACTTGCCGATCTCCTCGATGGCACGGCCGTCGCGCTTGGTGCGCGAGTCCATGACGACGACGCGGTAGAACGGGGCGCGCTTCTTGCCGAAGCGCTTGAGGCGGATCTTGACAGCCATGGCTGTTCTCCTTCTGAATTCGGTGTGAGCCGGATCGCCGCCCCCGGGGAATCACGGGAGCCTCGACCTGGCAAGACGAATCGGCGTGCACGGGTAGAGGGCCGTGCGCGCCAGCGCCCTATTGTGCCAGATGGGACGATGCGCGACCAACCGTGCGCTCGGGTCACCTCACGCTGGGCCATCCGGGCGAGGACTGCGCATCGTACGTGCCGTCGAAGCGCCCACCCGTGATGAGCAGCACCTCGAGGTCGCGCTCGAGCGCGGCGGCGACGACGCGCGGCCCTCCGCCGGCGATCGCGGTCGCCCACGCGTCGCACTCGGTGAGGTCGCGGCCGGCGACGGACACCTGCATGTAGTGGCGGGCGGTCTCGCCCGTGACGGGGTCCCAGATGTGGTCGACCACCTGCGCCCCTCCCGAGGTCGCGAGCGCGGTGAACGCGCCGCCGAGCTCCACCACGTCGACCACCGGGGTGCCCGTCGGGTCGCCCGTGACGCGCGGGTCGGCGATGCCGATGCGCCGCGGCCGGTTCCCCGCCACGAGCACGTCGCCCGAGGCGCCGACCATCCAGTCGGCGGCACGGGCCGCGCGCAGGTGGCGGCTCGCGCGCGTCACCGCCCAGCCCTTGACGAGGCCCGTGGGGTCGAGCACGCCGTCCTTGCGGCGCGCGTCGAAGCCGCCGCCGGTGGCCTCCCGGTACCACTCGCACGCCTCGAGCACCTCGCGCAGCTCGTGCGGCGCCTCCTCGAGCACGAGGTCGCCGCGGAGGTATCCGCTGAGGTAGGAGTCCTCCTTCCACAGCGAGAACACCTCGTCCGCCCACACCAGGCCCGCGTGGAACTGGGCGAGCGCGCCGTCGATCTCGGCCGGGTCCGCATCGTCGAGCTCGACCACGAACGGCATCGCCATCGCGTGCACGGTCGTGCGGAACGTGTCGGTCACAGCCCTGCCTCCGCGAACGCGCCGCGCAGCGACTCGGTGAAGCCCTGCGACGTGTACGACGCGCCGCTCACGGCGGCCACGTCCCACGTCTGCGCCGCGAGCACCTCGTCGCGCAGGACGGGGATCGCGCGGGCGTTGATCTGCACGGACTCCGAGTCCCGCGTGCCCGCCGCGATCGCCTGCACGTCGGTGACCTCGCCGCCGGTCACGGTGATGCGCGCCTGGAAGTCGCCGCGCAGGTTGCTGACGACGGGGCCGTCGTGGGTGGACGATGCGGGCGCCTCGTCGGCCTGCGCGGTCGCCGTCGCGGTGGGCGTGGGGCTCGGCGTGGTCGCGGCGGGCGCGGGCGTCGTGATCGCGCAGTCGTCGTCCTCGCGCTCCTTGTCGTCGTCCTCGTCGTCGCCGCTGTCGTCCGGCTCGCACGTGATCGAGGGCGTGGGCGCCGGGCTCGGGTCCTCCGTCGGGTCGGCGGACCCGCCGGGCTCGGCGGTGGCGGTGGCGGTCGCGCTCGGCGAGGCCTCGGGGCTCGACGGCGCGACCAGGTCGAGCGTCGGCAGCTCCTTGGGCGAGGCCGCCCAGCCCGCGCCGACGATCGCGGCGCACCCGCCGGCGACCATCACCGCTCGGGACGCCCTCATGACGAGTACGCCTCCGCGGCGTCCTCCAGCGCGCCGGCGACCGAGTCGGTGAACGCGGGCGACGTGTACGACGCGCCCGACACCTCCTCGATGTCGGCGCTCTGCGCCTCGAGCACCTTCTCGCGCAGCTCGGGGATCGCGCGGGCGTTGATGCTGACGGACTCGGCGTCCTGGGTGCCCGCCTGGATCGCCTGCACGTCGGTGATGACGCCGCCCTCGATCGCGACCTGCGCCTGGTAGTCGCCGCGCGGGTTCGTCTCGACGGGACCGTCGTAGACGCCGTCGGCGTACAGCGGGTCGTACGCCGTGGTCGCGGCGGCGGGCTCCGCCTCGGCGTCGCCGCCGCAGCCGGCGAGCAGCGTGGTCGCGGCCCCGGCGAACGCCAGCGCGCCCACGGTCCTGGTCATCGTCCTCATCGGGTCTCCCTCACCATCCGAACCTCTCGCGATGCACGCTCGCCGCGGGCACGCCGGCCGCGCGCGCGTCGAGCTCGACCGCATCGGCCCACGGGACGGGGCCGCACACGTACACGTCGCGCGAGGCGACGTCGGGCACCAGCGCGCCCAGGCTCTCGCCGGCGGTCGTGCCCCAGCCGCTGCCGCGCGGGCCGGCGACGACGACGACCTCGGCGCCGCGCTCGGCGGCGAGCGCCTCGACCTCGTCGATGAGGGGCGCCTCGTCGCGCGAGCGCACGCGCAGCACCACCGTGCACGGCTCATGCGCCTCCTCGAGCAGCGCGCGGATGGGGGTGACGCCGATGCCGGAGGCGACGAGCACCGAGCCGGGCGCGGTGCGCTCGACGTCGGTGAAGATCCCCAGCGGGCCCTCCGCGAGCACCCGCGTGCCGGGCTTCAGTCCGCGCAGCGCGGCCGAGGCGTCGCCGGACGGCTTGACGGTGATGCGTAGCGAGTCGGGGCGCGGCGCGCGCGACAGCGACCACGGGTGGGCCTGGGTCCACCGCTCGCGGTCGAGGAAGCGCCACAGCAGGAACTGCCCGGGACGCGCGCCGAGCCGGTCGAGGTCGCGGCCGCTCATCACGACGCTGGTCGAGCCGTCGGCGTGCGTCTCGACCGCCGCGACGCGCAGGTCGTGGCGCGCGAGCAGGACGAGCGGGCGAACGATGCGGAAGGCCAGGAACGAGCCGACGGCCAGCGTGTAGAGCACCAGCCAGAACCACCACGCCGCTCCCCCGTCGCGGAACGTCGACCCCTCGAGGAACTGGTGGGGCACCACCGCGAGGATCGCGAGGTAGACGAGCAGGTGGACGACGTGCCACCGCTCGTAGCGCCACCGCGAGCGGACCGCGACGAGCGACGTGGCGACCACGACGGTGAAGAGGCCGAGCCCCACCTGGGCGGCCACCATGAACCACCCGAGGTCCCACAGCGCGACGGCCTCGGCGAGGAACGAGCGGCCGTCGTAGCTCGCGTTCATCGCCACGACGAGCCCCACGTGGACGAGCATGAGGATGAACGCGACCTTGCCCACCCGCGTGTGGATCGCGGCGGCGCGGTCGTGGCCGAGCGCGCGCTCGACGTAGGGGGCGCGCGAGATCAGCGTGATCTGCGCGAGCACGAGCACCGCGGCGACGATGCCCGCGACGCGGCCGAGCCCGTAGAGGTGGTCCACGGGCGAGGTGACGAGCAGCCCGCCCGAGGCGATGAAGAGCGCGACCCCGACGGCGGCCACCAGGTAGATCGAGGCCTCGAGGCCGTCGCGCCACCAGCCGCGGCGGGCGGTGCGTCTCGCGTACGCCTCGAGGGTGCTCACGGGGCCTCCGGGGGCTCGGGGACGGGCTTGTCGGGCCAACGCGCGCGGGCGGCGTGGTGTTCCGGCCCGCGCACATGCATCGTACTTGCTACCAGGCGAACTCCTCCGCGTGCCGGCGCTCGGCCGGCACCCCGGCGCGCGCCGCATCGTCCATCACGGCCTCGACCCAGGGCTGCGGGCCGCACGCGTACACGTCGGCGCCGGCGATCGTGGGCACGAGCCCCGCCAGCCTGGCGGGGAGCGCGGCGGGGGCCCAGCCGTCGCCGCGGCCGCCGGTGAGGACGTGGAGGGCCGCGCCGCGGGCCGCGGCGAGCTCGCGGAACTCGTCGAGGTGCGGGATCTCCGCCTCGGAGTGCGCGCGGACGATGACGGTGCAGCCGGCGGGGCCGATGTCCGCGTCCTCGAGCAGCGCGAGGATCGGCGTGATGCCCACCCCGGCCCCCGCGAGGACCAGGTGGTCGCCCGAGCGGGACCCGTCGTGGAAGGTGCCGAGCGGTCCCTCGACCATGACGCGCGTGCCCGGCCTGAGGTCGCGGAGGGCGGAGGACCCGTCGCCGAGCGGCTTCACGGTGATCCGCATCCAGCCGTCGCGGACGGTGCGCGACAGCGAGTACGGGTGGGCCTGGCCCCACATGCCGGCCTGGAGGAAGCGGAAGAGGAGGAACTGGCCGCCCTGGGCGTTCATGCGGCGCAGGTGGCGCCCGTGCATCGCGACGACGGTGGAGCCGTCCGGCAGCGTGCCGACCGCGGCGACCCGGACGCGGTGGCGCGCGAACCGTGCGAGGGGGCGGACGACGCGGTACGCGAGGAGCCCGCCCACCGCGACGGTCCAGAGCACCACCCAGTACCACCAGGCGAGGCCCATGCTCATGAAGCTCTCGCCGTCGGTGAGCTGGTGCGGGATCGACAGCCCCACCGCGAGGTAGCTGAACACGTGGACCGCGTGCCAGCTCTCGTACCGCCAGCGCCTGCGGACGATCGCGTACGAGGTGACGACGACGGCGCACAGCACGACGAAGCCGACGCTGGCCATGAACATGGGTCCGCCCCAGCCCACGACGAAGTCCCAGGTCTGAGCCAGGAGGCCGGTCTGCGTGGGCATCGCGTAGCCCGCGATCAGCAGCACGATGTGGGCGATGATGACGAGGAAGCCGATGCGCCCCAGCTGGGAATGGATCCTGGCGGCGCGGTCGTGGCCGATCACGCGCTCGACGAGCGGGATCCGGGCGATGAGGACGAGCTGGGCCATGATCATCGTGGACGCGGCGATGCCGGCGATCCGGCCGAGCGTGGTGAGCAGGCCGGCGACGGAGGTGACGTCGACGGTGCCAGAGGCGAGCATGAACGACACCCCGCCCACGCCGGCGAGCCACGCGGACGCCTCGAGGGTGTCGCGGCGGCGGCTGCGCGCGACGGCGTGCTCGCGGCGCTCACGGAGGCGCGGGTCCGCGGCCGGGCGGAAGGGCTGGGGCCGGCGGGCGGGACGGGGAGCGACGGCGGTCATGCGAGCCCCGCGGCCTGCATCGCGCTGTAGACGGCGTCCTCGACCGCCTCGGAGGTGTAGCTCGCGCCGGACACGTAGCCGACGTTGACGTCCTGCGCCTCGAGGATCGCCTCCTCGAGGACCGGCATCGCGTAGTCGTTGATCTCCTGCGAGTGATGGTCGGCCTCGCCGGACTGGAGCCAGTCGATCGCGGTGACCTGCCCGTCCTCGACGGTGATCTCCGCCTGGAAGACGCCGTAGCGGCTGGTGACCGCCTCACCGTCGTACACGGCGGTGCCCGAGTCGCCGGTGGCGGTGTCGGTCGTGGCGCTCGGGTCGGCGGTGCTGGTGTCGGTGCTGCCGGTGTCCGACGAACCGGAGTCCGTGGTGCCCGAGTCCGTCGCGGTCGACGAGTCGGACGTCGAGCCCGCGTCCGCGGTCCCGGTCGACGTGTCCGCCGTGGCGCCCTGCTGCGCCTCCGCGACGGTCTGGCTCGACGCATCGTCCGGCCACAGGAAGCCGGAGCCCATGACGGCGCCGGTCGACAGGAGCGTGGCGGAGATGCCGGTGACGAGGATGCCCGATGAACGCTTCATGGCTCCCATCACAGCCACGCCGCCTGGGACCTGCCCCCGGTGCCGCTGGGAGTTCGCTGGGAGCGGCGCCTCAGACGAGCGCGCCGCGCAGCACCACGTGGCGCGGCGTGCACAGCGCGGCGATGCTCTCGCGGGGGTCCTCGGAGTACACCACGAGGTCCGCCGGAGCGCCCTCCTCGAGGCCCGGGGCGCCCAGGAACTCGCGCGCGCGCCAGGAGGCCATCGCGACCACCTCCGCGGCGGGGATGCCCGCGGCGGCCATGAGCGCGGCCTCCGCGGGAAGCGCGCCGTGGCCGATGGTGCCGCCCGCGTCGGTGCCGACGAGCAGCGGCACGCCGGCCTCGTGGAGCGCGAGCGCATGGGCGAAGCGGCGCTCGTGCATGGGCCGCATGCGGGCCGAGTACGCGGGGAAGCGGGCCTCGCCCTGCGCGGCGTACCGCTCGAAGTTGGCGACCTGGAGCAGCGTCGGCACCACGGGGATGCCGCGCCGCGCCGCCTCGTCCATGTGGTCCGCGGTCATGCCGGTGCCGTGCTCGATGCAGTCGATGCCGGCGTCGAGCAGCCCGTCCATGGTCTCGGTCGCGAACGTGTGCGCGGTGACGCGTGCGCCGGCCTCGTGGGCCGCGGCGACGCCCTCGGCGAGCACGTCGGCGGGCCACAGCGGGGTGAGGTCGCCGACCTCGCGGTCGATCCAGTCGGCGATGATCTTCACCCAGCCGTCGCCCTTGCGCGCCTCCTCGGCCATGGCGGTCGGCAGGTCCGCGACGTCGATCTCGCGGGCGTAGTGGCGCAGGTAGCGCATCGGGCGCGCGATGAAGCGGCCCGCGCGGATGAGCCGCGGCGCCGTCGCGAGGTCGTCAAGGAAGCGCGTGTCCGTGGGCGACCCGGCGTCGCGGATGAGCAGCGTGCCGGCGTCGCGGTCGACGAGCGCCTGCTTGAGCGCGAGGTCCGGGTCGACCGCTCCCCCGCTGTCGAGGCCCACGTGACAGTGCACGTCCACGAGCCCCGGCAGCACGACGCCGTCGACCTCGTGCCGCGCGGCGACCTCCGGCGCGGTGTACGTGATGCGTCCCTCCACCACCCAGGCCTCGTCGCGAACGTCGTCGTCCCCGACGATCACGGGCCCGGTGAGGTGGAGCGCCATGTCAGCGGCCCAGGTACTTCGAGAGGTCCGCGTTGAGCGCGTCCCTGTCGACGTCCTGCGGCGCCTGCTGCCCGATCCCGAAGGCCGAGCCCTGCGACGCCGCCGGCGCGGACGCCGCCCTGGTCCGCGCATCGGCCTCCTGCTGGGCCCTCTTCGCGGGGTTGCCGGACTTGCCCTTGACCTTGCGCTGCGGGGCCTGCTTGCCCTTCGACTTCTTGCCGCCGGGGAGACCGCCGAACGCTCCCGGGGCGCCGCCTGCGCCCGGCATCCCGGGCATCCCCGGCATGCCGCCGCCGCGCGACATCGCACGCATCATCTGCTGCGCCTGCTCGAAGCGCTTGATGAGCGAGTTGACGTCGGACACCTGCATGCCCGAGCCCTTGGCGATGCGCGCGCGGCGCGAGCCGTTGAGGACCTTGGGGTTGTCGCGCTCGAGCGGGGTCATCGACTGGATGATCGCCTCGGTGCGCACCAGCTCGCGCTCGTCGAAGTTCTCGATCTGGTCGCGGACCTGCCCCATGCCGGGAAGCATGGTGAGCATCTTCTTCATCGAGCCCATGTTCTTGAGCTGCTGCATCTGGCTGAGGAAGTCCGCGAGGGTGAAGTCCTCACCCTTGGTGACCTTCTCGGCCATCCGCTCGGCCTCGGCCTGGTCGAACGTGCGCTCGGCCTGCTCGATGAGGGTGAGGATGTCGCCCATGTCGAGGATCCGCGACGCCATGCGGTCGGGGTGGAAGACCTCGAAGTCGTCGAGCTTCTCGCCGGTCGACGCGAACATGATGGGGCGGCCGGTGACCTCGGCGACCGAGAGCGCGGCACCGCCGCGCGCGTCGCCGTCGAGCTTGGTGAGGACCACGCCGGTGAAGTCGACGCCCTCCTGGAAGGCGGTCGCGGTGGCGACGGCGTCCTGACCGATCATCGCGTCGATGACGAACAGGACCTCGTCGGGCTCGGTGGCCTTGCGGATGTCCGCGGCCTGCCGCATCAGCTCCTGGTCGATGCCCAGGCGGCCCGCGGTGTCGATGATGACGACGCTGTGCTGGCGCTGCTCGGCCTCCTTGAGGCCCTTCTTCGCGACCTTGACGGGGTTGCCGCGGGGGCGCTCGTCCTCGCGCGTGACGCCCGCCTCGGGGGCGAACACCGGCACGCCGGCGCGCTCGCCGACGACCTTGAGCTGGGTGACGGCGTTGGGACGCTGGAGGTCGGCCGCGACGAGCAGCGGCGTGTGGCCCTGCTGCTTGAGGTGGTGCGCGAGCTTGCCTGCCAGGGTGGTCTTTCCGGCGCCCTGGAGGCCGGCGAGCATGATGACCGTCGGGCCGGTCTTGGAGAAGCGCATCGCGCGGGTCTCGCCGCCGAGGATGCCGATGAGCTCCTCGTTGACGATCTTGACGACCTGCTGGCCCGGGTTGAGCGCGCCCGAGACCTCGGCGCCCAGCGCGCGCTCGCGGATGTTCGAGGTGAAGGTCCGGACGACGGGGACGGCGACGTCGGCGTCGAGGAGAGCGCGACGGATCTCGCGGATGGTGCCGTCGATGTCCGCCTCGGAGAGGCGGCCCTTGCCCCGCAGGTTGCGGAACGTCTCTGTCAGGCGATCGGAGAGGTTGGCGAACACGGATATCCCTTCACAGCGTGCCCACCAGACTACCGGGCCGGGGGCGCTCCCCCGGAGCCGAGGGCCTGGCGGGCGCGGTCCGTCAGCGTGTCGACCAGCTGGGCGCGCCACGCGGTCCACACCTTGGGCCCGGCGGCCTTCGAGTCGGCCTCGGTGAGGGCGCGGAGGATCTCGAGCAGGTCGGCACGATGCTCGACGGCCTCGAGCAGCGCGGCGACGGTCGCGGGGTCCTCGGGGTCCTTGGTGGTGGCGAGCACCGACAGCGTGAGGTGCTGGCGGACCAGCAGCTCGAGGTCGTGCGTGGTGCCCTCGGACAGGCCCATGCGGGCCGCGATGCCCGGGATGAGCGCCGCGCCGTCCACCGAGTGGTCGGTGGCGTCCGCGCGCTTGCCGATGTCGTGCAGCAGCGCCGCCAGGTGGAGCAGGTCCGAACGATGCGCGCCGCGGCGGTGCTTCGCCGCGATCGTCACGGACTCCAGCATGTGGCGGTCCACCGTGTAGAGGTGGATCGGGCTGCGCTGCGGACGGTTGCGCACGCCCTCCCACTCGGGGATCCAGCGCACCGCGAGGCCGTGGAGGTCCATGGCCTCCCAGACGGCCACGAGATGCGCGCTGCCGCGCAGCAGGTCGCGCAGGTGGTGGCGTGCCTCCGTGGGCCACGGCTCGGGCAGGTCCGGGCAGCGCTGGAGCGAATCCAGCAGCGTGGGCGTGAAGGTCAGCCCCGTGGTCGCGGCGGTCGCGGCCGCGCGCAGCGGGAGCAGCGCATCGTCCTCCGCGGCGTGGCCGGGGGCGAGCGCGAGCTCGCCGTCGACGTCGATGAGGCCCTCGGCCACCTTGACGTGGCGGGGCGCGGAGGCGCGGCGGCGCGCGAGGAAGGCGCGCGAGCCGACGCCCGAGCGCTCGAGGGCGCGGCGGGCGCCGCGCTCGGTGGTGTCGAGCGCGAACGCGACCGTGCGGCCCGCCTCGCCGATCGCGGCGAGCAGGTCGTCGGGGTCGTCGAAGCCGAGACGCGTGGCGACCTCGGGGGCGACGTGGCGGCCGAGCACGTTGACCGAGCGGCCGGTCTCGAGCTGGAGGGCGTCGCGCACGTCGAGCAGCAGTTCTCCGGCGGCGTCGACGGCGCCGTGCGGGCGGTCGGTGAGCCACGTCGCGGACAGCGCGGTGAGGCTCACGTAGTCGCGCAGGCCGCCGCGGGCCTCCTTGAGGTGCGGCTCGATGAGGTACGCGAGCTCGCCGTGGCGCTCCGCGCGGGCGCGGGAGGCGGCGAGAAGATCGGGCAGGCGCTTGCGCGCGGCGGCGCGCCAGTCCTGGTAGATGTGCGTGCGGGCCTGCAGCAGCAGCTGCTCGTCGCCCGCGATGAGGTGGAGGTCGAGCAGCCCCGCGGCGGCGGCGAGGTCCTTCGAGGCGACCTGGCGGCACTCCGTGAGGGTGCGCATCGAGTGGTCGAGCTCGAGGCCCGCGTCCCAGATCGGGTACCAGAGCCGCTGCGCGAGCTCCGCGACGGCGTCCTTCTTCAGCGTGGAGCCGTCGTGGAGGATGACGAGGTCGAGGTCGGACGCGGGTCCCGCGTCGCCGCGGCCCACCGACCCGACGGCACCGAAGGCGATGCCCTCGCGCAGCCCGTCCGCGTGGTCGTCCCAATGCTCCTTGAGGTGCGCGAACACGAAGTCCGCCATCGCCTGGCGGCGCTGCCTGCCGGGCATGCCGCTGGCGGCCAGCTCCTCGGCGCGCTCTCTCCTCAGACGCTTGAGGTCCCGCACCCCACGGGGGTGCGGGACCTCAGCGCGGGAGCCTTCACGGCTCTCCATATGTCTGGCGGTCTCCCTGCTTAGAGGGCGTCCGCGCCGTGCTCGCCGGTGCGCACACGGGCCACGTCGTCGACGGGGACGACCCAGACCTTGCCGTCACCGATCTTGCCGGTCTGCGCGGCCGAGACGATCGCCTCGGTCACGGTCGCGGCATCGGCGTCGTCCACGAGGACCTCGAGGCGGGTCTTCGGCACCAGGTCGACGGTGTACTCCGCACCGCGGTAGACCTCGGTGTGACCCTTCTGACGGCCGTAGCCGGCGGCCTCGGAGACGGTGACGCCCTTGACGCCCGCGGCCTCGAGGGCCGCACGGACCTCGTCGACGCGGTGGGGCTGGATGATTGCGGTCACGAGCTTCATGGTTTACACAGCCTCCTCGTAAGCGGTCTCGCCGTGCTCGGCGAGGTCGATGCCCTGCACCTCGACATCCTCGCTCACGCGAAGACCGATCGTGTACTTGATGGCCAGACCGATGAGCAGCGTCATGATGGCCGAGTAGACGATCGTGATCGCCGCGGCAGCAGCCTGGACGCCGAGCAGGGTCACGCCACCACCGTAGAACAGACCGGCGTCACCGTTGATGGTGCCCGAGGCGACGAGGCCGATGGCCAGGGTGCCCCAGAGGCCCGAGACGAGGTGGACGCCCACGACGTCGAGCGAGTCGTCGTAGCCGAACTTGTACTTGAGGCCGACCGCGAGGGCCGAGAGGACACCGGCGAAGAAGCCGATGACGATGGCGCCCCAGGTGTCGACCGACGCGCACGACGGGGTGATGGCGACCAGACCGGCGACCACACCGGAGGCGGCGCCGAGCGAGGTGGCCTTGCCGTCGCGGATCTTCTCCGTGAGGAGCCAGCCGAGCATCGCGACAGCGGTCGCGGTGGTGGTGTTGACCCACGCGAGGGCCGCGTAGCCGTCGGCGGCGAACGCCGAACCGGCGTTGAAGCCGAACCAGCCGAACCACAGGAGGGCCGCGCCGAGCATGACGAACGGCAGGTTGTGGGGCTTGAAGGGCTCCTTGCCGAAGCCCTTGCGGATGCCGAGCAGGAGAGCGAGGACCAGACCGGCCACACCGGCGTTGATGTGGACGACGGTACCGCCGGCGAAGTCGTACGGGCCGGGCAGGTCCGCGAAGAGCGGGCCGCCGCCACCGAGCAGCGCGTCGAAGCCCTCACCGTTGGTGCCGGTGCCCCAGACCCAGTGCGAGACGGGCGCGTACACGAGGACGACCCAGATGAAGGCGAAGGTCAGCCACGCCGAGAACTTCATGCGGTCCGCGACCGAACCGGAGATCAGCGCGACGGTGATGATGGCGAACGTGGCGCCGAAGCCGGCCGAGATGAGCGTGGTCGGGTCGTCGGCGTAGTTGTTGACCACGTCGATCATGCCGAAGTTCGAGAACGGCTCACCGAAGAGGTTGTTGACGGTGGGGCCGGCCGAGATCGAGTAGCCGAACAGGACCCACGCGAGCATGCCGACGCCGAGGCTGCCGAAGCTCATCATCATCATGTTCAGGACGGACTTGCTGCGCGACATGCCGCCGTAGAAGAACGCCAGGGCAGGCGTCATCAGCAGCACCAGCGAAGCCGACACGAGGAGCCAGCCGAGGGCCCCCACTCCGTCGGCGTATGCCATTGCGTCTTCCATTGGTTTGTCTCTCCTTTTCGCTAGCCCTTCGGCTAGTCATCGAAGAGACTTCCGCACTCCTGTTAAACCTGGACGACCCCCATGTTTCCGAACGGTTACATCGAGGGTGCGCAGGTAAAAGGTGCGTGTCGCAAACGGACAAGCCGGGTGCCAGGCAGGTCGCCCGCCGTCGGCGCGTCGTGGACGCGGGAGCCGGACGATGCGCGGGCGGCGCCCGGCGGCTACTCCCCCAGCAGCGAGTCGACGAAGCCCGCGGGGTCGAACGGCGCGAGATCGTCCGCGCCCTCGCCGAGCCCGACGAACTTCACGGGCACGCCGAGCTCGCGCTGCACGGCGAGGACGATGCCGCCCTTCGCGGTGCCGTCGAGCTTGGTGAGGACGACGCCGGTGAGCGGGGCGACCTGGCCGAAGACTCGCGCCTGGGTGAGGCCGTTCTGGCCGGTCGTGGCGTCGAGGACGAGCAGCACCTCCTGGGGCGGGCTCACCTTCGACACGACGCGGACGATCTTGCCGAGCTCGTCCATGAGGCCCTGCTTGTTCTGCAGGCGGCCGGCGGTGTCGACGAGCAGCACCTCGGCCTCGTCGGTGCGGGCGCGGTCCGCGGCCTCGTACGCGACGGAGGCGGGGTCCGCGCCGTCGACGTGGGCACGCACGACGGGCACGCCCACGCGCGCGCCCCAGGTCTCGAGCTGGTCGGCAGCCGCGGCGCGGAACGTGTCGGCGGCGCCGAGCACCACGGTGCGGTCCTCGGCGACGAGGACGCGCGCGAGCTTGCCGACCGTGGTGGTCTTGCCCACGCCGTTGACGCCGACCACGACCGCGCTGTGGAGCTCGCCGTCGCCGGGTGCGCCGAGCGCGAGGGAGCGGTCGAGCGACGGGTCCACGACGTCGAGCAGCGCGGCGCGCAGCAGCGCGCGCGGGTCGCCGTCGGGCTCCGCCTTGAGGCGGGCCTTGAGGTCCGCGAGGAGCTCGTCGGTGGTGGCCGCGCCCACGTCCGCCATGAGGAGGGTCTCCTCGAGCTCGTCCCAGTCGTCCTGGGACAGCGCGCCGCGGCGGAAGATCGCGAGCAGCGACTGCCCGAAGGTGGTGCCGACGCGGCGGCGCAGGCGGCCGAAGCGATGGTCGACGGCCTCGGGGGTCTCGACGGCCTCGGCGGTCTCGACGGCCTCCTCCGGGGCCTCCTCGACGGTCGGCGCGGCGGTGGCCGCCGCATCGTCCCGCCGCGGGGGCGCCTCGCGGGGAGGCGCCTGCCTGCCCTTGCCGACGAGGGCGGCGGCCACGCCGCCGATCACCACGAGCCCGGCGACGATGGTCACCAGGAGGTCGCTGTCACCAGGGATCCATGAGATGTCCACGGGCACAGTCTGTCAGGTCGACCGGCGAGGCGTCGCCGGTCCGGCGCCAGGGATCAGGCGCGGTGGCGGGCCGGCTGGTGGGCCGCGGGACGCGCGGTCACGATCGGGAGCGACGAGGTCTCGCGGCCGAGCTCGCCGACGACGTCGAGCGTAGCGTCGGGGCGCTCGATCTCGTCGAACAGGTGCTCGCGGACCGGGCGGCGCTCCTCGGCGCCCAGCAGGATCCGCACGACGCGGCGGCCGCGTCCTTCGCTCGCGAAGGCGGCCACGAACACGATGGCGGCGATGAGCCCGCCGACCACCAGCGTCTGCACCATGTAGCTGAACATGCATCGCTCCCCACGCCGCGGGCCGTCGGCTCGCGGCCTCCTCGCCCGGCGACGCGCACCGGACAAGTGCTGACAAAAAGGGGCGCACGGCCCCGCCTTCTCAACGTGCCGGGCGTGCTGGTGTTCCCGGGCGACCGCCGATGGGCGGTCTGCCAGGGCCGTCAGGCGGCGTCGTCGTCGCGCAGGCGCTGGCTGATGACGGTGGTGACGCCGTCGCCGCGCATCGTCACGCCGTAGAGCGCGTCCGCGATCTCCATGGTGCGCTTCTGGTGCGTGATGACGATGAGCTGGGAGTCCTCCTGCAGCTCGCGGAAGATCTCGAGCAGGCGCCCCAGGTTAACGTCGTCGAGGGCGGCCTCGACCTCGTCCATGACGTAGAACGGGCTGGGGCGGGCCTTGAAGATCGACACGAGGAGCGCGACCGCGGTGAGGGAGCGCTCGCCGCCGGACAGCAGCGACAGGCGCTTGACCTTCTTGCCGGCGGGGCGCGCCTCGACCTCGATGCCGGTGGTGAGCATGTGCGCGGGGTCCGTGAGCACGAGCTTGCCCTCGCCGCCCGGGAACAGCCGCGGGAAGACGCGGTCGAACTGCGCGGCGGTGTCCGCGAAGGCCTCGGCGAAGATCACCTCGACGCGCTCGTCGATCTCCTTGACGATCGTGAGCAGGTCCTCGCGCGAGCGCTTGATGTCCGCGAGCTGGTCCGTGAGGAACTTGTGGCGCTCCTCGAGCGCGGCGAACTCCTCGAGCGCGAGCGGGTTGACGCGGCCCAGCTGGTTCATCGCGCGCTCGGCCTGGCGCAGGCGCTTCTCCTGCTGCTCGCGCACGTAGGGCGTGGTCTCGGGCTCGGCTGCGTCGTCGCCCGCGTCGGCGTCCGCGGCCGCGTCGGGGTTCCACACCGGGACGCCGAGGTGCGGGCCGAACTCCTCGACCAGGCGGTCGGGGTCCATGCCGAGCTCGTCGACGGCGCGCTGGCGAAGCTGCTCGAGGCGCACGTTCTGCTCGGCGCGGGCCACCTCGTCGCGGTGGGCGTCGTCGGTGAGGCGCGCGTGCTCGGTCGACAGCTCGTCGACGCTGCGGCGCACCTCCGCGAGCCTGCCGGTGCGCTCGGCACGCTCGGCCTCGACGGCGGCGCGCTTGTCGTCGGCGTGCTGGACGGAGACGTCGATGAGCGCGATGGCGTCCTGGCTGCCGGCGATGACCTCGCGCGCGGCCTGCGCCTGCCGCTCGCGGCGGGCGGCGGCGGCCTCGGCACGGACGCGCGCCTCGCGCTCGGCGACAGCAGCGCGCTCGAGGCTCTCGGCGCGGGACGCGAGGGCGCGGGCGCGCTCCTCGGACGTGCGCAGCGCGAGCCGCGCCTCGGTCTCCTTGGCGCGGGCGGCGCGGGCGCTCACCTCGTCCTCGTCGCGGCGCTCCTGCGCCGCACGGGTGTCGGCCTCGAACTGCTCGGGCTCGGCCTGGGCTGCGGCGAGGCGCTCGGTGAGGCTCGCGAGCTCGTCCTCGTCCGCCTTCATGCGGCCGTGCGCCTGGTCGAGCTGGTCGGTGAAGCGCTCGGCCTCGGCCTTCGCGGCGCGCGCCTGCGCGCCCAGCTGGTGCAGCTTCTCGGCGACCGACGCCATGCGCGCGTCGGCCTCGTTGAGGCGCGCGAGGGTGCGCTCGTGGTGGCCGCGGGCCTCCGCCTCGACCTCCTCCGCGGCACGCAGCCGCTCCTCTGTGCCCTCCACGCGGGCGGCGGCGGCATCGTGCTTCTCGCGCGCATCGTCGAACGCGGCCTGGACGTGGATGACGCTGGGTGCATCGCCGGCCCCGCCCGAGGCCGTCCGCCCGCCGAGGACGTCGCCCCGGCGGGTCACGGCGGTGACGTCGCGATGCGCGGCGACGAGGGCGCGCGCGGCGGCGAGGTCGTCGACCACGGCGACGCCGGCGACGAGCGAGCGGACGGTCGCGAGGAGGGCGGCGGGCCCGTCGACGAGGTCGGTCGCCCATCGGGCGCCGGCGGGCAGGTCGACCGCGGGGTTGTCGGCGGTCGCGGCCGCGTCGGCCACGAGGAAGCGGGCTCGGCCGGCGTCCTCGTCGCGCAGCCAGCGGATCGCGTCGACGGCGTCCTCGACGGAGTCGACCGCGAGGGCGTCCGCGAGGGGGCCGAGCGCGGCCGCGAGGGCGTCCTCCGCATCGTCCCCCACCTCGATGAGCGAGGCCACGGTGCCGGTGATCGCGCGCAGGCCGCTCGCGAGCAGCGCGCCCGCACCGTCCTTGCGCACGAGCGACAGCTCGAGGGCCTCGCCGCGTGCGGCCCACGAGTCGCGCTCGCGCATCGAGGCGTGGAGGGCGTCCTTGAGCTCGGACACCGCCGACTTCGCACGCTCCCACGCCTCGGTCGCGGACTCGTGCTGGACGTCGAGGTCCTCCTCCCCTGCATCGACGGTGGCGACGGAAGTCTCGACGTGCTGGAACTCGGCGTTGGCGTCGTGGGCGCGCTTCTCGGCGGACGCGAGCTGCTCCTGCAGGCGGCCGATCTCCGCCTCCGTCGACTCGACGCGCGAGCGCTTGGCCGCGACCTGGCCGGCGAGGCGGGCGACGCCCTCGCGGCGGTCCGCGACGGAGCGCAGCAGGTTGGCGTGGTGGCGGTCGGACTGGAAGGCCGTCTCCTCGGCGTCCTTGCGGGCCTCGATCGCGGCCTCGAGGTCGCGCGCCGCGGCCTCGACCTCGGACTCGAGCTCGGCGCGGGCCGCCTTGGCGCGCTCCACCTGCTCGTCGAGGTCCACCAGGTCCGTGGGCGGCGCCTCGCTCTGCGTGCTGCCGAGCATGCGGACGCGCTCCTCGGCGAGCGTGTGGAGGTTGCGCAGCCGCTCGCGGATGGCGCTGAGGCGGTAGAACGTGTCGTTCGCGCGGGTGAGCGCGGGGGCCGCCTCGGCGCTCTGGCGCTCGAGGTCGGCGAGCAGCGCACGGGCGTCCGCGAGGGCCTTCTCGACGGTGTCGCGGCGCTCGAGCAGCGCGGTCTCGTCGGCCTTGTCCTTGGACATCGACTCGGTGAGCGTGGCGATGTCGTCGGCGAGCAGACGCGAGCGGGCGTCGCGGACGTCGACCTGGATGCGCTGCGCCTGACGCGCGACCTCGGCCTGCTTGCCGAGCGGGCCCAGCTGGCGGCGGATCTCCCCGGTGAGGTCCTGGACGCGGGTGAGGTTGGCCTGCATCGAGTCGAGCTTGCGCAGCGCCTTGTCCTTGCGGCGGCGGTGCTTGAGGATGCCGGCGGCCTCCTCGATGAAGTGGCGGCGGTCCTCGGGGGTCGCGCGCAGCACCGCGTCGAGCTGGCCCTGGCCCACGATGACGTGCATCTCGCGGCCCAGGCCGCTGTCCGAGAGCAGCTCCTGGACGTCGAGCAGGCGGCACGCCGAGCCGTTGATCGCGTACTCCGAGCCGCCGCTGCGGAACAGCGTGCGGCTGATCGTCACCTCGGTGTAGTCGATCGGCAGCGCGCCGTCGGTGTTGTCGATGGTGAGCGACACCTCGGCGCGGCCCAGCGGCGCGCGGCCCGACGTGCCGGCGAAGATCACGTCCGCCATTTGGCCGCCGCGCAGCGTCTTGGCGCCCTGCTCGCCCATGACCCACGCGAGCGCGTCGACCACGTTGGACTTGCCCGACCCGTTCGGGCCGACGACGCACGTGACGCCCGGCTCGAACTCGAGGGTCGTCGCCGACGCGAAGGACTTGAAGCCTCGCAGCGTCAGCGTCTTGAGATGCATGGGTGCGAGTGTAGGGGACGCGCGCGCGTGCTCAGGTGAGGCGCGAGCGCCCCCGCCCAGACCGCCGTTCTGCCTGGTGGGAGGCCTGCCTCCGGGGCTCGGTGGGCGCTCCCGGCCGTCCTAGAGGCCGGGGAACCAGATGCCGATCTCGCGCTCGGCTGACTCGGGCGAGTCCGAGCCGTGCACGATGTTGTGGATCACCGGCAGGTCCCACTGGCGGGCGAGGTCGCCGCGGATGGAGCCCGGGGTCGCGGTGGTGGGGTCCGTGGTGCCGGCGATGGTGCGGAAGCCCTCGATGACGCGCTCGCCCTCGGCCACGACCGCGAGGACGGGTCCGGACAGCATGAACTCGACCAGCGGGTCGTAGAAGGGCTTGCCCACGTGCTCCTCGTAGTGCTCGGCGAGCAGCTCCGGGGTGGCCTGGCGCAGCTCCACGGCGGCGAGCGTGTAGCCCTTCGCCTCGACGCGGCGGAGGACCTCGCCCGTGAGGCCGCGCTTGACGCCGTCGGGCTTGACCAGGATGAGGGTGCGTTCCGTCATGGTGGGGAGCCTAGCGGGGGTGCCGCGGGCGGTGTCCACCGGCGGGGGCGGGGGCGGGGCCGGGGGCGGGGGCGAGGGTCCCGGGCCCGCCCGTGTCAGGATGGACCCGTGATCACGATCGACGACTTCGACACGTATCCCGACTTCCCCATCGAGGGCATCCTCTTCTACGACATCGCCCCGATCCTCGCGAGCCCCGAGCGCTTCCGCGAGGCGTGCATCCAGCTCATGCCGCCGAGCGGCGCGCCCGTCGACGTGGTCGCGGGCGTGGACGCGCGCGGCTTCATCTTCGCGCCGGTGGTCGCGCAGACGCTCGACGTCGGCATGGCGATGGTCCGCAAGAAGGGCAAGATGCCCGGCGTCGACCTCCTCGAGTCCTCCGCGGAGATCGAGTACGGCGCGCGCGACCTCGCCGTCAGCGCGGGCTCGGTCGAGGGCAGGCACGTGCTCGTCATCGACGACGTCCTCGCCACCGGCGGCACTGCCCGCGCGGTCGCCGAGATGCTCGAGCGAGGCGGCGCGGCGTCGGTGCGCTTCAGCTTCCTCATCGAGATCGGCGAGCTGCCCGGCCGGGAGGCGCTGGAGGGCTACGAGATCACCTCGGTCGTCACCGTCTGACGGGACGATGCGCGGGTCGCGGGCCGCTCAGCCGTTGCGGTAGCCGGTGGACCAGCGCACCGCGAGCAGCACGAGCGGCACGAGGACGAGGCTCGCGAAGGACACCTCGAACGCCACGAAGCCCTGGCTGATGTCCATGGGCAGCGGGTCCAGCGAGCGCAGGTAGCCGGCGTGCACCGCGATGCCGGTGACGAGCGCGGCGCCGGACAGCACGATGATCGCGACCAGGAACCACGGCGGCAGCTGGCGCGTCTCCGGGTGCTCGCGCAGGAAGCGCGACCAGCGCGTGAGCATGTAGAACACGGACACGTTGACGAGCATGAGCCCCGCGAACAGCAGCGCGTAGACCGCGGCGGACGGCCGCCCGAGCCCCGCGAACGCGTAGAGCGATGCGTGCTCGAGCTGCCAGAACACCAGCGTCAGGCCGAGCACCCCGAGCGCGAGGGCGCCGCCCATGCGCCAGAGGAACCTGCTCACGCCTGGTCGCCCTCCGCGGTGGCCGGGTCGGCGGCACCGTCGGCGACGTCGCCCGCGGGCGCCTCGGCGTCCTCCGCGGCGGCCCGCTGGGCACGCTCGCGGTCGATGCGCGCGCCCAGGCGCAGCCCGATGATCCAGGTCACCAGGAACGTGGCCCCGATGACCGCGATCGTCGAGTCGATGAACCCGCCGAGCAGCATCGGCACCTGCAGCGCCCAGCCGAGCCAGCGGCCCCACCGCTTGCGCTGCTGCCCCACCGCGTAGCCGAGCAGGACCACGAGCCCGAGCCCGCCGCCCCACAGCAGCCCGGCGGGGATGTCGGTCTCGCCGGCGCGGGAGAGGCCCCACAGCGCGAGCACCGCGAAGAACGCGGCGAGCGACTGGAGCGCGAGGACGGCCTGGCAGAAGGTCAGCGTCGCGGGACGCTGGGGACGTGCGCTCATCGGGCCTGCCCCTGGCCCTTGCGGCGGTCGGCACCGGTGAGGATGCGGGTCTCCGCCACCAGGGTGATCGACCCGACCACCAGCACGCCCGCACCGAGGTCGTTGTCGCGCTCGGCGCGCTGCACGGCCGCGTCGATCGCGTCGGGCACGCTGTCGGTCGAGGTGACCCGGTCCTCGCCGAACACGGCGATGGCGATCCGCTCGAGCTCCTCGACGGGGATGGCCCGCGGCGACGGCGAGGCGGTGACGACGACGTGCGCGAGCGCGGGCTCGAGCGCCGCGAGGATGCCCTCGGCGTCCTTGTCGGCGAGCACGCCTACGACGCCCACGAGCGTCTCGAACGCGAAGGACTCGTCGAGCGCGTCCACCATGGCGTCGATGCCGTGCGGGTTGTGCGCGGCGTCGACGAGGATGAGCGGCGACGTCCGGACCGCCTCGAGGCGGCCGGGCGAGCTCACCTGCGCGAAGCCGGCCTCGACGGCCTCCCCCGACAGGGCCGCGGGCTCGCCTCCCGCGGCGAGCAGCAGCTCGACCGCGGCGAGGGCGAGCAGCGCGTTGTGAGCCTGGTGGGCGCCGTAGAGCGGCACGAAGATGTCGGCGTACGTGGCGGCGGGCGTGCGCAGCGTGACGAGCTGGCCGCCGACGCCGGGCTGACGCTCCCTCACCTCGAGGGCCTCGCCCTCCCAGTAGGCGCGCGCGCCGCGCTCGGCGATCGCGGACTCGAGGACGGGCACCACGGAGTCGGACTGCTCGGCGATGACGGTCGCGGCGCCGTCCTTGATGATCCCCGACTTCTCCGCCGCGATATCGACGAGCGAGTCGCCCAGCCACTGCTGGTGGTCGAGGCCGATGGGCGTGATGACGGACACCTCGCCGTCGACCACGTTGGTGGCGTCCCACACGCCGCCCATGCCGACCTCGACGACCGCGACGTCGACCGGCGCGTCCGCGAAGGCCGCGAGGGCGAGGACCGTGAGGACCTCGAAGAAGCTCATGCGTGGCCCGCCGGCCTCGACCGAGCGTGCGTCGACCATGTGGATGATCGGCGCGACGTCGAGCCACAGGCGCACGAAGTCCTCGCGCTCGATGGGCTCGCCGTCGATCTGGATCCGCTCGCGCACGGTCGTGAGGTGAGGCGACGTGAACAGCCCGGTGCGCAGCCCGTGCTCGCGCACGAGCGACTCGGTCATGCGCGCGGTCGAGGTCTTGCCGTTGGTGCCGGTGAGGTGGACCACCTTGTACGCCTGCTGAGGGCTGCCGAGGAGGTCGCACGCGTCGCGGACGCGGTCGATCGTGGGTTCGAAGTCGTGCTCGGGGTTGCGGGAGACGATGTGCGCGTAGATCTCGCGCTCGGCCTCCTCGAGGCTCAGGCCGCCGAGGTCAAGGTCGGTCATGGCTCAAGTGTGTCACGCCGCGCCCGGCCCGCCGCCGCATCGTCCGCACGATGCGGCGGCCCGATCGCTAGGCCGGGACCGCGCCCGTGTCGCCCGTGTCCTCGACGGGGACGTCGGCGGCGTCCGCCGCCGCGACCACGGTCTCGGCGTCGACCGTGGCGGGCATGTGGGTCGCCTGCAGGTGGCGGCGCGCCTCGGCGACGAGGGTGATCGAGCCGGCGATGAGCACGCCGCCCTCGCCCTCGGCCTCCGGGGCGAGCGTGGTCGCCATCTGCACGGCGTCGGGGACGGACGGCGCGACGCGCACGCGGTCGGCCCCGAAGATGGTGCGGGCGCGCTCGGCGAGCACCTCCGCGTCGGAGGCGCGACGCGACGTGGTCTGCGTGATGACCACCTCGTCGATGAGCCCCGCGAGGCCGGTGAGGATGCCCTCGGAGTCCTTGTCCGCGAGCACCGCGACCACGCCGACCAGACGGTCGAAGTCGAAGGTCTCACGGAGCGTGTCGGCGAGCGCGGCGATGCCGTGAGGGTTGTGCGCGGCGTCGACGATGACGGTCGGCTCGGCGGACACGACCTCCATGCGGCCGGGCGAGGTCGCGCCGGCGAAGCCGCGGGCCACCGCGGGGAGGCTGAGCGCGCGAGGCACGCCGGCGCCGATGAACGCCTCGCACGCGGACAGCGCGATGAGGGCGTTCTGCGCCTGGAACTCGCCGTGCAGCGGCACGAACACGTCGACATAGTTGCGCGACGCGGTGTGCATCGTCACCACCTGGCCGCCGGGGACGATGCGCCGGTCGGACACCGACATGTGCGCGCCCTCCCAGAACACCGAGGCCTGGCGCTGGGCGGCCGCGGCGACGATGATCTGGGCGGCCTCGTCGCGCTGGAGCGCGCTCACGACGGTCGCGCCGGGCTTGATGACGCCGGACTTCTCGTGCGCGACGCCGGGCAGGCCGCCGGTGAAGTACTTGTCGTGGTCGAGCGCCATCGGGGTGAGCACCGCGATGCGGCCGTCCGCGACGTTGGTGGCGTCGCGGAGTCCGCCGATGCCGACCTCGAGGACGAGCGCGTCGACGCCCGCGTCCGCGTAGGCGACGAAGCCCAGGACGGTGAGCACCTCGAAGAAGCTCATGCGCGGGCCGCCGCGCTGGAGCGACGCCTGATCGACCGCGTGGATCGCGGGCGAGATCTGCTGCCACAGGCGCACGAGGGCGTCCTGCGGCAGCGGCGCGCCGTCGATCATGATGCGCTCGCGCAGCGTGGTGAGGTGCGGCGAGGTGAACAGGCCCGTGCTGAGGCCGTGGGCGCGCAGCAGGGATTCGATCATGCGGCTGGTCGAGGTCTTCCCGTTGGTGCCGGTGACATGGATGATGTCGAGCGAGCGATGCGGATCGCCGAGCAGCGACAGCGCCTGCGTGACGCGCAGGAGCTTGGCCTCGTGGTCGGCCTCGGGGGTGCGGGCGAAGATGTGCGCGTCGATCTCGCGCTCGGCCTCGGAGAGGCTCAGTTCGGGGAAGACATCCGTTGTCACGAGGGTCAATTGTGCGGCACGTTCCGAGGTGCTCGTGACACCTTTCGAGGCCCTTCTCGCGGAAGCCATCGACATGCCTCTCTACCAGGCATATCACCCCTATTTCGGCCGTGTTTCGGGACGATGCGCGACACGCCCGGGCGCGACACGCCGCGCGGCGCGTCGGAAGGGTCGCGGGACGGGCGCGGCGGCGTCCGCCGGGAGGCCGTCTGGGAGCGCCCGGGGCGCCCCTCACGCGCCGCGGCCCTCCACCTGAGAGCGCGCACGGCGCACCGCATCGTCCCCGGCCGTCGGCCCGACGATCCGGACCAATCGCACATCCCCATACCTAGCAGGCAACACGCAGATTCGGGACCGTGTGAGGTTTCCCCGTGACACGCATCGTCGGGTGCATTATCTTGTCCCGACGGTTGTCGCACATGCTGAGGGGGATTGCGTGACCGAGTCGATGGAGCCTGCCCACGGCCTGCCGGTCGCGGGTTGGTACGTGGACCCGCTGGATGCGGGTGTGCTGCGCTATTGGGACGGCGCCGCCTGGACCGCGCACGCGCGGCCCGTGGAGGACGAGCCGGAGCCCGAGCGCGCCCCGAAGCACCGGCTCGGGCTGGCCGCCGTCCTCGGCATCATCGCCTCGACCGCCCTGCTGGGCGTCGCGCTCGTCGCCATCGCCGCGCTCGCCCAGCGGGAGGCCATGGCCGCGGACGATGCGACCGACCGCGTCGTGGTCGAGACCACGACCGCGCAGACCGCGGCGGAGCCCGCCGCGCCGAGCGGCAGGACCCTGGCCAAGCGCGCGCGGCGCGATCTCGAGGAGCTGGGCGTCACCGTGGTGACGGCCTTCGCGGACCGGCCGGACGCGACCGTCGACGTCACGCAGGTGGACGGCGACTACGTGGTGCTCGCCGACGGCACGGAGTACGCGCGCATCGAGGTCGCGGAGGGCGTCGAGCTCGGCGACTTCGTCGCAGGCGGCGCCGACTCCTTCTGCGTCTGGGTCACCACCCCCGCCAACGGCAAGGTGGCGCACTGGTCGCCGCTGGACGTCGCGGACGAGGACGGGCGCGTCGACCGCTCGGGCGGCTGCGCGGACGTCGTCCGCTGACGGTCAGGCCTGCTCCCCCGCCGTGTCGAACAGCGGGGTCGAGAGGTAGCGGTCCCCGCGGTCGCACGCGATGAACACCACGGTCGAGCCGGGTTCCTCGGCGGCGATCTCGAGGGCGATCGCGGCGGCGCCTCCCGAGCTCATGCCCACGAGCAGGCCCTCGCGGCGCGCGAGCGCGCGGGTGGTCTCGACCGCGCGCTCCTGCGTGACGGTCCGGACCTCGGCGATGTGCGTGGGGTCGAACACGCGGGGCAGGTACTCCGGCGGCCACGCGCGGATCCCCGGGATGGCGGCGCCGGGCGCGGGCTGGATGCCGATGACCCGCACGCGCGGGGCGATCGCGTGGAGCCCGCGGGACAGCCCCGTCACGGTGCCGGTGGTGCCCATCGAGGACACCACGTGGGTGACCGTGCCCTGGGTCTGCTCCCAGATCTCGGGGCCGGTCGCGAGCTCGTGCGCGCGGGGGTTGGCGGGGTTGGCGAACTGGTCGAGGCGCACCGCGCCAGTGTCGCGCGAGATCTGCTCGGCGGTGTCGCGGGCGAGCTCCATGCCGCCCTCCTTGTCGGTCTCGACCACCTCGGCGCCGTAGGCGGTCATCGACAGCGACCGCTCGCGCGAGGAGCCCGCCGGCATCACCAGGATCATCCGGTAGCCCTTGACGGCGGCCGCGGCGGCGAGCGCGATCCCGGTGTTGCCGCTGGTCGCCTCGACCAGCGTCGCACCAGGGGCGATGCGGCCGTCCTGCTCGGCGGCGGCGATCATGGAGAAGGCGGGCCGGTCCTTGACCGAGCCGGCGGGGTTGTCCCCCTCGAGCTTGGCGAGCACCATGCCGCCGCCGTCGACGGGCAGGCGCTGGAGGCGGACGACGGGCGTGCGTCCGACGAGGTCGGCGATGGTCGGCGGCGCGTACGGGGTCACCATGCGCCCATCATGCCCGTGACCTTGCGCTTTCGTCCCGCACCCGCGCTACGGTGGCCGAGGAGGTGCCCATGCCCACGCTTGTCGTCTGCGCCGCTCCGGTCGCAGGAATGCCCGGATGCCGCGCCGAGCTCGTCGACCCCGACGCCCCCATCGCGACCGCCACCGACGCGGGCCTCACCCGCGGCGACGGGGTGTTCGAGACGGTCGGCGTGCACGACGGTCGGATGCACGATCTCGAGCCGCACCTCGAGCGCCTCGCACAGTCGGCGTCGATGCTCGACCTGCCGGCGCCGGACCTCGGCGCGATGCGCGACGCCATCGCGCTCGCCGTGCGGTCGCTGCTCGAGTCGCTGCCGGCGACTCCCCCGACCGCGCTGGCGAAGGTGGTCTACACGCGCGGACCGGAGCACGGCCCGCAGGCGGGACGCCCCACCGGCTACGTCTACGCGGACGTATTCCCCGACGTCACCCGGCAGCGCACCGAGGGCGTCGCGGTCGTCACGCTCACGCGCGGCTACCCGCACGCCATCGGGGCGAAGGCCCCGTGGCTGCTCGTGGGCGCGAAGACGCTGTCCTACGCGGTCAACATGGCCGCCGAGCGTCACGTCAAGGCGCTGGGGCTCGACGACGCGATCCTCACCTCCACCGACGGGTACGTGCTCGAGGCCCCCCGCGCGACCGTGCTCGTCCGGCTCGGCGACGAGATCGTGACGCCCGCGGCCGAGGGCGGTCTGCTCCACGGCACCGCGCAGCGCGCGGCCTTCGAGTCCTTCACGGCCCGCGGCTTCGCGTGCTCGTACCGCGACCTGACCGTCGCCGAGCTCGAGGCGGCCGACCACGTGTGGCTCACCGACTCGGTGCAGCTGCTGCGCCCGATCCGCGAGCTCGACGGGCGCATGCTCGTGGTCGACCGCGGCCTCACGGACGGCGTCAACGCCGACCTGCTGGCCGCCGGCTGACTCCCCCGTTGACCCCGTTGACCCCGTTGACCCCGTTGACCCCTCCACGCGGGTGAGGCACTCCTCCACACGAACCGCCCGATGTGAGCGGGCACATGGTCGGGATGGGGCGTGTCGCGGGCGTGTCGTGTGGAGAGGTCCCCGGGTGGCTACTCCCCGGTCTCGACGGGACGGCCCTGGTGCGCCCACGCGGACCACGAGCCGGGGTACAGCGCGGCCGTGAACCCGGCGATCTCGAGCGCCGCGATCTGGTGCGCCGCCGTAACGCCGGAGCCGCAGTACACGGCCACCTCGGACCTGCCGTCCACACCCAGCTGCGCGAAGCGCGCCTCGAGCTCCGCGGCCGCGAGGAAGGTGCCCCCGGCGCCGACGTTCTCGCTGGTAGGCGCGTTGACGGCTCCCGGGATGTGGCCCGCGACGGGGTCCATCGGCTCGATCTCGCCGCGGAACCTCTCCCCCGCCCGCGCGTCGAGAAGGAGGCCACGCGCGGGCCAGGCCGCCGCATCGTCCGCCTCGATGACGGGCATGCCGTCCCAGCCCAGGCCGATCGAGCCGGGCTCGGGCGCGACGGCACCGGTCTCGACCGGCAGGCCGGCGAGGACCCACGCGGCGTAGCCGCCGTCGAGGATCCGCACGTCCACCCCGGCGTGGCGCAGCAGCCACCACGCGCGGGCGGCGCCGAAGCCGTGGCCGGCGTCGTAGACCACGACCGCGTCGCCGTCGTTGAGACCCCACGCCCGGGCGGAGGCCTCGAGCGCGTCCCGCGAGGGCAGCGGATGCCGGCCGCGGGTCGGCTCGCCGATGTCCGCGAGCTCGGTGTCGAGGTCGACGTACGCGGCACCGGGAAGGTGGCCTTCCGCGTGCTCATCGGCGCCGTTGGGCTTCGTGAGCGCCCACCGCACGTCGAGCAGGCGCGGCGGCGTGGACGATGCGAGGGCCAAGGCGAGCTCGGCGGGCGAGATGAGCACGGTCACGCGTCGACCTCTCCACGCAGGCCTGGGTCGCACAGCCTCCTGCGGCACGATGCGCGCCCGACACTCCGACGACACGCCCGCATCGAGGTGGAGGAGCGCATCACGTGCGTGGAGAGGTCCACGCGGCGAACGGGAGTCATGCCTTGGAGACCTCGACCGCCTGCGCGCCCTCGGCCACCTTCACCTCGACCGCGAGCACCTCGCCCGCGATGAGCTCCTGGTGCGCCGCGACGGCGGCCACGCGCTCCGCGGGCACGGTGAGCGACAGCACGATGCGGTCCGAGACGTTGAGCCCGGCGTTCTTGCGCTCGTCCTGGATCGCCCGGATGAGGTCGCGCGCGAAGCCCTCGGCCTCGAGCTCCGGCGTGATCGCGGTGTGGAGCAGCACGAAGCCGCCGCCGGGCAGCACGGCCGCGGCGGTGTCGCCGCCCTCGCCGCCGCCGATCACGGTCGCGAGCTCGTACTCGCCCTCGACCAGCGCGATGCCGCCGGACACGACCTGACCGGACGCATCTGACCAGTCGCCCGTCTTGGAGCCCTTGATCGCAGCCTGCACGTCCTTGCCGATGCGCGGGCCGGCCGCGCGGGCGTTGACGGTGAGGCGGCGCTCGACGGGGTTCGCGGCGGTGAACTCCTCGACCGTCACCAGCGAGACCGCCTTGACGTTGAGCTCCGACGCGATGAGCGCCGCGTAGTCCTGCAGCGCCTCCGGCGACGCGACGGCGACCTCGAGCGAGGTGAGCGGCTGGCGCACGCGGATCTGCTCCTTCTTGCGCAGCGCGTGCGCGGAGGACACGACCTCGCGGACCTGGTCCATCACGGCGCCGAGCGAGTCGTCCGCCCAGGCCGCGGGCGCGACCGGGTAGTCGGTGAGGTGCACCGAGCGCTCGTTGGTGAGGCCGCGGTAGATCTCCTCGGTGGCGAGCGGCAGCAGCGGGGCGGCCAGGCGGGTCAGGGTGACGAGCACCGTGTAGAGCGTGTCGAACGCGTCCTGGTCCTCGTCCCAGAACCGGTCGCGCTGCGTGCGGACGTACCAGTTGGTCAGCAGGTCCATGAACTGGCGCAGCGACTCGGACGCCCCGGGCACGTCGAAGGCCTCCATCTGCGCGGTCACCTCGGACACGAGGTCCGCGGTCTTGGCCAGCACGTACCGGTCCATCACCGGCAGCGACGCGACCCGCGCATCGTCCACCTGCGATCCCAGCACCCCTTCCCCACCGCGGGCGGCGCCGGCGTACAGCGTGAAGAAGTAGTACGTCGACCACAGCGGCAGCAGCACCTGGCGGACGCCCTCGCGGATGCCCTCCTCGGTGACGATGAGGTTGCCGCCGCGCAGGATGGGCGAGGACATGAGGAACCAGCGCATCGCGTCGGAGCCGTCGCGGTGGAACACCTCGTTGACGTCCGGGTAGTTGCGCAGCGACTTCGACATCTTGCGGCCGTCCGAGCCGAGCACGATGCCGTGGCTCACGCAGGTCTTGAAGGCCGGCCGGTCGAACAGCGCCGTCGCGAGGACGTGCATGACGTAGAACCAGCCACGGGTCTGGCCGATGTACTCGACGATGAAGTCCGACGGGTTGTGCGTGTCGAACCACTCGCGGTTGTCGAACGGGTAGTGGACCTGGGCGAACGGCATCGAGCCGGAGTCGAACCACACGTCGAACACGTCGCTGATGCGGCGCATCGTCGCCTTGCCCGACGGGTCGTCGGGGTTGGGGCGGGTGAGGTCGTCGATGAAGGGACGATGCAGGTTGGGCTCGCCCTTGTCGTCCAGCGGGAGGCGGCCGAAGTCGCGCTCGAGCTCCTCGAGCGAGCCGTACACATCCGTGCGCGGGAACGCCGGGTCGTCCGAGACCCACACGGGGATGGGCGTGCCGAAGTAGCGGTTGCGCGAGATCGACCAGTCGCGGGCGCCCTCGAGCCACTTGCCGAACTGGCCGTGCTTGATGTGCTCGGGGACCCAGGTGATGTCCTCGTTAAGCTCGACCATGCGGTCGCGGAACTCGGTCACGCGCACGAACCACGAGCCCACCGCGCGGTAGATCAGCGGGTTCCGGCAGCGCCAGCAGTGCGGGTAGCTGTGGTCGTAGGTCTCGTGGCGCAGGACGATGCCCGCCTCCTTGAGGTCCGTGATCACCTGCGGGTTCGCGTCGAAGACCTGCTGGCCCTCGTACTGCGGGTACTCGGACGTGAAGCGGCCCTTGGAGTCGATGGGCATGACCGGCTCGATGCCGGCCTCCTGGCACACGAGCATGTCGTCCTCACCGAAGGCCGGGGCCAGGTGGACGATTCCGGTGCCGTCCTCGGTCGACACGTAGTCGGCGGGGAGGACCTGGTGGACGTTGTCGCGGTCCGCGTAGGTGGCGAAGGGGGCCTTGTAGCGGCGGCCGGCGAGGTCGCGGCCCAGCACGGTGCCGACGATGCGCGCGTGCTCGGGCGCGGGCACCTCGCCCTCGGGGGCGAGCGCGCCGAGCTCGCGGGCGTAGGCGCCGACGCGGGCCTTCGCGAGGACGATGCGCGAGCCGGCGAAGGCGCTCTCCGAGCCGGGCTCGACGACGACGTACTCGATGTCCGGGCCGACCGCGGCCGCGAGGTTCGAGGGCAGCGTCCAGGGCGTGGTGGTCCACACGATGAGGGACTCGCCGGTGGCGTGGCCCGCGTCGTCGAGCAGCGGGAACAGCACGGTGAGGGCGGGGTCCTGGCGCATCGCGTAGACGTCGTCGTCCATGCGCAGCTCGTGGTTGGACAGCGGGGTCTCGTCGCGCCAGCAGTACGGCAGCACGCGGTAGCCCTCGTAGGCGAGGCCCTTGTCGTAGAGCTCCTTGAAGGCCCAGATGACGGACTCCATGAAGGTCACGTCGAGGGTCTTGTAGTCGTTCTCGAAGTCCACCCAGCGGGCCTGGCGGGTGACGTACTGCTCCCACTCCTTGGTGTACTTCAGCACCGACTGCTGGCACGCGTCGTTGAACGCCGCGATGCCCATCTCCTCGATCTGGGACTTGTCGGTGATGCCCAGGATGCGCTCGGCCTCCAGCTCGGCGGGCAGGCCGTGCGTGTCCCAGCCGAAGCGGCGCTCGACGCGCTTGCCGCGCATCGTCTCGAAGCGGGGCACCACGTCCTTGGCATAGCCGGTGAGGAGGTGGCCGTAGTGCGGCAGGCCGTTCGCGAAGGGCGGGCCGTCGTAGAAGACGAACTCGTTGTTGCCGGCCTCGGTGCGCGCGGGACGGTTGTCGATGGACGCCTGGAAGGTCTTGTCCGCCTCCCAGTAGGCGAGCACGTCCGTCTCGATCGACGGGAAGTGCGGCGACGGGGGCACCTCGACATGCGCGTCCTGGTCGGAGCTGCGGTGGAGGGGGTAGCGCGCGGCGGTCATGCGGTCCTCTGCGGTGGTGGTCCTGGCGTTCTTCTCGACTGCGAGGACGCCCCGTCCCGAGGGACGATGCGCGGTACCACCCCGCTTGCCTCCCACCGGGGTGGAGGGCCGCTCGTTGTCGCTGTGACGGGCTGCCCGTGCGGTTCTACTGGGGCCGAGGCCCGTTCTTCCGCAAGCTCGCCGGTGATGGCCGGGTCGACGCTGCTGCGTAGAAGTGTACCGGGAGGCTCCCGGGACGGTCACCCGGCAGCGGCGGTGAACCACGCCCGGATGGCCTGGGCTGCGAGGTCGTCGGCGTGAGGCTCGGTGACCACGGCGACGGCCTCCGACCCCTGGACGTGCACCCACAGGCGCCACGCGCCCTCCGCGCCCGGATCGGCGACGTCGATCCGCACCCCGGTCCCGGCGGTGGCCGCGATGCCCACGTCCGCCACCGTGACGTCGAGGCCGTCGTCGGCGGCCGCCTGCGCGCACAGGGTCGCGGACGAGTCGACCGTGTCGAGGTACGCTGCGGCGTCCTCCGCGGTGGCGAACGAGCGGGCGTACACCCCGTTGACGGGGTCGTCCGCGGGTCCCGAGGACGACACCACGGTGCCGAGCGGCACCGGCTCACCGCCCAGGTCGGCTCGTCCGGCGAGCCGTGCGTAGGTGTCGAGCTCGGCGCACGCGGGCACGTCGACGATCCCGGCGCCCCACACGTCGGCGAGGGCCGCCGCGGTGCCGTCGGGGTCCACGTCCGCGCCGAGCACCATCCAGTCGCGCGCGAGCAGCGCGTCCGTGGGGGTCGCGGCGGGCGGGGCGGGCTCGATGCTGCCGCGGGGGCCGGTGACCAGGACGGCGCCGACCGCCACGGCGCCGGCGACGGCGAGCGCTCCTGTCGCCTCGGCGGCGCGGCGCCACGCGCGCCGCGGCCGGATCGCGTGCTCGTACAGCGCGCTCTCCTCGCCCCGGTGCTCGGCCGCGAAGCGGCGCGACTCCTTGTCGAGCGAGTCGAGGAGCATGCCCCTGAGGTCGTCGGTCATCGTTCACCCCTTCTCGGCGCCGCCACGGCGATGCTCTCGCGAGGCTCCTCGGCGAAGCCCAGGTCGCCGAGCGTCTCCCGCAGGTGGGCGATCGCGTCGTGCAGGTAGCGCTTCACGGCCCCCTCGGAGATGCCCATGCGGGCGGCGGTCTCGGCGGTGGTGAGCTGCTCGACGTGGCGCAGGACCACGCACGCGCGCTGCCGGGCGGGCAGCTCGCGCAGCGCGAGCACCACCGCATCGTGCTCCCCCGCATGCTCGTCGGCGGGCGGGCCGTCGCGCTCGATCAGCAGGTGCTGCTTCGAACGCGCGACGGCCTGCGAGCTGCGCCGGTTGAGCAGCTGCGTGAGGATGGTCCGTCGCACGTAGGCCTCCGCGCGGTTGACGTCGTCGAGTCGGCGGGCCCGCGAGAAGGTCCGGATGATCGCGTCGTGCACGAGGTCCTCGGCGGTGGGACGGTCGCCCGCGAGCAGGTAGGCGTAACCCACGAGGCTGCTCCGGCGCTCGCGGATGAGGGTCTCCAGCACGCCCTGCCATGCCCTCATGGTGAGCCGCCCTCCCGCTGCCCGCACCGTCCGTCCATCATCCCTCTCGCCCCCGTCGCCGTCACCCGGCGGCCATGTGGTCGAGGAAGTCGGCGATGACCTGCGCGGCGACCGCCTCCTCGTCGTCGACGCCGGGCAGCTCGACCGTGATGGCGTCGACGCCGTCGACGTGCACGTACTGGGTCCAGCCGTCCCGCCAGTCCGTGCCCACCACCTCGCCGTCGAGGTCGTAGTCGGTGGCGACACCCTTGGCCCAGACGATGCGCACGGTCGGCTCGTCCAGGCCCGGGAGCGTGACCTCGTCGACCGTCGCGACCTCGTGCTCGAGGACGTTCGTGCCCTCGTCCCAGGTGGCGGTCGAGGTGAACCCTTCGCAGTGGGCGCCGAGCACGGCGGCGGGGACGGCGGCGGCGAGGACCTCGTCGCCGAACACGCGCACCTGGACCTCGATGCTCGGCTCGAACGGAGGCTCCTCGGGCATCTCACCGTCCGGGAAGTACCATCCGACCGCATAGCGGAGGTCGCGTCCGGCGGCGCCGAGGTCCTGGTCGGTCGCCAGCCGCGTCGCGTCGTCGAAGGGAGCGCACGCGGCGGGTTCGATCACCCCGGACTCCTCGGCGTACCAGTCCTCCACCGCGTAGACGTCGCCTCTGCCGGCGAACTGCGACGGGACGTCGAAGCCCGCGATCTCCGGCTCGAACGAGCCCAGCAGCGCGCTGAGCTCCGCGTCGTCCGCCGGACCCGTCGTCACCGTCGCGACGGAGGCTGACGGCGTGGCCGCCGCGGCGTCGCCGGGCTCGGTCGCGTCGCACGCGGCGAGAGCCCCGGCGGCCACGCCCACGGCGCCCCACCACATGATGCGTTCTGCGGTGCTCATGCCCCGACCTCCCCCGAGGCCCCTGCGCGGGCCTCTCCCCCTCTGAACAGGCGACGGCGCGGATCGGTTGTGCCGCCGCCGGCGACCGCCGCCTGCCGTCCGGTGCTCATGCGCTCAGCCCGCGTTCATGTGATCGACGAACTGGCCGATGAGCCGGGCCGCGAGCGCCTCCGGATCGTCCTCGCCGATCACCTCGACCTCGATCGCGTAGGGCCCCTCGACATGCACGTACATGCTCAAGCCTTCGTCCCGCGACCCCTCGTCGACGGCCTCGCCGCCCTCGTCGTACAGCACCCACGACCCGGCCGCGAAGTCGACCCGGACGGAAGGCTGGTCGAGCCCCTCGAGCTCGACCTCGGCCACCTCGTCGAGGCTGTGCTCGGCACTCAAGGAGCCGTCGTCCCACGTCGATGTCCAGGTGTACGCGGAGCAGTCCGCCTCGAGCAGGCTCGGGTAGAGCGACGCAGCGGCCTCCTCATCGCCGAACACGCGCGTCTGGACGTAGACGTGATGGACCGCCTCGGACGGCATGACGCCTCCCTCGACGAAGAAGCCGACCGCGTCCACCAGGTCGTCGGCGGCGTCGCCATGATCGTCACCGGTGCCCAGGCCTATGGCGTCGTGCAGCTCGGTGCAGGAGGCAGGCTCCACGACCCAGGTCTCGTCGAAGTGCTCGGAGGCGGTGGCCACCGGCGAGTCGGTCTCGCTCGCCAGCTCCAGCCCGTCGATGTCGACAGCCGCACCGAACGCCTCGAGCCTGCGCGCGACGTCCTCATCTGTCGACGCACCGGCATCGGCGGCGGCGGTCCGCATGGCGGCGACCGAGGCCGACGGCTCGGCCTCCCCCGCGGACGACACCTCGCACGCCGCGAGCGTCGGAGCCGCGCACGCGACGGCTCCCAGGACGGCGAGCCGGGCCCGGCGGGCCGCTCGAGCTGATCGGCTCATGATGGCCTCTCCCCCGACGGCCCCGCGGCCGCCTCACCACCTCAACAGGCCACCACACCGCATGGTTGTGCGCGAGTCGGGAGACCCATCACTCCCGCCCGAGCGCCCGCGCGACCGCGGCGCTCAGGTCCTCGGCGCTCGGCCGCCGCAGCACCGCGCCGACCACGCGGTCGGGCCTCACCACGGCGACGTCGCCGCGGTACAGGCGCGCGCCGAGCGGGAGCGCCTCGACACGCACCACTGTCAGTCCGGGCGGTGCGGCGGGCGGCTCGCAGCCCACCGCCACGAGACTGGCCCGGCCCGCCAGCGCCCCGGACAGGCGCCGCCCGTCCGGCAGCGTCACGTCGGGCACGCGCCTGCCCACGGGACCGCTGCGCTGCCCGCCGGCCAGCCGGGCCGAGTCGCGCGACCGGTTCGCCAGGTCGCGCATCGACAGCCGCCGCGCGAGCATGCGCGTGAACCACGGCGCACGGGTCGCGACACGCATCGCGAGGAAGGCCGGCGGGCGCAGCCATGGGGGCGTGCGGAACTCGAGCGCCGAGTTGACCCGGGCGCGGCGGGCGACCACGTCGGCGATGCGCTCCCTCTCCCGCGCGTAGCCGTCCAGCATCGCGTCGGCGCCCGCGCGGTCGCCCGCCGCGTCGGCTCGCAGCGCCGCCGCGAGCGACCACGCGAGGCTCTCGGCGTCCTGGATGCCCTGGTTCATGCCCTGCCCGCCCGCGGGCGAGACCAGGTGGGCGCTGTCGCCCGCGAGGACGATGCGCCGCCCCAGCCGGAAGCTCGGCACCCGATGCTGGTACGGCGTCGTCTCGCTCTGCCACGTGATCCGTACGGCACGGTCCCCGAACAGCGCCCGCACGAGCTCGTCGCGCACGTCGCCCGTGACCGGCCCGCGCCCCTCGAGCGAGGCGAGCACGCGCCAGCGGCGCCGCCCGAACCGCAGCCCGGCCAGCAGGCCGGGCCGCTCCCCGGCGAGCACCACCGGCGGCAGGGCGTCGTCGCCGTCGACCTCGACGTCGCACACGAGCAGGCCGACGGCGAGGCTGCGGCCCCGCGTGCCCACACCCTGCGACTCGCGCACCACCGACCGCGCGCCGTCGGCCCCCACCGCGTAGGCCGCGCGCAGCGTCGTCCAGTCGCCGTCGAGCGATGCGACCGCCACGGCGACCGCCGCATCGTCCTGCCGCACGCCCGTGACCTCGCCGCGGACCATCCGGACCAGGGGCGACGCCTCGACGGCCTCACGCAGGACAGCCTCGGTGGCGGACTGCGGGAGCACCAGGAAGCCGGGCATCGCGCTCGCGGCGGCGAGCGAGCCGAGGTCGACGGCGAAGATCGGGCGACCGGTCTCGACCGCGACCGGCGCGATCGTGTCCCGCGGGTCGCCGGCCGCGACGAGCCCCTCCGCGAGCCCCCACGCGTCGAGCGCCTCGAGCGTCCTCCCCCACACGCCGAAGGCCTTCGACTCGGGGGTCGGCTCCGGACGCCGCTCGACGAGCACGCTCGCGACGCCGTGGTGGGCCAGGCCGAGCGCGGTCGCCATCCCGACGGGACCGGCGCCCACCACGACCACGTCGGCATCGAGGGTCGTCACGTCGCGCGCACCTCCCGTCCTCGCTGCCCCCGCCGGGAACGCACGGGACGATGCGTCTATTCAGCCAGACGGACCGGGCGGGCGCGACGGCGCTACCGGCGCGCCCCGTGGATCCAGGCGCGGATGATCGCGGCGCCGAGGTCGGGGGCTCCCGGGTCCGCGACCACGGCGACGGCCTCGGTGCCGTCGACGTGCACCCACAGGCGCCACGCGTCGCGCGTGCCGCGCACCTGCATGGCGACGGCCACCGCCTCGCCGTCGAGGCCCTCGATCAGGTGGCGCAGGACGGTGGCCGTGGTCCCCCACTCCGCGACGGCGGCCGCGCAGGTGTCGGCGATGCGCTTGAGCTCGCCGAGGTACCGCGAGGCGACCTCGACGTTCTCGAACCTGCGCACGTGCAGGTCGTTGGCGGCGCCGTCGTCCTGCACGAACGCGCCGACGTGCACCCCGGTCGACCAGTCCGAGCCGCCCTCGAGGCTTCCGAAGGTCTCGAGGGCCGGGCAGGCGCTGGACGTGCCGCTCACGTCGCCGACGGCCGCCGCCAGCGAACCCGCGCTCGCCGTGGGATCGACGACGAGCCCCCCGACGCTCCAGCCGGCCTCGCCGGGCACCGCGTCGGGATCAGCCGCCACCGTGGCCGCCGCTTCGGCCGAGGCACCGACGGGCGCGGCCTCGTCGCGCGCGGGCCCGAGCGCGAACGCGAGGCCGAGCGCACCGACCGCGGCGACGCCCGCGAGCGCCGGCACGGTCCAGCGCGCCCGGCGGCGAGGCACGATCGCGCGGACGTACAGGCCCGTCTCGTCGCCGCGGTGCGCGGCGGCGAACGCGCGCTCCTCGTCCCCCGCGACCTCATCGAGCACGTCCCCGAGCTCCTCGGTCATGGCTCTCCCCTCCGCGACGCCACCGGTGCGGCGCGCGCTCCCGAACCCAGAACAGCGGGGCCGCGCACGCGGTTGGGTGCGACGGCGGCGGGCGGTTCGCCGCTCACCGCGCGCCGCGCATCGTCCCGGCGCAGACTGGTGGGACAGCCGGCGACGCGGCCGGCATAGGGAGGGGACATGCCCAAGTACGTCTTCATCTACCACGCGCCGCCGATGCCGGCCGATGCGGCGCCGCCCGAGCCCGAGCAGGTCCAGGAGATGATGGACGCCTGGTACGGGTGGGCGAACAGCGTCGGCGAGAACCTCATCGACCTCGGCACGCCGCTCTCGGGAGGCGTCCACGTCGAGCCCGACGGCCTGACCGGATCGACCAAGGAGGTCGCGGGCTACTCGATCCTCATGGCCGACAGCATGGAGGCCGCGGTCGAGCTCGCGCAGTCGCATCCGCACCTCAACATGCCTGGTGGATGCTCGATCGAGGTGCACGAGGCGGAGCCGCTCCCCGGCGCCTGAGCCTGGGAGGACCCGCACAGCTTCCGCACAGGCGGGCCAGGGTGCGTCCACCCGGCCCGCCTTCGTGCTGTCATGGCACAGGAAGGATTCGGCCTCCCCCGCGGTTGAACGATGCGGCGGGACGCGGATCCCGCCGGGCGGCGTCGCCCTCGCACGCCGCCCCTCCCCTCGGACGCGGCGTCTGACCCTGCACGCGACCGACACGGGAGCCCCGCCGTGAACGACCCCCTCACCCGCACCCTCGAACTCGACCCCCTGGGTCCGCTCCTCGACCGCGAGGAGCCGGCCACGACCACCCACGACCTCCACCTCGAGGCCGAGCCGACCACCCTCACCATCCCCGTGGTGGGCGGCGGCGAGGCCATCGTGGTCGACGAGCCCGAGGCGGGCTACCGCAGCACCGCCGCGCTCACCCTCTCGCCCCGGCGCGCGGGCCTCGCCCTGTCCGCGCTGGCGCTCGGGGCGTTCGCGACCGGCGCCAACGAGGCGTCGATCGTCGCGCTCAGCGCGAACATCGCGCGCGGCCTGGGCGCGCCGGTGTCCCAGGTCGGGCTGCTCGCCACCGCGTTCGCCCTCACCGTGGTGCTCGCCGCGATCCCGCTGACCGTGGTGACCCGACGCCTCAGCAAGCGCGTCGCGCTGTCCGCCACGTTCGGCGTGTGGACGGTCGGCCTGGTCCTCGCCGCGAGCGCCGCAGCCCTGCCGCAGCTGGCCGCGGGGCGCATCGTGTCCGCGGCCGCGCACGCGCTGTTCTGGGCGATCGTCGCCCCCACCGCGGCGAGCCTCTTCGCACCGCACCTGAGAGCCCGCTCCGTCACCCGGATCATGGTGGGCGCGGCCGCCGCGGGTGTCGTCGGCACGCCGCTCATCACGGTCGCGGGAGGCTCGCTCGGCTGGCAGGCCCCCTACTGGGCCTTCGCCGCGCTCGGCGTGCTCCTCGCCGTCGCCCTCGCGCTGCTGCTGCCCGGGTCCGCGCCCGCGCGTCGGGGCGCCTCGGACCCCACCGACTCCCCCGTCGAGCACCACGCGACCGGTGACCTGCCGTCCATGAGGGCCTTCGTCCGGGTCCTCGTCGTGACCTTCGCGGCGAGCGTCGCGATGACGACCACCTGGACCTACATCGTGCCGTTCTACACGGACGTCGCCGAGGTGGGCACGAGGACCGTCCCCATCCTGTTCGCGCTCGGCGGCACGGTGGCCGTCGGCACCACGCTCGCTGTCACCCCGTACCTCGCGACGCACGCCGTCCCCACGGTCGCCTTCGGGCTCGTGGTCCTGTCCGTCGCGTGGACGCTTCTCGCCACCGGCCTCGGCTGGGCGGCGGTCGCGGGCCAGGTGGCTCAGGCCGCCGGCTGGGCGGTGCTGCTCGCCGCGCTGCTCAACTGGGCGATGCGTCACAGCCCGTGGCGCTCCGAGGTGGGCGCGTCGACCTACACGGTCGCGATGAACTCGGGCGCCGCCGTGGGTCCGCTCGTGGGCGGCCTCCTGGTCGAGCAGCACGGGCTCCGCGACCTGCCCGTGGTGTCGCTCGCCCTGACGCTGCTGGCCGCGGGCGTGACCGCCGGCGTCGACCGGACGATGCTGCGGCGGCTGCGCGTGCCCCGTCACGTGCGCCTCGCGCTGGAGGCGCGCGACGCGATGCGGGCGCGCCGCCAGGAGTGGCAGCGCCGCACCGGGGCCGCCGTCGGAGAGGCGATCGGCACCGCCGGACAGGGTGCCGCCCGGGCCGCCGACCGCGGCGCGCGACGCGCAGGCTCGGCCCTCAGGTCGCACGTGCGCGACTGGGCCGAGCTAAGCTGACGCCCGGCCTGCGGCGCGCGCCCATCGGGCGCACACTGGAGGCGAGCGGCGCCGCTCCGCGCGCCCGACGCCGCGCGTCCCCGGAAGGCGCGCAGGAGTGGATCATGCTCAAGGACAGCACCGCCACGGCGTGCTTCTCGACCGACGACGTGGCCAAGGCCAAGGAGTTCTACGCCGGGACCCTCGGGGTCCCGATCCTGATGGAGCAGGAAGGTGCGCTCGCGTTGCAGTTCGCGAACGGCACCACCGCCTTCATCTACCTCAAGGAGGACCACGTCCCCGCGGCCCACACCGTCCTCATCCTCACGGGCGCCGACGTGGAGGCCGAGGTGGCCGACCTCAAGAGCCGCGGCGTGGTGTTCGCGGACCTGCCGTACACGGACGACGACGGCATCGCGCGCGAGGACAACATGCCCAAGACCGCGTGGTTCCAGGACCCTGCCGGCAACTGGGTCGCCGTCGGCGAGAACTTCGCCTGAGCGGCCGCGGACGGGCATCGACATGTTGAGCGATAGCAAGGCGTTCGCGAGCTTCTCGACGAACGACATCGACAAGGCGCAGGAGTTCTATGGCGACACCCTGGGGCTCGACGTCAAGCGCTGGGGCGACGAGGGCATGGGCGAGATGCTCTGGATCCCGCTGCCCGGCGGCGGCCGGCTCTTCATCTATCACAAGGAGGACCACCAGCCCGCGACGCACACGGTGCTCAACTTCGAGGTCGACGACTTCGACGGCGAGGTGGCCGCGCTCCGCGGCAAGGGTGTGACGTTCGAGGTCCTGGAGTGGACCGACGAGACCGGCATCGCCCGCGACATCGAGGGCCGCATGCCCGCGACCGCGTGGTTCAAGGACCCGGCCGGCAACTGGATCCTCATCGGCGAGACGATGACGGAGGAGGCCTGAGCACTCGGCGGGACCGCGGCGCCGGTACGGTCGAGCCATGACCGACCTGACCGCGCTCGCCGACGACTACTACGCCTACGCGCTCGGGCTCAGCCCGCTCGACCTCATGTGGGACGGGCGGCTCGAGCACCTCGCGGAGTGGAACGACGTGTCCGTGGAGGGGCGCGCCGCCGCGCACGAGCGGCTCATGGGCTACGCGCGCGCCGCCGAGGCGATCGACCCCGGCGACGACCTCCAGGCACGCGCGCTGCGGGACACCATCAGCTCGCACGCGCGCTCGGCCGCGCTGCACCTCGCGTGGGAGCCCGAGCTGCTCCACCTCAACCCGACGATGGGCGCGTGGGAGAACATCCTGTCGTTCATCGACGCCTTCCCGCTGCGCACGGCCGCGCACGGCGAGGCCTACCTCACGAAGCTCCGGCGCCTGCCGCGGTTCCTCGACGACCTGCTCGACGTGGCCGAGGACGCCGCGGACGCGGGCCGGGTCGCCCTCGAACGTCACCTGCTCGACACGGCACGCTCCGCCGAGTCCTACCTTCGCGCCGCGCACGCCGGCGACGACCGCATGCTCGCCCAGGCCGCCCCCACCGAGGTGGACGATGCGGCGCGGGCCGAGTGGGTCCGCGACCGCGACCGCGTGGTCGCGTCCGCGGTGCACGAGGGCGTGGCCCGCTTCGCCGACCGCCTGCGCCGCCTCGCCGACCGCGGCACGCCCGACGACCGTCCCGGCCTGGTCCACCTGCCCGGCGGCGCCGCGGTGTACCGCGACCGGATGTGGTCGCACCTCCAGCTGGACCTCACCCCGGAGGAGGTCCACGCGCTGGGCGTCGCGCAGGTCGCGCGCCTCGAGGACGAGTACCGCGAGATGGCCGGCCCCCTGCTCGGCACCGACGACATCGCCGAGATCTACGCCCGGCTGCGCGACGACGAGGCGCTGCGCTACACGTCCGCCGACGCGATCGTGCGGGACGCCGAGGCCGCCCTCGCGCGCGCCGAGGAGGCCTCGCCCGCGTGGTTCTCCGTCATGCCCCGCGCACGCTGCCTCGGGCACGCGACCGACTTCGGCGCGATGGCCTACTACTCCGCGCCCGTGCCGTCGACGGGCAAGGAGGGCGACTTCTACTTCAAGACCTCCGACCCGCACGCGTGGGCCACCTACGAGCTCGAGGCGATCGCGTTCCACGAGGCCATCCCCGGCCACCACCTCCAGTTCGCGCTGCACGCCGAGAACGAGGACCTCCACATCGTCCAGCGCGAGCTCTTCAGCACCGCGTACGCCGAGGGCTGGGGCCTCTACACCGAGCGGCTCGCCGACGAGATGGGCCTGTACTCGTCGGAGCTGTCGCGCGTGGGCATGCTGAGCGCCGACTCGCTGCGCGCGTGCCGCCTCGTGGTCGACACCGGCATCCACGCGCTCGGCTGGAGCCGCGAGCAGGCGATCGAGTACTGCCTCGCCCACTCCCCCCTCGACCGCCACCACATCGAGCAGGAGGTCGACCGCTACATCGGGCTGCCGGGCCAGGCCCTCGCCTACATGGTGGGCCGGCTCGAGATCCTCGCGATCCGCGACGAGGCGCAGCGGCGACCCGGCTTCGACATCCGCGACTTCCACGCGGACGTGCTCGGCTACGGCGCCGTCCCGCTCACCACGCTGCGCCGCATCGTCCTGGGATGATGGAGGGCGCGCCGCCCGCCGCCGTGCGCGCTCCCAGGACGACCGTTCGCGTCGTCGCCACTACCCCCCGGGGTAGGCACATGCTTCGCAACATGTCAACTTTTACAACGTTACGAGGCATGCCTAACCTGGAGCGGTCATGTCGCTCCACCCCCGCATCATCGCGCTCGCCTGCGCGCTTCCGCTGACGCTCGCCGCGTGCTCGTCGTCGTCGGACAGCGCGCCCACCGCGAGCGCCGAGCGCATCGTCTCCGGCACCACCCCGACCACCGAGGTCTCCCCGACGACGCCGGCCGAGATCGGCGGGGACGCGCACGCGTCGGTGACCTCGCAGGAGGTCGTCGCGACCGGGCTCGACGCGCCGTGGTCGATCGCGACGATGGCCGACGGCTCGCTGCTCGTGTCGGAGCGCGACACGGCCCTCATCAAGCGCGTCCGCGCCGGCATCGCGACGAGCCTCAACGGCCCGGGCGCCGACACGCTCCGCCGCGTGGTGAACAACGCGGGCGAGGGCGGGCTGCTCGGCATCGCGGTCCTCCCGGGCGACACCACCTACCTGTACGCCTACATCACGCGCGCCGACGACAACGCGGTGCTGCGCATGGAGCTCAACGGCGACCTGCTGAGCCAGCCCACGGCGATCGTCGAGGGCATCCCGGCGGCGAAGAACCACGACGGCGGCCGCATGGCGTTCGGCCCCGACGGCTTCCTGTACATCGCGACCGGCGACGCCGGCCAGGGCGCGAAGGCGGCCGACCCCGGCTCGATGGCGGGCAAGATCCTCCGCGTGGTCGCCAAGGGCGGCGCCAAGGACGGCAGGGCCGCGCCCGGCAACCCGTGGGGCAACCGCGTGTGGTCGATGGGACACCGCAACGTCGAGGGCCTGGCCTTCGTCGCCGACGGCCGCCTCTACGCGACCGAGCTCGGCCAGGACGCGTGGGACGAGCTCAACCTCATCACCGCCGGCAGCGACTACGGCTGGCCGTCGACGGAGGGCACGGACGGCCTGCCGGCCGACGGCATCACCGCGCCGGTCGAGACCTGGACGCCGGACGATGCGTCGCCGTCGGGCCTCGCGGCCACGCACGAGGCGCTCTACGTCGCCTCGCTCAAGGGCGAGCGCCTGTGGCGCATCCCCCTCACGGCGGACGGCACGGGCGAGCCCGAGGTGATCCTCGACGGCATCGGCCGCATCCGCGACGTCGCGGTCGGCGCCGACGGCAGCCTCTACGTCGCCACCACCAACACCGACGGTCGCGGCACCGCCCGCAAGGGCGACGACCGCATCGTCCACCTCACCGTCGGCTGAGCCTCCCGAACCCCTCCGGCCCCACCCCGGGCCTACCCGGCTCCGCGCGACCCCGTGCGGCGGCCGCCTAGATCGGTTCCGGCAGCAGCCCCGTGAAGTCGAGCACACCGTCCTCGCCGCGCGGCACGGGCGTCGCGGAGACGATCGCCTCGCGCGGGATCGGCCCGTACAGGTGCGGGTACTTGTCGTCGGAGCCCAGCACCGCCTCGAACTCGACGCGCGAGCGCACCTTCGCGGGGTCGACCCGCAGCAGCACCACGTCCTGGCCGCCGTAGAAGGCCGCGCCCACCCCGGCGACCTGGCGCGCGAGGCTGAGGTGGATGAAGCCCTCGTCCTCGAGGCTGCGGCCGAGCGTCGAGACCGTGTACGGCTCCGTCGCGGCCGGATCCCACTCCGCGGCGGTGGCGAGGTGGTAGAGGTGCGGGATCTCGAGCATGGTCCCAGCGTGGCACGGGCGGGGCTCCGGCGCCGTGTGGAGCGTCGGGCCGGTGACGTTCCCGCGTGTCGGGGCTGTCCGTGCGCTCGGGCGTGTCGGCGGGGTCGGCCTGTTCCCTTCCCGCTGTTTCAGGAATCCCTTGAACAGCCTCGCGGGCGTCAGCTGAGCGGGCCGTCGACGAGCACGGCCCGCGGGTGGAGCACCGCGAGCGTGATGCCGGGCGACGTCGTCGCGATGGTGGTGTCGAACGGGGCCCACGTGCCGTCGGCGACCCGGTACTCCCCCGACCATGTGGTGGTGAGCGTGACCGTCGCCGAGTCGAGCGCACGGCCGTAGGCGTGCGTGACGGTGGCGTCCGGGTAGGGCGCGCCGGGGTCGGAGGTGGTGGTCTCGTCGCCGTCGCCCCAGGACCACGTGAAGGTGGCGGGGGTGGCGCGGATGTCGACGTCGGCGCCGAGCAGCACCGCCGAGTGGTGGCGGAGGCCGTCCTCGGCGATGGCGATGGTGGGGACGGTCGCGTAGACGACCCCGGTCGCGGGCTGGAGCGAGGCCTCGGAGGGGTCGGGGCGCAGCTCGGTCCACTCGCGCTCGATGAGGGCGAAGAGGTCGGCTTCCGAGGGGCACGAGTACCAGGCGGCGACCGACCATGCGCTCCAGGTGCCGTCGACGAGCTGCTCGCGCATCCACAGCGGCGCGATGGGCGCCATGCCGCCCGGGCAGTCGGGGATCATGCCGGCGGCGAGGGGCGAGCAGGTCTCGGTCTCGGCGGTCATGGGGGTGCCGCCCGCGCACGCGGGCGAGCGCAGGTACTCCCGCGGCGTCGAGGAGACCTGGGTGGCTCCTCCACCTCCCTCATCGAGCCAATCCCGCTTCGCCTCAACATCGAAGTCGTCATCGTCGACTCCCGCTTCGACACCGATTTCCTCCGGGCCCTCCTCCGCACGCGCGGCGGGTCCGACCACAGTGACGAGCACGAACACGAGCACTACACCGACGACGACGCCCCACTTCATGCAGGTGCCGACTCTGTGACGACGCCACTCACCCGCCAGAGCGAGTCAATGAACACGAGCTTCATGGTGAAGGTGGTCTCAAGCGCAGATTGTGCCTCGGTGCGCTGGCCGCTCGAGGAAATCCGATCGAGCGGATCAACGTGCCCTGTGAGCTTGACGAACGCAATCCCGTCGTCCTCCAGTGCAGCCCGGATCGACGATTGATCGATTGTGATCTCACCTCCCTCGGCGGTATCACCACTCGCTACCAGCGCATCTACGTTGGCGGCTTGACTTGAGCAGTAGTCGCATTCTGGGGCGGCGAGGCCGACCCAAGCCGCCGTGTCTGTGGTCGCGAAGATCGAGCCAGCAAGCCCCGCATAGAACGTCGCCGTCATCATCGCCCCGTAGACGTCGGAGCGTTCCGCACCCTCGGGCATCATCGACAGCAGCTCGTCGTCGCTCAGCGCGGTGGAGGACGGGCTCGGCGTGCTCGACGGCGTCTGCGTGGGCGTCACCGCGGCGACGGAGGTCGGCGATACCGTGACGATCGGCTCGGTCTCCCCTGTGCATGCCGCAAGAGCGACGCACACGCCCGCGAGCATCGTCGCCGCGGCCGCGCGGCGCGCCACCCGCCCCCCTGGGATGAACCGCATGAAACGAAGGTAACGGACGAAACCCCCTGGCAGAAGGCCTCGGTCGAGACTTGGGGATGGAGGCGGGCTATTTCAGGAATCCCTTGAACAGTGCGAACAGAGCACGTCGCCCCGCGCTGACACGCCGGAGAAGCCCCGCGCGCCCGACGGCCGCACCGCCCGCATCGTCCCCAACGCGGCCAAGAAGCCCGACCACGCAGCTACCGCGCGCGCCGCTTCCCCACGCCGGGCAGGAACTTGCCCGTGCGCGCCGCGTAGTCCTCGTACCCGGGGTACGCGCGCACCAGGAAGCCCTCCTCGACCCGCGTCTTGATATCGAAGAACACGAGCAGCACCACCGCGGACACCAGCGTCCACAGCTTCCCCGACCCGACCGCCATCCCGAACGCGACGACGATGATCGCCGCGTACATCGGGTGCCGCACGAAACCATAGATCCCGCCGGCGGCGAGCCCCGCGCCGTTGGGCGTGGGCATGGGGGTGAGCGCACGGCCCAGGTCCTTGCCCGACCAGAACATGCCCAGCAGCCCCAGCAGCACGAGCGTGCTCCCGAGCCACAGCGAGCCCTCGACTCCCGGCCCGTCCAGCAGCGCTGTCACGCCGACTGCCAGGAAGATCACCCCCTGCAGCCCGACGAGCAGGAGCCCGAGCAGACGGGTGCGCGCAGGTGACGACATCGGGCCAGGCTACCCGCCCTGCTTGCGCGCGATGTGAGGCTCGCGTGCCTCGGCCGCGCCGGAGGTGCCCGGCTGGTGGGCGTCGATCCACCGGTCGACCGTCTCCCACCACTCGTACAGCCACGTCTCGCGCGCCTCGCGACCGTCGGGTACGGACTCCGGGTCCGCGGTCCAGCCCTTGATGACGATGCGCTTGTCGACCGGGAGCTCGCGCCACACGTCCGCGACGGTCGACAGCCGCTCGAGGCCCGTGTGCCCGACCACCACCACGCGCGCGTCCGGCCGTGCCTCCATCGCCGCGAGCACACCTCCCGGGTGCGGCGGCATCACGTGCGGCATGCCCTCGGCACGGTCGGCGAGCCCGTCGTGCCCCTGCTCCCGCAGCGCCGCGATCCGCCGCTCGCGCCGCTTGGGCGTCGCGTTGGCCCCCTCGGGGAAGATCAGCAGCGCGCCCTCGTCGCCCAGCTCGCGCGCGAGCGCGGCGATCGCCTCGGTCCCGCCCGGTGCACCCAGCGCCCGATGCCGGCGCGGGGTGAGGAACCGCGATGGGATCCGGTGCAGCAGGATGTCGATCGCGGGATCCCACTGGAGCGTGTCCTTGAGCACGATCGCGGGCGCCCGGCCGAACCGGTTGAGCAGCGCGTCCACCAGGATGAACGAGTCGCCGGGGCCGGCATGGCGGCACACGACGATGAGCGGGCTCCCCGGGGCGATCTCGTCGAGGTTCGCATCCTCGAGGTCGATCTCGAGGCGCAGCGTCCACCGTCCCTGCGCGAACAGGACCTTGAGCATCGTCCTGGCGAGCGCCAGGTGGTTCCTTTGCGACGCCTCCGAGTGGATCTGCGTGCCGAAGCCGTGCCACACCCACAGCCCGGTGAGCGCGACCACGCACGCCGCGTCCCACAGCAGGTAGAAGCCCGCCAGCCACACGATGCGCGTGAGCCGCAGCCGCCCGGGCAGGGCGAAGCTCACCGCCGCGGCGACCGCGACGAGCAGCCAGGCCGCGAGCGGCAGCCACACGAACGCGACCGCGACGATCAGCGGTGCGAGCACCGCACGGCGGACCCAGCGCGGCGGCAGGCGCCACCAGCGCGTTCGTCGCGGGGTCCGGGGTCCGCCGGTGGGAGGGGACGATGCGGCGGTCACGCGCCCGCCCTCACGCCGGCGAGGTACGCGGCCGAGGCGGCACGCGCCGCCTCGATGCGTGCGTGGGTCCGGTCGAGCCGGCGGTACGCGCCGAGCCGCTCGTCGCCCGGCTGCCGCCCGCCGTACGGCAGCACGTGGAGCTCGACGTGCTCGGGCACCAAGGCGCGCTCCCGCTGGAAGCGGTGACGGCGGGAGATCTCGAACGCGATGCGTGCGACGTCGGACGGCGTGCGCGGCGGGTGGAGCGGCTCCTCGATGCGGCCCACCTGGAGCACGTAGACCGTGGTGGCGCCCCGCGCGACCGCCTCCCCCACCGGGATGGAGTTGACGATGCCGCCGTCGACGAAGTGCTCGCCGTCGATCTGCGTGGGCGGCAGCGCCGCCGGCACGGACGCCGAGGCCATGACCGCGTCGACCACCGGACCCGAGTCGAACCAGTGCTCCGACGCCCGCTCGATCGACGCGGCGCATACCGCGAGCGGCACCGCGAGATCCTCGAAGCGCGTGTCGTGGCCGATGACGTCCTCGATGAGCCCGCGCAGCGCGTCCGGGTCGTTGAGGTGCGTGCGGTGCTTCGCGAGCCTGCGCGCCTGGCGGTACCAGGACTCGCCGTAGATGTCCCCCGCGGTCGACGACGCCCACGTGTGCTCGAGCCTCTCCACCACGTCGAGGTGGGGGTCCTGCGCGACGGCCGCGCCGTTGATCGCGCCGATCGACGTGCCCACGACGAGCTGCGGGACGATGTCCGCCTCGAGCAGCGCGCGCAGCATCCCGACCTCGGTGGCGCCACGGACGCCGCCGCCTCCCAGGACGAATGCGACGGTCATGTGGCCAGGGTAGGCGGCTGCTAGCGTCGGTGCGGTGGCAGCGCGCCCCATCCCGCCGCATCGTCGCTCCGAACCCGGGTCATGATCACGCTCATCATCGTCGGACTGGTCTCCGGAATCATCACCGCGATCAGCCCCTGCGTCCTGCCCGTGCTTCCCGCGATCCTCACCAGCGCGATCCAGGACGGGGCGAGCAGCCGGCGCCGCCCGCTCGTCGTGGTCGCGGGCCTCGTGACGAGCTTCGCGGTGTTCACCCTCATCGGCGGCATCCTGCTGGCGAGCCTGGGCCTGCCCGACGACCTGCTGCGGTGGATCGGGATCATCGTGCTGGCGATCGTCGGTATCGGACTGATGATCCCCCAGGTGGGCGAGCTGCTGCAGCGGCCGTTCGAGCGCATCCGCCCCATCCAGATGGACCGCAACGGCAACGGCTTCGTCATGGGCCTCGCGCTGGGCCTGGTCTTCGTGCCGTGCGCCGGGCCGATCCTCGCGTCGATCACCGTGCTCGCCGCCACCAACGGCGTGAGCTGGGGGCTCGTCGCGCTGACGCTCGCCTTCAGCGCGGGCATCGCGATCCCGCTGCTGGTGTTCGGCTTCGCGGGGCAGGCGATCTTCGGCCGCATCAAGGCGGTCCGCGAGCGCCTCCAGCTCATCCGCTCGATCTCGGGCGCGGTGCTGCTCGCGACCGCGCTCGTCATCGCGACCAACGTGGCCGAACCGCTCCAGCGCGCGGTGCCCGGCTGGCTCGCGAGCGTGCAGAACTCGATCGAGGACAACGACTCCGTGCGCGACGAGCTCGACACCCTCGCCGGCCGCGAGGACGTCGACACCTCGCTCAGCGGCGACCAGCTGACCTTCGACCAGTGCGCCGACGACGGCGGCACGCTCCACAACTGCGGACCGGCGCGCGACCTGCCCGGCATCGAGGCGTGGCTCAACACCGACGGCGGCGAGGCGCTCGACCTCGACGAGCTCCAGGGTCAGGTGGTGCTCATCGACTTCTGGACGTACTCGTGCATCAACTGCCAGCGCACGTTCCCGTACCTGACCGCGTGGGACGACCGCTACCGCGACGACGGCCTCACCATCATCGGCGTGCACTCCCCCGAGTTCGCCTTCGAGAAGGTGATCGACAACGTCTCGGACGCCGCGGACCGGTACGGGATCCACTACCCGATCGCGATCGACAACGACTTCGAGACGTGGCGCGAGTGGGACCAGCGCTTCTGGCCCGCGCACTACCTCATCGATCAGAACGGCATGGTCCGCCAGGTCCACTACGGCGAGGGCGCGTACGAGGAGACCGAGATGCTCATCCAGCAGCTCCTCGACACTCCCCCGCAGGACACGGTCGTGGCGGATCCGGGCAACCACACGGTGGGCCGCAGCCACGAGACGTACCTGGGCTACGGGCGCGGGTACGCGAAGGCGAACGGCGACTACCCGCGCGACGAGGCGCACGACTTCGGCACGGGTCCGGTACCGGGCACCGACGAGGTGTCGCTGTCGGGCACGTGGACCGTGGGCGAGGAGAACATCACCGCGGGCGCCGAGGCGTCGCTCGCGATGCGCTTCTACGCCGCCGACGTGCACCTCGTGCTCGCGGGCGAGGGCACCGTCACCGTGAGCCTCGAGGGCGATCCGTCCTACCGCGAGGTGGTGGAGGTGAGCGGCACGCCGGACCTGTACGACCTCTACACCGGCGACCCCACCACGGACACCATCCACCTCGACTTCAGCGACGGCGTCGAGGCGTACGCGTTCACCTTCGGGTGAGCCGGGGTTGCGCCCGAGGCCGAGGCGGCCGAGGAGCCCGCACCCATCCACCGCATCGGCCGCCACGAACTACGACCGTCGGGCACGACATCCCCGAGAAGCCCGGCACAGGGAGGAATCATGTACCGAATGCGCACGCTCGCCGTTCCGGGTCTCATCCTGCTGGCCGGCACCACGCTCGCCGCCTGCGGCGACACGGAGCCCGCCTCGACGAGCTCGGACGACTCGATGATGGAGGAGACCATGGAGTCCACCCCCATGGAATCCGAGTCGATGATGTCCGACGACGAGATGATGGAGGACGACTCCACCATGGAGTCCGACGACGAGATGATGGACGAGTCGCACGACGACTCCACCATGGACAGCGACGAGATGATGGAGGACGAGGGCTGACGCCTTCGGACCGGACGATGCGGAGGGCGAGTTGAGCGCGAACGGGAGCGAGCGGCGGCTGCGGGCGGTGCCCGCGGACCGCGCCGACGCGACCCCCGACGCGCACCCGGGCGCCCGCACGGATGCCGATGCGCTGGCCGACCTGCTCGTGCGTACCGGCCGGGGCGACCAGGCCGCGTTCGAGCGGGTCTACGACGCCCTGGCCGGCACGGTGCACGGCCTGGCCCTCCGCATCGTCCGGGATCCGCAGCTCGCCGAGGACGTCGCCCAGGAGGCGCTCGTCGAGGTGTGGCGCGCGGCGGCCCGCTACCGGCCCGAGCACGGGTCGGCGCGCGCGTGGGTGCTCACCATCACCCACCGCCGCGCGGTCGACCGGGTCCGCTCCGAGCAGGCCCACGCCGACCGCCTCATGAACCACGGCCCGCGCCATGCGGTCGCGGCCGCCGAGCAGCTCGACCGGCCCGACGACGTGGTCGACGCGATGGACGCGCAGTGGCGCGCGGCACGCGTCCGCAAGGGCCTCGAGGCGCTCACCCCGCTCCAGCGCGAGGCGCTCGAGCTCACGTACTACAAGGGCTACACGAACCGGCAGCTGGCCGAGTCGCTCGGGATCCCGCTGGGCACCGCGAAGGCCCGCATCCGTGACGCGATGATCCGGCTGCGCGACCACTGGGAGGTGGCGCGATGAACGAGAACGTGCACTCCCTCATCGGCGCGTACGCCGTCGACGCGGTCACGCCCGACGAGCGCGCCGACTTCGAGGCGCACCTGTCCGCGTGCGAGGACTGCACCGCGGAGCTCGCGGGCCTGCGCGAGACCGCGGCGATGCTGGGCGAGGCGGACGTCGCCGCCGCCCCGGCGGGCCTGCGCGCGAGCGTGCTCGAGGAGATCGGCCGCACGGCGCAGCTGCCGCCCCTGACGGAGGACGATGCGGCGGTCGCGCGGGACGCTGAGGGTCCCGTGCCGCTCGAGGCGGCCCGCGAGGCCCGCCAGGACCGCCATGCCCGGACGCGTCGCGGATGGCCGCGGCTCGCGGTCGCGGCGGCGGTGGCCTCGGTGCTGGCGGTCGGCGGGCTCGTGGGCTCGACCCTCATGGCCGACCGGGACGACCAGCTCGCGCTCGAGAAGGACGTCATGATGGTGACGAGCGCGCCGGATGCGAAGTCGATGGACCTCGGGCTCGGTACCGCGCACCTCGTCGTCAGCGAGAGGATGTCGACCGTGGTGGCGATGGGCGACGACTGCCCGCACCCCAAGGACGGCATGGCCTACCAGCTTTGGCTGGTGATGGACGACGGCTCCAAGGAGGCCGGTCCCACCTTCATGCCCGATGCCGACGGCACCTTCATGACGATGGTGCACATGGACATGGAGGGCGTCGCGGCGGTCGCGGTGACCGAGGAGCCCATGGGCGGCTCGACCGAGCCGACCTCCACCGAGGTCGCCGTCGTCGAGCTGTAGCGGCCGCTCAGTCGTCGCCGTCGGGGTGCTCGGCGCGCAGCTGCAGCGAGATCTGCTCCGCGTCCAGGATCCGCATGGCGTCGCCCAGGGTCTCGGAGCCGTACGTGCCGAGCCCGCGCACCTCGAGGATGCGCTCGCGCTGCGCCTCGATGATCGCGAGCCGCAGCTCGAGGAACTGCGCGCCGTGGCCGACCGTCTCCTCGTCCTCGGCCTGCGCATGGCTCAGCGCGCGACGCACCGCCTCGACCACCCCCGGCGCGAACGCGCCGCCGTCCCGGGCGCGCAGCGCATCGTCCGCGAGGACCGTGTCGGCGACGCCGGACAGGAGGTCGCGCAGTTCCTCGCGCTCGCGCTCGTCGTGCACGGACTCCCCCGCGATCCCGAGGCGCTGGGTGATCCACGGCAGAGTCGACCCCTGCATCATGAGCGAGCCGACCGCCACCACGAAGGCGATGAGCACCAGCGTGGACCGCAGCGGCGTGTCCGCGGGCAGCGACTGGGCCGCCGCGACGGTGATCGCGCCGCGCATGCCGGCCCACACGAGCACGCCTCCCTCGCGCCACCCCAGCGGGCGGTTCTCGAGGTAGTCGGCGTACGCCGAGTGCTGCTCGACGCGGCGCGCCGCTGCCTCCCGATGCGCGGGGTCGGGATGCGACTCGGCCCGCTGGCCGAGGCCCTCGACGCGCTCGTGCCTCGCCCTCACCCGGCGCGCGCGCCGCGCGGCCGCCATCACCACGGGCGCGATGTAGGCGATGCGGATGAGCAGCACGAGGCCCAGCGCCGCGGCGCCGATGCCCACCGCGCCCCACACCGAGCCGTGGGTCTCCTCGACGTCGGCGACGAGCGTGGTGAGCTCGAGGCCGAGCAGCAGGAACACCACGCCCTCGAGCAGCAGCTCGGCGGTGCGCCAGTTGGTGCGTTCGGAGATGCGGTCCGCGGGGCGCAGGTACTTGGGCGCGCGATACCCCGCGACCAGGCCCGCCACCACCGCGGCGACCAGGCCCGAGGCGCCCAGCAGCTCCGCCGGGACGGCGGCGGCGAACGGCGCCACGAAGGAGATGGCGGTGCTGTTGGCCGCGCCCGGCACGAGGCGCCGCAGCCGCACGCTCAGCTCGCCCGTCACCAGCCCGACGATGACGGCGATCACCACGGCGGAGGCGAAGTCCCAGGTCGCCTCGCCGAACGTCATGCTGGCGCCCGCCGCCGCGACGGCGGTGCGCAGCGTCACGAGGGCGGTGGCGTCGTTGAACATCGACTCGGCCTCGAGCACCGTGACGATGCGTGGGCTCACCCCCATCTTGCGGATGATCTGGACCGCGACCGCATCCGTGGGGCTCACCACCGCGCCCAGCGCCGCGCCCAGCGCGAAGCCGATCCCCGGGATCACCTGCATGAAGAACAGGCCCATGAGGCCCGCGCTCACGAGCACGAGCACGATCGACAGGCTCGAGATCGCGCGGAAGTCGCGCCGGAACTCGGTCGCGGGCAGCGCGACGGCGGCGGAGTACAGCAGCGGCGGGATGATGCCGAGCAGGATGAACTCGGACTCGACCTCGATCTCGGGCATGCCCGGGACGAAGCTCACCCCCACGCCGAGCAGCACGAGCAGCAGCGGAGCCGCGACCCCGACCCGCGGTGCGATGGAGTGCACGCCGACGATCGCGATGACCGCCACCACCCCGATGAGAAGCACCTCGTCCACGCACGACCTCCCTGGCTCCGGGCCGAGTCCCGTGCCCCCAGCCAACCACCTCAGCCGCGCCGGATGCGAGCGGCGCGACCGGCTCGGGTCGCGCGCGAGGGCGCGTGGCGAGAGACTGAGGCATGGCCGAGATCCTCCTCTTCCACCACGCACTGGGGCTCACCGAAGGGCTCCTGGCCTTCGCCGAGCGCCTGCGCGCGGACGGCCACACGGTCCACTGCCCCGACTGCTACGCGGGACGCACCTTCACCGACACCGACGAGGGCGTCGCGTTCGCGCAGGGCATCGGGCACGATGCGCTGCAGGAGGCCGCGCACAGCGCGGCCCGCCGTCACCGCGGGGCGGACGTGGTGATCGGCTACTCGCTGGGAGCCATGCAGGCGCAGCTGCTCGCGCAGGACCGGCGCCGGTTCCGCGCGTGCCTGCTGGTCGCGGGGGCGCTGCCTCCGGCCGCGCTCGGCGGGGTGTGGCGTCACGAGGTGGCGCTGCAGATCCACGTGGCCGAGCCGGACGAGTGGGTGGTGCCCGAGGAGATCGACGCGCTGCTCTACCACGCGCCCCACGCGCGCATCTTCCGCTACTCGGGCAAGGGGCACCTGTTCATGGACCACTCGACGCTCGAGTACGACGCGGACGCCGCGGACCGCTTCGAGGAGCGCGCGAGCGCGTGGCTCGCGGAGCTCGACGAGCACCAGCGCTCCCGCCAGCCGGCGTAGCGGCGACCCGCCGGGCCGCCTCGCGTCAGGCGCTGCGCAGGCGGCGGCGGATGCGGTCGAGCGCGGCCTCGATGGCGGCCTCGCGCTCCTCGCGGGTCCACAGGCGCAGCGGCTCGGGGTCGGGCACCCAGGTGCCGTCCTCATCGTCCCGGCGCGGCGGCCACGGCATCCAGCGGCGGCCGTGACGCTCGCGCTGGCTCTGCTTGAGGGCGTCGACGCGCTCCTTGTCGGCGACGTGGCGCGGCTCGCGGCTGTAGCTCGCGCCGCCGAGGTCGCCGAGGGTGATCTCGATGCCGTCGGTCCACGAGTAGCGCTCCTGGAAGCGTCCCTCGACCACGGAGAAGACGAGGCGCTCGAGCAGTTCGGCGCTCTCCTCGAGGGACTCGTCGCACGCGTCGCAGCCGCACGCGGGGGCGCGGGCCTCGCCGGCGGCGCCCATGGCGACCACGATCGACGGGAAGGTGGTCTCCGCGATGACGAGCGGCGCGCAGCCGTCGTGGCGCGGCAGCAGGGTCGCGGCGCGGGCGATGCGGACCTGGCCCTGCTCGGCGCTGCGGACCGTGTCCGGGGCGTCCTCGGGCATGCCGTCCGTGTAGCGCACGTCGACGTCGTAGGTGCGCTCGAGGTGCTCGATGAGGGCGTTGGCGACGTCCGCGAGCGGCGCGAACCGCTCGGGGTGGCGCGTCAGCGAGTAGGTGCGCTTGGGCGGCCCGTCGGCTCCCCAGCGGTGGCCGTACGGGATCGCGTTGCCGTCGGGGTCGGTGAAGACCAGCTCCGGCAGCTCGGGCCTCTCGTACACGTGCGCCAGAGTACCGGTCCGGTCAACCTCGGGGTGCGAGCACCTCCGTGACGTCGGCGATCCGCGCGTCGAGCACCTCGACGAGCTGCTGGGTGTCGACCGTCGCGGCGACGCCGGGGGCTCCGCCGCCGATCGACACGGGCCCCTCGCGCGAGACGATGAGCGCGTCGGCGATGACGGGCCAGGGCCGGCCGGTCGCCGGGTCCGGGGCCGCGCCGAACGGGGTGATGGTGCCGCGCTCGTAGCCGGTGACGTCGCGCGCGACGTCCTTGTCCGGCATCGACAGGCGGCTCACGCCGAGGAGCGCGCGCAGCTTGGGCCAGCTGATCTCGCGGTCGCCCGGCACGAGGACCATCAGGTACTCGCCCTCGGCGCGGCGCACCACGAGGGTCTTGAGGATCTGGCGCGGCTCGAGGCCGCGCGCCTCGGCCGCCTCCTCGAGGGAGCGCACGGGTCCGTGGACGGTGATCTCGTGCTCGATGCCGGTGTCCGCGAGCGCGCGGGTCGCGGGGGTGTCGGGGGTGCTCATGGCGTGGTGAACGCGGCGCGGGCGCCGTCTACTCCCCGAGGTACCGCGTGCCGGTCGCGTCGGGCCCCTGGGCCGACACGAACGCGAGGCGCGCGATGCCACGCACGGCGGCGATGAACCACTCGGCAATCATCTCGTCGGCCTCGCCCTCGACGCCCGAGAACGCGGCGACCACGCCGTGGCGCACCACCCCTCCCGGGTAGACGATGTCGCCCGCGGCGTAGAGGTGAGGCTGGTCCATGCGCACCCGCGAGGTGTCCATCCCGGTGCGCTCCGCGACCTTCGCCTTGGCGACCGCGTAGCCGTAGGTCTTGGCCTCGGTGTCGCCGATGCTGCCGGCCCACAGGAGGGTGCCGGGACGGGCCGGGTCCATGACGACGAGGTCGCCGACCGCGCCGCGGATGACGCCGTTCGCGGCCGCCCTCTCGATGGCGGGGATGACGAGCTCCCACGCCTCGGCGCAGAGCTCGGGGGTCAGTCCGGTGAACATCCGTGTCCTTCCTCGCGTGGCTCCACGCTAGCGCCGCGGCGGGCGCGGCGTGCGAGGCTCAGCGCGCGAGGCTCGGCGAGAGCGGCTCAGCGGGCGAAGCGCTGCTCGTAGGACAGCAGCGACGGGGCGTTCCACTGGAGGCCGGACGGCACCTCGGGGTGCGGCGTGAAGAAGCCGTCGCGGAACTCCGTGCCGCCCATGACGGGGCCCGTGCCCACCGAGAACGCAGGGACGATGTCGCCCACGTACCAGTCGGTGAAGACGTCGATGCCCTTGTGGAAGACGCCGAACGTCACGACCCAGTAGATGCCGTAGACGAGCGCCGCGCCGAGCAGCAGCTGGATGACCACGTCGATCCACGCGATGCCGGTCGACCCCACCGCGCGAGGCGCGGCGACGGACTGCGATCGCGTGCCGCGAGCCGGCCAGTGGACCCGGAAGTCCCTGCTCCGACGCGGACCCCACGATCCGACCGAAATGTGTGGAACTGTCATGGTTTACCCCCGAATCCATAGCACCGCGGATGGTCACTTCGCGCAACCGGAACGCGGTTACGAATATTCCAATCTGCGGTAAAGACGTCCTCAACGGCCCAAGCGTTGTGCCAAGAACGGTTAACGTCGTGTGAACTCTCGTGCCGGCCCCGGTTTCGCGACGGGCGCGGGTCACGGCATGATGCGGGGAGGACGATGCGCCGGCGGGGCGCACACCGAGCGGAGGGGGCCGCACGTGAGCGACAAGGACGACGAGACGCCGGTCATCCCGCTGCGCGAGGCACCCGGCGAACGGGCCGCGTGGGGACGATCACCCCTGGTGATCGCCGCATGGATGCTCGTCGAGTGGCTGCTGGTCACGAACGCGGTCCAGCCGTCGTCGCGGATCCGGATCGCGGCGCTGCGCGCGTTCGGCGCGACCATCGGCGACGGCGTGATCTTCCGTCAGCGCACCCGAGTGAAGTTCCCCTGGAACCTCGAGGTGGGCGACGACTGCTGGATCGGCGAGGGCGTGTGGTTCCACAACCAGGACCGCGTCGTCGTAGGTCACGATGTCGTGATCTCCCAGGAGACCTTCATCACCACGGGCAGCCACGCGCACCGGCGCAACATGGCGCTCATCACCCGTCCGGTCGTGATCGAGCCGGGCGCGTGGGTGACCTCGCGGTGCATCGTCACCGGCGGCGTGACGCTCGGCCGCTCGTGCCTGGTCTCCCCCGGCGCCGTCGTGATGAAGGACGTCCCCGCGGGACGCATCGTCGCCGGCAACCCGGGCCAGGACGCCGGGGCGCGCTTCCAGCCGCAGCCCAAGCGCGGCTGACCCCTCCCTCCCGGCGGCATCGCGCCGCCCTTCTCAGGCCGCGAGCGCGACCGTTCCCATGCCCGCGGCGGTGCCGATGCGCGCGGCCTCGCCCAGCGTGCGGGCCGGTCGCTCCAGCCACACGGTGTCCGAGGCGTAGTACGTCAGCTCGGTCGACGCGGACAGCGGCAGCGCCGCGACCACGGCGGGGACGCCCGCGCCCAGGAGGCGCAGCATCGGCCGCACGAACTCGTGGTCGCCCGAGGCGATCACGACGGAGCCGTACCGTGCCGCGACGAGGTCCACGTCCTCGAGGCACGCGCACAGCGCGAGGTCCGCGCCGGACTCCCCCGGCCGCGTCACCACGCGGGCGCCGGGCGCGAGGTCCGCCGCGGTGAAGACCCAGTCCGGGCCGACGCCGATGACGAGCTGGTCGCGGCCGGCCCGGAAGTCGACGGCCTCCAGCGTGCGCGTGAGCGCGAGCGCCCAGCAGGCGTCGGAGGCGAGCTCCGGCGCGCAGCCCAGCAGGTTCTCGAGATCGACGACGACGAGCCTGCGGCCCGCGTCACGGTGCGTTCCCTTCATGGTGTCCCCCCAGCGGATCGGTGTGGGTACCACGCTATGGAGGGGGTCCGACAGTCAGCCGTCGACGTCCTCGTCGACCCAGTCGAGCGAGCGTGCGACCGCCTTCTGCCAGTTGCGGTAGAGCCGGTCGGCCTCGGCGCGCGGCATGGTCGGGTGCCAGCGGCGGTCCTCCCGCCAGTTGTCGCGCAGCTCGTCGAGGTCGCCCCAGAACCCGACCGCGAGCCCCGCGGCGTACGCCGCGCCCAGCGCGGTGGTCTCCACCACCTCGGGCCGGATGACGTCCGCACCCAGGATGTCCGCGAGGAACTGCATGAGCAGCTCGTTGGAGGTCATGCCGCCGTCGACGTTGAGGGTGTGCAGCGGGACGCCGGCGTCGGCCTCCCCCGCCTTGACCACGTCGCGGGTCTGGTACGCCGTGGCCTCGAGCACGGCCCGCGCGAGGTGCGCCTTGGTGACGTACTGCGTGAGGCCCAGGACGGCGCCGCGCGCGTCGGGCCGCCAGTACGGCGCGAACAGGCCCGAGAACGCGGGCACGAAGTACGCGCCGCCGTTGTCGGGCACGCTCGCCGCGAGCGGCTCGATCTCGCTCGCGTCACGGATGGTGCCGAAGTTGTCGCGCAGCCACTGGACGAGCGCGCCCGTGATCGCGATCGACCCCTCGAGCGCGTAGTGCGGAGGCGCGTCGCCGAGCCGGTAGGCGACCGTGGTGATGAGCCCGTGCTCGCTCATGATCGCCTCGAGACCGGTGTTGACCAGGAGGAACGTGCCGGTGCCGTAGGTGCCCTTGGTCTCGCCCTCGTGGAAGGCGGCCTGGCCGAAGGTGGCGGCCTGCTGGTCGCCGAGGATGCCCGCGATCGGCACCTCGCGCAGCAGCGAGCGGCCGCCCACGTGCCCGTAGACCTCGGAGGAACTGCGGATCTCCGGCAGGAGCGCGCGCGGGATGCCGAAGGCGGCGAGGAGGTCGTCGGACCAGTCGAGCGTGCGGAGGTCCATGAGCAGCGTGCGGGAGGCGTTGGTGACGTCGGTGACGTGGATGCCGCCGTCGACGCCCCCGGTGAGGTTCCACACGAGCCACGTGTCCGGCGTTCCGAAGGCGAGCTCGCCCGACTCGGCCGCGTCGCGCGCGCCGGGCACGTGGTCGAGGATCCACGCGATCTTGGTGGCGCTGAAGTACGTCGCGAGCGGCAGCCCGGTGGCCTCGCGGAAGCGGTCGACGCCGCCCTCGTCCGCGAGCGCGTCGACCATGGGCTGGGTGCGGGTGTCCTGCCACACGATGGCCGGGTAGACGGGCTCGCCGGTCGCGCGGTCCCAGATCATCACGGTCTCGCGCTGGTTGGTGATGCCCAGCGCCTCGATCTCGAGGCGCGTGATGTCGGCCTTCGCGAGCGCCTGACCGATCACGAGCCGGGTGTTGTCCCAGATCTCGTGCGGGTCGTGCTCGACCCAGCCGGCGCGCGGCAGGTGCTGGCGGTGCTCGAGCTGGGCCTGGGACACGATCCGGCCGCCGTGGTCGAACACGATCGCGCGCGTCGAGGTGGTGCCCTGGTCGATCGCCATCACAAAGGACATGCGCCTCACGCTACCCGCGGCATGCTCATCCTGCCTGCTAGCAGTCCCTACGAGGGCGCGACCGAGGTCGACGGCGCCCGGCCGACCCGCACCGCCTCCCGCGCGGCGAGGATGCGCTCGATCTCGTCGGCGCGGCGCCGCCGGCTCCATCCGAGCTCGCGTCCCACGATCTTCGCGACCTCCTCGAGCAGCGCCGGTGCGACCTCGCCACGGAACGTCAGCTGGGTACGCCGCTCCACCACGTCGGTGAGCCGCACCACGTGCTCGGCGCGCGCGATCCACGCGATCTCCGCGCGCGTGTACGACGGCGCGTGGCGCAGGTGGCGCCCCTCGTCCCACCGCGATCGCCCGCGGCGCTCGATGGCCGCGACCTCCTCCGCGCGTGTGCCGTACCGGTCGAGCAGCACCCCGGCCCGCGCATCGTCCCCGGGCAGGTGGACGGCGATCCAGTCGCCACGGTCGTCGGGGCGCGGGTAGTCGCGCCCGCCGCCGATCGGGAGGGCGGCGGTCGAGACGCGCCGCTCGCGGCCGAGGATCCCCAGCACCTCGTCGGCGATGCGCTCCCCCAGCGCCCGGTGCGTGGTCCACTTGCCGCCGACGACGCTCACCAGCGGCACGTCCCCGCCCGGCAGGGTGGACCGCTCGAGGCGGTAGTCGCGCGGGATGCGGCCGGGATCGGCATCGGAGGCACGCGGCAGCGGCCGGATCCCGGCGAAGCGGTGCACGATCTGCTCGCGCGTCACCGGGATGCCCGGGAACACCCGCGCGGCGAGCTCGAGGAAGTACGCGATCTCCTCGTCGGTGCAGACGGCGGGTTCGCGCGGGTCCGCCGGCAGGTCCGTGGTGCCGAGGATGACCCGGCCGTGCTGGGGGTGGATGAGGACGATGCGCCCGTCGTGGTTCTCGAAGAAGATCTCCCGACCTCGGCACGCGGCGTGCAGCGCGGGGTTGTCGAGCACGATGTGGCTGCCCTTGGTGCCGCCCATGAAGGCGGTCTCCTCGCCGAGCGTCGCGTTGGTGAGGTCGGTCCACGGCCCGGACGCGTTCACCACCACGCGCGCGCTGATGCGCGCGGTCTCGCCCGTGACGACGTCGCGCACGTCGACCGTGGTGGACGATGCGCCGGTCGCCTCGACGTAGGTGGCGAGCCGGGCGCCGGGATGGGCGGCGAGCGCGTCGAGCGCCATCTCGAGCGCGAGCCGCTCGGGGGCGCGGACGGCGGCGTCGTAGTAGGTCGCGGTGCAGCGGATGGTGGGGTCGAGGTCGGGCAGCTCCTCGAGCGACCGCGTGCGGCCCGCGAAGGTGTGGCGGGGCACGCCGGTGCCGTCCTCGGCGCGGCCGGCGTGCGAGTACTCGTCGTAGAGCGTGAGGCCCGCCTTGATGAGCATCGAGCCGCGCGGCGCGCGCCGGGCGGGGCCGCGGCCCGCGAGGAAGCGCAGCGGCGCCGAGGCCAGGCCGGACCAGATCGTGTGGATCGGGACGGTGGTGGGCAGCGGGGTGACATGGTGCGGGGCGTTCGCGAGCAGCGCGTTGCGCTCCGCGACCGCCTCGCGCACCAGCCGGAACTCGCCGTTCTCGAGGTAGCGCAGGCCGCCGTGGATCATGCGCGAGCTGGCGGCGCTGGTGGCGGCGGCGACGTCGCCGCGGTCGATCAGCGTGACGTCGACGCCCTGCAGCGCCAGGTCGCGGAAGGCCGCGACGCCGTTGATGCCCGCGCCGATGATGAGCACGTCCGTGACCGGGCGGTCGCGCAGGTCGGCCCAGGCCGGGCGCGTGTCCCGGCCCCCGGGGCTGCGGCGCGGGGCCATGCCGCCATGGTGCGCAGGTGTCAGCCAGGTGCGCAATAGATGACCCGTCCCCGATCGTCGCCGCCCCGGGCCTCCCCGCCCGATCGCGCTGCGGGGAGCTCAGCGACGGTCTGAGGAGATCTGCGACTCCTGCGGGGAGCTCAGCGACGCTTGGTGCGGCGGTTGCGCTGGTCGTGCGCGGCCTTCGCGGCGAAGGCGCCCCACAGCGGCAGGATCACGCCGAGCGCGATGACGAACTGCGGCAGGCCGGCGCCGGCGTGGGGAAGGTCGCGGAACAGCCACACGAACCAGCCGACGACGGCGATCGCGAGCACCGCGAACCCGTTCACCGCGGCCATCGATCTGTGGTTCTTGTTCATCTCGCGCGCCCCCGCTCCCGTGCTCGTCCACCATCGAGGCTCCCCCGCGGGCCCCGCGAGCCTCAAGCCACCACTTGTGGGGGCACCGCTCCGTTTGCCGCGCATCGTCCCGCGCGTGACCATGGAAGGCAGGGTCCCCACTCCGAGCTCACAGGGAGCGGATCATGACTGCCATCAAGGACGCCGCCGACGCCTTCCTCGCGCACAAGCGGATTGCCGTCACGGGCGTGTCACGCACGCCCGGATCGCACGGCTCGAACGTGGTCTACCAGCGGCTTCGTGAACGCGGGTACGAGGCCTTCGCCATCAACCCGAACGCCGAGTCCGTCGAGGGCGGGCCCGCCTACCCCAGCCTCGCGGCGGTGCCGGGCGGCGTGGAGGCGGTGATCATCGGCACGCGGCCCGACCGCGCGCTCGACACGGTCAAGGAGGCCGAGTCGCTCGGCATCAAGGACGTGTGGATGCACCGCGGCCCGGGCCAGGGAAGCGTCGACGATGCGGCGGCCGCGTGGGGTCGCGAGCACGGCATGGCCGTCATCGACGGCGGCTGCCCGTGCATGTTCGGCCCCACCGCCGACGGCGGGCACAAGTTCATGTGCTCCTTCATGAAGCTCACCGGCAACGTCCCACGCCAGGTATGAGCAGCGTCGTCGAGCAGGGGCGCTGGCGCGCGATCGACGTCGGCGGGGCGAAGCTCGACCTGTGGGAGACCGGAGTGCGCTCCGACAAGCCGCCGGTCATCCTCATCGGCACGGCGCTCACCGCCGACGAGCTGCTGCCCGTGGCCCGGCTGCTCGCCGCGGACCTCGGGCGCCCCGTGCTGGCGTACCGCCGCCGCGGCTACGGCACCGCGGGCACCGTCGCGGGGTCCGGGTCCGTGCGGCTCGACGCGGGCGACCTCGTCGCCCTCATGGACGAGCTCGACATCCCGCGCGCCGTCATCGTGGGCGTGTCCTACTCGGGGGCCGTCGCGCTGCAGGCCGCCGCGGACCATCCGGAGCGCTGCGCGCGCGTGGTCGCGATCGAGCCGCCGCCGGTGCAGTCGGCCTCGGCCTCCGCGTTCCGCGTCGCGAACACGCGCCTGGTGACGGAGTACGAGCACCTCGGCGCGGTGCGTGCCGCGGACCGCTTCCTGTCGCGCCTCATGGACCCGCACTGGCGGCTCGACGTGGAGCGCATGCTCCCCGGCGCGGTCGCCCAGGCCGAGGCCGACGCGGAGACCTTCTTCACCGCCGACATCCCCGCGCTGCTGGCATGGGACTACACGGAGGCGGATGCGGCGAAGGTGACGGCGCCGGTGCTGCTGGTGAGCGGCACCGCGAGCGCGCACTGGTTCGAGGAGGAGATCGAGGCGATCCGCGCGTGGTTCCCCGACGTCGCTCACGTGTCGCTTCCCAACGCCGACCACTCGATGGCGCTCACCCACCCCACCGAGGTCGAGGCCGCCGTCGCGGGTTTCATCCGGGACGCCGCGGAGTGAATCGGACGGATCGACGCCCCTGCTATCCCCACAAGTGGGGGCAGGCGCCTGTCGGCCCCCGTCACTAGGGTCGGACTCATGCAGGCACTGAAGGACGATATCCAGCTGGACCTCGGCGACGAGGACGCGTGGATGTGGATCTGGTTCGTCGGGTGGACCCTCGCGGCGGGCGCGATCGCCGGCAGCATCTTCACGGACGCGTGGGGCGCGTTCGGCTGGAAGGCGGCCCTCGTCGGGGCCGCGCTCGGCGCGCTGTCGACCATCCCGCTGATGGTGCTGTTCCGGACGCTCCGCGCGCTGCTGCTGAACGCGTCCGGGCCGACCGCCGCGGGCCCCGGCGCCGCGACCCTGCCCGACGACGCCGGCTCGGAGCACGCCGCCGCCTGAGGCGCATCGTCCCGCTGCCGGGCGACGCCGGTCCGCGGCGTGTCGCGCCGGACGAGGCGTGTCGCGCCGGACGAAGTATTCCCTCCCCCTTGTTCAAGGAATCCCTGAAACAGGTGCGCGACCGGCTGTCGGACGTCGGCGCTACCCTCGCGGCATGCGCCTGCTCCACACGTCCGACTGGCACATCGGCCGCGCGTTCCACGGCCACTCCACCGACGAGCACCTCGCCACCGTGCTCGACGCGATCGCGGACGCGGTGCGCGCGCGCGGCATCGACGCCGTGATCGTCGCCGGCGACGTCTTCGACAGCTCCACCCCCAAGGCCGACGCCTTCACCCTGCTCAACCGTGCCCTGCGCGACATCCGCGAGGCCGGAGCCGAGGTGCTGCTCACCTCCGGCAACCACGACGGCCCCGCGCGCCTGGGCCACATGGCCGACTTCGCCGCGTTCGGCGGCGTCCACCTCCGCACGCGTCTGCAGGACCTCGCCAGCCCCGTCGCGCTGCGCGACGCGCACGGCGACGTGCTCCTCTACGGCATCCCGTACGTCCACCCCGAGTTCCTGCGCGCCGCATTCCCCGGCTTCGAGGGCTCCACCCACCAGGAGGCCCTCGCCTTCGCCATGGGACTGATCAGGGACGATGCGGCGGCTCGGGGCGGCGCCGACGGTCCGGCGCGGTACGTGGTCGCCTCGCACTGCTTCGCGTCGGGGGTCTCGGACACGACGGAGGAGTCGGGACGCGCGGAGGAGCGCGACATCTCGCGCGGCGGCCTCAACATCGTCGGGATCGGCACGTTCGACGGGCCCGACTACGTCGCACTCGGCCACATCCACTCGCACGCGACGCTCGCGCCACGCGTCCGCTACTCCGGCGCACCGCTGCGGTTCAGCTTCGGCGAGATCTCGGGGACCAAGGGGGCGTGGATCGTCGACCTCGGCGCGCCCGGCTCCGAGCCGGTCGTCGAGTGGCTGGAGCTGCCCACGCCCCGCTCGGCGGTGCGCCTCACCGGCACGCTCGAGGAGCTGCTCGCGCCCGGCGCGCACACGGAGGCCGAGGACGCGTGGGTCGACGTGGTCCTCACCGACGACCAGCTGCCCCGCGACGCCATGCGCGCACTTCAGACGCGCTTCCCGCACGCGGTGACCCTCACGCATCGTCCCGCCACCCGCCACGACCACGGCGAGGCCACCTACGCCGAGCGCGTCGAGGGCCGCAGCGACCTCGAGGTGGTCGACGAGTTCCTCGGGTACGTGCGCAACGGCGCCGCGCTGTCCGAGGCGGAGAGGGGCCTGATCGCGGAGGCCCTGGGCTCGCTCGAGGCGAGGGAGGCGACCCGATGAGGATCCTGCGCCTCGAGCTCGAGGGATTCGGCCCCTACCTGGACCGCCAGGAGATCGATCTCACCGCCTTCGAGACCGAGGGCCTGTTCGCGATCACCGGCAGGACCGGCGCCGGCAAGTCGACCATCCTCGATGCGATCTGCTTCGCGCTGTACGACAAGGTGCCGCGCTACGAGAAGGCCGAGCCCGTCCTGCGCAGCCACTTCTGCGGCGAGGACGACCCGACCTCGGTGGCCGTCGACTACGAGGTCGGCGCGCGGCAGTACCGGGTGTGGCGCTCCCCCGCCTACGAGCGCGCCAAGAAGCGCGGCACCGGCACCACCACCAAGGGAGCCGAGGCGAAGCTGTACGTCCGCCGCGGCGCCGAGTGGGAGATCCTCGCCGCGATGCCGCGCGAGGTGGGCGAGCACGTCTCCGCGACGGTGCCGCTCACGGGCGAGCAGTTCCTCCAGGTGATCCTGTTGGCGCAGGGCCGGTTCGCGGAGTTCCTCAAGGCCGACACGTCGGAGCGGCGCACCGTGCTGCGCTCGCTGTTCGGCACGCGCCGCTTCGAGGATCTCGAGCAGCACATCCGCGAGATCGCGAAGACGCGGCAGGCCGCCGTCGACGCCGCGGACGGTCAGCTCGCGGGGCTCGTCGAGCGTGCCGCCGTTCTCGTGGGCGTGGACGCGCCGACAGTCGCCGAGCGGGACCCGTTCTGGCAGGACGCCGCCGCGTCGACCGCCCGGGCCGTCGATGCCGCGACCGCGGCCCGTGGGGATGCGACCACGGCCGCCGAGGCGACCGCCGCCGCGCTGAACGAGGCGCGCGAGGTCGAGCGTGCCCGCGACCGGCTCTCCCGGGCACGCGTCACCGTCGCGGACCTCGAGGCCCGCGCGGACGAGCAGGCGGCGCGCGAGGCGCGCGTCGCATCCGCGCGGCGGGCCGTGCCCGTGCTGGGGCCGATGCGTGAGGCCGAGCGCGCCGAGCGCGCCTCCGCCGAGGCGTCCGACGCGCTGGAGCGGGCGCGCGAGGTCGCGGCCGCGGACCCTGCGGCCGGGCTCGCGTGGCCCGCCGGCGATCTCACCGACGCGGGCGAGGCGGGCCTGCGGGAGCGGGAGTCGGAGCTCGCGGGCGAGATCGGCGCGCTGTCCGGAGCGCTAGCCGCCGAGCGGTCGATCCCGTCGCTCGAGGCCACGCATGCGCGGAAGACCGAGGCCGCCGCGGCCGCCGCCGATGCGGTCGAGGCGACGCGCGCCGCGCTCGACGCGCTTCCCGAGCGCGAGCAGGAGCTGCGCGAAGCGCTCGAGGCCGCCGGCACGCAGGCGGCTCGGGTCGAGGACCTCGCGGGCGCGGTCGAGCGCGCGCGGACGACCGTGGAGGCCCACGGGCTCGTCGACCGCCTGTCCACCACCCTCGACCGGGCACACGCCTCCGAGGCGGGCGCCGCCGAGACCCACGCGGCCGCCGCGACCGCCCACGCCGCTCTCGTCCAGCGCCGGCTCCGCTCGCAGGCCGCGCACCTCGCGTCCGAGCTCGAGGACGGCGCGCCGTGCCCCGTGTGCGGCGCGACCGACCATCCCTCCCCCGCGCGGCCGTCCGACGACCACGTCACCAACGAGGCCGTCGACGCCGCCTACGAGGCCCTGCAGGCGGCGGATCGCGCGCTCGCGGGCGCGCGCGACGCCCGCGCCGAGGCCGACCGCGCGCTCGCCGCGGCACGCGAGAAGGCCGGCGAGGGCGATGCCGAGGCGGCGGCCGCGACCCTCGAGACGGCCCGGACCGAGCACGCCGCCGCCCTGGCCGCCGCCTCCGAGCGCGACCGCCTCACCCGAGAGCTCGAGACGCTCGCCACCCGCGAGGCGGCGCTCGTCACCCGCCGGGAGGAGCAGACCCGCACCGTCGCGACGGCCCAGGAGGCCGTCACCCGCGCCGCGACCGAGCTCGCATCCGCGCGGGACCTCGCCGCGCATCGTCCCGACGGCTACGCCACCGTGGCCGCGTACGCCGACGCCCTCGCCTCGGCGCGCTCCCTCCTCGCGAGGCTGATCGCCGCGACCGGAACAGCCGACGACGCCGCCGCGGCCCACGCGAAGGCGACGGCAGCGCTCGACGAGGCGCTCGCATCGTCTGGGCTAGCCGGCATCGAGGAGGCCCGCGGGGCAGGCCTCGAGCCCGCCGCGTTGACGCGCCTGGAGGCCGAGGCGGAGTCCTACCGGAGCGACCTCGCGGCGGCGCACGCGGTGGTCGCGGAGCTGTCCGACCGGGAGCTGCCGGAAGAGGCCGCGGATCTCGAGGCGCTGGCGGCGGCCGCCACCGAAGCCGCGGGTGCGCGCGACGCCGCGATCGAGGCCGCCACGGCTGCGGCCGGACGCGCGCGGGACTTGGACGCGCTGGCGACGGAGTACCGGGAGCTCGGCGAGTCGACCGCGAGCGCCCGCGCGGAACGCGACGTGGTCGCCACCCTCGCGGACGCCCTCGAGGGCAAGGCGCCGAACGAGAGGCGGCTGCGGCTCGAGTCGTTCGTGCTGGCGTCCAAGCTCGAGCGGATCATGGCGGCCGCCAACGTGAGGCTGCGGACCATGTCGAGCGGCCAGTACCAGCTCGAGCACGACGACTCGGCGCAGTACCGCGGCAAGGAGACCGGCCTCGCGCTGAGGATCGCGGACGCGCACACGGGCCAGGCGCGTTCGACGCGCTCGCTGTCGGGCGGCGAGACGTTCCTTGCGTCGCTCGCGCTCGCGCTCGGGCTCGCGGAGACCGTGACGGCGGAGGCGGGCGGCATCGAGCTGTCGACGCTGTTCATCGACGAGGGCTTTGGCTCGCTCGACGGCGACACCCTCGAGGTGGCGATGTCGACGCTCAACGACCTGCGCGACTCGGGCCGCACGGTGGGGCTGATCTCGCACGTCGAGGCGATGCACGACGCGATCCCGGCCCGCCTCGAGGTCACCAAGGCGGCGGACGGCTCGAGCCGGGTCGAGGTGAAGGTCGGCGAGGTGGACTGAGGTGCAACGCGAACCAAGCGTCGTGTCGGATGCCCGCGCATGAGCGAGCAGAACGTGCGCATCCCGCTTCTGGGAGCTCTCGCGCTGATCGCGTTGGGCTCGATGCTGGGCGCCGCTGCCACCTTGGTGACGCTCGACGCCGGCGATGTCGATCTCGATTGGGCGCGGATCATCGGCTACGTCGGCGACCTCGGTCCGATTGCGACGGCGCTCGCAGCGGTCGCTGCAGGCGTCGTGGGGCTCACCACGCTGCGCCAACGCGCCTATGCAGACGCGAGAGCCGAGTGGTGGAGGCGCGCGCAGTGGGCGGCTGAGCGTCAGCTCGCGCTTGACCCGAATGAGCGACGCGTCGCTCGCGGCGTGCTGCTGGCGCTCGCGTCCGACCCGTTGGCGGGCGGCGAGGGCTCGCGCGAGTCGCAGTTCCTGGAGGCCTTCACCGCTGCGGAGATGGTGCACGCGTCGGACTCTGACCCGCACAATGGATCCAGATGGCGCAGGACCTCGCTGCGTCGATGGGGAGGGGCCGATTCGTGAGCACGTCTGAGATCCGCGTCAGCCCGCTGGAGCGCGAGCAGGTGGAGCTCGCGCGGATCCGCGTCCAGGCGCTCACCAACCTCGGCGAGACTCCGGACCCTCGGCTCCAGAAGCTTGCCGAGACCGACCTCGGCGACGGCATCCGGTTCACGCCCCGAAGGCTTCGCAGGCCTCGCCGGCTCCTGCGCTACTAGCCGAGAACGCGCTGACGCGAGCCGCGCGCCCCCGAGCTCACCGCGCGCCGCACACGCCGCGCCTGCCAGACTCGAGGTGAGGGGTTGATGGTGACGGCGCATGGACAGGCATCTCTTCAGCGACGAGTCGAAGGTCGACGGCTTCCGCTTCGCGGGCGCCGTGGTCGACGCCGACGACCTGCACCGGCTGCGCCGTGAGGTCATGGACTGGCGCGTGGGCACCGCGCGGCGCTGGCACACCTCGAAGGAGAAGCCCGAGGCGCGCAAGCGTGCGCTGCGCAGGCTCGTGCGGCTCCGCGACAGCGTCGACATCGTGATCGTCGAGCACGCCAAGACCCACCCCGAGTACGTCGCGCGCGAGGCCTGCGTCGACGCCCTCGCCCGCTGGGCCTCCGACCACGAGGTGACGCACTGGGTCCTCGAGCAGGACGCGCCGGTCGAGTACCGCGACCGGCAGACCATCGCCATGCTCATGCACACCGGCGAGATCCACCGCATGAGGTACCGCCACGAGGCCGGACCCGCCGAGCCGCTGCTGTGGATCGCCGACTTCGCCGCCTGGCTGTGGTCCAAGGGCGGGGCGTACCGGGACGCGATCGCGCCGCTCGTCGTCCACCACGAGGTGGTGAGGGAGCCGCAGAACCGCGGCCGGAGGCACGCCGCGTGATCATCGCGGCGCGCACGCCCCCGGACAGCGCGAAACCCGGCTGACCAACCATCCGGGAGGCTGCCGGGTTCACTGCTCGGAGCTACTGCCCTTCGCTACCTCCATTATCTCATCCCCGCAGGGCCCGGGCAATGGAGGCGGAGCAGGGACGATGCGCGTCGCGGGACTGTGCGGAAGCGGCGGGGCGACGCACAAGCGGCGGACCGGTGCGGGCGTGGCGGACCGGTGCGGGCGTGGCGGCGCGGTGCGGGCGTGGCGGCGCGGCGCGCGCTACTTGCTCCGCAGTGTTCTAGGAATTGCTGAAATGGCCCGTCCGGGGTGGCGTGCGCCGCGGCGTGTCGGCCGAGAAGGACGCGCTCGCATACCGCTGTTCTAGGAATTCCTGAAACAGTGGGATGCGAGCGCGTCTCCCCGTGGGACACGCCGAGGGCGGAAGCGGACGCGACGACACGCGGGGCCACGCCAGGCCGCGCACGGGACCGGCCCACGGACCCCGGACCCCGGACCCCGGACCCCGGACCCGACCCCCTGCCCTACCCCAGCGCCTCGAGGTCGCCGTCGATGACGCGCACCTGGCGGTGGCCGGCGCCCATGGTGTCGGCGTGCGCGAGCGCCCGGGCGCGATGCCCCGCCAACGCCAGCCCCACCGCGACCACCGCCGCCGTGGCCGCCGCCTCGAGCACCGCCCATGCGAGGTGGTGCGGGATCGATACGCTCCAGGCGCGCGCCGCCAACTGCGACGGCGCCCCCGCCGCGTAGACGCCCCACAGCACCAGGGACGATGCGACGACGCTCACCCATGCGGCCACGCCCGACGCCAGCACGACCCAGCGGTCCCCCGGGAGCTCGCCGCGCCAGCGCGCGACCGCCCGCAGCACGCCCCGGTAGACCGCCCATCCGACCAGCACCCCCGCGACGCCCATGACGAGCACGTTCGCCCCGAGGGCACCCACGCCCCCGTCGCCGAGCACCAGCGCCTCGAAGCCGAGCACCCCGGTCATCGTGAGCAGCCCCAGCCATGGACCGAGCGCGACGGCGAGCAGCGTGCCGCCGATGACGTGGGCGGTCAGCGTGCCGCCCATGCCGAGCGGCACGTCGAGCAGGTGCGCGACGAGCACCGCGCCGGCGCCGGCCGCAGCCAGCCCCCAGCGCCTCTCGCCGCGCCGCAGCGCGACACCCGCGTAGGTGACGGCGCCGATGGCGGCCGCCCCCGTGACGATCAGGACCCCGGGGTCGAGCACCCCGCTCTGGATGTGCATGATGAACCCCTTTCAGGCCAGCACCACGGCGGGTGCGGGAACGGCGCAGCGGTTGACCGCCGCAAGCTCGGTGAGGGTGGCCGCGCGGACACGGTCGCGGCGCGCGGTGTCGAGGCGGTCGCACACCCAGTCCCAGTGCAGCGACACCCAGTCCCCCGCGTCGAAGGCCCGCGCCAAGGACTGCCCCTCACGGCGGAAGCGCGCGGTCTCGGTGGTGACGGGTCCCAACCGCAGGAAGCGGCCGTCCCACGCGAGATGGCGCCCCTCCACCACGGCGGTGTCGCCTGCCACGGACACCACGCGCCCCCAGCGGATGCGGCACTTGTCGAGCACCTCGAGCGGCGCGTCCACATGCCCGCCCCTCATGAGGCCCACCCACGGGTAGACACCGAACACGTGGAAGCTGTGGTGCGGGGTGCCGCCCATCGCGACGCCCTCGACCAGGCGCGCGAACTCCTCGCGCGTCAGACGCGACCGGAACCTCGACTCGAGGGAGTTCGCGAAGGCCGTGCCGCCGCATCGTCCGACCGCCGAGCCGCCCAGCCAGTAGGCCTCGACCACCTCGGGGTCGAGGGGCGACCGCCCCAGGCACTCGCCGATGAGCTGGAGGTACGGCCACGCCCCCTCGAAGCCGCGCGCCACCTCCTCGAGCGCGCGGCCGGACGCGCCGGCGTCGACCCGCTCGAGCAGCTCGCCGGCCCGGTCGGGCCCGCAGTAGCCCAGGTCGTTGGGCGGGAAGGCGTAGCGGCCGAAGATCACCGCACCGTCGGCGGGCAACGGTGGACGATGCGACAGCCGCGCGGTCATGTCGGGGCGCCTCGGCGGGTCGGGAGCAGGAAGATCAGCCCGCCCGCGGCGAGCATGACGAGCCACGGCAGCTGCGAGGCCAGCGCCGCGCCGTCGAGGGCGCCCGCGAGCGCCGCGGTGACGACCGCGCCGAGCACGAGCACGGCGGTGACGTCGACGGCCTGCGCCCGGGAGAGGGCCTGGTGCCACGTGAGGACGTAGCCGGCGAGCAGGACGCCGGTGACGACGACCCACGCCCACTGGCCGGCGGTGCTCGGGATCACGTTCCCGAGGCTTGAGGTCGCGCCGGACCAGGCGAGCAGCGCGACCGAACCGCCGACCATGCGCGTGAGCGACAGCGTCCACGGGGTCATCGACCCCAGCAGGCGCTTCGACACCACGACCTCGACGGCCCACATGAGCGTGGCCGCCGCGATGAGCGCGGTCCCCCGGTCCGCGACCAGGCCCACATCGCCCGCGAGCCCCCACTGCGCCAGGACCAGCAGCCCGATCGCGCCCAGGTGCCACCACGAGAGCCGTTCCTTGAGCGCCACCACGGCGAGCAGCGCGACCCACACGATCAGCGTCTTGTGGAGGAACGCCGCCTGCGTCGAGGCGGTCGAGGCGAGCCCCTGGAAGAACAGCACGAACGGGACCGCGCCGCCGAAGACGGCGACGAAGGCGAGCCCCCACCACTGGCGAGCCCGCGTGGGGCGCGACACGCGTGCCCCGGCGGGCCGGGCCGCGACGAACGCGGCGGCGATCACGAGGGCCGCCATCGCGTTCTTCGCGGTGGTGTACGCGGTCGCGTCGCCGTACGCGGCCACGCCGTTGGAGTTGACGTACACGGCGACGCCGGAGATGAGGGCCGTCGCGCCCGCGAGCGCGATGCCCCTGCCACGGGTGGAGATCATGTCGTCGCCTCCGGTTGGGAGTCGCGGATGCGCAGCGCCTCGAGCGCCTCCTTCTCCGAGATCCGCTCGAGCGCGAACCCGGATTGGACCACCACCCAGTCGCCGGGCGTGATGTCGTCGTCCGACACGGTCATCTCGAGCACCAGCTGGCGCTTGCCGTGGTCCTCGACGACGGCGCGGCCGTCGGCGTGGACCTCGATGACCTGGGCGATGGTTCCTAGGCACATGACTGCACTTCCTCTCTGAGCGCGATGAGCTCGGCGGCGGCCGTGGCGACCGCGGCGTCGAGGTGGTCCCGGACCTCCGGGGACATGGGGCCGAAGTCGAAGGTCTTCGCCTCGACCCCGACGACCGTCACATGGCTGGGCAGCGTGCCCAGCGTGCGGGCGAGCTCGACGGCGCCGGCCAGCCCGAAGGCGTGGCTGCCGCCGCGGCCCGCGGCCATGAAGGCGCTGGTGGGCAGCGGCTCCCCGCTGTCCCCCACCTCGCGGATGTGGAGCCGGCCCGGCGGGTTGCCGGACGCGACGGCGTCGATGACGAGGGCCGCATCGTGCCCCGTCCACAGCCGGACCAGCTGGGTGGGGTCCTCGCGGGTGACGACGTCGACCCCCTCCATCCCCAGCGCGTCGAGACGCTCGGCGACGGCGGCGCCCACCGCATCGTCCCCCCGGTCGGGGCTGCCGAGGCCGACCACGAGCACCCGTCCGCCGGTCATGACCGCTTCACCCGCAGGTCGAGGAAGTGGGTGGCGCACGAGATGCAGGGGTCGTAGTTGCGGATGGCCTCCTCGCAGCGGTGCGTGAGCGTGTGGTCGTCGAGGTCGATCCACTGCTCGGCGGCCTTGCGCAGGTCCGCCTCGATGGAGGCTTGGTTCTGGGAGGTGGGCGGCACGATCTGCGCGTCCTCGATGACGCCGTCCGCGTCGATGCGGTACCGGTGCCAGATGAGGCCGCGCGGCGCCTCGGACGCGCCGATGCCCTCGCCCGCGACCGGCGCGACCGGCACCGACGGCGCGTACCCGTCGCGCCACGCGTCGACGATGCGCAACGCCTCCTCGAAGGCGTACGCGAGCTCGACGGTGCGCACGATGATCGACTTGAACGGGTTGCGGCACGTCTCCCCGAGTCCGGCCGTGAGTGCGGCCTCCTGCGTGGTGGGGCTCAGCTGGTCGAAGTTGAGGCTGTAGCGCGCGAGCGGGCCCACGAAGTAGGGCTTGCCGTCGAACGATGCGTGCAGGGCGTTGGAGTGGGCGACGTGGAACTCCGTGACGTGGTCGGCGATCTCGGTGACCGGGAAGCGCACGCCGCTCGTGGCGACCACCTCGGTGCCGCGCTCGAGCGGGTACCAGTCGGGGTGGCGCAGGGAGACATAGTTGTAGTCCTGCTCCATGTCGGGGAAGTCGAAGGTCGCGACCATGGCGACGGCTGCCAGCGCATCGTCCCTCCCCTGCTCCAGGGCGGGGCGGAGCCGCTGCAGCTCGGCGACGGTGGGCATCCGGTAGAAGCCGCCGACCTTGACGTTGACGGGGTGGATCGCGCGGCCGCCGACGGCGGTCATGAGGTCGTTGCCGGCCTTCTTGAGGCGCAGCGCCATCTGGACCACCTCGGCGTGGTCCTTGGCCATCTCCAGCACGGACTCGTAGCCCAGGAAGTCGGGCGCGTGGAGCATGAAGATGTGCAGCGCGTGGGACTCGATCCACTCGCCGCAGTAGAGCAGGCGGCGCATCAGCTGGATCTCCGGCGTGGTGGTGACGCCGCAGATGGTCTCCATCGCCTCGGTCGACGCGGACTGGTACGCGACCGGGCAGATGCCGCAGATGCGTGCGGTGATGTCGGGAGGCTCGGTGAACTTGCGGCCACGCAGGAAGCCCTCGTAGAAGCGTGGCGGCTCGAAGATGTTGAGCTGGACGGACTCGACGCGGCCGTCCTTGAACTCGATGTGCATGCCGCCCTCGCCCTCGACGCGCGCGAGCATGCCGACCTGCATCACCTGGCCGCCGTCCTTGAGCTGGTGGGTCATGTCGGACCTCCGGTGGACGATGCGGCGGCCGCCTGGTCGCTCGCGGCGGCGAACTCCGGGGAGCCGGCGTTGAAGGTGCGGTAGACGCGGACGATGTCGGCGTTGGACATGCCGAGCTCCGCGAGCTGGCGTGTCATGGCCTCGGTGTTCGCGGAGTCCTGGGGGCCGAAGCAGCCGTAGCAGCCGCGCCCGTAGGACGGGCAGAGCGCGCCGCATCCGGCCTGGGTCACGGGGCCGAGGCAGGGCGTGCCGGTGGCGACCGGGACGCAGACGTTGCCCTTGAGCTTGCACTCGACGCACACCGAGTACGTGGGGATGCGGGGCTTGCGGCCGTTGAGGAACGCGGCGAGCACCTCGACCAGCTGGGTCTTGTCGACCGGGCAGCCGCGCAGCTCGTAGTCGACGTCGATGTGGCTCGCGATCGGGGTGGAGGTGTCGAGCGTCGAGAGGTACTCGGGGTGGGCGTAGACGATCGAGCGGAACTCGTCGACGTCGGCCCAGTTGCGCAGCGCCTGGATGCCGCCCGCGGTCGCGCACGCGCCGATCGTCACGACCGTGCCGGACTGCGCGCGGATCTCGTGGATGCGCTTGACGTCCTCGGGGGTGGTGATCGAGCCCTCGACGAGGCTCAGGTCGTAGGGACCGGCGACGATCGCGCGGGTGGCCTCGGGGAAGTACGCGATGTGGATGGACTCGGCGATCTGGAGGAGCTCGTCCTCGCAGTTGAGGATGCTCAGCTGGCAGCCGTCGCAGGACGCGAACTTCCACACCGCGAGCTTGGGGCGGGCGTCGGGCGGGGTGGGCTCGGTGGCGACCGCCGCATCGTGCTCGTGCTCGTGGGGGTGCGTGTGGGCGTGCTCGACCATGTCAGCACCCCCTCCGACGAGCGGGCGGTGCGAGGAATCGGATGTCGTCCATGACACGCCTCCTCTAGCGACGCTAGGCCGCTATCCGGGGCGTGAAAGGGACCTTGGTCCGGGTGGGGCCTGCTACCCGGCCGGTTCCTGGGCAGGCGCGGTCTCGACGATCTCGTTCGCGACGCCGTAGGGCACGTGGACGCCCATGATGAAGTCGGTGGCGTCCTCGAGGTGGGTGGCCTGGTCGTCGAAGAAGATGTGCGGCTTCATCACCTCGAGCACCTGCGACTTCGCGACGCCGCCGAGGAAGAACGCGTCGTTGACCTCGACGCCCCAGTCGCGCAGGGAGCGCACGGCGCGCTCGTGGGCCGGGGCGGCGCGGGCCGTGACGAGGGCGATGCGCAGACGCTCCTCGTACGCCGGGTCGGAGTCCTTGCGGGCCCGCTCGAGCGCCTGGATGCGGTTGAGGTCCTTGAGCAGGGGCTGCAGAAGGCCCGGGCGGAGGGCGTGGTCGCGACGGTCGACCTCGTGGTCGCGGAAGGCGTCCATGCCGGCGGTCTTGAAGATGCGCTCGGAGCCGTCGTCGGCGAGGACGCCGTCGAAGTCGAAGGCGATGCGCAGGCCGGGGTCCGACGCGTCGTACGCGGCCGCCGATGGGAGGACGTGACCCGCGGGGAAGCCCGCGGCGATCGCATCGTCCACGTCCTCGCGGTTGCCGGACAGGAACAGCGACATCTCGAGCGCGCCGATGTACGCGTACGGCGCCTGTCCCTGCGTGAAGACGGCGCGGGTCATCGTGAGGCCTTGCGCCTCGATGGACCGCATCACCCGCAGGCCGGTGCTGGGGTCGTTCTGCGAGAGGACGATGATCTCGACCAGGGGGTCGTCGGCGCGCAGGTCGTTGAGCGCGAGGAGGCGCTGGACGAACGGGAAGGCGGCGCCGGGCTCGAGCGTCTCGTCGATGCGCTCGTCCTGGTAGTGCCGGTACGCGGTCTCGCCGTGCTCGCGGAAGTAGGCGTCGGACTCGGCAAGGTCGAACAGCGCGGACGAGGCCACGCCCACGACCAGGCGGTTGTCGAGTGCGTACCGCATGCGCAGCGGGTCTCCTTCGCGTCGGGGGCAGGAGTTCGACCCTAGCGGGCGGGACCGACAGCGGTCACTCCCCCTTCGCCTCGGGCGCGCTCAGAGCTCGCGGACGTTCATGAGCGGCTCGAGGCGCGCGAAGTCGAGCACAGGCCCGTCGACGCACACGAACAGCTCGCGCAGCTGGCAGTGGCCGCACAGTCCCACGCCGCACTTCATGCTGCGCTCCATGCTGAGGCGGATCTTGGGCTTGGGGACGCCGCGGGCGTTGAGCGCGGTCGCGGCGGACCGCATCATCACCTCGGGTCCGCACACGAAGGCGAAGGCGTTGCGGGGGTCGAAGCCGGCCCGGGCCACCAGCTCCGTCACGAAGCCGACCTTGCCCTTGTAGCCGTAGGGCGCGTTGTCGACCGTCATCTGGAGGTTGACGCCGTCGAGGTCCGCCCAGCGGTGCATCTCGTGGCCGTAGAGGATGTCGTCCGGCGTCCTGGAGCCGTACAGGAGGAGCACCTTGCCGTAGGCGTCGCGGTTGCGGAGCACGTCGAGGATCGCGGGGCGCAGCGGGGCCAGGCCGATGCCGCCGGTGACGAACACGACGTCGTGGCCCACCGCATCGTCCGCGTCCCATGACGTGCCGAAGGGGCCGCGCACGCCGATCTCGGTGCCGGGCGCCGCCTCGACGAGGGCGCGGGTGACGGCGCCGACGTTGCGGATGGTGTGCTCGAGCGGCGCGGGGCTGGCCGGGTCGCCGGAGATGGAGATGGGCACCTCGCCGACGCCGAAGGCGTGGAGCATGGTGAACTGGCCGGCCGCGAAGTCGAGCGGTGGCCCGCCGTCCGCGGGGTCGAGCAGGAGCGTGAAGGTGTCGCGGGTGTCCTGGCGCACGTGGGTGATGACGTAGCGGCGCGGGACCATGGGGTCGGCGGGCTGCGAGCCGGGCGACGATGCGCGGGTTGCGGTGGTGGTCATGAGACGCCTCCTCTAGCGACGCTAGGACGCTGTGGGCGAGGCGGAAGGGACCTTGGTCCGGGTGGGGCGCGAGGCTAGGCGCCGTCGCCGGCGATCGCGGCCGCCGCATCGGCGAACACGGGCGCGAGCGAAGCCCTCCACCTCGGCAGGTCGACGGCGAGGGTCAGCCACGTCATGGACCGATTCACACGGTCGTACTGGTGGATGATGAAGTTCCTGTTCGCGACGGCGAGCGCCCACTCGACGCCGTCGGGCGCGAGGACGCCGAGCCGTGCGAGCCGGTTCGCCGCCTCGCCGAGCTTCATCATGAGCGAGTCGCCCGCCTCCTGAAGGAGGTCGTCTGCCAGATAGGCGTCGCGCCCGCGCTGCGCGATCTCGTCGACGCGGTCGAGCCACCCCTCGATGTGGAGGAGTTCCTTGGCGGCACGGCGATCCATCACAGGAGCACCGCGTCGCGACGGATGTCATCGTCGAGACCTGGTCGGAGGCTTCCGTATTCCACCAGATCGACCTCGCGGCCGAGCACCTGCGCCAGCAGCCGTGCGAACGCGACGAACTCCAGCGACGACGTGCCCTCCGGCGCCTCGACGAGCAGATCGACGTCCGACTCCGGCCTCGCCTCACGACGCGCGACCGAGCCGAACACCGCGAGGTGTCCGTAGCCTCGCTCGCCAGCGAGCGCGGTGAGCACCGGCGCGGCGGCGCGCACGAGATCAGCCGGGTGCACGGCGTCGAGGTTGGGCGCGAACTTGAGCTGCTGACTGACCGCAGGCTGCGAGATCCCCAGCTCCCTCGCGACCCCGCTCTGCGACATCCCGGTCGCGAGCATGGCGCGCAAGGCGAGAACGCGACGAAGTCGCGCGATCTCCTCATCTCGTCGCGCATCGCGATACGCGGAAGCCAGCGTCATAAGGCAATCTTATGAACCTGCTACAGGTCTTGACTATCCCCTGTGAACGATGCGCGCGCGCCTCGGCATGCACCGCCGCACAGCACTTGCCCCGTGCCAATCTGCCGCCGAGCAGGCACCATAGGCACAGGGGACCTCGGCCGACGGCGGTCGAGGGCTGCGGCACGTGTGGTGGGAGGCGGCACATGGCGCGGAGTGGGAGCGAGCGCGTGCGTGCGCATGCGACGCGGGCCCGGTGCGCCTCATGACCACCATCGAGACCCCGGTGGTTCGCAGCGCGCTCGAGCGCATGCAGCGCACCACGTACTTCGCGACCGGGCTCGCGGCGGCGCTGTTCGCGGTGCTCTTCGCGGGCGGCGCCAACGGCTTCCTCGCCCAGATGGACCAGTTGCGCGCGCCGTTCGGCGCGTTCACCGTGCTCGTGGGGGTCGCGATCCCGGCGAGCCTCGCGGTGATCGCCTTCGCGGCGAGCATCGGAGTGCTGCGCTGGCTGGTGACCGCGGCCGCCGCGGGATTCGTGCTGTCGCAGCTGCTGTGGGTGCCGATGATGACCGTCGACGTCCTCGACGACGGCGCCGCGCCGTGGCTCCAGGGCTTCGGCGCGCTGCACGCGACGCTGCTGGCGGTCGCGTGGCATCGGCCCTGGGTGTGGCTGTATCCGATGGCGCAGGGACCGCTCGTCGCGACGGTCGAGTACTACGCCGCCGGCGGCCACCTGGAGCAGTCGCTGCTCGACGGGATGGGCGCGCTGGTGACGTCGCTCATCCTCACCGGGGCCGGGGCCGCCGTGGTGGTCGCGGCGGCGCGGCAGGACCGGGAGGCCACCCGGGCCCGCGCGGAGGCCGCCCGCGAGGCGGCGCAGCGCACCGGCGAGCGCGAGCAGGCCCGCATCAACGCGCTGGTGCACGACGAGATCATGTCGGTGCTCATCGCCGCCGTCCGCACGCCGACGTCGGACGCGGTGCCCGAACGCGCGCAGCGGGCGCTCGGGTCGATCGACGCGATCCGGGAGGCGCGGTCGCGCGAGTCCGCATACCCTCCCGATCAGCTGGTGGCCGCGCTGCGCGCCACGGCGAACGACATCGCCGGCGACATGCCCGTCGCGGCCACTGTCACCACGTCCGAGCCCGTCCCCGCGTCCGTCGTCACCGCGCTCGCGGAGGCGACCGGCGAGGCGCTGCGCAACAGCGTCATCCACGCGGGCGAGCCCGGCGAGGCCGTGATGCGCACGGTCACGGTCGGCGTGGCCGAGGGCGAGGTCCGCGTCACCGTGCGCGATGACGGCCGAGGCTTCGCGCCGCGGGCGGTGTCCTCGCGACGGCTGGGCCTGCAGGTGAGCATCCGCGGGCGGATGGCGGCGCTCAGCGGCGGCGGATCGCGGGTGGCGTCGGCGCCCGGCCAGGGCACGACGGTGGAGCTGTGGTGGCGCGCGGAGGCGACGACGTGACCGCCGCATCGTCCCTCCCGACCCCACGCGGCACCGACATCAGCCGACTGCTGGGACTGCACACGCGCGGTGCGCAGCTCATCCTGGCGGTGTACGTCGCGTCGAACCTCGCGTTCGTCGCGAGCACGGCGGACCTGCTCGACCACGTGTGGGCGTCGTACGTCGCGGTGGCGCTGGTGACGGCGGGCGGATTCGTGGTGACGCGGCCGCATCCGGACCCGTTCCCGCTCGCTCTCACGGCGGCGGTGCTCGGGGTGGTCGTGGCCTCGACGGCGCTGGTGCTGTACGCGCTGCCCGACACCGGCTCGCTGGGGCGTGCCACCTGGTATCTGGGCGCGAACACCTGGCTGCTGTGGTTCCTCACCCTGCGGCGTCGCGCGCGGCTGGCGTGGGCGGGCGGTCTTGTCATGCTGGCGGAGACGATGCTGTGGGCCAAGCTCGCGGGGCGGGGCGCGGTCGACGGGCTGACCCTCGCGATGCCGCAGATCCTGCTGCTGATCATCGCGACGCTGTTCGGCACGGCGCTGCGACGGTCGAGCGCCCGCATCAACGCGCTCGCCGGCCGGTCCGTCGAGGCGGCGGCCGCCGCAGGGGCGCTCGAGGCGGCGCGGCGCGTCCAGGACGAGCGCGCCGACGAGCTCGCCGACGTGGTGGTCCCCGCGCTCACGCTGCTGGCGTCGGGGACGCCGCTCACCGAGGCGATGCGCGAGGAGATCGTGCGGGTGGAGGCGCAGCTGCGCGACTCGGTGCGCGGGCACGGGCTCGCGCTGCCGCCGATCGTGCAGGCCGCGACGCGGGCGAGGTCGCGGGGGGTGGCGGTGACACTGCTGGACGACCTGGGCGTGCCGCTCTCCCCCATCGAGACCGATGCGGTGGTGCGCGCCGTCTCGACGGCGCTCGATGCCGCGGCTGAGGGGAGCGTGACGGTGCGGCTGCTGCCGCCCGGGCGGGACGAGATGCTGACGATCGTGTCGCTGGGTGGCGACGAGGTGAGGCGGGTGGCGGTGCCCAGTGGGGTTGGTTTGTAGGCGCGGGCGTCAGCCGTCGCGCGTCAGGCCTCCGGATCGTCGGCGTCGACAGGCTTGCCTCGCTTGAGCGCACCGGCCATGGAGCCCTTCGCGTTGTTGGCGAAGGACCCGAACGACTTGGCGGCGCCGCCCGCGGCAGCTCGAGCCGACTTGGCTGCATCGCCGGCTGCGGCTCCGACGGCCTTCGCGGCACCGCCGGTCGCGGTCGTCACCGTGGCGGTCGCGCCCTTGAGGGCCGTGAGCGCCCTGGCCTCGTCGGCAACCCCGTCGCCGTCGAGGTCGACGCTGCGGAACGCCGCAGTGGCGTCGACGACCTTGCTCCAGACGCCTTCACCGAAGTCCTTCGCCGAGCCCGAGGCGGACCGCATCGCGAGCACCGCGCGGGATGCGTCCGGCACGTCGCTGCCGTCCGAGTAGGAGAGCTCGAGCCATTCGGGCCAGGTCTCCGCGGGGGCCGAGAAGCCCTCGCGGCACGACTTCACCACGGCGCTGCCGAAGTAGAAGCTGGTGGCACCGCCCGCGACTGCACCGATCACGGGGATCGCCTTGGTGCTGATCTTCACGGTGCCCATCGTGGCGCCTTGCGCGATCGCCTGCTTCGCAAGGACCATGGTGACCGGAACCAGCGCCGAGTCCGGCAGCTGCTGGGCGAGGAGATCACCCCACTTGGCGTCGGCGCCCATGACCGCAGCTCCGGCGACCGATCGGGCCCCCGCCACGGTGGCGCCCGCAGGCAGCGCCGACATCACCATGCCGGTGATCGGGCTCTTGCGCTTCTCGCCGAGCAGCGCGCCGAGCACGACGGCCTTGGCCCGCTCGGGGTCGTCGATCGCGATCCCGCGCAGCTCAGCCATGCAGAGCGCGAACAGCGCGGTCGTCTCGTAGAAGAACAGTAGGTCGGCGACTCCGAGGCCGATCGCCACCGGGATCCCGACCGCCGGGATCGTCGCCGATGCTCCCGCCGCAGCGCTCGCCGTCGTCGTGGTCGCCACGTACTGCGACTCGATCTTCTTCATGACCGCCGCCGGCGACGCGGAGGGGTCCTTGCGACGGACCTCCTTGATGTACGCCGCCGCGGCCGGACGCTGAACCGCGATCGCCTTGAAGACGCGCTCCTGGAAGTCGTCGGGGAGCGCGACGGCAGTGGTCGTCGTGGTGGTCGTGTCGCTCATGGGTACCCCTCAGTCCTCCGGTGCAGATCACGATGCGCGTCCGGGCGGCGATGCCCGGGAACGCGTGGCGTTCACGGTACCGGCGCAGACCGACAACGGACGGCAAGTCGGCCGCTCGCGAGCGTTGATGTGGCTGATCTCACCTCTGAGCGCGCGGGCGTGCGGGCGCGTTCGTGTCGCGGAGGTGCACGGCGCATCGTCCCGCGTCTAGGTGGAGGATGCGGCGGTCGCCATGCGGCCGAGGGCCGCGGCCTCCTCGGTGATGTCGATGCCGACGGGGCACCAGGCGATGCAGCGGCCGCAGCCGACGCAGCCGAGCATCCCGAACTGGTCCTCCCAGCTGGAGAGCTTGTGGGTGATCCATTGGCGGTAGCGAGCCTTGACGTCGCCGCGGAGCGGGCCGCCGTGGATGTAGCTGAAGTTCTCGGAGAAGCAGGAGTCCCAGACGCGGTGGCGCTCGGCGTTGTCGCCGGCGAGGTCGCTGGTGTCCTGGATGGTGGTGCAGAAGCATGTGGGGCACACGAGGGTGCAGTTGGTGCAGGCGAGGCAGCGGGAGGCGACGTCGTCCCAGCGGGGGGACTCAGCGGAGGCCTGGAGCACGTCGTGGATGGTGTCGGTGTTGATGGACCGTGTCTGGCGGGCGGCTGCTTGGTCGGTGACGTCTATTGCCGCTTGCTGCGCCTCTTCGCCCGCGGGGGTGGTCGCGATGGCGTCGGCGACTTCCCTGCCGGCCTCGGTGCCGACCTCGAGGACGAAGCGGTGCTCCGGCACCATGACCTCGGTGAGGAGGAGGTCGTAGGCGGGCTCTTGGGTCTCTGGATTGGTCGCGGCGGGGCGTGGGCCGGTGCCCATGGAGGCGCAGAAGCAGGTGGCGGCGGGCTCGCCGCAGGCGACGGCGACGGTGAAGGTGCCGTCGCGCCGGGCGATGTAGTGGGCGTCGTGGAAGGGCCGGTCGGCGAGGACGGCGTCGTGAATCTCGACGGCGCGGAGGTCGCAGCTGCGGACTCCCAGGAGGGCTATCGGCGGGGCATCTGGCGTGTCGCGCTCGACGGTGAAGTGGCCCTCTTCGCGGCGGCCGCGCCAGACGACCTCCTCGGCCGGGAAGAACACCGGCTTGGTGGACTGGGCGGGGTCGGCGAAGCCGAAGTAGGCGTCGTCGTCGCGTTGCCTCAGCCGGTAGGTGCCCGCCTCCTGCTCGTCGCCGACGCCCTTTGGCAGGTCAGCGGCCGCGTGGATGTCGCCGGTGACGATCGCATCGCCCCGGACGGACGGCCCGACGACGCGGTAGCCGCGCCGTCGCAGCTCCGCGATGAGGCCATCGAGGCCGTCGGGCTCAAGGATTCGGATGTCGTCCATGACACGCCTCCTCTTGCGACGGTAGGCGCGTTCTTCGGCGAGGCTAGGGACCTTGGTCCGGGACCGGCGTCGAGGCGACCATCCGTCCGACGTCCCACACGAGGCCGGGCACGAGCACCTACGATCTGTGCACCGTCCACCCACCTGCAGGGAGCCCCATGTCCGGCTACGCCGTCATCGATCTCGAGACCACCGGCTTCGCCTACAAGTCGCTCGACCGCATCTGCGAGATCGCCGTGGTGCTCCTCGACGCCGATGGCCGCCGCGAGGACGCCTACAGCACGCTCGTCAACCCGCTCCGTGACCTCGGCGCTCAGCACGTTCACGGTATCGACGCAACCGACACCCGCGTCGCGCCGACGTTCGACCGCATCGTCGGCGACCTCACCGAGCTCCTCGGCGGACGCACCGTGGTCGCCCACAACGCGCCGTTCGACGTCCGCTTCCTCGCCGCGGAGTACGCGCGCGCGGGCGTCCCGATCGCGCTGACGCCGGACGATGCGGTGTGCACCATGAAGCTCGCGCGCGAGGTCGGCGTCCCGTCGAAGCTCGGTGATGCCTGCCAACACTTCGGGATCCCGCTGGACGGCGCGCACGCCGCGCTCGTCGACGCAGAGGCCACCGCGCAACTCCTCGCGCGGTACCGCGAGTTCGCGTCCGTCGAACGCCGCTGGCACCAGCTCGCCACCGCCGGTGAGAGACTCACCTGGCCTGCTGCGGCTCCGCTCGCCACCTCCGTGGTTCACCGTGGCGCTACCCGTCCCGGCAACGGACTCCTCGAGTCTGTGGTCGCCGCCTTCGACGGGGCAAGCCACCACCGCGGCGAGAGCGCCTACCTCGACCTCCTCGGGCGTGTCCTCCTCGACCGCAAGATCACCGCGCAGGAGAAGGTCGCGCTCGACTCCGAGGCCGCGCATCACCGCCTGTCCGCAGCGGACCGCGAGCGTCTTCACCGCACGTACATGCTCGGCGTCGTCGACGCGGCATGCGACGACGACCTCCTCACCGCCGACGAGCGCGCGCACATCGTCCAGATGGCCAACCTCCTCGGTCTCGCGGACCTCGAGGTCGAGGCGCTGCTGGCGCACGCGACTTCCCGGGTGGCGACAGTGTCCACCTCGCTGGACCTCACTCCCGGCGCGCTCGTCGTCTTCACCGGGCACGCCGCGGCCGACAAGGCAAGGCTCAGCTCGATCGCCGAGTCCCGGGGCCTCGTCGTGTGGCCCGGTGTCAAGAAGGGCGTCGCCGCCGTGATCGCGAAGGACCCGGGATCCAACTCCGGTAAGGCCAAGAAGGCCCGCGACCTCGGGATCCCTGTCGTCGGCTCCGACGCCCTCGGCTGAAGTAGGGAAGCCGTCTGGGCGAGCCGCCCACGCCTCGATCTCGCGGCGCGCGGGACACGACACCGTGCTCACCGAGAGGCGTTTCCCGACTGGCGTCGCCCGTTCAGAACCGCGCGGCTGCCTGCTGACGGATCAGCTCGAGGTAGCGACGAGTCGCAGGACTCCACTCGCCGGAGCGCAGCATGGCGGCACACTTGCTCGCGCAGTAGCTGGCCACCGTCGGCGCTGAAGGGACATCGCCTTCGAGAAGGAAGGCGATGAGCCGATCGTTGTTCCACACGAAGCGAGATGTGCGAACACCCAGACGCACAGCGATCTGATCCGCGTCGAGCCCCTCGGCCCGCAATCGGAAGACGTCACCGACCCGCGAACGATCGGTCGAGAGGTAGTGCTCGATCTGCGCCACCACCTCCAGGGCGGGACCGTGCGATTGGTCAGCCATCACCGAGCCTCCGAGCCCGCGAGCAGCGACCGCAAGTACTCGCGGGTCTCAGCGTCCGTCGAGTAGAGAACGGTTCCCACCATCCCTCGCGTGAGCAACACCTTGTAGACGTTGCGCACATTGCCGTCAAAGGCCTCGTCGCTGACCGTCCTGCGACTCCTGAACGCGGGGTCCTTGGAGAATTCGCGCCTGCTGATCCACTCGCCATCCCTGACGACGAGGTCGGGCCCGATGATGAGCCCGTTCCAGTCGTATTCGAAGCCCTGAGCCGTATACACGCACCCGACCTGCGTCTCACCGCCGTCCTCGGTAGCCCACAGGCTCGACGGCGGGTATGGACCGACCCTGCGATCCGCCTTCGTGTTCCACGGACGCGCCCACTCGCCGATGCGCACGTCTGGCACGAGCGCGGAGCCAGCCGGGTCCGACCACGGCCAGCAGAACCCTGCCGTCATGCGAGCGGAGTAGCCCTCGGCGCGCTTCTCAGCGAGGCGCACCTCGAGGTCCTCAGGCGAGTCGACCAGCTCGACCGCGAACGCGTCTTCGTCCTGCCAAGGGATCGGCCCGCCCGGCTCCAGACCGAGCAACCGAAGCACCCAGGTCACATAGGCGGCGCTGCCTCCTGACCGGTACTGCGCGTTGAGGTCCACCTGTCGGACGTTGACGCTTCGTGCCGCTGCCGCAGCGCGAATGTCGGCGACCGTGCCGATCTCGCCGGGACGCACCACCTGGTGCTCGTCGAGGAGGAATACGGGCACACGCGCAGCATCGAGCAGCTCGTTGACCTGGGGCTGCGCCTTCGCCCTGAGCTCGGCACGCGTGAAGCGGTTGACGGACTGCTCACGGATGCGATGCGCCTCGTCGAGCACCAGCACGTCCAGCCCGTTGCGCTCGGCTCCGATGAAGCTGTTGAAGTACGTGAAGAGGTTCTTCGTCCGCGTCGACCCCTTGCCGGCCACGGTGCGCAGCGTCTGCGTGAACGACTTCGAGCCCGTCGCGTGCAGTACCGTCCGACCCTGGCGGGCGAGCTCACCGAGCAGCGACAGGGCGATCACGCTCTTTCCTGACCCGGGTCCGCCGGCCACGATGATGACCTCCTTCGAGTCCGCTCGTCGCGCGTCATCCACGGCACGCATCACGAGCTCGTAGGCCACCCGTTGCTCATCGAGCAGCACGAACTGCTCGCGGTCACGGATCTCGGCCGCCGCGACCTTCAGCAACTGCTTCGACGGCCCGATCGCGGAGGCGAGGAACACATCGGCCGCCCCGGCTCCGGGCGACGGCGCGAGACGCGACTGGAGAAACGAGACGAACTCACCCCGTCGCTGACCGGTGAACATGCGGCCGTCGTCGCTGGGCGGCATCGTCCAGAGGTCGGCGACTCCCGCATCGTCCGCGTTGTGAAGGTACGCGACGCCGGCCATCTCCTCGGGGTGACCGGCGAGAGCCTTCAGGAAGTCCCGGTAATAGCGGACGTACTCCCCCACCTGCCATGCGGGATGCAGGGTCGGGTTGTACGCGACGCCTTCAACCTCAACGAGGGTGTCGGTGTCCTCGTGACGGTGCGCCCGCGACCACTGCTTGAGTTCGACCACAACGTAGGACGGATCGCCGGTGCGCGGGTGAAGGCCCGCGAGCACGACGTCGGCACGCTTCGAAGTCAGCGGCAGGCGGTGCTCCAGCATCACCTCGACACCGCCGAGGCCGGCATCGGTCAGCACCGACGCGAGCTGCGGGATGCTGTGGCGCCACGAGGCGATCTCGCTCGAGCCGGGCCTCCCCCAACCGTGGTAGACGAACGTGTCGATGAGCGCGCGCTCGATCGGCGAGAAGTCGCCAGTCGCATGCGCGGCGAGAGTGTCGGCGCTCAGCCGAACGACCTGCATCGGTAGCCCCCAGGCAGCACGAAGTACTCGTGCGGGGAGGCATGTTCACCGAGGCGAAAGCCTGTCGATCCGCTCTGACCCAGGCAGACTATCCGAGCCACGCGACGGCCTACGGAACGCGTTGTGGGAGAGTCTTCGCATGAGTGACGAAGTCGACTCCATCCGCGCGCTCACCGCCGACATCCGTGAGTTCGCGCGTGAGCGCGACTGGGAGAAGTTCCACGACCCGAAGTCGCTGCTGCTGGCACTCGTGGGGGAAGTCGGGGAGCTTGCAGAACTCTTCCAGTGGGTGCCCGCGGACGATGCGGTAGCCGCATTTGCCGATCCCGACCGCAGACAGCGGGCTGGTGAGGAGGTCAGCGACGTGCTGATCTACCTCTTGCGATTGGCGGATGTGCTCGACATTGATCTGCCGCGCGCCGCGCATGCCAAGCTTGTGGACTCTCACCGGCGTTTCGCAGCCGACGCAGTGCTCGGCATCGCACCGAAGAAGGAGTAGCCACCGCGCGCGAAGGGCATCGCTGCGATCCGGCTCGCTGAAGGCAAGCCGCGGCGACTGGGGCCGTCGGCGGGCTGGCGCACGCTGCCAGCGCGCGAAGTCCGCAAGGCCCAGCCGCCTGCCGCCGACACGCCAGCGTCGTCGGAGCGTCAGGGCAAACGGCCCCACGACGCACCGGCTGAAAACGCCGCGACCGGACCCCGGAACGAGTCACGGCAGGAAGCGCAGCACGGCCCCGTTCGTGTGCCCGATCAGGCTGCCGAGGAGCAGGTCTCGCGCCGCCTCGCCATGGCGCTCGAGCGTGATCCTGGTGCCGTCAGTGAGCGGACCGTCTCGCCACACGATCCGCCCGTAGGGCGTGTCAACGGCACCCACGCGGTCGCTCCTCGCCGACGCGACCGCGGGGAGCGCGAGGCTAGCGACGACGATCGAATGGTCGCTCAACGGCTCGAGGCACAACCGGACCTCATGGTCGTAGGTGAGGCCCTCCACCGACACCGGCGGCGACACCAGCACGTGGTCGAAGAACCGCGGTTCCCCGACGCGGATCACGTGCGTGGGCTGAGGCTCGACGCCCGCGAGCGTCGTGGCGAGAGCGACCGGCGCACCGTCCCCCAGCACCCCGGTCACCGCCGCTTGCCAGCGCGACCGCGGGTGCGTCTCGCCGAAACGATCTGTCCAGCCCCCGTCGGTGGAGCCGTCCGCGCGGGCGCGAAAGGACAACGGCGCGGGCGCGAACGTACGCGGCTCGTTGAAGTCGCCGGCGACGATACACGGGCCCGATTTCTCGAGCAGCCCGGCCCGGAGCGCCTCGAGCGTGCGCACCTTGTCCCACCCGTTGCCGGCCGCATTGGGCGCGTGCACGGAGACGACCCGCACACGGTGGCCGGGAACCTCAATGTCCGCGGCCGCGATCAGTTGCGGCCACGGCGGCGCGGGCGTCCACGTCACGGGTGTCAGGGGCCATCGGCTCGCGACCACGTTGCCGTAGCGCTTGCGCCGGTCTCGGCGGACGATGCGGTCGGCATCACGGCCGCCGAAGTGGGAGTACGCGAGGCCTGTATGCGCGAGCAAGGCCGCGAGCCGGTCGAAGGTGTCCGCTCGGCTCGAGACCTCCTGGAGCAGCACGACGTCGGGACGATGCGCGGCGAGCGCGGCCGCGATCGCGGCAAGGCGCTCGTCGCTCGCACCACGAATCGCCTGGATGTTCCAGGTGGCGACCCGTAGCGTGCTCACGGAGCCAGTGTCGAGGTCCGGGCACCATCTGCGCGAACGGCAGGCCGCTCTGCCATCAAACCAACTATTTCAACCGACCGCGATCCGTTCTCGCCCGCGCGGTGGGTCCGCGCAATAATCGTGCGAGTTGAAGGCGAAAGGGGCACTTCGTGGAGAAGTACACAGTTCACCAACAAGCCGTGGGCACGATCCTCAACTGGGTAGCAACGGGCCAAGTTGCCATACCCGAGATCCAACGGCCATTCGTCTGGAATTCCACGAAGGTTCGCGATCTCATCGACTCGCTCTACAACGGCTATCCAGTCGGATACCTGATCACGTGGCAGACACACGACGTGAAACTGAAGGACGGAACTCAGTCGGGCAACAAGCAGATTCTGATCGACGGCCAGCAGCGTGTGACGGCGCTCACCGCCGCACTCGCCGGCCAGAAGATCGTCACCAAGGAGTACGTGAGGAAGCGGATCCAGATCGCGTTCAACCCACAGACCGAGCGTTTCGAGACATTCACGCCGGTCATGCGAAACGACCCCGCATGGATTCTCGACATTGCCGAGCTCATGAATCCGGTGATGGCGTACGAACTCCCCCAACGTTATTTCGCCGCGAATCCCGACGCCGATCGCGATGCGGTGATCGGAGCGCTCACCAAGCTCTCTGGCATCCAGAACAAGCAGGTCGGAATCATCAACCTCGACGCGGCGCTCGACATCGAGACTGTGACCGAGATCTTCATCCGGATCAACTCGAAGGGCGTCGTGCTGAATTCGGCGGACTTCGCGATGAGCAAGATCGCCGCCTACGGCGACTACGGCGCGAACCTCCGCAAGTACATCGACTACTTCTGCCACCTCGCGGTGGCGCCGCACTTCCACGAGGCGATTCGCGAGAACGATGCCGAGTTCGCCGCTACGGAGCAGTTCCGCCGGATCTCCTGGCTCAAGGACGACGCGGCCGACCTCTACGACCCCGACTACCGCGATGTGATCCGCGTGGCAGGCCTCCACGAGTTCGGCCGCGGACGGATCGACGCGCTCGTGAGCTACCTATCAGGACGCGACTTCGAGACGCGAACGTTCAAGGAGGAGCTTGCGCTCGAGTCGTTCGAGCGCTTGGAGCGTGCCCTCGACGAATACACGAACCAGTACAACTTCACCCAGTTCCTGATGATCATCCAGTCCGCGGGCTTCGACACCTCCGCGCTCATCACTTCACGCAACGCGCTCAACTTCGCCTATGCGCTATTCCTTCGGCTGAGGCGAGACAAGGACCTCCCCTTCGGCGAGGTGCAGCGGATCGTGCGTCGGTGGTTCGTCATGTCGATGCTGACGGGACGCGCATCGGGGAGCGTCGATACCCAGTTCGAGCTCGACATCCGGCGAGTCCGCGAGCTCGGAGCAGCCCGGTACCTCGCAACGGTCGAAGAGAGCGAACTCTCTGACGGCTTCTGGCGGGTCGGGCTTCCGCAAGCGCTCGAGACCAGCAGCACGAGGAGCCCCTACTTCCGCACATTCCTGGCGTCGCAGGTGTTCAGCAAGGCCCGAGGATTCCTCTCGCAGAACATCACGGTGAGCCAGATGCTCGACGGCCAAGGCGACATTCATCACCTGTTCCCCAAGGCCTATCTGGACAGGTCTGGCATTCGCGACCGTGCTGACAAGAACCAGGTCGCGAACTATGTGCTCGCGGAGACTGCGATCAACATCGCGATCAGTGACAAAGCTCCGGCCGACTACATGGGGCTCATCGCGGATCAGGTTTCCACCGGCGAGCGGCGTATCGGCGAGATCGTGTCACGAGACGCGGTGGACCGCAGCCTGCGCGAATCCGCCGTGCCGGATTCGATCTGGCATGCCACCGCATCGGACTACCGCGACTTCCTCGAAGAGCGTCGGGTTCTCATGGCAAGCGCCATGCGCGACTACTACGAGTCTCTGTAGGCATCCGCATGACCTACCTCGGCTTGGACGCCTGCAAGGCGGGCTGGGTAGTCGCGGTGGTGAGCGACGAGCGCTGGATCGACGCATTCGTCGCGACTGATATCGCGGCGGCCGAAACCAGAGGAATCGACGAATTCGCGGCCGCGTGCATGGTGGTCGACATTCCGATCGGCATCCCGGATACCGGCACGCGCCTCGCTGACACGTTGGCGCGGCGGTTCATCAAGCCGCGTGGATCCAGCGTGTTCCCTACGCCGGTCCGCGCTGCGTTGTTGGCGGACACCTACGCCGACGCGCGCGAGGCCTCCGTCGCAGCATCGGGCAAGAGCCTCTCGGCTCAGGCCTACGCGATCCGGGAGCGGATCCTCGACGCCGACGGCTACGCCGGGCGCGCTCGGATTCCGCTGGTTGAGGGCCATCCAGAGGTGAGTTTCCGCGCGATGGCGGGCTCGGGCATCCCGCACGCGAAGAAGACCTTCGCAGGGATGACCTTGAGGCACCAGTTGCTGCAAGCCGAGGGCATCGATGTTCCGATGGAGCTCGAAGGACGCTTGGGGGGCGCCTCCGCGGATGACCTACTCGACGCCGCCGCGATGGCGTGGACCGCTCGCCGCGTCGCGCGCGGCGACGCCGACCGATTTCCGCCGCTTCATCTAGCCGAGAGGTTCAGCGACGACGTCGATTCCGCGATCTGGTTCTAATTCGCTTCGCTCGGCGCCCACGCGCTGATGCGGCGATTGCGCGCACGAATGAAGTCCATGCTGGCCTCGCGAAAGTCCATGTACTCGGCGAGGTCCGTCGGACGAGATGGCCCGTCGAAGTCGTGGAATGGCATGAAGAATGTCACGTCGCCCGAATGCGGATCGAGAAGGTCGTCCAGCAAGAAGAAGTCAGTAAAGCCCTCGAAATCGGTGAAGAGATCGAAGAACTCCGAATATGCGTCGAACGTGCGCGATAACGGGCTGTCCTGCCCCTGGTAGTAGCGGCGCACGCATTCCATCGTGAGGTCCATGCGGTCCGAGATCCGCGAGTTGAATCCGCGCTCGCTGTTGATCGTGTGGACTCCCTCACGGCGGTCCGAAGGCCAGACCATCATGCCGCCCATGGTGTAGCCGAGCGTGTCGAACTCCTCGATCTGCTCAGGGGTGAGCTGCGAGATGATGTCCCGCATCCTCACCCACCGTGCGTATGACGCCATGACCGCGTCGCTGGACAGGAAGAACTCGCCGATCGACGACCGGTGGTGCAGGTACCGCCACGTTTGAGTCGTGTCCCACTCGATACGCCGACCGTCCGGTAGTGGCTTGCTCCACAGCAACTGGTGGAAGCGCCGCAATGTGGGGCTATGCGAATCGGGATCCTTGCCGGGTGGGGTGTCGGATCTGAAGTCGAACGAGACGTCGATGACATCAAGTTCGGATCGCGCGCCCGCATAGCCCTGGAAATCGGTCATGCACCAAGCCTGCACGATGCCACCGACAACCGCCGGACCGAAGGAGCCCAGCGTCGACGCAACCGGCAGCGCAGTTCCGGCCGCCGCCATCGCGCCTCCCGGGACTACCGCATCGTCCCTTTCGCGTCGCGCCGTGATCTCCGCAACAGCGTGGTTATCACTGTCGGACGCCGCCACTACGCTGGCGCAATCATCGGGCGCAACGAGACCAACGTCGGCTCGCCGCGCGCCCGCAGTCTGGGGGATTCATGAATATCGTCGGCAAGATCGCCACCGGCACGGTGCTCGTCGTCGCGGGCGTCGGCCTCGCGTCGGCAGCGTCCGCGTATGCGCCGAGCCTCATGCCGTGGGGCGACCAGTCGTCGAGCGAGAACAGCCTCGTCATCACCGCGATCGAGCGCACCGAAGAGGTGTCGCTGCTCAGCGTCGGCATCGAGGGCATCGAGGAGGAGCGCAGGAGCAAGGAGCTGCTCGGCGTCGTCATCCCCGGCAGCGAGAAGTCGAAGTTCATCAAGTACTCGTTCACCCTCAAGCTCGGTCTCGACGGCGGCGACGTCACCATCGACGAGACCGGCGAGAACGAGTACACCCTGACGATCCCCGAGTTCATCGTCATCGGGAACAGCGAGCCTCACTTCGAGACCGCCACCGAGTCCAATGGTCTCCTCAGCTGGGCGACGGCCGACATCGACGAGCTCGACACCGTGAACGAGGTGCTCAACGCCAAGGAGTTCGACGAGGCCATCGAGTCGAACCAGGACGTCCTGCAGGACCAGACCCAGTTCTTCTACGGCAACATCATCCGAGCGATCGACCCGACCATCGAGGTCGAGTTCGTCTTCGCGGAGTAGGCGCTCGCTGCCGGCCCGGCGACCGCACCGGCCCTAGTCACGCGCACGCGCGCCGGCCGTCTCCTCGAGAGGCTCGCCGACCGTCACGTCCTCCTCGACCACCGCATCGTCCCCCTCGCCGTCCCGGGGCACGCGCGGGATCGCGTGCGTGAAGTGGCTCGCCCGCTCCTCCGCCTCGGCCGACCCGGTGAAGAAGCCCGACTCCCCCGCCTGCTCGGGCTTGAGGCTCCGCCGCTTCGGCCCGGCAGGCCCGGTCCCCGCCGGGACGGCCTCGGACACGAGCACGCGCTGCGCGGGCGCCGCATCGGGCATGACGGACTGGATCCACAGCACCATGGCCTCGCGGACGAAGCAGCGCAGGTCGTAGAGCGTGGGCGCGTCCTTGGCGGTGACGAGGATGCGCACGCGCACGTAGCCGGCGGTCGCCTCGGTCACCTGGAGGACGTTGGCGCGGCCGTCGTACAGCGGCGTCTCGGTGAGGACCTGCTCGAGGTGCTCCCGCATCCGCTGCGGGGAGACGCGCCAGTCGAGGTCGAACTCGACGGAGCCGAGCAGCTCGGAGCCCTGCCGCGTCCAGTTCTCGTAGGGCGTGGTGGTGAAGTAGGTGCAGGGCAGGACGAGGCGGCGGTCGTCCCACAGGTCGAGCACCACGTAGCTGAGCGTGATCTCGCCGACGCGGCCCCACTCCCCCTGGGCGACGATGACGTCGTCGACCCGCAGCGCGTCGCTGAAGACGAGCTGGATGCCGGCGAACATGTTGCCCAGCACCGACTGGGCCGCGAGGCCCGCGACGATCGACGCGATGCCCGCCGAGGCCAGCACCGACGCCCCGACCGCGCGCACCGCGTCGAAGCTGAACAGCTCGGCACCCACCGCGATCACCACGATGAGCGCGATGGCGAGCCGTTTGACGATGAGCGTCTGCGTCCGCAGCCGACGCGCGAGCCGGTTGTCGGGCATGTCGATGTTGTTGTAAGCGAGCGCGAGGTCGGCGACGAAGCGCACGAGCGCGATGAGCAGCCACGCGAGCGTCGCGATGGCGGCGACGGTGAAGACGCGGCCGACGATCGGCATCCAGTCGGTGTTGCGCAGCGCGGCATGCACGCCGACCCACAGCCCCAGCACGAGCACGAGCGCCCAGAACGGGTTGCGCGCCTTCGTCTGGAGGTCGCGGGCCCACGGGTAGCGGCGCGCGACGAGCCGCATGATGACCTCGACCGCGAGCGCGAAGAGCAGTGCCCCGCCCACGCCGATCGCGACGGCGACCCCGAATCCGAACCAGTCCTCGAGCATGTCTCCTCCTGGGATGGAAGCCGAACTTCGACCGTACGGGAGGCGTGTTTCATCGACGTGAACCCCGGGTGAGGGATCGCTGAGGGTGGGATTGCGGGGGGACGATGCGGGGGTTGCGGTTGCTCTCCTCCGTCACCGCCGTGGGGTCACGCGAGGCGGTCGCGCTCCTCGATGATCGCCGCGCGGCGTGACGACACCAGCAGGTCGGCGGATCCGAGCGGCATCGGCTCTCGAGTCCCGATCCGGTCGAGAACGAACGGCGCGCCTATCGCACGCCGGAAGGTGTGAGCACGGCCCGACACTCCTCCGTCGGTCCCGAACCAGCCCGCGAGAACCTTGACGTTGGCCCCCTGGCGATAGGCGGCGACCGTGTCGTTCGCCTCGCACACGACGAGACACATGCCCGCCGCGCCGCGCACCACCGAGCATTCACGCCGGAAGGTTGCGGCGTCGGCGATCGCGATCCGCGCGAGAAGACGCCGCATCGCGGTGCGATGCTCGACGTCGAGATGCCCGTTCGCGACCTCGTCGAGCAGCACCAGGTGCTCGGCCACGCGCGTGCGGATGTCGTCTGCGATCCCATCCCACACGAAGTCCTCGTCGGGGATCGGCTCGGCGTCGAGGGCGGCGAGCGCATCGGGCCCGCCCACGGACGCTGCGAGGCGCTCACGCGCCCGCTCCCCTTCTTCGCGCACGGCGGCATCGCGGAGCCATGGGTCGCGGTACCCGCGCCCGCTCCATTCGCCGCTGCCGAACCCTGCCTGGACGGCCTCGTGGATCTCACGGGCCACCTCGCGAGACGTGACCCTATCGACGCCCTCGCGGCGGTGCACGAAGCGCACGAAGGCGGCAAGCACCGACGGCATCGCCTCCGCCGCGCCGCAGTTCTTGGCGATGCCAGGCGCCCACACACGCACCAGGTGCCCGACCACGCGGGCGTCCCACCGCATCGGCCCGCCCAGGCTGACCACCTCCGCGAAGGCGAGGATCAGGTCGAGCGCGCACCCGGCGCACTCGCGCGACCTGTAGGGGCGGTCGCCGGATTCGAGGAACTCCGTCCGCAGCTCCTCGGAGGCATCGGAGAGCACGCCGTAGACGCGCTCGCCAGGACGGGACACCCCCTCGTCCCAGCTCCCGCCCCAGTCCTCGGACCACCGTCGCTCTTCGCGCATGCCTCGACGCTAGCCAGCCGGCGTGCCCCTGGGCGGTTCTCCACAGGCGGGGTTCCGCGCATCGTCCTGGCGGCGCCTCGGGGGCGATGTCCACAGGCCCATTCCGTCGCAACTTTTTCACATCTACCAGGAGCGATGTCGGATCTCGATGTCAGACCCCCGTGATGAACTTGTTCCATGGACGTCACGACCGCCGCACTCGACCGGGCAGCCGCTCGTGTGCGCGCGCTCGACGGCGCCGAGACCAGGGAGCTTCACGGCGAGGGACTCCACGACGCGATCGTCGCCGCGTGCGAGGTGCTGTCCGAGGCACGCCGCCTGGCCGCCCCCATCGCTGCAGCCGTGTCGCGGGACGCGGGCGGTCCGGGACTTCGCGGAGGGATCACGCGAGAGGCGGGACATCGCAGCCCGGAGTACTTCATCGCGAGCCTGCTCGGCGGGACGGTGGCGGAGGCGCGCACTCTGATCGGCGCAGGCCTCGCGATGGACCCCGACGAGCCCGAGGACCCCGATGGTCCCGGCGATCCGGACGACCCCGATGAGGGCGGGGCGGGAGGCGGCGGCGGCGAGGACGATCCCGATTCGCCCGACCCGCAACCGAAGCCCGCGAAGCCCAAGCCGCGCCCGCCCGTGCCCGGGTCGCTCGCCGAGGCGATCGGCAACGGCACCGTCGCGGTCGACGCGGCGGCGCTGATCCGCGCGACGCTGAGGGAGCTCCTCGATGTCGTGGACCGGGCAGCCCTGTGGGAGATCGAGAAGCGGCTCGTGGCGAAGGCCCCCCGGCTGTCCCTGTACGACCTCCGCAAGGCGTGCTGGCGCGAGCGCGCCACCGCCGACCCCGCGGGTTGGCGCGAACGCGAGCAGCGGATCCGGGCCCGGCGCTCGCTCACCCTGGGCGAGGACGTCGAAGGGATGATGACGCTCACGGCGCGGCTCGACCCGCTGTCCGCCGCCCCCCCTGCGCGTGTGGCTGGACGCGCAGACCACCGAGGCGTTCCGTGCCGCCCGCGACGCCGGCGTCACCGAGGAGCGCAACGCCGCCCAGATCCGGGTCGACGCCCTGGCCGCGCTCGCCTCGCACGGACTCGACTGCGACTCCCCGGGGTCCGGCGTGAAGACCACGCTGCTGGTGACGATCGACCGCGATGCGCTCACCGACGAGCTGGGCCTCGGGTCATGCGACGGGATCGGCGTGCCCGTCACCGGCGCGACCGCACGCCAGCTCGCCGTCAACGCGGAGATCCTGCCCGCCGTCTGCGGCGGCGAGTCCGAGGTGCTCGACCTGGGACGCGCGCGACGCCTCTTCACCCGCGCCCAGCGCCGCGCCCTCTCGGTACGCGACGGAGGCTGCGCCTGGTGCAGCGCCCCGATCTCCTGGACGGAGACGCACCACATCGACCACTGGGGGCGGGACTGCGGCTGCACGGACCTCTGCAACGGCGTCCTGCTCTGTCGCAGCTGCCATCTTCGCCTTCACGACACCGGCTGGGAGGTCGAGATCCACGGCGGCGTCGTGTGGTTCCGGCCGCCCGCGTCCGTCGACCCTCAACGGGTGGCGATCCTGGGTGGGCGCCGGCGTACCGCCCCCGAGGAGATGCCCGCGCCGCCGCCGCTACCGACATCGCCGAGCACACGCCGGTGCAGCGGGAACCACGTGCAGACATGAAGAACGAAGAGGAGGACGATGCGCGACGGTCGGGCGGTCCCCGGCAGGCGCGGCGGCCGGGTGTCGGCCGAGGGCGCCGGCCGGGGGGCGCCTGCGCGGGGGGCGCCTGCCCGGGGGGGGACGCCTCGGCGAGCACCGCACGTACGGAGCGCGCGGGGAACGTCGCCGTTGTCAGGGCTGATGGGCCTCGCTAGGGTCGTGGGAAATCCGCACGCACGACTACTGGGGGTGCCTTCGTGCGGCATCTGCTTGCCATCACGGCCCTGGGGCTCGCCGCCGCGCTCGGCGCCGCCACCCCGAGCGGCACGGTCGACGACTACATCACCGCCGAGCTGCCCGCCTCCGGCGCGCCCGGCATCGCCTACGCCGTGGTGACCGACGGCGAGGTGGCCGAGGCGGGCGCCCGAGGCGTGATGCGCGCCGGCTCGGACGAGGCCGTGACCCCGGACACGCCGTTCGTCATCGGCTCGATCTCGAAGAGCTTCACCGCGCTGGCCGTCATGCAGCTCGTCGAGGCGGGTCAGGTGGGCCTCGACGCTGCCGGCGGCGACTACGTGGCCGCCCTCGAAGGCACCGCCGCGGGCGCCCCGACCGTGCGCGAGCTGCTGAGCCACACCAGCGGCTTCTCGACGGTGCAGGGCAACACGTCGCGCGTGAGCTCCACAGGCGCCGCCGACGACCTCGCGAACGCCGTCGCCGCGCTCGCCGACGAGGCACCGGCGTACCCGCCGGGCACCACCTGGGAGTACTCGAACACCAACTATCAGATCCTCGGTCGCCTGATCGAGGAGGTCGCGGGCACCGAGTTCCAGGCCTACGTCACCGAGCGCATCCTCGAACCCGTGGGGATGGACCACAGCTTCGTCGCGGACGGCCAGGTCCACCACGAGATCGCCACCGGGCACACGCCATGGTTCTGGACCAAGCGACCGCTGGCGGAGAGCCCCACCGACCGCGTCACCGCACCCCAGGGCGGCATCGTCGCCAGCGCCAACGACGTGGCGACCTACCTCGCGATGATGATGAACGGCGAGGACGACGTCCTGAGCGCCGAGGGCAAGGCCCGGATGATGCGGCCCGCCAGCGCCGTCTCGCCGTTCTACGGCCTCGGCTGGTACGTCGACACGTCCGACGGCACCGTGGGCCACACCGGCTCCACCCCCGGCATCGAGACGCAGGCCACCATGGTCCCCGCGCGGGACGATGCGGTGGTCGTCCTGGTCAACGGCGGCAGTGGGGTGGGCTTCGGGGAGACCACGCAGCTGCGCTACGGGACCACGGCGATCGCGCTGGGCCTCGACTACGACGGCGAGGGCTCCCGCTGGGCCCAGAAGGCGCTGTTCCTCGGCCTGGCGCTCGCACCGCTCGTGTACCTCGCGGCCATGGTCTGGGCGTGGGCCAAGCGCGACGCGGTGCGAGCCAAGACGCGCGCGGGCTTCGCGGGGCTCTTCAGCCTGTGGTTCCCGCTGCTCACCACGGGCGTCGCGGCGTGGGTGCTGCTGGCACTCGTCCCCGGCCTCATGGGCGCCCCGCTGTCGACGGTGCGTGTCTTCCAGCCGGACATGGCGCTGGCGATGACCGCGACGGCCGTGGGCGGCGTGGTGTGGGCGGCGGTCCGGCTCGTGATCGCGTACACGGGGCGGCCGGGGCGACCCGCGCGCGGCTGAGCCTGCGCGGACTTGATCCACAGCCTCTTCCGCGCATCGTCCCGCAAACGTAGAATGGTACGAAATTCGGTACCACTATGGAGTGCTCATGGCCATCACCGCGTCCGAGGCACGCAAGCGCCTCTTCCCGTTGATCGAGCAGGTCAACGAGGACCACACCGCGGTCGAGATCACCTCGCGCGCGGGCAGCGCCGTCCTCATCTCGCTGGAGGAGTACGAGGCGCTCCAGGAGACGGTCTACCTGTTCCAGTCCCCCGCCAACGCTCGTCGCCTCCTCGACGCGGATGAGGCGCTGCGTGCAGGACGAGGCGAGACCCGCGAGCTCGACCGCGCGTGAACATCGTCTTCTCACCACAGGCGTGGGAGGACTACCAGCACTGGCAGACCGAGGACCGCAAGACGCTGCGCCGCGTCAACGCGCTCATCGACGCGATCTGCCGCGACCCCTACGCCGGGATCGGCAAGCCCGAGCGCCTCCGCTACCGCATCGACGCGTGGTCGCGACGGATCGACGGCCAGCACCGGCTCGTCTACCGCGTCGAGGGCCAGGACCTGCTGATCCTGCAGGCGCGCTACCACTACTGACGCTGCGCGGCCTTGGTGCGCGGCTACCCGAAGAAGATCGCGTACGGGTCACGCTCGACGTGCGCGAGCAGCGGGACGATGGTGTGGCTGGGTCGCGCTTGGTCGTACAGGTGGAACTTGCTGTTGCGGTCGCGCCAGTAGAGCTCCCAGACCTCACGGCGTGCGACCCACGTGAAGCGTGCGACAGGGAATCGCACCTCCGCGCCTTCGCCGTCCCACGGCGGGCTCACCTCGACGACCGTGACGCGATGACCGTCGACCTCTGCCTCGTAGCGCAGCTGATCGCGATGCTCGGGCGAGGTCTGCTCCTCGCACCAGTCTCGGATCCGTGTCAGGTCGGCCTCAGGAATCGCCACGCTCACCAGGATGCGCGATGTCTGGCCCGCGCGCCGGAAAACGCGGCCGGAACCACCGCATCGGCGCCGCTCAGTCGCACCCGCAGGAGCCGGAAGGCGTCCGCGCCTGCCAGCACACCTCGCACACGCCGTAGCTCTTCTCCTCGGCGCCGGTTGCGGGCGTGATCTTCTTCTGCACGCCCGGGCTCATGCTGCGCTTCGTGACCGGGAAGTCGACGGCCCAGTTGACCATGCCGTTGCCGTGGGTCTTGTCGCGCACCCGGTCGGGCAGGTCCGAGGCCGCGATCGCCTCGCGCCGCGAGCCGAACCACTCCGTCGACCGCTTGCCGATGTGCAGCGGGTGCAAACCGTCCTCGCGCATCGCCTTGATGTAGCTCGACTTGACCTCGCAGCCGATCACGCCTGCTCGGAGGGCGATCTGGCGCACCAGCGGCCGGGATTCCTCGGCGATCTTGAGCTGCTCCATGGCAGCCTCGAGCGGGATGAGGGGGACAGTGTTCACCCCTGAGGGTCTCACGCCCACCCCGCCTTCCGCAGGGCCGGAGGGCCTACTCGAGGTCCCCGAGGTCGATCGAGAGGTCCACCTCGGCGGGCGCCGACAGCCCCGGCGGCGGCGCCGGTCGCGACGGCCGAGCGACCACGTGCGGCACCTCCTCGACCAGCCGCTCGGGCAGCGTGTTGAGGAAGTAGGCGTCCTCGAGGACGTCCATGCCGGCCGACCCCATCCACGCCCGCACCGGCGTGTGCGACACGGTCCGCGTCACCACCAGCCGGTCCCGCGCCCGGGTGAGCGCGACGTACAGGACGCGGCGCTCCTCCTCGACCTCGTCGAGGTCCCCGAGCGACCGCGCAGAAGGGTACGACCCCGCCGACGCCCCCGCCACGAACGCCCAGTCCCGCTCGAGGCCCTTCGCCGAGTGCACCGTCGACACGATGACGTGGTCCTGCTGCGACTCCGGCTCCATCTCCGACGTGAACACCGGCGACAGGATGTACTCCTCGAGAAACTCGAGGATCGACCGCCGCGACGCCGCCAGCCGCTCGACGTGCACGAGGTCGCGGGCGCGCGCCTCCCAGTTCTCGTTGCGGTACTTGTGCGCGAGCACCGGCTGCAGCATCGCCGCGGCCCGGCCCACCGCATCGTCCACCCGCTTGGCCGCCTCCTCGATGGCGTCGAGCCCGGCCGCAAGCCACGCGGGCATCCCCGCGAGGGCCGATGCGCGGGCCTCCCGGGCGGAAGCCCCGCCCGAGCGTGCCGCCAGGAACGAGTCGAAGGCGCGCGCCGCCGTCACGTCCCCCACCCGCGGCACGAGCGTGAGCAGCCGCATCCAGGCGACCTCGTCGTCGGGGTTCGCGACCACCCGCAGCGCGGACAGCACGTCCCGCACATGGGCGCTCTCGAGGAGCTTCACTCCCCCGAAGAACACGTAGGGGATGTCGTACTCGACCAGCCGCGCCTCGATCGCGCGCCCCGAGTAGTTGGTGCGCACCAGCACGAGGTGGGTCGCCCAGGGCAGCTCGTCGCGGCGCGCGCGCAGCATCTCGGCGGCGATGAACCCCGCCTCGTCGGCGGGCGTCTCGAACGAGTGCAGCTCCGGCTTCGCGCCGCGGCCCCGGACGGCACGCAGCTTCTTGTCGTACCCGAGCGGCGACTGCTCGAGCAGCCAGTTCGACAGGTCGAGGATCTCCTGCGTGGACCGGTAGTTGTCCTCGAGCTTGAGCACCCGCGCGCCGGGCACGCGGTCGCGGAACGAGTGGATCGAGGCGAAGTCCGCGCCGCGGAAGCCGTAGATCGACTGCGCGTCGTCGCCCACGCAGTAGAAGCGCGTGTGCGGCACGAGCGGGTCGATGATCTGCCACTGCAGCGGGTTGGTGTCCTGCATCTCATCGATGAGGATCTCGTCGTAGTGCGAGCCCACCCACTCCGCCACCGCATCGTCCGCGAGGCGCGCGGCGAAGACGCGCAGGATGTCGTCGTAGGTGAGGTACCGGCGCTCCTGCTTGCGCTGCTCGTAGGCGCGCACCGCGGCACCGATCGCCTTGGCGTCGATGGCGTCGTCGGGGAACTTGACCCGGATCGCGTCCGCGAGGGTGCGGCGCGTGTTGTGCGCGAAGGACAGCACGTCGACGATCTGCGCCGCCTTGAGCCCCTCGACCCGCTTGCCGCGGCCGAGCACGCCGCGCATCACCTGCTGCTGATCCTCCTGGTCGAGCACGCTCCAGCCCTCGTAGCCGAACACGTCCGGAGCGCCGCGCACCTCGCGCATGGCCCACCCGTGGAAGGTCATGGCGGCGACGCCCTGGGTGGACGATGCGGTGGCGGCGTCGCCCTGGACGCGGCTCCTGATCTCGGCGGCGGCGCGGCGCGTGAAGGTGATCGCGAGGATGCGGTCGGGAGGCGTGCCGTTGCGGATGAGGTGGCGGATGCGGGCGACGATCGTCGTGGTCTTGCCCGTGCCGGCGCCGGCGAGAATGAGGTTGTGGCGCGCCTCGGTGAGCGCGGCCTCCCGCTGGGCGGGGTTGAGGTGCGCGAGCGCGCCGTCGTCCACCTGCTCAGCCATGCGCACGAGTCTAGGTGCGGGGTGGGACAGGCCGGGCTGCACGGCCACCGCAGCCTTCCGCCTGTCCACAAGGCCACGGCGACCGTCATAGCAATTGCTATACTTGCGGCCATGTCCGAGTGCCTGCGAGACGTCGCCGTGCGCTGCGATGCGATGGTCGAGAAGGCGCGTCGCGAGCTCGTCGCCGCCGTGAGGAACGCCTACGCGTCGGGCGAGACCCAGGCCGCGATCGCCACCCAGATCGGCCGCAGCCAGCCCGAGGTCAACCGCCTCCTTCGCTTCCACGGCACCACGCCGCACGCCCGGAAGCTCCGCGCCCACTCCGCGCAGGTACGCGAGGAGCTGACCGCCGTCGGCGGCCGGAACGTGCGCGTCTTCGGCTCGACGGCGGCGGGCACCGACGGCCCGGGCTCCGACGTGGACCTCGTGTTCGAGATGCGCGAACCGCTGAGCCTCATGCAGCTGTCCGCGGTCGAGCGCAGGCTGTCTGCGCTGCTCGGCGTGGAAGTCGACCTGGTGCCGGAATCCTCCCTGCGCGAGGACCTCCGCGACCGGATCCTCGCCGAGGCGATCACTCTATGAGCAGGACCGACGCCGAGCGCCTCGCCGACGCACGCCTCCACCTCAACACGGCCGTCGAGTACGGTCGGCGCACCCGGCTGGAGCAGGTGCACGTCGACGCGATCTGCATGCGGATCGCAGCAGGGATCGAGGCCCTCAACGGCCTGGCCGCGAGCTCCCGCGACGAGCTCGAGGTCGTGATCGCGACGCTGCGCGACGACATCCCACACCTCGTCGCCGTGCTCGACCGCGCGCTGGAAGGGGAACAGGGCCCGCAGACCCTCGGCTAGGCACACCCGACTACCGGCCCGCATGACAAGGTTTTCACCCCTCTTTGCCCGAACTTGGGAATAGCCGACGCCCCACCCCGGTTGCATCGGCTGCCCCGGCGCGATCGCCGGGCGAGACCCTACGGAGCTGACACCACGATGATCGCCGCCGCCGAGCAGCCGCGCCCGAGCCTCGACAACTACGCCGACCTCCTCGCCCTCGGCGGCATCGTCCGCGACACCGCCGTCTGCTCCGCCTGCGGCCCCGACAGCACGCCGCTGCGTCCCGAGGCCCTCTGGCTCGCCCACGACGCGAACGGCGAGGAGTTCCGCGGCGCCTCGCTGCTGTGCGTCCGCCATGCCGCCGACTGGGCCGAGAGCGGCCCCATCGCCCTCGCCTCCTGAACCCGCGGGTCACGCACCCGCGCACCCGCCGCGCGGGCCTGTTCAAGGATTCGCTGAAACAGCGCAGCACGACAAGCGCCCAGGCGCGCGACACGCGACACACCCGCGAGCGCGCAACCAGATGAACATCTGCTCACCACCCTTCCCGACACGCCGGCAGCCGACCTACCCTGCCCCCAGAGGCCCATCCCCCTCCCAGGGCCCCGCAGGAAAGCAGAGCGTCCATGACCGACGTCCGCGACCTCATCGACTACGACAGTCCCCACAACTACGCCGAGCTCCTCGCGCGCGCCGGCAGCGTGCGCGACACCGCGCGGTGCACCCTGTGCGGCCTCCAGTCGGACCCCCTCCCCCCGCACCGGCTCTCGCTCATCAAGTACCGCCAGTCGGGAAGCGACAAGGGCTCGAGCCGCCTCTACTGCGAGATCCACCTCGCCGAATGGAGGGACGATGCGCGGGCCGCCAGGCGCCCCGGCCGCCGCACCGTGGAGCCGCCCGCGCACCAGATCTGCCCCACCTGCTTCATGCAGATGCCGCTCACCGGCGGCTGCGCCAACTGCGAGTGACCGGCCCGGGGGACCGGCCCGCCGCACGGCCAGGGACCAAGGCCCCACGACCCACCCCGCAGAACCGGTAAGGTGTTCGGCACCCACGACGACAATGACGTACAGAACTGGGACTGCTACATGATCCACGCTCCCGAGCGCCCGAACCTGAGCCTCGACAACTACGCCGACCTCCTGGCCCTCGCCGGAATCGCCCGCGACACCGGCACCTGCAACGCCTGCGGCCCCGACTCGCTGCCGTACCGCACCGACTCGCTCTGGCTGGTCCACGACCAGTCCGGCGAGGACACGAGCGGCCTCGCGCTGCTGTGCGCGCACCACGCGTCGGACTGGGTCCACACGGACCACCTCGCCTCGACGAGCTGATGCACGCGCCAGCCGGGACGTTGGCCCCGCGCGACCCCCGAATCGACCTGCCTACGGTGGATCTACCACTACCAGGAACGATGCACACCCGGGAGTCGCCCGTGACCGACATCCTTGAGACCCGGAACCACCTGAGCCTCGACAACTACGCGGACATGCTCGCGCTCGCCGACATCGTCCGCGCGACCGGACGATGCGTGGCGTGCGGCCCCGCCGCGGCGGCGGTCCGCACGGACGCCCTCTGGATCGTGCACGACCGCACCTCGTCCGACCTCGGCTCGGTCGCGATCCTGTGCGCGCGCCACGCCGCCGAATGGGCGCGCGCGGGCCACGTGGCCTCCGGCGCGGCCGGCGATGTGCCGGGTCGCAAGGGACGCTAGAAGAGCGCGGGACCGGCCTCGCGCTCGGGGGCGCCCGCGGCCTGCACCGGGCCGACCTTCTCGAGGTAGCAGCGGCCGCACAGCGACTCGTAGTCGGCCTGCTGGCCGTCGATCGCGACCTGCTCGCCGTGGCTGACGAACACGCCGCCGACGACGCGGCCGTTGAAGATCGCCTTCGACCCGCAGCGGCAGATGGTCTTGAGCTCCTCGATCGAGTGCGCGATCTCGAGCAGGCGCAGCGACCCGGGGAAGGACCTCGTCATGAAGTCGCCGCGCAGGCCGTAGCAGAGCACCGGGATCCCGTGCTGGACCGCGATGACGAAGGCCTCGTCCACCTGCGCGGGAGTGAGGAACTGCGCCTCGTCGACGAAGATCGCGTCGATCGCGTCGAGGTCGCGGTGCGCGCGCAGCGCCTCGAGCATCGAGTCGCCCGAGTCGAGCAGCACGTCCACGGCGCGCTCGACGCCGATGCGCGAGGACACCGCCTCGCCCGCCTTCGTGTCGATGCCGGGCTTCACGATGACGGGGTGCTGGGCGCGCTCCTCGTAGTTGTAGGCCGCGGTGAGCAGCAGCGCCGTCTTGGACGAGTTCATCGCCCCGTATCGGAAGTACAGCTTCGCCACATCGGCCCCTTCTCTGCGCGTGTGCGAGAAACCCTAGCGGCGCGCGCGACCGCGGAATGCCACGCCGCACCGCCTCGCGGCACCTACCAGGGGCGTCCCGCATCGTGGTCACGAGCGCTCCGAAACGGTGGCATCCTCGTAGGGCTCACCGCGAGCAGTCGGCAACGACGCCGACGAGTTGAAGGAGCATGCATGTCGCTCAACCGGACCGAGATCGCCCGCACCGGGCTCGAGCTCACCGCCAACCTCGAGCGCTCGGGCCTGCCCCGCGAGGATGTCGCCCGCGACCTGGGCTTCAGCACGCGCCGCCTCACCGAGACCCTCCGCGTGGGCCCCGCCTCCGACCCCGCCGACGTGTGGCTGCTGCGCGACTACCTCGACCGCGAGATCCGCGAGCGCGGCGACCTGCCCCACCCGTGGACCGTCCTCACCGACGCCGCCCGCGAGAGCGCCACGCGCTGGTTCGCCCTGCGCACGCCTCCGCAGCGCCGCGCCTCCTGAACGCCCGCGCACCCTGAGCGACCGCGCCTCCTGAAGACTCGCGCCGCCTAGGGACCCTCGCGCCTACGCCTCGCCCCGACCGAACCTCTGCTGGGCGTTCTGCCGCGACGTGCCGAGCGCCGCGCCGATCGCGGTCCACGACTCCCCCGCCTCGCGTGCCTCCGCGACGGCCGCCACGAGCCGGCCGTGCGCCTCGTCGACCCCGGCGGAGGCGTCCACGATCGCCCGCACGTGCGCCGCATGCCGCGCCGTCATGGTCGCCGGCGCGGCGCCCTCGGACGCGGAGCGGTCGGTGGTCGTGGGATCGCTGGGCGGTCGCATCGTCCCTCCTCAGGGTCGCGGGGCCGGACCTCCACCATGCGCCCGCTCGGCCCGGACGTCAACGGCGCCTTGACGGACGCCCGCGCGCGACCCGACCTAACCTGAAGCCATGGCCGACTCCCCGGCACCCGGCGCATCGTCCCCCCAGCCCGCTCCCACCGCGACATCCACCCAGGTCACGGTGCTGCGGATCGCGATCCTCGGCAGCTTCGTCGCGTTCCTCGACGGCAGCATCGTCACCGTGGCGCTGCCCGCGATCGCGCGCGACCTGGGAGGCGGTATCGCGCTGCAGCAGTGGGTGACGGACGCGTACCTCATCACCCTGGGTGCGCTCATCCTGGTGGCCGGCTCGCTGTCCGACACGTTCGGCCGGCTGCGGGTGCTGACGGTGGGGCTGATCGGGTTCGGGGCGATGTCGCTCGTCATCGCGCTCGCCCCCACGGGCGGGATCCTCATCGCCGCGCGGCTGCTGCAGGGCGTCGCCGGCGCGCTGCTGGTCCCGAGCTCCCTCGCGCTCATCATGTCGACCTTCCGCGGGCCGGCGCAGGCGAAGGCCATCGGCACGTGGACCGGTGCGACCACGGGGGCCTTCGTCGCGGGCCCGCTGCTGGGCGGCCTGCTCACCGACTACGCGTCGTGGCGCTGGGCCTTCGGCATCAACGTCATCCCCATCGCGATCACCCTGGGGCTGCTCGCGCGCGTCAAGGCGGCAGGCATGCGCGACGTGCGCCGCCCCGACGCGACCATCGACTACCTGGGCGCGGCGCTGTGCGCGGTGGGGCTCGGCGCGCTCGTGTTCGCGCTCGTCGAGGAGCCCAACCTCGGCTGGGACCACCCCGCGATCCTCGGCGCCGCCGCCGGGGGCGTCCTCGCGCTCGCCGCGTTCCTGTGGCGCCAGGCGCGCATCGCGGACCCGATGCTGCCGCTGGGACTGTTCAAGGCGCGCAACTTCGCGTGGGGCAACCTCACCACCTGGTTCGCGTACGGCGCGATCGCGCTCAACGGCTTCATCGTGGTCGTCTACCTCCAGCAGGGCGCGGGCCTGTCCGCGACCGCCGCGGGCCTGTCCGAGCTGCCCATGACCCTCCTGCTGATCCTCGGCAGCTCACGCGTGGGGGCGCTCGGCGGACGCTACGGGCCGCGGTTCTTCATGACGGCCGGTCCGCTCGTCATGGGCGTCGGCGCGTTCATGCTCGTCGCGGTCTCCGAGGACTTCTCCTACTGGACGCAGGTGCTGCCCGGCATCCTCGTGTTCGGCGTCGGGCTCACCCTCATGGTCGCGCCGCTGACGTCCGCGATCCTGGGCGCCATCGAGACGTCCCGCTCCGGCATCGCGAGCGCGATCAACAACGCGGTCGCACGCATCGCGGGCCTCGTCGCGGTGGCGCTCGTCGGCACCATCGTGGGCGGCGAGCTCGACCTCGACGGCTTCCACCGCGCCACCGTCGTCACCGGCATCTTCATGGTGGTCGCGGGCGCGATCTCGTGGATCGGCATCCGGAACGGTGCGGTCGCACGGGACGATGCGGCGGGCGCCTGAGCGCCGATCCCGCCCCGACGACCGGGAGCGCCGCGCCCGGGCGTGGGGGCCGGCGACCCCCGGCCCGCTACAGGTCGATCGTCGCGCGCTCGACGAGGTACTGACGGTTCATCACGACCGCTTGGATGGTCGCGAGCGAGACGCACGACATCGCGACCACGGGGATCGCTCCCGGCGCCGCGGACGGCAGGATCAGCCCCCACGTGAGGGACACGGCCAGCCAGATGCCGCCCGACACGTAGTACTTGGGCTTCGCGGTCTTGATGCCGGCCCACAGGAAGCCCACCCACGGCAGCACCCCGAACGTCAGCAGCGGCGGCAGGATCCACCACGAGGTCTTCCACCGCCACGCGCGCCGCTCGAGCTTGCGCACCGCATGCGGTGGCAGCGGCTTGCCGTCGGGGCCGGTCCACTGGGCGCTCACGCGGCCTCCTCGAGGTCGTAGGTCCACATGTTGAGGGTCATGGGCACGCCCCGGTACTCGTCGTCGAGCGTGCCGCGGTGCGTGAAGCCGACCGTCCGGCACAGCGCGTTCGACGCCGCGTTGTCCACGTTCGGGCAGGCCATGAGCACGGGCAGGGTGCCCCGCTCGCGCGCGTCCTCGATGACGAGCCGCACGCCGGCGGTCGCGGCGCCCTGGCGCTGGAACTCGGGCAGCACCATCCAGCCGGTCTCGAGGCACGGCGAGCCGTCCCACTCCGACTCCCACCAGCCGATCGAGCCCACCGCCGCATCGTCCCGCCGGATCGTGAACATGTGCGGGCGCCCGCTGTCCCACCCGCGGATGTACTGCTCGTGGCGGCGCGCGAGGCGCGCGTCGGTCTCGGGACCGGCAAGGTGCTCCATCATCTCGGGCACGTTGGCGGCATGGAGGACGGGAAGGTCCGCGTCGGTCCACCGGCGGATCCGGTAGCCCATCAGAGGCCCTTCTCCTCGTCGGTGAGGAGGCCGGCCCAGCCCTCGTAGTCGCCGCCGTGCTTGTCAGCGATGCGCTCGCACACGTCGATGGTCTCGCGCAGGAAGTCCGGGACGAGCGGCGTCCGGTACGCCCGCACGAACAGCATCCACTCGGGGATGTCGTGGCTGGGCTCCACCACCTCGTGGATGACGCGCATGGCACGGAGCTCGTCGGCGGCGGCGCGCAGGCCCGGCTCGGAGCGGAACGCGACGAAGAACTCGGACTCCCGCGGGGCGGTGAGGACGCCTCCGCGCGACTCGAGCGCCGCGAGCTGCTCCTGGTCCTCGCTCCACAGGTCGTACGGCTCGACGCGCTTGCGGCCCCCGAACACCTTCGACAGGAATCCCATGGGTCCACGCTAGCCGCGCGGGGTCCCGGTCCCGGACCGCGCGGGCGTCAGGAGCCGGCGGACCTGCGCATGACCTCGACGAAGCCGAGCTTCTCGTACAGCGCGAGCGCGGCCTCGTTGTCGGCGTCGCAGGTGAGCGCGAGGTCCTTCTCCCCCACCGCCTTGAGCGCGCGGGCGCTCGCCGCGAGCAGCCCCGAGGCGACCCCCTGGCGGCGGTGGTCGGGCAGCGTGATGCAGTCGAGCACGTACGGTGCGTCGGGCAGGTCGTCGCGCAGCGTGCACCGCTGCACCACCGTCACGGCTCCCGCGATGAAGCCGTCCTCGGTGAGCGCGACCGGCGACGCGACCGGCATGAACGCGCCGGCCTCGTTCTTGAACATGGATTGCGTCGATGCGACGACGCCGTCCCAGTCGGGCTCGTACGGTGGACGTTGCGGGTACGCGTCCCACACCGCCGCCGCGAGCCACGGGATGTCCTCGGGCACCATCGCGCGCACGTGCGACCATGGAGTGGCGGCCGCGAGGATCGCCGCCACCGGCGCGCGCATGACGATGCGGTCGTACGGCTGCTCCATCGCGTTCTCGGCCATGCCCCCGACGGTAGCAAAGCCACCCCTTGACATATACCCCTGGGGGTATGCATACTGGATGTCGAGCGGCCGGAGATCCTCCCCCCTGACACCGGCCGCATCACCACGTCACCCCGAGAAGGAGAACACCTATGTGCTCGCGAATCACCTGCAACCAGTGCGGCAAGGCCACGTGGACCGGCTGCGGTCAGCACATCGAGCAGGCGCTCGCCGGCGTCGCCCAGGACCAGCGCTGCTCGTGCGACCAGGGCTCGAGCAACGGCTCGTTCGGCTCGCTCTTCGGCTCGATCTTCTCGCGCTAAGCGCGCGAGAGGAGCGCGCACTGCCCGCGCTCCATCCGGGGAGAGGCCCCGTCACCCACGAGGTGGCGGGGCCTTCCTCGTTCCCGGGCGGCGCGGGACGATGCGCGGGGCACGGATCAGGGCGTTCCCCGATACCGCCGGAGGGCCGGGCGACCTACGCTCGAAGGAGCCCCCTCTGACGCCACGGAGACCGAGATGAGCACCGTTCCCCCACCCCTTCCGCCCAAGGACACCGCGATCACGTACATCCTGTGGTTCTTCCTCGGGCTGTTCGGGATCCACCACTTCTACATGGGCAAGATCGGCCGGGGCATCCTGTGGCTGCTCACGGGCGGGCTGTTCTTCATCGGCTGGATCGTCGACCTCTTCACCATCCCGTCGCAGGTGCGCACCGTGAACGCGCGGCGCTCGGTCGGGCTCCGCTGAGCCGCTCCCCACGAACACCCGGCCGGCTCTCAGCGGGCTCCCAGCCATCGTTGGTGGGATGAGGATCATGAACACCGCCACCACCACCACGGTCGCGGACGTCCTGGCCGGCCTCACCCGCGCCGAGGACGCCGCCTTCGCCGTCGCGATCGACGCCGCGCTCGACGTCGAGGCCTTCGCCACCTACCTCGCGTTCCAGGAGATCGTCGACAACTACGAGGCCCCCGTCGCCCCGGCCGGCCACGCCTACGTCTGCTACGACCCGGCCACCTGCCGCCTCGCGGTGGTCGACTGGGCGCTCGACGTCGCGGTCGGCACCCGCAGCGGGCTGGGCGACGCGGCCGGCGCGCGCCTGCTCGCGGAGCGGTTCCTCGCGCACCCCGACTACGCCGCCCTGGTCGACGCCGAGCTCGAGCGGCTCTGCGCCGCGCTCGTCGCGTCGGGCTCCGCGGATGCGACCGCCGCCGAGTGGGCCCGCGTGCTGCGCGAGCACACCCCGGCGCTCGCCGCCGCGCCCAGCCTGTAGCGCGGCCTCCTCGCGCGGCGGGGGCGGGCGCCCGCCCCCGCCGCGCGGCTCGGTGCCCTCCCTCCCGGCTGTTTCAGGAATCCCGAGAACAGCGACGGCCGACCGCCGGCGGGACGATGCGCGCACGCACCGTGCGAGCGGTGGCACCGGCCGCGCTGGCGGCTGTTTCAGGAATCCCGAGAACTCGCGAACGCACGCACGTCGCGCCGCGGCGCCGATGAAGGGCGGGCGGGCGGCGCGGACCACGCGGGCGGCGCGGACCACGCGGGCGGCGCGGCCCCCGGCCCCCGGCCCCCGGCCCCCGGCCCCGCATCGTCCCTCCGACCCTCCCTGCTAGGTTCGAATCACCCTGCAGGAAGGCACGACACGTCCATGAGCGAGAGCTTCGCCCCCGCGATCACGATGCCGGAGTACGGCGTCCATTCGGAGGTCGGGCGCCTCCAGAAGGTCCTCGTCTGCTCCCCGGGGCTGGCGCACCACCGCCTCACCCCGTCGAACTGCCAGGACCTGCTCTTCGACGACGTCATGTGGGTCGAGAACGCCGAGCGCGACCACGCCGAGTTCGTGCAGCTGATGAGGGACCGCGACATCCAGGTGATGGAGCTCCACACGCTGCTCGCCGAGACCCTCGCGATCCCCCACGCCCGCGCGTGGCTGCTCGACCGCAAGGTCACCCCGGACGAGGTGGGCCTGGGCCTCGCCACCGACATCCGCGGCTACCTCGACGAGCTCCCGTCCGACGAGCTCGCGAAGCACATCATCGGCGGCCTCTCCACGCTGGACCTCCCCCGCGACTTCTCGCCGCCCGGCATCCAGCTGGTGCGCGAGGAGTCCGGCATGCGCGACTACCTCCTGCCGCCGCTGCCCAACACGCTCTTCACGCGCGACACCACCTCGTGGGTGTACGAAGGCGTCACGCTCAACCCGCTGTACTGGTCCGCGCGCCACGCCGAGACCCTCGTGATGAAGGCGGTCTACGGCTTCCACCCCGACTTCGGCGACGCGGTCAACGTGTGGTGGGGCGACCCGGAGTTCGACCACGGCCTCGCGACGCTCGAGGGCGGCGACGTCATGCCGATCGGCAACGGCACCGTGGTGGTCGGCATGTCCGAACGCTCCAGCCGCCAGGCCATCACCCAGCTCGCGATGGAGCTGTTCCTCGCCGAGGGCGCCGAGCAGGTCATCGTCGCCAAGCTCCCGCGGCTGCGCTCCGCGATGCACCTCGACACGGTCTTCACGCTCGCGGACCGCGACCTCTGCACCGTCTTCCCCGGCATCATCGACGAGATCGAGACCTTCACCATCCGCGAGGCGCCCGCGCCGACCATGCTCGACGTGCGCCGCGAGGACCGGCCGTTCGTCGAGGTCGTGGGAGAGGCGCTGGGTGTGGAGCTGCGCGTCATCGCCACCGGCGGCGACCGCTACGCCTCGGAGCGCCAGCAGTGGGACTCGGGCAACAACCTGCTCGCGCTCGAGCCCGGCGTGGTGGTCGCCTACGACCGCAACACCCAGACCAACGACGAGCTGCGCGCGGCCGGCGTCGAGGTCATCGAGATCGTCGGAGCGGAACTCGGACGCGGCCGTGGCGGCGCCCACTGCATGACCCAGCCGCTGCTCCGCGACGCCTGAGAATCTTTTACGCAACATCCATGTTGCGTTTTACGCGACACTCCCGCTAGGGTGCGGGTCAGGCAAGCCTTACCTACCCTGCCCCGGCGCCCCGCGCCCCGTCCCCACCCTGGAGTCCACGTGCTCACACGCGTCGCTTCAGCGCGCCCGCGCGCCGCCGCACTCACGGCCGCCGCCCTGCTCGCGCTGCTGCTCTCACCCCTCCTGATCGCCCTGCCGGCGCAGGCCGCCACCACCGGCGGCTCGCTCAGCTGGGGCGTGAAGTCCTCGTTCCGCTCATACGTCACCGGCACCGGCGGCACGGTCACCGCGGTCTCGCCCGCGACCGACGACGGCACCACCACCGCCTTCCCCTTCGTGTCCGGGGACGATGCGTCGGCCACGTACGCCGGCACGGTCGCCTTCGACGCGCACGGCGGCGCGCTGCACCTCGAGATCGCAGACCCGGCCGTTGCCGTGTCGGGCACGTCGGGCACGCTGTCGGCCACGGTCGGCGGGGCGTCGACCGAGCTCGTCACGCTCGACCTGTCGGGCATCGTCCCGACCGTCGCCGACGGCCTCGTCACCTTCGCCTCCGTGCCCGCGACGCTCACCGCGGCGGGCGCGGCCGTGTTCGGGTCGTACCCGGCCGGCGAGGCGATGGACCCCGTGACGTTCTCGCTCCCGGCGGGCGGGACGACCGAGCCGGAGACGGAGCCGACGGACGAGCCCACCGACGAGCCGACGGACGAGCCCACCGACGAGCCCACCGACGAGCCGACCACCCCGGCCGCGACCCCCGAGGTCGCGATCGACCGCTCCGAGAACCTCGACGGCACCGGCGACACCATCACCGTGACCGGCACCGGCTTCCTCCCGAGCGCCCCCGCGACCACCGGCACCCGCCCGCCGCTCGCGGGCAAGTTCACCGGCGTGTACGTCGTCGTCTCCAAGTTCGCCGACGAGTGGCAGCCGAGCACCGGCGCCGCCAGCTCGAGCCGCCCCCGCGGCACCACGTTCTGGGCGCTGCCCGCGGACAGCATGGCCTCGGTCGGCGGCGCTGCCGCCGGCGCCATCGAGCTCGCCGAGGACGGCTCCTTCACCGCGACCTTCGACGTCGCCGACACCGACCTCGAGGGCGTCGACGGCACCTGGGGCGTCTACACCTACGCCGCCGGCGGCGCCGTCCACGCGCCCTTCGAGACCGCGACGACCTTCTCCTTCGCACCGCGCGTGACCGTCACCCCGACCGAGGGCCTCGACGACGTCGCGACCGTCACCGTCGAGGGCCGCAACTTCCTGCCCGCCGGCGCCGCCACCACCGGCAAGTACCCGCCGCTGGCCGGCAAGTTCACGGGCGTCTACGTGGCCGCCGGAAAGTACGCGGACGTGTGGCGACCCACCGAGGGCGCCGCATCGTCCACCCGCAAGAACGCCGACGTCCGCTGGGCCGTGCCCGCCGAGGAGGTCGACACCATCGGCGGCACCGCCGCGGGCGCCGTCGCGATCGACGCGGCCGGCACCTTCACCACGACCCTCACCGTCGACAAGGCGGCCCTCGCCGACATCGACGGCACCTGGGGCGTCTACACCTACGCCGCGGGCGGCGCCAAGCACGCGCCGTTCGAGACCGCCACGCCGCTGACCTTCGCGTCGGACGATGCGGCGGTCGAGACGGGCATCGCCGTCACCCCCGCGGACGGCGTCGAGGCGGGCGACACCGTCACCATCACTGGCACCCTGCCCGCGCAGGTGGACGGCCAGGACACGTCGGTGTACGTGATGTGGTGCGCCGAGCCGACGGGCGAGGTCGGCACCGCCGACGGCCGCCCCACTGGCGCCGACTGCGACACGTCGCGCCAGCAGTGGCTCATGCACACGTCGGTCTACGGGCTGGCCGCCACCGGCTCCGTCACCGACGGCGTGTGGACCTTCGAGACCTCGCTCGAGGTCCCCGCGGGCTTCGGCGACGTCACGTGCGCCGCGACCGGCGACACCACCTGCGGCGTGTTCGTGCGCCTCGCCCACACGTTCGCGGGCGACTACTCGCTCGACCAGTTCGTGCCGGTGACGCTCGCCGGCGCGACCGATGGCGGCGACAGCGGCGACGGGTCCGGCTCCGGGTCGACCGACGTCTCCGGGTCCGGCTCCACCGGCGGTTCTGGCTCCGGCTCGACGGGCTCGACCGGCGGCTCCGGCTCCACCGGCTCGACCACCGGCACGACCGTCGTCGGCCGCCTCACCTGGGGCATCGACGCGGGCTTCCGCACCTACGTCACCGGCCCGATCGCGCAGGGTGCGATCTCGGTGACCGGCGCGACCGCGTCCAACGGCGCGTACACGTTCGTGCAGTCGGGTGGCGACGCCGAGGCGGCTCAGCGCACCGGCACGGCGCGGTACGCCGGCGCGGTGACCTTCACCGGCCACCACGGCCTGCTGAACCTCACGATGTCGAACCCGTACGTGCGCCTCGACGGCTCTCGCGGCGTGCTCAGCCTCGCGGTCGACGGCACGCGCGTCGACTTCGCGACGCTCGACCTGTCCGGCGGCACCCGCACCACGCTCGACGGCGCGGTGCGCTGGGCGGGCGTCCCCGCGACGCTCACCGCGGCCGGCGCGGACGCCTTCGACGACTTCTACCCCGCGGGCCGCGTGCTCGACCCGGTGACCTTCACAGTCGGCACGGGCACCGTCTCAGCGGGCCAGGGCGGCACCACGGTGGTCGCCTCGGCGGGAGGCCCCGGCGCATCGTCCTCCTCGACGCACGTGCCCGCGACGCCGCCGGCGACCACGGGCATCGAGATCGACGACGAGACCCTCGCCCGGCTGCTCGCCGGCGAGGAGGTCACGCTCCGCGTGGGCGGCTTCGGCGCCCACGAGACCGGGATCCGCGTCGTCATCTACTCCACCCCGACCGTCCTCGCGGACGGCCTCGCCGCCGACGCGAACGGCGTCGTCACGTGGACCGGCGCCCTGCCCGGCTCGCTCACCGGCAGCCACACGCTCACGTTCCAGGGCTCGGAGAGCTACGGGCTCGCGCTCGAGATCCCTGCGCGCACCATGTGCCCGGTGGACGATGCGACGCTCACCTGGGGCGTGAAGGCCTCCTTCCGTTCGTACATCGAGAGCACCATCGCGAGCGGCTCGTGGGAGCTCGACGGCGTCACCTACGAGTCGGGTGAGTTCACCTGGACCGGCGCGGGCTCGCTCGACACCGACCCGGTGAGCGGCGCGGTCGCCTTCGACGGCGGCGTGCGCTTCGTCGGCCACGACGGCGCGCTCGACACCACGCTCGCGAACCCCACGCTCGACGTGTCGGGCGGCGTCGCGACGCTGCTGGTCGACGTGCACGGCGAGCGCCAGGACGGCGCCACGGTCGCCTCCGACGCGGTGGCATTCGCGGCGCTCGACATGGAGGCCGGCACGGTCACCGTCGACGGCGACGTCGTCACGATCACGGGCATCCCGGCGACGCTCACGGCGGAAGGCTCGGCCGCCTTCGGCACGTACCCCGCCGGCGAGGCGCTCGACCCGGTCACCGTGGTGCTCACCAGTGCCGACGCATGCGCCGGCGTGGTCGCGGGCCTGCCCGCGCCCGAGGTCGCGGTCGCCGAGGACGAGGCGGAGGACGCCGCCGCGGACACCGACGTCGCCGTCGAGGGCACCACCGCCACCGAGACCGAGGCGGCCGAGGTCGCCGCCTCCGACACCCTCCCCTGGTGGGTGTGGGCGCTCGGCGGCACGGTGCTCGTGGGCGCGGCTCTCGCCGCCGGGCTGGTGCGCGCGCGACGCGGCTGACCCTCGGCTCTCGACACACAGAAGGCGCCCCCGACCGGCAAGGTCGGGGGCGCCTTCTCCGTCCAGGCGTTTACCTCTCCACGCCGCACCGCCGGGAGGGCGCCGGTATCGCCGATGTTCCCGATCACATCCGCGTCGCGCGTGGAGGAGTGCCTCACCGGCGTGGAGAGGCAACCGCGAGGATCAGCGGCGCGGGAGCACCACCGGCAGGCCCGTGTCGGGATCCTCGATGACCCGCACGCCCAGCCCGTAGACGCGCTCGAGCAGCTCCGGCACCAGCACCTCGCGCGGCGAGCCCATACCCGCGAGCCGCGCCCGGTCGAGCACCGCGATGCGGTCCGCGTACGCAGCCGCGAGCGACAGGTCGTGGACCACCACGACCACCGCCGCGCCCGCGCGCGCCAGCTCGCGCGCGAGCGCGAACACCTCCTCCTGGTGGCGGATGTCGAGCGCCGCGGTGGGCTCGTCGAGCATGACGATGCGGGTGCGCTGCGCCAGCACGCGTGCGAGCGACACGCGCGCCCGCTCGCCGCCGGACAGGGACGGGAACGCCCGCCCGGCGAGGTGCGCGACGTCGGCGCGGGCCAGGGACTCGGCGATCACCGCATCGTCCTCATCCGACTCGGGGCGTCCGCGCCACGGCGCGCGCCCCATCGCGACTACCTCGGCGACGGTGAAGGGGAACGCGACCTGGTTGTCCTGCGTGAGGACGGCGCGCTCGCGCGCGAGCGGGCCCGGCTGCCACGCGGACAGCGGCCGGCCGTCGAGCTCGACGAGCCCGCCCGCGAGACTCCGCTCCCCCGACAGCGCGGACAGCAGCGTCGACTTGCCGGCGCCGTTGGGCCCCACGAGCGCGAGCAGCTCGCCGTGGCGGACGTCGAGCGTGACGGAGTCGACGAGGGCGGCGTCGCCCGCGCGGACGGTGACGTCGCGGGCGTGGATCGCGGCGGTCACGCCCAGCCTCCCGCCCGGGTGCGCGCGCGGCGCAGCAGCCAGAAGAAGAACGGCCCGCCCACGAGGGAGGTGAGCAGCCCGATGGGCAGCTCGGCGCCGGACACGAGCGTGCGGGCGGCGACGTCGGCGTACGTGAGCAGCACGGCGCCGCCGAGCGCGCTCGCCGCGAGCAGGGCACGATGCGCGGGGCCCAGGACCATGCGCATGACGTGCGGCACCACGAGGCCGACGAACGCGATGATGCCCGCGTACGCGACCGCGGCGCCGGTGAGGACCGCGACCACCAGGATGGAGACGATGCGCAGGCGCTCGACGCGCACGCCCAGGTGCGCGGCCGTGCGCTCGCCGAGCGCGAGCAGGTCGTAGCGGGACGCGAGCCCGAGCGAGACGGCGACGCCCACGGCGGTGAGGGCGGCGACCACGGCGACCTCGTTCCAGCGCGAGCCGTTGAGGCTGCCGAGCTGCCAGAACACGATCTGCTCGCGCGCGGCCGAGTCGCCCATGAACAGCAGCAGCGCGAGGCCCGCGCCGGCGAACGCGTTGACCGCGATGCCGGTGAGCAGCAGGGTGACCACCTCGGTGCGGCCGTTGGACCGCGCCATGGTGTACACGAGCATCGTCACGCCCACGCCGCCGGCGAAGGCGAGCCCCGCGACGGACGCGACCGACCCGAGCGCGGCGCCCGTGACGATCGCGAGCGCCGCTCCCAGCGCGGCGCCGGAGGACACGCCCACGACGCCGGGCTCGGCGAGCGGGTTGCCGAAGATGGCCTGCATGACCGCGCCCGCGACCGCGAGCGCCGCGCCCACGAGGACGCTCATCGCGACCCGCGGGAAGCGGATCTGCCACAGGGCCTGCGTGGTGACGTCGCTGGTGGGGGTCCACGCGGTGTCGACGCCGAGGCCCTGGAGGAACGCGCCGACCACCTCGGTGGGCGCGATCGCGAGCTGGCCGACCGCCGCGGAGACCACCACGCCGACCGCGAGCGCGCCCGCGAGGCCGGCGCCCACCGCGACGGCGCGGCGCGACGGCGCGCTCACCCGCCGTAGACCGCGGCAGCGAGCGCCTCGACGATCGCCGCCGAGCGCGGGCCGAACGCCAGGATGTCGTGGTCGTCCATGGAGACGATGCGCCGGTCCCGGCCCGCGGCGGTGAGGGCGATCGCGGGGCGCGCGTCGAGCAGCCCGTCGATCCCGCCCACGGACTCGAGGCCCTTCGTCATCACGAGGATGACGTCGGGGTCCGCGGCGAGCATCGCCTCGTCGGTGAGCGGCTGCATGCCGGTGATGCCGGCGTCGGCGGCCGCGTCGACGCCGCCGAGGGCGTCGATGAGCTCGTCCGCCCCCGACTCGTCGCCGAACATGTAGTACACGCCCGCCGAGCCGCGCAGGTAGAGGAACGCCATCCGCGGCGCCTCGCCCGCGTCGGACGCGAGGGCCGCCACGTCGGCGGTGGCCGCGACGACCTCGGCCGCGATGCGGTCCGCGAGCTCCACGCCCGCATCCGGGACCCCGAGCGCGGCACCCACCTGGCGCGCGAGCTCGCCCGCGCCGTCGAAGCCGGCCTCGTTGTCCACGTAGACCACGGGGATGCCGGCGTCACGGAGCTGCGCGACCGCATCGGACGGACCGATGCTGCCGTCGGTGAGCACCACGGTCGGCTCGAGCGCGAGCACCGCCTCGGGCGTGAGCGTGTGCCCCGACCCGGTCACCACCGGCACGTCCTCGAGGCCGGGGATCTCGGCGGCGACGTCGCGCCCCACGAGGTTCTCCCCGAGCCCCAGCCCGGCGACCGTGGCGGCGATGGCGCCGCTCATGTCGACCGCGACGATCCGGCTCGCATCGGCCACGGCGACCTCGCGGTCGCCGGCGCGCTCGTGCGAGACCACCGTGACGGGGAGCGCGGGAACGGGCGCGCCGACGGGTGCGACGGCACGGTCGGCGAGCACCGCGGTCGCGGGCCCGACCGCGGACGAGGCCGCCGCCGACGTGGTGGCCGGCTGCGGCGAGGCGGTCGCCGCGCAGCCCGCGAGGGCGACGGCGAGCGCCCCGGCCGCGAGCCGGGCGACGATGCGCGCGACCACTACGCCGCGACGGGCGCGTCCGCGCCGAGGGCCTCGAAGATGTCCGCGTTGAAGCCGAAGGCGGCCTTGGCCTCGGCGATGAGCGCCGCCTCCTGCGCGTCGTCGAGCTCGAGCGCGTCGAGCTGCTCGCGGTAGGCGCGCTTGTAGCGCACGGCCGAGTCGATCTGCTCGAACCGGTAGAAGCCCAGCTGCTCGTCGGTCGCGCCGTAGTGGCGTGCCACCAGCTTCGCGATCGCCTGGCCGCCCGAGAGGTCGCCCAGGTAGCGGGTGTAGTGGTGGGCCACGTAGCGCGGGACGTCGTGCACCGCGAGGCCGCGCAGGTGGTCGACGTACGCCTGCGTCGCGGGCAGCGCGGGCAGCGCCCGCTCCCAGTCGCCGGCGCCCAGGGCCTCGAGGTCCGCCTCCATCGACGGCACGCGGCGCAGCGCCTCGTCCGCGAGGAAGGCCGGGTCCCCGGCCTGCGGCTCGCGGGACTCGAGGGCGCGGTACACGTAGGTGTACTGCGCGAGGTAGCGGGTGTACGCGTCGAGGTCGAGCTCGCCGCCCATGAGGCGGGTGATGAAGCCGCGGTTCTCGGTGTCGCGGTGCTCGGGTGCGGTGGCCTCGCGCAGGCGCGAGGCGAGCCCCTCCGGGGACTGGGGATCGGTCATGGGGGAAACATAGCAATTCCGCAAGCCTTGTGTCACGAAAATCGATTCGCGCCGGGAGCACAGCACCCCGGGCGGCCGCGTCGTCGAGGCCGTCCCGGGGTCACAGGTAGGTGCGGACACGCCATTGTGTCCGCACCACCCGACGCTAGCGCCGTTAAACGTTGCAGAGCCCAGCGTTACGGAATAGTTATCAATGGGAACGGTCACATTGCGGCTCCGAGTGCCATTCGGCCCCTGCCGAGGACGATGCGCGGGGTTCGCGGCCCCGCGGGATACAGTCACGAGGGTGAGGGGGGTGACGCCCATGACCGGTTCCGCGACCGACGTCGCCGAGTCCGCCGAGCCGTCCCCGCGCGACCCCCCGGAGGGCGTCGGACCGCACGGCCGCATCCTCATCCTGCGGACGCTCCGCGACCGCCGTCGCCGCGCATCGTCCACCCAGCCGCCCCGCCTGCTCGAGCCCACGTTCTCCGGCGTGGGGCTGGTGGCGGGCGCGCTCTTCATCGCGGTGTCGCTCGAGCCGTCGCTGCTGCCCCGGATCCCGATCGTGCAGGGCGTCGCGACGGGCGTGTCCTTCATGGTCGGGTACGGCCTGGGTGCTGGTGCGCACGCGATCTGGAACTACCTCGAGGTGCCGAACCTGCGCGGCCGCGCACGCATCATCGTGGGCTGGACGGTGCTCGGCCTCATCGGCCTGAGCCTGGGCCTCGCTATCTGGCGCTGGGTGGGCTGGCAGAACGGGATCCGTCGCACCTTCGGGATGGAGGAGCTCGACCCGACGGCGTGGCCCATCGTCGTGGGCATAGCGCTCGTGGTCGCCGCGGCGCTGCTGGTCGCGGCGCGCGCGCTGCGGATGGTGTTCCGCTGGGCCGACCAGCTGCTTCTGCGCTTCCTCCCCCATCGGCTCGCGGTCACGCTCGCGACGGCGGGGATGGCGCTGCTGCTGTGGCTGCTCTTCTCGGGAGTGCTGGTGCAGGGCTTCTTCGTGGTCGCCAACTGGGCGTTCTCGGCGCGCGACCTCAACGACAGGCTGGGCACCACCGAGGTGGCGTCGGCGCTGCGCTCGGGGGGCGACGGCTCGCTCGTCGCGTGGGAGGACCTGGGCCGCCAGGGTCGCGCCTTCGTCTCGGGCGGTCCGACGGTCGACGAGCTGGCCTCGTGGTCCGGCGGCGCCGCGGTCGAGCCCATCCGCGTGTTCGTGGGCCTGCGCTCGGCGGACACGCTCGAGGAGCGCGCGCAGCTGCTGCTCGACGAGCTGGTCCGCACGGGAGCCTTCGACCGCGACGTGCTGGTGCTCACCACGACCACCGGCACGGGCTTCATCGACGCGAACGCCGCCGACTCGCTCGAGTTCCTCTACGACGGCGACACCGCGATCGCGGGCCTGCAGTACTCGTACCTGCCCAGCTGGATCTCGCTGCTCGCCGACCAGGAGGCGGTCGACGAGGCCTCGCAGGTGACGTTCCGCCTGGTGCACGACTACTGGGCCGAGCTCCCCGCCGACGCCCGCCCCGAGTTCTACCTCTACGGCCTGTCGCTGGGGTCCGCGGGCGTCGAGTCGATCCTCAGCTCGATCGACATCCTCAACGAGCCCGTCGACGGCGCGCTCATGACCGGCCCGACCTTCCTCAACCTCATGCACAACGAGCTCGAACGCTCGCGCGACGCGGGCTCGCCCGCCTGGCTGCCGGTGGTGAGCGACGGCCGCACGGTGCGCTTCACGGGCGAGCAGGACGCGCTCGGCGAGCCGACCGCCCGGTGGGGCGACACGCGGGTCGTGTACCTGCAGCACGGGTCCGACCCCGTGGTGTTCTTCTCCCCGGTGACCTTCTACCGCGAGCCCGAGTGGCTCCAGGGTTCCTCGCGCGCACCCGACGTCTCGCCCGAGATGCGCTGGTTCCCCCTCATCACCGGGTGGCAGACGATGCTCGACATGCCGGCCGCCGGCTCGGTGCCGGAGGGATTCGGCCACATGTACACCGCGAAGGCGAACCTGCAGGCGTGGGTGGGGGTGACGGATCCCGAGGGGTGGGACGCCGCCGACACCGCGGCCCTGGGCGACTACCTCAACGAGCGCCGCCAGGAGCAGCTCACGCTGCTGGAGCAGCTGGGGCGGTAGCGGGCCGTCCCCACCCACCAGCCACCAGCCACCACCCACCGCCCACCACCCACCACCCACCACCCACCACCCACCACCAGCGATACCGCTGAGCGTGCGTTCCAGCCCGGATCCGGCGCTCGCGATACCGCCGAGCGTTCAGGCGCGCGAACGCCCCGCGCGCCGGGTGGGCGCGCGGGGCGTGACGAGGTGGAGGCAGCGTCAGCGCGTGATGCCGAAGCCGCCGGTCCAGCCGATCTTCTCCGACACCGCGAGCGTGAGCTGCGCGAAGCCGATGGCCTCGAGCTCGTGGGCGCGGGCCAGCGCGCCGGCGTCGATGGCCTCGAGCCCGCCCGCCTCGACCGCGGCCACGAGGGTCGCCTTGGCCTCGGCCGAGTCGCCCGCGACGAGCACGGTGGTGGTGAGCTCGCCGACCTTCTTGGCGCCCAGGGTCGCCGCGAAGTTGGTGTTGAACGCCTTCAGCACGTGCGCGGAGGGGATGCGTGCCTGGATCTCGGCGGCGGCCGACGAGCCGGCGGGCACGACGAGCGAGTCGAAGGTCTCGAAGTTCAGCGGGTTGGTGATGTCGACGACGACCTTGCCGGCGAGCGCGTCGGCGTACGCGTCGAGGATCGAGTCCACGGCGGGGAACGGCACCGCGAGGACGACGACGTCGCCGTCGACGGGCGCGACGCCCACCTGGTGCTTGGCGACGTAGGTGACGGAGCTGCCGCCGTCGGCGAGCACGCCACCGATCGCGTTCGCCATGTTGCCGGTGCCGATGATCGTGAAGGTCGTCATGTCGATTCCTGTTCCGGGCCGCCCCGCGACCCATTAGTTGTACCTACAACCACCGACGATAGACCCTCTTGGTTGTAGATGCAACCTTTGGGTAGGATGGTGCCCATGACGAGCACCGACACCGCCCTGCGCCACCGCGAGCGCGTGGCCGTCGCGCGCCTGCATGCGCTGCTCGAGCTGCTCCCGACCGCCCTGGACAAGCGCCTCTCCGACGCGAACCTCACGGCCTTCGAGTTCACGCTGCTCGAGGCGCTGCAGGAGGCCGACGCCCACCGCCTGCGCCTCAGCGCCCTCGCCTCGCGCACGAACGCGACGCTCCCCCGCCTCTCGCGCGTGGTGACCGGCCTCGAGCGCAAGGGCCTGGTCACCCGCACGCCGTGCGCCGAGGACGGGAGGGCCTTCAACGCGGTCCTCACGACCGCGGGCCTCGAGGCCTTCGAGTCGACGCGGCCGCTGCACGCCGACGCCGTGCGCGAGATGGTCCTCGACGGCATGACCGAGGACGAGGTGGACCTGCTGGCCGACCTCGCGCTCAAGATCCTCGGCCGCCTCGACCCCGACCGTCGCCTCGCGGTGACCGCGAGCCTCGGCGCCGAGTGCGCGGCCGATCCGGCCGCCGCGGAATGCGCCGCGGACCCCCTGCCCGCGGACGACTGCCCCGCGGACCCGGCGCAGGCCTGAATCCCGCACCCGAACCCCCACCGGTACGGGAAGCCCCTCAACAGGGCCGGAGCGCACCGTGAGCGGTACGGCCGGAGCGCACGCGCCAGCGATACCGCCGAGCGTCCGCCGCACCGACTAGTGGTGCTTGCGGGCCAGCCTCCACATGGTCCACGAGGTCCCGACGAACCTCGCGAGCTGCGCGAACACGTTCCGCCGGCGCCGCAGCTCGCCCTCGGTGGGCAGCGGCGCGTGCGCGATCCTCTCGTTGGTGGTGTCCATCAGAGCCCTCCGATCACTCCGGGATCCACGTCCACCCGGGACGGGCCTTCGCCTTGTAGATGAACAGGGTGTGCAGCATCCGCTTCACCCAGTGGCCGGACAGCCCGATCTCGCCCTTGGTGGCCTTGAGGTCGCGGCCGGTCTCCGGATACCTCTCCCAGTCCGGCACCACGGGGCTCATGGTCATCGCCGCGGCGGTCCCCGAGCGGAAGCCGTGCCCGGCGGATGCGACGCACGCGGCCGCCATCTCGGACATCGATGCCGAGTGCGTGGGCGCCGGCGCGCCCGTGACGATCATGTCGGCGATCGACTTGGCGACCACCTTGCCCATGGTCCCCGACGGCATGCCGGTGCGCGGCGGCGAGGGTGCGACCGCGACCCCGTCGGGCGTGGCGCGCGGCCTGGAGATCTGGTGCGGCGGCGCGAACGCGATCCCCACCGCGAACACGTTGCGGTAGGTCGGGTTCTGGTACGTCCGCGGCCAGTCCTTCGCGGTCCACTCCTCGTAGGGCTTGGGCGTGTAGTCCGCGTCGACCTTGAGGAAGCCCGACGGCGCGAACACCGTGCCCGTGATGTCCTCGCCGGCGCGGTCGAACGCCTTCCAGTCGTTGCCCTTGAACGGCGGCAGCAGCATCGCGAAGTCGAACTCGAGGTCGTTGTGCGAGCCGTCGAGCTGGTCGTAGTGGATGACGCCCGGGTCGATCGAGGTGACGGCCGCGCCCGTGATCGCCTTGACCCCGCGCTCGCGGAACAGCGACTCGGTCCACAGCTCCGAGGTGGTCCGGTAGCCGTTCTGCTCGAACTGCATGCCGCCCACGCCGAAGTCGCCGAGCTCGTTCTCGTTGGTGAGGTAGACGATCTCGGCGTTCTGGCGGACGCCGGCCTCGCGCAGCTCGTGCTCGACGTTGAACGTGTACTCGAAGGCGGCGCCCTCGCACGTGCACGTGCCGTGCCCCACGCCGATCACGACGGTCTGCTTCTTGGTCCGCAGCAGCGTCGTGAGCTCGGCGAGCCGTGCGGCCGCCTCGGTCGCGTGGTCGGGCGTGCACACGGACAGCGTGTTGCCGGCGTCCGGCCCCAGCCCCGGCGTCGCGCCGAAGTTGAGCTTCGGACCCGTCGCGTTGACCACGTAGTCGTAGCGCAGCTTCTCATGCTCGCCGTCGCGCCCCGCGGACGTGTGCTCCACCTCGACGGCGGGCCGCGCATCGTCCTCATCACCCTCGGGCCACAGCGCGAAGGCCTTGGCCTGCACGAAGGTGATGCCCTCCTTCTTGTAGATGGGCGCGAGCTCGAAGACGACGTCCTTGTGCTCCATCTTGCCCACGCCGACCCAGATGTTCGACGGGATCCAGTTGTAGGTGGGCTTGGGGTTGACCACCACGACCTCATGCTCGGACGGGAGCAGCTTCCTCAGGTACAGCGCTGCGGTGTGCCCCGAAACCCCGGCACCCAGGACGACCACACGGGCCATGACCGATCACCTTCCTCGCTGATCAGGATCGACCGTCACCGTTGGCGGCCTACCTTTCAGGTGTATACCCCCGAGGGTATGCGGGGCAAGGGACGAAGGTCCCCCGAAACGCCGAGCGGAGGGGCGCCGATGCGCCGGGACAGCAGGACGCGCCGCCGGCATCAGCCGGCGGCGCGTCCGCGAGATCGGGAAGGGAGGCGAGGCCCTACTTCTTGTCCGCCGCCTCCTTGAGCAGGAACATCGGCAGCAGCCAGGTGCACAGCGCGGTGATGAGCCAGACCAGGACGGTCGCGGCGATCCACGTGCCGACGCCGTCGATCGTGAGGCTGTCCACCACGAGGGACGTGATGAGCAGCGCGACGAACGTCGACACCAGGCCCACGCCGCCGAGGAACGCGTTCGCGTACTTGGTCGCCATCTTGAAGATGAGCGGGGACAGGATCCACTGCGCGACGGTGAAGATCACCGCGGCGGTGATGAGCGCGAGGAAGTCGATCTGGAAGCCGTCGAGGACGAGCGACGTGATCCACAGGCCCAGGGCCGCGGAACCGAGGAAGATCAGCGTGTTGATCAGGAATCTCACCATGAGGCAGACGCTACTCCTCGAATGTCCGTTTCGCGCGTCAATCAGGCATGACGCGCGTATGGCGCGTCGGGACGATGCGCGGGATCAGTCGGTCGAGCCGGTCTGCTTGTCGACGGCCTTGCCCTTGTCTCCCTTGTCGCCCATGCGGTCGAAGATCCCCGGCAGCACCCACACGCCGATCGCGGTGATGAGCCACACGAGCAGCGTGCCGCCGGCCCACGCCCCGAAGCCGTGGATGCTCAGGCCTGACGTGAGCGTGGCCGTGATGAGCAGCGCGACGAACGTCGAGATGATGCCGACGCCGCCCACGACCGCACGGGCGCGCTTCTCGATCTGCCTCTCGATGAGCGGCGACAGCAGGCTCTGCGCGAGCGCGAAGATCACCGTGGCGGTGATGAGGCCGCTGATCTTGAGCTGGAAGTCGTCGCCGAGCAGCAGCGAGGTCAGCGCGAGCGCGGCGACCGCCGAGGCGAGGAAGACCGCGGCCTTGAGCAGGAATCTCTCCATGGGCCGACGCTACAACGGGCCACGGACGATGCGCGAGAGGCTCCCGGCGCATCGTCCCGCCGCACGGGTCCGGACAGACGACGAGGGCGCCTCCGAAGAGGCGCCCTCGTGGTGCTGTCGACCATGTCGTCCGGCCACCAGGGACTTGCGGCCGGCTTCAAAGACGAATGAGGTCTAGGACCTTGTGCCTAGACGATAGCGCATCCGGGACCTCTCGCGCGCCGGATCGCACAGGATCCGGCGCGTCGAACCGGACATCTGTCCGCAAACTTCGCCGGATAGGGTCGGGACATGCTGCACCACGCTCCCCTCATCACGACCATCGCCGTGGGCCTGGTGGCGGCCTTCATCCTCGGCTTCCTCGCGCAGAAGGCACGGCTGTCCCCCATCGTCGGCTACCTGGCCGCGGGCCTGCTCATCGGCCCGTACACGCCCGGCTACGTGGGCGACGTCGACCTCGCGACGCAGCTGAGCGAGATCGGCGTGATCCTGCTGATGTTCGGCGTCGGGCTGCACTTCTCCTTCAAGGAGCTGCTCGCGGTGCGGCGCGTCGCGGTGCCGGGCGCCATCGCCCAGATGACGGTGGCGACCGCGCTCGGCACGGGGCTGGGCTTCCTGCTGGGCTGGGGCACGGCCGGGTCGCTGCTCTTCGGCCTCGCGCTGTCCGTCGCGTCCACCGTGGTGATGCTGCGCGCGCTCGAGGAGCGCCAGATGCTCGACACCCGCGCGGGCCACATCGCGATCGGCTGGCTCATCGTCGAGGACCTCGCGATGGTGATCGCGCTGGTCGTGGTGCCGGTGCTCGCGGGCGGCGCCGACGTCTCGGGCGGCGAGCTCGCCGGCGAGCTCGCCCTCACGGTGGCGCGCGTGGGCGGCTTCGTCGCGCTCATGTGGTTCGTGGGCCGCCGGGTCATCCCGTGGACCCTCGCGCGGGTCGCGGACACCGGCTCGCGCGAGCTGTTCACGCTCGGCGTGCTCGCGATCGGGCTCGGCGTCGCCGTGGGTGCGGCCTGGCTGTTCGAGGTGTCGTTCGCGCTCGGCGCGTTCTTCGCGGGCATGATCCTGCGCGAGTCCGACCTCTCCCACCGCGCCGCCGAGGACTCGCTGCCGCTGCGCGACGCGTTCGCGGTGCTGTTCTTCGTCGCGGTCGGCATGCTCGTCGACCCGAGCATCGTCTGGCGCCAGCCGATCGCGCTGCTGGCGACCGTCGCGATCATCGTGGGCGGCAAGCTCGCGGTCGCGTACGCCCTGGTGAGGGCGCTCAAGTACTCGCGGTCGATGGCGCTCGTGGTGGGCGCCTCGCTCGCGCAGATCGGCGAGTTCTCCTTCATCCTCGTCACCCTGGGCGCGGACCTCGAGGTGCTCCACCAGGACGCGCAGGACCTGGTGCTCGCGGGCGCGATCGTGTCGATCATCCTCAACCCGCTGCTGTTCGCGTGGGTCGCGCGCTTCTATGCGCGCCGCGAGGGCGTCCCCGTGGACGATGCGGACGGCCCGGTGGAGTCGCACGCCCACGGTCACGTCATCGTGGTGGGGTACGGGCGCGTGGGCGGCCGCGTCGCCAAGGGGCTGTGGGGCGCGGAGATCCCGGTGGTGGTGATCGACGACGACGAGACCCGCGTGGAACGCATCCGCGAGGAGGGTCACGAGGCCATCCTGGGCAACGCGGCCCGCGCGAAGGTGCTGCACGCCGCCGGCATCGAGTCCGCGCGGGCGGTGCTCGTCGGGGTGCCGGACCCGCTGAACGCCGGCGCCGTCGTGGCGAAGGCGCGCGAGCTCGCGCCGGAGGCCGACATCGTGGCGCGCGGCCACGGCAAGCGCGACGTGACGTACCTCGAGACGCAGGGCGCGAGCCGCGTGCTCGTGGGCGTGCACGAGATCGCGGACCTCATGGTCGAGCGCGCGGGCGGCCCGCCCAACGAGCCCGAGCGAACGTAACCCCGACGATTCCCAATGACACGTGTGACCCATGTGACAGAGGCCCACCGCACCCCGAGTTCACACCTGTCACCCTTGTCATCGGGAATCTCCTCGAGGGGCGGCTTAGCCTGAGGGCATGAGCGACGACGCCCCTCGGCTCGACATCCTCGTGCGGATGCTCACGCACGCCTTCGACCTGGCCTTCGACGAGGCGCTCGCGGACCGCTCGAGCACGCGCGTCGAGTTCGTCATGCTGAGCCGGCTCGCCGAGTCGGCGGACCCGCTCACGTGGGAGATGCTCGAGGGCTCGATGCCGGTCGGCTACGGCCCGGGCCTGCTCACCGAGACGTGGAACGCGCTCGTGGTCGCCGGCTGGGCCGACGAGGTCGACGGCCTGCGCGTCGCGACCCAGGGCGGACGGGACGCGCTCGACGAGCTCCACGCGGCCATCGACGGCATCGCGACGGAGGCCGTCCAGGGAACCGACGCGCACGACCTCGAGGTCACCGCCGAGGTGCTGCGGCGCATGCTCGACAACCTGGGCGACTGACCTCAGTCCATCCCGCGCATCACGCGGTTCCACGCGTTGGTGAGCGCCACCACCTCGACGATCGCGCCGACCTGCGTCCCGTTGAACCACGCGCCCGCCTGCTCGCGGGCCTCCTGCTCGAGCGCGCGGGGCGCATCGGTGAGCACCTCGGCTAGGCGCAGCGCGGCGGACTCGCCGTCCGTGACGAGCCCGGGACGGATCTGGCGGGCCGGGCGCGCGAGCGCGCTGATGAGATCCGGGCGCGCGCCGGACTTGGCGAGCGACTCCGAGTGCAGGCGGATCGAATGGTGGCAGCCGTTGAGGTGCGACACCCTCAGCCGGATCATGTCGCGCAGGCGCGGCTCGAGCGCGTCGCCGACGTCCCCGTCGAGCCTCTCCAGCGCCTTGAGGAAGCCGGCGCCCACCCTCGCCTCCATGCGCGGAACGGTACCCGCGCATCGTCCCCGGCCCTGGTCTCCCGCGCCGTCGCGCGGCAGGATGGCGCCATGACCAGCACGCTTGCCCGCACCCTCGCCGGCGTGGCCGGCGCGCTCGCTGTCAACGCGCTCCCCCACGGCACGGCCGCGGTGCTGCGACGGCCCTTCCCCTCGATCTTCGCGGAGCCGCCCGGCCGCGGCATGTCGACGCCCGGCGAGAACGCCGCGTGGTCCGCGATCAACGCGGGCGGCGCCGTCGTCGCCGGCGGCCTCGCGCTGCGGCGGGACGATGCGCGGGACCTGGTAGTCCCGGCGGCCGTCGGGGCCGCGGTGATGGCGGTGGTGATCGTGCGCTGGTTCGGCCCGATCATGCGCGAGGCGGCCGCCGAGGCCGCGTAGGTCCCGCATCGTCCCTGCTCCCGATTCCCGCGCATCGTCCGCGCTCTGGAAGAATGTCGCCCATGACTTCGCGCATCCCCGACAAGGCCACCGTCGACGGGCTTGAGGACCGCTGGAACGAGGCCTGGGAGGCCTCCGGCACGTACCGCTTCGACGAGTCGAATACCCGCGAGCAGGTGTACTCGATCGACACCCCGCCGCCGACCGTCTCGGGCTCCCTGCACGTCGGCCACGTCTTCAGCTACACGCACACCGACGTGGTCGCCCGCTTCCAGCGCATGCGCGGACGCGAGGTGTTCTACCCGATGGGCTGGGACGACAACGGTCTGCCCACCGAGCGCCGCGTGCAGAACTACTACGGCGTCCGCTGCGACCCGACCCTGCCGTACGTCGAGGGCTACGAGCCCCCGCACGAGGGCGGCGAGGGCAAGTCCATCAAGGCGGCGGACCAGCAGCCGATCTCGCGCAGGAACTTCGTCGAGCTGTGCGAGCGTCTCACCGCCGAGGACGAGAAGCAGTTCGAGGCGCTCTGGCGCCACCTGGGCCTGTCCGTCGACTGGTCGCGCACCTATCAGACCATCTCCCCCTCGTCGCAGGCCGTGGCCCAGCAGGCGTTCCTGCGCGGGCTGTCGCGCGGCGAGTGCTACCAGGCCGAGGCGCCGACCCTGTGGGACGTGACGTTCCGCACCGCCGTCGCGCAGGCCGAGCTCGAGGACCGCGAGCGTCCCGGCGCCTACCACCGCCTCGCCTTCGAGCCCGCGGCGGACATGGAGGAGGCCACCGGCTCGTACGAGTCGATCTGGATCGAGACCACCCGCCCCGAGCTGCTGCCCGCGTGCGTCGCGCTGGTCGCACACCCCGACGACGAGCGCTACCAGCCGCTCTTCGGCAAGCACGTGCGGACGCCGCTGTTCGGCGTCGAGGTGCCCGTGGTGGCGCACCACCTCGCCAACCCCGAGAAGGGGTCCGGCATCGCGATGATCTGCACGTTCGGCGACATCACCGACGTGACCTGGTGGCGCGAGCTGCGCCTGCCGACGCGCCCGGTCATCGGCTGGGACGGCCGCATGCTCGCCGAGGCGCCCTCGGGTCTGGAATCGGCGGACGGGATCGCCGCGTACGGCGAGCTCGCGGGCCTCACCGTGTTCTCGGCCCAGAAGCGCATCGTCGAGATGCTCCAGGAGGCCGGCGTGATGGACGGCGACGCGCGCGCCATCTCGCACCCCGTGAAGTTCTTCGAGAAGGGCGACAAGCCGCTCGAGATCGTCACCACCCGCCAGTGGTACATCCGCAACGGCGGCACCGACGCGGCCCTCAACGCGGAGCTGGTGGCGCGCGGGTCCGAGCTCGACTTCGAGCCCGACTTCATGCGCGTGCGCTACGAGAACTGGGTCAAGGGCCTCACCGGCGACTGGCTGATCTCGCGCCAGCGCTTCTTCGGCGTGCCGATCCCGGTCTGGTACCCCGTGCTCGCGGACGGCTCGCCCGACTTCGACAACCCGCTGGTGCCGTCCGAGGACGCGCTGCCGGTGGACCCGTCGGTGGACGTGCCCGCGGGCTTCTCCGCCGAGCAGCGGGACGTGCCGGGCGGCTTCACCGGCGAGAAGGACATCATGGACACGTGGGCGACCTCGTCGCTCACCCCGCAGATCGTGTGCGGCTGGCGCGACAACCCCGCCCTGTTCGCGGCGACCTTCCCCATGGACCTGCGCCCCCAGGGCCAGGACATCATCCGCACGTGGCTGTTCTCCAGCGTGGTGCGCGCGCACCAGGAGCACGGCACGCTGCCGTGGAAGCACGCGGCGATCTCCGGCTGGATCCTCGACCCCGACCGCAAGAAGATGTCGAAGTCGAAGGGCAACGTGGTCACGCCGATGGGCCTGCTCGAGCAGCACGGCTCGGACGCGGTCCGCTACTGGGCCGCCGCGGCGCGCCTGGGCACCGACGCGGCGTTCGACGAGGGCCAGATGAAGATCGGCCGCCGCCTCGCGATGAAGGTGCTCAACGCGTCGAAGTTCGTGCTCGGAGCGACGGGCATCTCCACCGCCGCCGGCTCCTCCCTGGAGGCCGGCATCGCCGCCGCCGACGCGGTGGCCGCGGGCTCGGTGACCGAGCCGCTCGACCAGGCGATGCTGTCCGCGCTGGCCGACGTCGTGGACGCCTCGACCAAGGCGCTCGAGGGCTACGACCACACGCGCGCGCTCGAGGTCGCCGAGACGCTGTTCTGGACGTTCTGCGACGACTACCTCGAGCTGGTCAAGGCGCGCGCCTACGACGGTGCCGCCCCCGGTGCGGCGATCGACCCGTACGCGCCGTGCTCGGCGGGCGCCGCATCGGCCCGCACCACGCTGACGCTCGCGCTCGGCACGTTCCTGCGCCTCTTCGCGCCGGTGCTGCCGTTCGCGACCGAGGAGGTGTGGAGCTGGTACCAGCCCGGTTCGGTGCACCGCGCCGAGTGGCCGGTCTCGGAGCCGCTGCGCTCCGCGGCCGGGTCCGCGTCGCAGGGCGCTCCCCTGCTGGCCGCGGCCGGCGAGGCCCTGTCCGTGCTGCGCAAGGTCAAGTCGGAGGCCAAGGTCTCGCAGCGCACGCCGCTGACGTCGGTGGACCTGCTGGTGCCGGCCGCGAAGGCGGGCTTCGTGCGTGCCGCCAAGGCCGACCTGCTGGCGGCCGGTCGCGTCGAGGCGATGCAGATCGTCGACACCGAGGCCGCGCTCGAGCCCAACGTCGACGGCCTGGGCTCGGAGGACGGCTCCTCGGACGAGATCGCCGACCCGACCGTCATGCGCACCGAGAACGCGGTCCTCGCGGGGGCCTGACCCGCCCCACCTCCACCGCATCGCGCAAATGGTAGATGGTGGTCGCTTCCAAGCGGTCTGTGCTCCTGAGGGGTAGATGAGTGCCGCCCGGCCCGGCGCACATGCCGATGTCCACAGCGCGTGCGCCGGGCTCCTCCGTCCCCGGGCAGCACGGCGTTCGGAGCCGCGCGCACCATCGCGCGCCTAGAACGGGCAAGTGACCCATCTCCGCGCCCTGCCTGCCGTCGGACCCGGCGAGGATCTCGCCACCGTGATGCGACGCTCGACCCGGGCGCACACCTTCGCCGAGCTCGCGAGCCTCTCCAGCGCGCGCAAGGCGAGGACGGCGATCGCCCGCGGCGAGGTGGTGCGCCTGCTGCCGGACGCGTACGTCTCCGCGGCGCACCAGGACTCGTTCGCTGCACGCGCGGACGCGGCACTCCTGTGGGCCGGACCGACCGCGATGCTCTCCGGACCCGCAGCCATGTACCTGTGGGGCTTCCTCGATGAACCGCCCAGCACCATCGACCTGCTGCTGCCACACCCGATGCATCACCAGACTCCGCCGTGGCTACGGGTCCGCCGCGTCACCTGGTCACCTCCCCTCTCGCGCGTCAACGGCATGACCGTCGTCGGGCCCGCCCATGCGGTGGTGCTCGGGTACGGCTTCCTCGCGGCGCGTGATCGCGCGACCGCGGTCCATCAGGCGATCCGTACACGGCTCGTGACACCGCGCTCGTTGATCGACACGTTGGGGAAGGTCCCGCGCGTGCGCGCCCGGCGCGACCTCCGCCAGCGGCTCGAGCTCGCGCTCGCCGGAGCCGAGAGCTATCTTGAGGAGCACGGCGCGAGCAAGGTGTTCAACACCTCCGAGTTCGCGCGCTTCGTCCGGCAGCATCGGGTGAGGGCCAACGGCGGACGCTATCGCCTCGATATGTTCGACCCCGAGACGCTCACGGCCGTCGAGCTCGACGGCGATGCGAGCCACTCCGATCCTTCGCAGCGCCAACGGGACCTGCGCCGCGACGCCGACCTCGCGCAGCTTGGGATCCAGACGATCCGAATCAGCTACCGGGATCTCACCACTCGGCCCGAGTGGTGCCGCGCGCTGGTGCGAGGCGTGCTGGTGGCACGGTCGGCACGTTAGACGACCATGGCCTGCCCCTCAGGTGCATGCACCTCGCGAAACCGACAACCAACTACCCATGTCGGGATCGGGCGGCTCCCCAGAGCGGCTTCAGGTCGACGACCCACGGCGGAACCAAGGAGAGCTAGGCGGCGCCCTGCTCCTCCAGCGGGCCCTCGAAGGCCGGGCGGGCGCGGTCGAGGACCGTCTCGCGGGTCACGATCACGCGGGCGATGTCGTCGCGGCCGGGGACCTCGAACATGGTCTCCTGGAGGACCTCCTCCATGATGGCCCGCAGGCCGCGCGCGCCGGTGCCGCGCTCGAGCGCCTGCTCGGCGATCGCTCGGACCGCCTCGTCGTCGAACTCGAGCTCCACGTTGTCGAGCTCGAACATGCGTTGGTACTGCTTCACCAGCGCGTTGCGCGGCTGGGTGAGGATGTTGACCATCGCGTCGACGTCGAGCGGGTTGACCGTCGCGATCACCGGCATGCGGCCGATGAACTCCGGGATCAGGCCGAACTTGTGCAGGTCCGCCGGCGTGACCTCGGAGAAGAGGTCGGAGTTGTCGGCCTCCTTGAGCGTCGAGCCGAAGCCGATGCCCTTGCGTCCCACGCGCGAGCTGATGATCTCCTCGAGGCCGGCGAAGGCGCCGCCTAGGATGAACAGCACGTTGGTGGTGTCGATCTGGATGAACTCCTGGTGCGGATGCTTGCGCCCGCCCTGCGGCGGCACCGAGGCCACCGAGCCCTCGAGGATCTTCAGCAGCGCCTGCTGCACGCCCTCGCCGGACACGTCACGCGTGATCGACGGATTCTCCGCCTTGCGGGCGACCTTGTCGATCTCGTCGATGTAGATGATGCCGCGCTGGGCCTTGTCGACGTCGTAGTCGGCGGCCTGCAGCAGCTTGAGGAGGATGTTCTCGACGTCCTCGCCGACGTAGCCGGCCTCGGTGAGCGCCGTGGCGTCCGCGATCGCGAACGGCACGTTGAGCATCTTCGCCAGCGTCTGCGCGAGGTACGTCTTGCCGGTGCCGGTGGGTCCGATGAAGAGGACGTTCGACTTCGCGATGTCGACCTGGTCATCGTCGCCCTTGAGCCGGGTCTCGCCGGCGCGCACGCGCTTGTAGTGGTTGTAGACCGCGACCGACAGGGCCCGCTTGGCGCTGTCCTGGCCCACGATGTACTGGCCCAGGAAGTCGAAGATCTCGCGGGGCTTGGGGAGCTCGGTGAGCTCGGCCTCGACCTGCTCCGCGAACTCCTCCTCGATGATCTCGTTGCACAGCTCGATGCACTCGTCGCAGATGTACACGCCCCCGCCCGCGATGAGCTTGCGCACCTGCTTCTGCGTCTTTCCGCAGAACGAGCACTTGAGCAGGTCGCCGCTGTCGGCGGGTCGGTTCATGTGGGGGCTCCTCTCACGAACACCGTCGTGCCTCTCCAGGCTACCCACGCGGTCCGACAAGCGGGAGACGGCGCGCCGCATCCACGCACCCCGAGAGCCCCTCGCAGGCGCGAAACCGCACGTTCCGGGCGAATTGTGACCTTCTCGACATCCCGTGGAAACGTGGCGGGGCGGTCGCGGGCACGATGCGCGGGCCGAGGGGACGATGCGCGGGCTCCCCCGCCGCGACGAGCACGGGCGCGTCGCCCGAGCCGGCGGCCACTCGCACCGCTCACACGCACCCGCGACGACTCGCACCCCGCGCCCGCACCCGCGGCGACGCGCACCCCCCACACGCACGAGGGGCGCCGCCGCGGATCGCTCCGCGCGCGGCGCCCCTCGTGGACGGCCGGATGAGGCCTACGAGTGCACGATCTGCGTGCCCTTGCGGGACTCGAGCACCTGGTCGACCAGGCCGTACTCCTTGGCCTGCTCGGCCGAGAGGAACGTGTCGCGCTCGATGTCCTCGCGCACCTTCTCCGCGGTCTGGCCGGAGTGGAACGCGAGGGTGTTCTCGAGCCACTCGCGCATGCGGAGCATCTCCTCCGCGTAGATCTCGATGTCCGAGGCCTGCGCGCGGGCGCCGCCCTCGATGCGCGGCTGGTGGATCATCACGCGGGCGTTGGGCAGCGCGAGGCGCTTGCCCGGGGTGCCCGCGGCGAGCAGCACCGCCGCCGCCGAGGCCGCCTGGCCCAGGCACACCGTCTGGATCTCCGGCTTGATGTACTGCATCGTGTCGTAGATCGCGGTGAGCGCGGTCTGCGAGCCGCCGGGCGAGTTGATGTACAGGGTGATGAGGCGGTCCGGGTCCTGCGACTCGAGGACCAGGAGCTGCGCCATCACGTCGTCCGCGGAGGCGTCGTCGATCTGCACGCCGAGGAAGATGATGCGGTCCTCGAAGAGCTTCGCGTACGGGTCCTGGCGCTTGAAGCCGTAGGCCGTGCGCTCCTCGAACTGGGGAAGGATGTAGCGCGACGAGGGGGCGTCCGCCGCCCCGCCGCCGAACGTGCCGGCCGTGCGACCGGCCGCCTGGAACGCGCGCTGGATCTCGCTCACGCCTTGCCTCCCTGGGACTTGTCGCCGGCCTCGGCCGCGTGCTTGATGACCTTGTCGACGAAGCCGTACTCGAGGGCCTCGTCCGCGGTGAACCAGCGGTCGCGGTCGGCGTCCTTGGTGATCTGCTCGATCGTCTTGCCGGTCTGGGCGGCGGTGAGGTCGGCGAGCACCTTCTTCATGTGCATGATGAGCTCCGCGTTGATGCGGATGTCGGTCGCGGTGCCGTAGATGCCGCCCGAGGGCTGGTGCATCATCACGCGGGCGTGGGGCGTCGCGAAGCGCTTGCCCGGCGCGCCGGACGAGAGCAGGAACTGGCCCATCGAGGCCGCCATGCCCATCGCGACCGTCGCGACGTCGGGCTTGATGTACTGCATCGTGTCGTAGATCGCCATGCCCGCGGTGATCGAGCCGCCGGGGCTGTTGATGTACAGGTAGATGTCCTGATCCGGGTCCTCGGCCGCGAGCAGCATCATCTGGGCGCAGATGGCGTTCGCGTTGTCGTCGCGCACCTCGTCGCCCAGCCAGATGATGCGCTCGCGCAGCAGCCGGTTGAAGATCGAGTCGTTGAGCCCCATGCTGGGCCCCTCGCCTCGCGCCGTGATGTCGTTCACGTGTCTCCTCCTGTCGAGCGTCCTGGTCGACAGTAACGCGCGCGACCGACGCGACGATGCCGTTACCCCCCTGGTTTCGCTACGGGGTGAACCGCTACGGTCGGGACGGGCGCGAGGGACGCCCGCGATGAGGGGACACGCATGACCACCAACGACGACCCGTACCTGCACGCCCAGGGCGAGGGGACGATGCGCCCGGTCCAGCCGAGCCCGCCCGCCGAGGAGGGCTGGGTGCCGCAGCCCGAGTCCGAGATGACCGTGGCACCTCCCGCGCCGTTCGCGCAGTCGACCTACACGCAGCCGACGCCGCAGCCGACCCCGACGACGCCGGCTCCCTCCTACTCGTCCCCCGGCTATGCCGCGCCCACCCCGCAGCAGCCGTACTACGGGGGCTCCCCGACGCGCGCGACCAAGACCTGGATGAACGTCACGTCGCTCGTGTGCGCGCTGCTCGTGCCGGTGGTCGGCTCGCTGCTCGCGATCATCTTCGGCCACCTGGGCGTCGCGGCCTCCAAGCGGGGCGACGCCGAGTACAAGGGCATCGGCATCGCCGGCCTCGTCCTCGGCTACCTGGGCCTCGTCGGCGGCATCGTGTCCTTCCTGTACGCGATCTCGATCGTCGCGGACGCCTCGACGGTCACGGTCCAGTAGCGCTACCCCGACGCGGGATCAGGGCCCGATCGGGCGTGCGGACGATGCGCGGGCGCGGGCCCGCTCGCTAGCGTCGGGTGAGAGGCCGCCACCGGGGCGGCGAGGAGGACGCCATGACCTATCCGCCGCAGGACCCGTACGGGCCCGCCCCCGACCAGGGCGGCTTCCAGCCGCAGCAGCCGCCGGCCTACGCGCAGCAGCCCGGCGTCCCCGGCCAGCCGCCGTACGGCGGCCAGGCCCCCGCATCGTCCACCGAGAAGAACTGGATGGGCATCACGTCGCTCATCCTGTCGCTCGTGGGCCTGTTCACGTGGGTCACCGCGATCGCGGGCATCGTGCTGGGCCACCTCAGCCTGAGCGCCGCGCGGCGAGGCGAGGCCGACAACCGGGGCACCGGCCTCGCGGGCCTCATCATCGGCTACGTCGTCACCGTGCTCGGCGTCATCGCGATGATCGTGTTCTTCGTGCTCATCGGCTGGGTCGTGAGCGAGTGCGGCGGCTCGAACCCCGCCGACTGGTGCACCGACACCAACGCGTAGGACTACCAGGCCTTCGCCGCGCTCGCGCGGGCATGCGCGGCTAGCCTGAGAAGTGGTCCCGCACACGCGACCGGAGGAGGGACGATGACCACGCCCGACGAGAACGAGAAGCCGCCGGAGCCCGCCCCGGCGGAGCCCACCGCCTACGAGCCGGCGCCGTCGACCGAGCCGACGCCCGCCGCTCCCGAGCCGACCGCCCAGCCCTCGGCCCCCGCGCAGCCCGCCGCCGCATCGTCCCCGCAGCCGGCGCCGCCGTACCAGCAGCCCGCCCCGCCCTACCAGCAGGCCCCGCCCGCGTACGCGCAGCCCGGGCCCGCGCAGGCGGGCTACCCGCAGCAGCCCCCGCCGCAGCGGCCGCCGGGCCAGAGCGGCGCGAAGACGTGGATGAACATCACGTCGTTCGTCACGAGCATCCTGGGCCTGGGCCTGGTCGGCGTGATCTTCGGCCACCTGGGCGTGTCCGCGTCGAACAAGGGCGAGGCCGACCTCAAGGGCCTCGGCATCGCCGGCCTGATCCTCGGCTACGTGCAGATCGTCATCGGGATCATCCTGCTCATCGCGGTGATCGTCGGGATCGCGAGCTGCGCGTCCGACCCCGAGTGCGTCGACTGGTGGACCAGCATCCAGAACGAGCTCGACAACGCCATGGCGGCCTGACCGCCTGAGACGGCACGAGGCCCCGGCCACCTGGCGGTGACCGGGGCCTCGTCGCGTCTGCGAGGAGCTCGCGGAGGGTTACTCCGCGGCGGCGTCGGCGGCCGCGGCCTCCTCGGCCTTCTCGTCCTCGATCGAGCCGATGACCTCGGAGAGGTCCACCGCGGCGCCCGCGGTGTCGACCACGGTGGCGCGGCGCAGCGCGAAGGCGGTGGCCTTCGAGCGGGCGACCTCGGCGACCATGGCGGGGATCTGGCCGGCCTGCTCCACCTGCTGGATGAAGGTGCCCGGGTCCATGCCGTACTGGCGCGACGAGTTGATGAGGTAGTCGAGGAGCTCGGGCTGCTCGACGTCGATGTCCAGGTCGTCCGCGAGCTGGTCGAGGAGGATCTGGGTGCGGAGGGCCTTGGTGGCCTCCTCGGTGACCTCGGCGCGGTGCTCGTCGTCCTCGAGGCGGTTCTCGTTCTCGAGGTGGTTGTGGACCTCGTTCTCGATGACCTTCTTGGGGAGCTCGAAGTCGGTGGCCTCGGTCAGCTTCTCGAGGAGCTTCTCGCGGGCCTCCATGGCCTGGTTGTTGGTCTTGATGCGGGCGGCCTGCGTCTGCAGGTCCTCCTTGAGCTCGTCGATGGTGTCGAACTCGGAGGCGAGCTGCGCGAAGTCGTCGTCCGCCTCGGGGAGCTCGCGGGTCTTGACGGCGGTCACCTTGACGGTGATCTGCGCGGTCTCACCGGCGTGGTCGCCGGCCGCGAGCGGGCCCTCGAAGGTGGTCTCCTCGTCGGCCGACAGGCCCGTGATGGCCTCGTCGATGCCCTCGAGCATGTTGCCGGCGCCCACCTGGTAGGAGGTGCCCTGCACGGTGTCGATGGTCTCGTCGCCGATGACGGCGGTGAGGTCGATGGTGACGAAGTCGCCCTCGGCGGCGGGGCGGTCGACGCCCACGAGGGTGCCGAAGCGCTCGCGCAGCGCGTCGAGGCGCTCGGCGACGTCCTCGTCAGCCACGGCGACGGGCTCGACCTCGATGGTGAGGTCGGCGGGGGCCGGGAGGGTCACCTCGGGGCGCACCTCGACGACGGCGGTGAACTCGAGGCCCTCGTCACCCTCGACGATGCCGGGGACCTTGGTGACCTCGACCTCGGGCTGGCCGAAGGGACGGATGCCGGTCTCCTTGACCGCGTCGGTGTACCAGCCGGGCAGGCCGTCGTTGACGGCGTGCTCGATGATCGCGCCCTTGCCCACGCGCTGCTCGAGGACCTTCGCGGGCACCTTGCCCTTGCGGAAGCCGGGGATCTGGACCTGCTTGCCCACGTGCTCGTAGGCGTGCTTCATGCTGTCGGCGAGGTCCGCCTCGGTGAGGTTGACCGTGAGCTTGACGGTCGTGGCGTCGATCTTCTCGAGGGCGCTGGTCACTACGTACTCCTGGCGTTGGGTTGTGGGGCCCGCGGAGGCTCCGGTGGCTCCCGCTGTTCGGGCAACCCTGCAATCGTACGCGCCGCACGGGCGCAGGCCAATTCGGGGGACATACCTCGCGATGCGGAAGACATTCGGGACGATGCGGAGAGCCGGGCCCCGTTCCACTTGACGGCGGCCCGTGGCGGGCGTACCCATGGCGCCATGAGGGATGCGCGCGAGGAGGCACTCGCCCAGCTGGTCACCGCCGTCCACCGGATGATCCGGGTGACGGTGGCGACCCACGGCGACCGCACCGCATCGTCCACGCGCCAGCTGCTCGCGACGCTGCACTCCGAGGGCGAGATGTCCATGCGGGAGCTGTCCGCGGCGCTCCGCATCGCCGCACCCGCCCTGGCGCACAGCGTGGCGATGCTCGAGGACCGGGGCCTGCTGACCCGCCGGCTCGACCCGAGCGGCAGCCGCGCGGACATGATCATGCTCACGGACGCCGGCAACGACGAGGCGGAGGCCTGGCACGCCCAGCTGTCCGCGATGATCCTGCCCGGGCTCGCGCACCTGAGCGACGACGACTGGGAGGTCGTCGCCGGCGCGGCCGCGCGCATCGCCTCGTTCGACGGCGGCGCCCTGACCGTGCCGCCGCCGTCCGAGCCGCCGGGGCCGCGTCCGGTCTGAGACGGGCCCCGCTACAGGAACTGCAGCGGGTCGAACTCGGCGATCGGGATGATCCGCACCCGCGGCAGCGTCTCGTTGAACGCGTGCACGTCGTACTCGAGGTCGAAGAACTCGAGGCCCTGCTCCTGCAGCTCGATGAAGCCGCCGTTGCGGAACTCGACGAAGCCGGCGAGTCCCACGCGGCGGCCGTCGAGGAGGTCCTCGACCTGGTCCACGAAGTCGCCGTCGTTGCTCACCAGCACCACGTCCGCGTCGCGCTCGCGCAGCGCCTCCATGGTGCGCTGGATGGCGATGTCGACCACCTTCTCGCCCGCGGAGCCGGACAGCGGCACCGGGCGGAAGCCGATCGCGAGCAGCGCCTGCACGAACGTCATCGGCAGCTCGTTGTTGGCCGCGAGGAAGAACAGGCCCTGGGCCGGCTGACCCCAGCGCTCCTCGGTGTGGCGCAGCACGCGCTCCCAGCGCGGACGCTCCTCGGGACGCGGCCGGCGGCCGAGGATGGACGTGCCGAGCGTGGCGTCGATGTTCTCGCCGTCGACCAGGACGTACGTGACCCGCTTGTCTCTACCCATGCCGCGAGCCTACGCGGGCTTAGCCTGACCGCATGAGCGATCCGCGCATCGTGCCTGCCAACCGGGTCTCCCGCGAGGACCTCGACCTCGTGATGCGCGACGGCGGCGACGCCAGCTCCTGCCGCTGCCAGTGGTTCAAGCTGCCGCAGTCGCAGTGGCAGTCCACCGGCCGCGACGCCCGGGACGATGCGCTGGCCGAGCAGGCGGGATGCGGGCACCCCGACGCGGCGGCGACGTCGGGCCCCGTCGCATACGTGGACGACGAGCCCGCCGGGTGGGTCGCCGTCGAGCCGCGCGTCGCCTACCCGCGACTGCGGACGGCACGGATCCCGTGGACCGGCCGGGACGAGGACCGGGACGATGCGGGGGTGTGGGCCGTCACCTGCTTCGTGGTCCGCCGGGGTTTCCGCGGGCGGGGTCTCGCGAAGTCGCTGGCAGTGGCGGCCGTGGCGCATGCCCAGGCGGGCGGCGCGACGGCGGTCGAGGGCTATCCGCGTGTGGACGGCGGGACCGTGTCCGACCTGTTCGTGGGGTCCGCGTCCGTGTTCGCCGCTGCCGGGATGACCGAGGTGTCCCGGCCCACCCCGCTGCGCGCCGTCATGCGCGTGGAGCTGTGATGCTCGCGGCGGCGATGGTCCTCGCGGGGCTCGCGGCGCTCGTGCACGTGTACATCTTCTGGCTCGAGTCGGTCGTGTGGATGCGGCCGGCGACGCGGCGGGTGTTCAGGATCGCGTCGGAGGACGATGCGCGGACCACCCGGGCGCTCGCCTACAACCAGGGCTTCTACAACCTGTTCCTCGCGGTGGTGACGGTCGTGGGCATCGTGCTGCTCGCGACCGGGTCGACGCCGGCCGGGGCCGCGCTCGTCTACGCAGGCAGCGGGTCGATGGTGGCGGCGGCGCTCGTGCTGGTGTCGGGGTCGCGGGCGTACGCGCGGGCCGCGGCGATCCAGGGGACGCTGCCGCTGCTCGCGGTGGTGGCGCTCACCGCCGCCGTGGTGTGACGCGCAGGGTCGGCTAGGCCTCGGCCTGCTTGGCCTCGAGCCGCTCCTTCGACGCCGCGCGCCACACCTTCACCCCGGCGTCCGCGTTGAGCAGGGCGATCCCCACGCCGACGACGATGTCGGGCCAGCCCGACACCCACGCGAGCGCGATCGCCGCGGACGCGATGATCGCGACGTTGGCCAGCGCATCGTTCCGTGCGGACAGCCACGCCGCGCGGGCGAGCGAGCCGCCCGCGTGGCGGTGGCGCGCGAGGATCGCGGCCGCCGTCAGGTTGGCCGCGAGCGCACCGAGCGCGGTCACGGTCAGCGGGACCGTCTCGGGACGCGTGGGGTCGAGGATCTTCACCACGGCGGTGACGAGCGTGACGAGGGCGGGCACGAGGATCACGATCGCGAGCGCATGACCCACGCGCGAGCGCCGGTGCAGCGGCCACGCGGCGGCGAAGAAGATCAGCAGGTTGAGGATGCCGTCCTCGAGGAAGTCGATCGAGTCCGCCACGAGCGCGACCGAGCCGATGAGCTGCGACACCGTGAACTCGACAACCGCGTAGGCGAGGTTGATGAGGGCGACCGCGAGCACGGCGCGGCGGAGCGGGTCGAGGCGGGCCATGCGCCCAGCGTGTCAGGTGCGGGGCGCGGGCTCCGGAGCGCCGCGCACCAGCAGGCACAGCGCCAGCCCCGCCTCGGCGAGCAGGCTCACGGCGAACGCGGGGTAGCTCAGCTCGGGCTGGTCGGGGACCAGCAGCGCCTGCAGGAACCAGAACGCGACCGCCACCGCGTCGAGCAGCACCAGGTAGCCGAGCGCGCGCGGCACCAGCCTGCTGCGCAGGAGCAGCACGCCGAGCGGGACGAGCCACGTGCTGAAGAACAGCTGCGCGGCCACCACGCCGTTGCCATGCAGGTCGATCGCGACGAGGGTCGCGCCGACGCCGGCCTCCGACCCGAGGCCCACGGTGAGAACGACGAGGCTCGCCGTGTAGACCGCGACGCCGACCGCGTTGAGCACCAGGAACAGCTGCGCCAGGCTCCGGCCGAAGGGCCGCAGCAGCACCTGCAGCGCCCATGCGGCGAGCAGGAACAGCAGCTGCGACACCAGCGCGAAGACCAGGCCGACCCGGAAGCGCATCTCGGCGGTGGCGATGAGGTCGACGAGCGCATCCTCGTTGCTCAGCCCGATGCGCCCGATCTGGTCCGCGAGGAACGAGGCGAGGATGAAGGAGAGGTACAGGGCCCCGGCGGTCCGGGCGATCGCTGACCGGCGCCCGTGAGGCTCGTGCTCGGCAGACATCGCGACCCCCTCGGTCGGCGAGCTTCGACTCCTCCAGTCAAGCACTGCGGAGGTGTGTGCGCGGATGGGCGCCAGCGAGAGGCGCACGGACCCGCGACGCCGGTAGTTGACACGTCAACACATCGCCCCTACATTTACTTCAACCTACAAGCATTCGAAGGACAACTCGATGGACACCGTCTTCCTCATCGCGCGCATCCTGGTCGCGCTCATCTTCCTGCTCTCCGCCGTCGGCCACGTCGCCAACGCGAACGCGATGGCCCAGTACGCCGACTACAAGGGCGCGCCGGGCGGCAAGGCCGGCGTGATCGTGTCCGGCATCGCCATGGGCGTCGGCGGCCTCATGATCCTTCTCGGCATCTGGGGCGAGATCGGCGCGCTGCTCATCGCCGCGACGCTCATCCCGGTCACCTTCTTCATGCACGCGTTCTGGAAGGAGACGGACCCGCAGGCCCGCCAGACCGAGCAGATCTCGTTCAACAAGAACCTGGGCCTCATCGGCGGCGCTCTTGCGCTGTTCCTGCTCTTCGCGAGTCAGGGCGCCGCGATGGGGCTCACCGTCACCGAGCCGCTCCTCACCATCGCCTGAGCTGCGGCCGACGTGCCACGGGGCGGCCCCGACCGGGCCGCCCCGTGGTGCGCGCGAGCGGGTGATCCGCCGCTGTCGGATGGTCGGGGTGACAGGATTTGAACCTGCGACCCTCTGCTCCCAAAGCAGATGCGCTACCAAGCTGCGCTACACCCCGTCCGCGCCGTCGTCGGCGCGATGTTCCTCGCTCGCGCGAGGCTCCGCTACTCTAGTACGCGCCGCGCAGGCGTCAGCGCCGGTCGGCTTCGCGGGTGTAGCTCAATGGTAGAGCCTCAGTCTTCCAAACTGATTGCGCGGGTTCGATTCCCGTCACCCGCTCCATGTGATGTGTCGGGACATCGTTCACAGATGTCTCGGGTCATCGTTCACCACAGGCCCCTCCTTCGGGAGGGGCCTGTGGTGTTTCCTGGGCTGGTAGTCGTGGGTCTCGTCGAGGTGGTGCTCGGCGATGATCGCGCCGGTGGTGCGGTCGGGGCGCACGCGTGTCGGCGGGCGGGCGCGCACTTCGTGTTCGCGTATTTCAGCGCAGGCTTGAACACGATTCGCCGCGGGCAGCTGAACCGCCCCTCCGGCGGGGCTGTTCAAGCGATTCCTGAAACACGCGAGCACGACTTGCACGCGAGCGCGCCTGCCTGGCCCGCGGCGAGGAGCGCGAGCGCGCCGCACAAGGCGGTGCCGCAACTGCAAGGCGCGTGGCGGTGGCGCTGGGCCGTCCCGTGCGAGGCGCTCAGCGCCCGATGGCCAGGACGGGCGCCCAGCACCTCGCAGCGCGCCGGCCGATTCGGCCCACGCCTACAGCGCCGCCCAGGCCTTCCGCCTCACCATCACCCGTTCGAGCGCGTCGAGGAAGCGCGCGACCGCCTCCTCGCCGATGGTGAGCGGCGGCTTGATCTTGAGCACGTTCTTGTGGTCGCCGGTCGGCTGCACGATCACGCCCTCCTCGAGCAGCGCCTCGCAGATCTCGCGAGCGCCGTCCGGGTCGGGCGCGTCCGGCCCACCGGCGACCACCTCGACGCCCAGGTACAGGCCCATCCCGTGGACAGCCCCGAGCCCGGGGAAGTGCTCGCACAGCCCCAGCAGGCCCGCGTGCAGCCGGTCCCCCATCACCCGCGCGTTCTCCTGGAGCCCGTCCTCGTCGAGCACGCGCAGCACCGTCGAACCCACGACGCAGCTCACGGGGCTCCCTCCCGCCGACGAGAAGAACGAGCCCTCGACCGCGAAGGCCTCCGCGATCGCGCGGGTGGTGATCACCGCGCCGAGCGGATGCCCGTTGCCCATGGCCTTCGCGACCGCGATGACGTCCGGCTCCACGCCCTGCTGCTCGAAGCCCCAGAAGTGCGCGCCGAGCCGCCCGTAGCTCACCTGCACCTCGTCCGCCACGACGATGCCTCCCCGCGCGTGCACCGCATCGGCGAGCCCGGCGAGGTAGCCGTCGGGCAGGAGGATGCCGCCACCGTTGCCGAAGATCGGCTCCGCGACGAGGCCCGCCAGCTCGACCCCCGCTCCGTCCAGCTCGGCGAGCCGCACGAGCGCGTCCTCGAGGTAGCGGCCCGCGTCGGCGCCGCGATGACGCCCCCGGTAGGCGTTGGGGGCATCGAGCAGGTGGACCCAGCCCGGGCGCGACTCGAGCGCACCCGGGTTGTCGCCCAGCGAAGTCGAGATCGCATCGGCCCCCACGGTCCAACCGTGGTACGCCTCGGTGAGCGCGAGGATGTCGGTGCGGCCGGTCGCGGCGCGCGCGATCCGGATCGCGAGGTCCACCGCCTCCGAGCCGCTGTTGACGAGCAGCACCGTGTCGAGCCCGTCGGGCGCGCGCGCCGCCAGCTCCTCGGAGAACGCGACCACCGCCTCGTAGTGGAAGCGCGAGTTGGTGTTGAGCAGGCGCAGCTGGCGCGCGACCGCATCGGCGATCCGCGATTCACCGTGGCCCAGGATCGCGACGTTGTTGACCATGTCGAGATAGCCGCGGCCGTCGGTGTCGAGCAGGTGGTGGCGCCAGCCGCGTTCGATGCGCGGCGGCGCGGCGTAGTAGTGCTCCTGGACGCGAGCGAAGGCGTGGTCGCGCGCGTCCAGCAGCGCCTGCGGCGAGCGGGACGATGCGACGTTCGCCGGGACGCGGCCGAGCAGCGGGGCGGGGTCCGGGCACAACGCCTCCCACGCCTCGTCGTGGCCGGGCGCCACGCGCGGCGGCGGTGCGAGGTCGGGCAGCACGGACTGCCAGACGAGCACGACGGCGGTGCCGTCCGGGCCCTCCGCCGCGCGCGCGAGCGCTTCGCCCGCGACCACACGGGTGCCGGCCGTCGCCCGCGGCACCACGCCTCGCACGTGCACGGCGGGCCCGTAGTCGATCCTCACCGTGAGCGCGTCGCCCTCCGCGCTCGTCACGACGCCGCCGTTGGGGCTCACCACCGGGGTGCCCGGTGAGACGGCTATTGCGCGCCCCGCGAGCCGCGAGCGCGGCGTCCCAGGACCCGCCGCCTCGGGCAGCAGGAGGCGCTCGCCGTAGCGCGAGAGCGCGCCCGCGGCCTCCCCGCGCTCCGCCGCGAGCGCGGAGCGCGGGGTGCCGGCCTCGAGCCACGCGCCGGCGTCGTAGGCGGGAGAGGTCACGGACAGGTCCACCTCGGCGGCCTCGGCGAGCCCGGCGATCATCGGCGTGAAGGTGCGTGAGGCGGGTTCGGGCACGCGGCCGAGCGCGTGGCGCACCAGCAGCTCCGCCTCGTCGAGGCCGAGCGACGTGGCGCGCTCGAGCATGCGCGCCTCGAGCGGACGGCGCGCGCGGGCGTAGGCGTTGTCGGGCTGGTCGGCGAGCACGCGCTCGCCCGCGGCGGCGAGGACCACGGCGCGCGCGATCACGAGCGGCCACAGCGCCACGACCTCCTCGTCCGTGAGGGGCGCGATCGCGTCGAAGGCCGCCACGGCATCGAGGGCGTCGCGCACGGCCGGGCCGTCGTGCTGGAGCAGCCCGCATGCGAGGATCGCCGCTTCCCCGACCGCCCACCCGAGGCCCACGTCGCCCAGGTCGATGATCCCCGTCACGGCGCCCTCGGCGTCGACGAGCACGTTGTCCGCGGTCAGGTCGCCGTGCACGGCCTGAACCTGGAGCCGTCCCGTGACGTCCGCGATCCGCGCGCCCGCGGACTCGAGCAGCGCTCCGAGGCGTGCGTGCTCCTCTGCGCCGAGCGCGGCGGCCGCGCCGTCAAGCACCTCGCGCGCACGGCGCAGGTCCCACGCGCCCGACTCAAGGCCGGGATGGTCGAGGCCGGCGAGCGCGGCGGTGACGCCGCCGGCGATGGCGCCCAGCGTGGCGGGCATGCCCTCGGGCAGCCGCGATGCCGCGATCGGCGGCGCGCCGTCGAGGAAGTCGAGTACGCGCGCGTGGCGACCGTCCCCCAGAGGGACGATGCGCGTGCCGGCCCGCGTCGGATGGACGCGGGGCACGGCGGCGACGACCGCGGGGTCGGCGGCGAGGCGCGCGAGAGCGGCGTCCTGCGCCTCGAGGGCTGCGCGGGACACGCCCGCGTGCGACACCTTGAGGAGGCGTCGGCCGCCGTCGGCGAGCGTGAGGAGGACGTTGCGGTCCTCGTTGCTGCCGAGGTCGCGGGCGTCGACCGGGTCGAGGCCCCACTCCCTCGCGGCGAGCTCGCGCAGCGCGGTCAGGTCGGGTGTCGTGCTCATGATGAGCGCATCGTCGCACGCCCGCCCGCGAGTCGCCCGCGACGCGCGCGACGCCGCGGACCGTCCCGCATCGTGCCTAGGCGGAGGCCTTCGTGAGGGTCGCGAGCTCCTCCGCGGTGAGCTCGAGCGTCATGCCGGCCAGCAGCGGTTCGAGCTGCTCGAGCGTGCGGGCCGAGGCGATGGGGGCGACCACGGTGGGCTGGTCGCGGAGCCAGGCGAGGGCGACCGCCGCGACGGGCACGTCGTTGGCCTCGGCCGCGGCGTCGAGCGCGGCGAGGACGCGCCGGCCGCGGTCGTCGAGGTACTCGCCGGCCTGGGCCGCGCGCTGGCTGTCGACCGTGGCGCCGTCGCGGTACTTGCCGGTGAGGAAGCCCTTGGCGAGCGCCCAGTACGGCAGGACGCCGAGGCCGTGGCGCTCCGCGGCGGCGCGCAGCTCGCCCTCGAAGCCGCGCTCCATGAGGTTGTAGTGGGGCTGCAGCGCGACCGGACGGTGGAGGCCTTCGCGATCGGCGATCGAGAACCACTCGTCGATGCGGTCGGCGCTGTAGTTGGAGATGCCGATCTCGCGCACGAGGCCCTCGTCGACGAGCCGCGAGAAGGCGGCGGCCGTCTCCTCGAGCGGGGTCGCCGCGTCGTCGAAGTGCGCGTAGTAGAGGTCGATGCGGTCGGTCTGGAGGCGCGCGAGGCTCGCACGTGCCGCCGCGGCCACGGTGTCTGCCGACAGACCCGGATACTCCGGATGCTGGCTCGCCTTGGTCGCGACGATGACGTCGTCGCGGCGGCCGCGGCTCGCGGCCCACTCGCCGATGACGGTCTCGGACTCGCCGCCGCGGTTGCCCTCGGCCCACGCCGAGTACACGTCCGCGGTGTCGATCATGACGCCGCCGCCCCCGACGAAGGCGTCGAGGATCGCGTAGGAGGCGTCGCGGCCGGCGGTCCAGCCGAAGACGTTCCCGCCGAGCGCCAGCGAGGCGCGGGACAGGTCGAGGGAGCCGAGTGCGGTGGCGGTGATCTCTGCTGTCATGCAGATGTCAACGATTGGGGTCCCGCACGATTCCCGGACCGAGGGCCTAGAACAGCCCGAGGATCACGCCCGCGACCGCGAGCGCCACCGTGTCGTGCGCCGTGTCGATGACCGTTACCGCTGGGCTGCGCACCGCGAAGCCGTTGTGGATGGCGTGGGCGCCCCCGCGGAAGACCAGGCCGATGAGCGCGCCGAGCAGCAGCCCGCCCGCCCAGTCGTCGACCCCGAGCCCGTTCATCAGCATCGCGAGCAGCACGACCCCGAGGATGTTGAACACGATCGTGCCGCCGAAGGCCGCGCCCATGTTGGCGTCCTTCATGAGGTCGTCGGTGACCCCGGCCCGGTCCCGCCACACCTTCCAGAAGCCGGCCGGCGAGTACCACCACCAGCCGATCGCGAAGCTGGCGACGAACGCCACGAGCACCGCGATCCAGTCGATCCCGTCGAACGTGATCCAGTCCATGACCCCTCCCCCGGGTCCACGGGCCGCCGCTGCGGCCCATCACTGCGAGAGTAGCCCCGGGCGCCGACACCGGCCCGCCCGCGCATCGTCCTCGCACCCCGCCCGGCCCACCGCCCACAGCGACCGGCGTACGAGACCGCGCTCGCGCGCATCGTCCCTGGTCCCCGGGCGCGAGGTCGACGGCATACGCCGGTTGCGCGCGGCGTGGCCGGTCGCGCCCGGCGAGGCGGGGCAGAGGCCCGTCAGCCCCCGTCGCGCCCCTCGGCCGCGGCGGCGATGTGGTCGAGATCGTCGGCGAGCGCCTTCTGCGTCGCCTTCATCCCGGCCTTGCCGAACAGGAGCCAGCCGATGCGCTGCGCCGGACCGGGGTCGGGCGTCTCGGCGGAGAAGTCGCAGACGATCCGCGTGCCGCCGTCCGTCTCGCCGAGCGAGTAGACCGTGCGGTACCGCGTGCCGCGCGACTCGGCGTGGATCGCGGTCGAGCGCGGGGCGTCGACCTCGACGACCTCCATCTCCTCGGTCTCCTCGCGGCCCCACATCCTGCGCGTCTCGCGCCAGCGGACGCCCACGTCGTACCCCGAGCCCTCGAGCCTCTCGAGGCTGACGATCGCCGGGATCACCTCGGACGCGTAGTCGAGGTCCGTGATGACGTCCCAGACCCTCTCGACCGCCGCGGCGATCTCCCTCTCGGCACGCACGCTGTGCCCCACCATGTTCGGTCCCCTCTGCCGTTCCGCCCAGGCTAACCCGCGGCGAACCGTCCCCGCCTCAGGAGAAGTGCCTGATGAGGTCGCCGATGTCGGCCTTGAGGCGCACGGTGCCACCCAGGGAGAAGAACGTCGCGATCGCCCGGCGCATCGCGCGCTCCGCGATCGACGGGTTCGCCTGATAGACGTGGAACACGCGCCGCACGAGCGTGCCGTCCTCGGACTCCTCGAGGAACGTGGTGGACGTGAAGACGCCGTCGGGGCCCACCCGCTCCTGGACGAGCCGGTGGTAGGGGTCGGTCGCGATGGTCGTGAGCCGCACCACGACGGGCTCGGTGCCGGCGTCCTTCTCGGTGAACTGCATGACGTGGCCCACCTCGCCGGGGATCCCCTCCTCGGTGACGGCCTGGCTCACCATCGTGAACACCTCGACACGCAGCTCCGGGTCGGTGAGCGCGTGCCAGACGTCCTTCGCGGACGCGGGCACGAGACCCTCCCTCTCGACCGACACATCCAGCGGCCCGGGCATGACGCCTCCTCCTCGGGGCGTTCGGGGCGCGCCCCTGCTCCCACCGTAATAGCAGGAAGGGCGTGCCGCCCGAAGGGTTGCCACCGGCGCGCGCCCGGCGCTAGCCTGACCCCGAAGCCCACGAAAGGTCGGGGAGATGAGCATCGAGCGCCGTGCGATGACCGCACCCGCCTCTGCCCTCCCCTCGTGCGCTGTCGACGACACCTGTGGCCGCTGCTGCGGCTGCTGCTGTCTGTAGAGCGCTGGAAGCGCCTCGCCCGGCCGCCGGCCGAGCCTCGCCCGCACCCAGCGCTCGCCCCGGGCATCGTTCTCGATGCTCCAGCGTTGTGCACCCCGGAACACCTACCTCTCAAGGGAAAAGAGGAAACAAGCCCATGGCACGCATCTACGAGGACGTCACCGCCCTCATCGGCAACACCCCCCTCGTCAAGATCAACCAGCTGACCGAGGGAGTCGACGCCACGGTGCTCGGCAAGCTCGAGTTCTACAACCCCGCGAACTCCGTCAAGGACCGCCTGGGCGTCGCCATCGTCGACGCCGCCGAGGCCGACGGCTCGCTCCAGCCCGGCGGCACGATCGTCGAGGCGACCTCGGGCAACACCGGCATCGCGCTCGCGATGGTCGGCGCGGCCCGCGGCTACAGCGTGGTGCTCACGATGCCCGAGACGATGTCGAAGGAGCGCCGCGCCCTGCTGCGTGCCTTCGGCGCGGAGCTCGTCCTCACGCCCGGCCCCGAGGGCATGCGCGGTGCGGTCGAGGCCGCCAACAAGATCGCCGAGGAGCGTCCCGGCTCGATCCTCGCCCGCCAGTTCGCGAACGAGGCCAACCCCGCGATCCACCGCCGCACCACCGCGGAGGAGATCTGGGCGGACACCGACGGCGAGGTCGACATCGTGATCGCCGGCATCGGCACCGGCGGCACCATCACCGGTGTGGGCGAGGTGCTCAAGGAGCGCAAGCCCGGCATCCAGATCATCGGCGTCGAGCCCGCCGAGTCGCCGATCCTCAACGGCGGCCAGCCCGGCCCGCACAAGATCCAGGGCATCGGCGCGAACTTCGTGCCCGAGATCCTCAACACCGAGATCTACGACGAGATCTTCGACGTCGACGCCGAGACGGCCGTCGCGACGGCACGGGCGGCCGCCCGCAAGGAGGGCCTCCTGGTGGGCATCTCCTCGGGCGCGGCCCTCCACGCCGCCATCGAGGTCGCCAAGCGCCCCGAGAACGCGGGCAAGACCATCGTCGCGATCATCCCCTCGTTCGGCGAGCGCTACCTGTCCTCGGTCCTCTACTCGGACCTCATGGACTAGTCCCGCCCTCCACGCACCACCCCAGCAGTCCCCACCCGGAGGTACCCAGATGGCAGCCGAGATCGGAGCGCTCGCCCGAGCGCTCGAGGACATCCGCACCGCGAGACGGCGCGACCCAGCCGCGCCCGCGTGGTGGGTCATCGCGGGCTCCTACCAGGGCGTCCACGCCGTCTGGTACCACCGGGTGGCGCACTGGCTGTGGAAGCGGAACATGCGCTCGTACGCGCGTCTCGTCTCCCAGTACGCGCGGCGCGCCACGGGCATCGAGATCCACCCCGGGGCCCAGCTGGGGCGCCGCGTCTTCATCGACCACGGCATGGGCGTCGTCATCGGCGAGACCGCCGTGGTGGGCGACGACGTGCTGATGTTCAACGGCATCAACCTGGGCGGCACCACGATGAGCCCGGGCAAGCGCCACCCCACCATCGGCGACCGGGTCGTCATCGGCGCCGGCGCGAAGGTCCTCGGCCCGCTGCGGGTGGGCCCGGACGCCCGCATCGGCGCCAACGCCGTCGTGGTCAAGGACGTGCCGGACGGCGCGACCGCGGTGGGCATCCCTGCCGTCATCCGCAACCACCCCGGACCCACCGAGGCCTCGACCGCCGCATCGGCCGTGGACTCGGGCGACTCGCATCGTCACCCCGACCCCGACGCCCCGCCGGAGCCGGTGCGGGAGCCGGCGATGTACTACATCTGAGCGGTCCCGGAGAGGCCCCTCGCCCGCGGGCGGGGGGCCTCTCCGCGTCCCTAGACTGGACTCATCCCACCTCGAAGGAGACCAGTCGATGAAGACGTTCACCCTGCCCGGCACCGAGATCGCGGCGCCCGCCGTCGTGCTCGGCCTCATGCGCATCGTCGAGAAGTCCGACGACGAGATCCGCACGCTCGTGCAGACGGCCCTCGACGCGGGGATCGACTTCGTCGACCACGCCGACCTCTACGGCCCGCCGTACCACGGCTGCGAGCGCCGCTTCGCGGAGGCGCTGCGGCTGACCCCGTCGGAGCGCGAGAGGCTCACCATCCAGACCAAGTGCGGGATCCGCCACCCCGGGCCGTACTTCGACTTCTCGTACGAGCACATCATGGAGTCCGTCGACGGCTCGCTCGAGGCGCTCGGCACGGACTACCTCGACATCCTGCTGCTGCACCGCCCCGACGCGCTGGTCGAGCCCGACGAGGTCGCGCGCGCGTTCGACGAGCTGCACGCCGCGGGCAAGGTCCGCCACTTCGGCGTCTCGAACCACACGCCGGGCCAGATCGAGCTGCTCCAGCGCAGCGTGCGCCAGAAGCTCGTGGCCAACCAGATCCAGCTGTCCGTCACCCACGCTCCGTCGATCGCGAGCGGCATCGCGATGAACATGGGCGACCTCGACCAGTCGATCGACCGCGACAACGGGATCGTCGACTACTGCCGCCTCAACGACATCACGCTCCAGGCGTGGTCGCCCTTCCAGTCGCGCTTCTTCAACGGCCCGTTCCTGGGCAACCCGCGCTACGAGGAGCTCAACAAGGTGATCGACCGCCTCGCGTGGAAGTACGAGGTGCCGGCCGAGGCGATCGCGGTCGCGTGGCTCACGCGCCACCCGGCGCAGATGCAGGTGGTGCTGGGCACCACGACCCCGTCGCGCGTCGAGGCGGCGGCCAAGGGCGCCGACGTGCACCTCGCGCGCTCCGAGTGGTACGAGATGTTCCGTGCCGCGGGCCACACGGTGCCCTGAGGCGCCGCTCCTCCTGCGTGCACGACGCGAAGGCCCCCTCTCCCGGGAGAGGGGGCCTTCGCGTCGTGCGGGGACGATGCGCGGGCTACGCGGCGAACGAGCGCAGCATCCACGCGGCCTGCTCGTGCACGGCGAGGCGTGCGTTGAACAGGTCCGCGGTGGCGCCGTCGCCGGCGTCCTCGGCGACCTCGACCAGCGGGCGGACGAGCCGCGCGAGGGTCTCGTGGTCGCGGGCGAGGTTCTCGACCATCGTCATCGCGTCGGTGGTGCGCTCGTCGTCAGTGATCGAGGCGTGCTCGAGGAACTCGGCGAACGAGCCCGGTGCGCCCGAGCCGAGGGCCCGCATGCGCTCGGCGAGCACGTCGGCGGCCTCCCACAGCTCCTGGTACTGCTCCTCGAACATGAGGTGGAGCGAGCGGAAGTGCGGACCGGTGACGTTCCAGTGGTAGCCGTGCGTCTTCACGTACAGCGTGAAGGTGTCGGACAGGACCTGCGCGAGCCCCGCGTTGATCGCCTTGAGGTCCTCGACCTTGATGCCGATCTTCGGGCTCGACTCGGTGGTCTTCACGGGCGTGGTGGCAGCCATGCGTCCTCCTCCTGATGGGTCCGCGGCGTCGCAGGATCACGACGCCGTCCTCTGAGGCCAACCGGCCCCGCGTCCCGGGCATTCCCGGACCGGCCTCCGCCCGCACGAGCACCCGTGACCTCCGCACCTGCCGGAATGCGACCCCGCCCTGATACGTTCCGGGGGCATGGAGCACATGCGTCTCGACCACCACCGCCAGGCCGCTGCCGAGCACTGCCCCGCCCCCGTCCTCTCCGACGTGCCGGGCGACGACGAGCTCGCGCTCGCGCTCGCCCGCACCAAGCGCGTGGCCGTGGTCGGCTGCTCACCCAACCCGTCGCGCACCAGCTACCAGATCGCGGTCTGGCTCATGGAGAACACCCCGTACGAGCTGTACCTGGTCAACCCCGCCGCGAACGGTGAGGAGATCCGCGGCCACGGCTTCTACGACTCGCTCGCGGAGCTGCCCGTCGCCGTGGACCTGGTCGACGTCTTCCGCCGCGCGGAGTTCACGCCGGCCATCGCGACCGCCGCCGTCGACGTCCACGCGAAGGCGCTGTGGCTCCAGCTCGGCATCTCGCACCCGGACGCCATGTCCACCGCGCGCGGTGCCGGCATGGTCGCGGTCCAGAACCGCTGCATCAAGGTCGAGTACCGGCGGCTCCAGGACCGGATCGACTCCTTCCGCGCGCTGTAGCGCGCGAGCCGAGGCCGCCCGACCCTGGCGGGCGCCGCGCGACTCGCCGGGCGCGCGACTCGCCGCCGCATCGTCCCGATGCCACCATGACGATATGTCCGTCGCGCCCGGGTATCGCCTGATCTCCGTCGATGATGCCCGCATGGGCGAGATGCTCGAGGTGACGTCCTGGGGCTTCCCCGGAGACCCCGAGCCCGCTGATCTCGCGGAGTGGTCGCGCATGCTGCCGCACGGCCGTGCGCGCGCGATGGAGATCGAGGACCCGCAGCAGGGCGACGTCGGCACCCTCGCGGGGGTGGCCGGCTCGTTCACGTTCCGCATGCGGGTGCCGGGCGGCGACCTCGTGCCCGTCGCGGGCCTCACGGGGGTCTCGGTCCACACCGGTCACCGCCGTCGCGGGCTGCTGCGCGCGCTCATGGCCGACCACCTCGCGGACGCCCGTCGCCGCGGCGAGGTCGCCTCGGCGCTGTACGCCGCGGAGTCCACGATCTACCCCCGCTTCGGCTACGGCCTCGCCGCGCGCCAGGTGGACGTGCGCGTCCCGCGCGGCGCCGCGCTGCGCGACGTGGCGGGCTCCGCCGAGCTCACCGTGAGGGTCGAGCGGCTCGACCGTGAGTCGCACGGCCGCACCCTCACCCTCGTGCAGCGCCGGGTGTCCCGTCCGGGCACCATGACCCTCGACGACGACGTCGCGCTCGAGGCGCGCTTCAGCGATCCGAGCACCGAGCGGCGCGACAGCGAGCGCGCCCGCATCGCGGTCGTCGAGGAGCCGGGTGGCGCGCCGGCCGCCTACGCGATCTTCCGCCGCACCGACAGGTGGACCGACGAGGGCATGCCCGACGGCACCGTCCACGTCACCCAGCTGGCCGCCGCGACCCCCGCATCGGCGCACCGCCTGTGGAGCGTGCTGCTCGACATCGACCTCATGGGCACCGTGACCGCCGCACCGCTCGCGACCGACGACGCGCTGCTGTGGATGCTCGAGGACATGCGCGCCGCGCTGCCGCGGCTGCGCGACAACATCTGGTTGCGCATCGTCGACGTGCCCGCGGCGCTCACCGCCCGCGAGTACCTGTGCCCGGTCGACGCGGTCATCCAGATCGACGACCCCCTGTTCCCCGACAACGCCGGCCCGTGGCGCGTCACGTCCCGCGAGGGCACCGGACACGTCGAGGCGGCGCCCGGCGAGGAGCCCGACGTCGTGCTCTCGGTGCAGGAGCTCGGCGCGGTGTACCTGGGCGGCGTGAGCCTCGAGTCGCTCGCGGGAGCGGGCCTCGTCGAGGAGCGCACGCCGGGTGCGCTGCACGCCCTCGCGGCGGCCTTCGAGTCGACCTCCGCGCCCGTGTCCAACCTGTTCTTCTGACCCGTTCCTCCGAGGCGCGCGCGGGCGCGCAGCCGCCGCCGTGCCAGGGCGCATTCCCCCGCGTGAGCAACCCCACAGGATTAGGCGCGCGTCTCGCATCGTGACACCGTGGAGGGATGAAGAAGGCAGAGGGATACCGACCGATCTCCATCCCGGAGGACCGTCTCGACGAGTTCTTCGACGTGGTCCAGTGGGCGTTCGTCGGCGAGTGGCTGCGCGAGGACCGGCAGGACTACGTGGACGCGCTGCCCGTCGAGCGCGCCCGCGCGCTCGAGGTGACCGATGCACGGCGCGGCCGCGTCGGCGAGGTCGCCGCGGTGCACGCGAGCTTCGGCACGGAGATGGTGGTGCCGGGCGGCCGCACGGTGCCCACCGCCGGCCTGTCGTGGCTGGGCGTGCACCCCGCGCATCGTCGCCGCGGGCTCATGACCCGCATGATCCACGACCACTTCGAACGCTCGCTCGCGCGCGGCGAGGCCGTGTCCGTGCTGTACGCGATGGAGGCGCCCATCTACGCGCGCTTCGGCTACGGCATGGGCTCGCAGACCGTGAAGGCGGAGATCCCGCGCGGCGCGAAGATGTGGGCCGTCGACGGCGCCGACGACCTCACGGTGCGGCTCGAGCGCGCGTCGTTCGACGCGCACGACGCGCTGGTCTCGGGGCTGCAGGCGCGGCTCGACCGCCCCGGCACCGTGATCAACGCGGTCGGCTCGGGGCGCAACGCGCGCTTCACCGACCCGGTAGGCAACCGCCGCGGCATGGAGAAGTGGCGCCTCGCGATCGTCGAGGACGCCGGCGGCCCCGTCGCGTACGCGTTCTTCCGCCGGCACGCGCGCTCGTCCGTGGGCATCCACGACGGTGTGTGCCAGGTGCGCGAGCACGGCTCGATGTCGCCCGCCGCATCGCAGCGGCTGTGGGAGACGCTCACCGACTTCGACCTCGTCGAGACGACGATGACCGAGAACCTCGCGACCGACGATCCGCTGCTGCACCAGCTCAAGGATCCGCGCGGGGTCCGGTCGAAGGTCATCGACAACCTGTGGGTGCGGCTCCTCGACGTGCCGACCGCGCTCGAGGCGCGCGAGTACCTCCACGACTGCGACGTCGCGATCGAGCTCGCCGACAAGCACGTCCCCGGCAACGCCGGCACGTGGCGCGTCCGGGTCTCCGGCGGCGACGCGCGGGTCACCCGGACGGACGATGCGCCGGACCTGTCGATGGACATCCGCCACCTGTCGCAGTGCTACCTGGGCGGCACGTCGCTCGAGGCGCTCGTGCGGGCCGGCCTGGTGCGCGAGCACACGCCCGGTCAGGCGCGCGAGCTCGCGATCGCGATGATGTCCCCGGTGGCGCCGCTGGCGAACTGGGACTTCTAGCGCACACGGCTCAATTCCCAATGACACCTGTGACGCGTGTGACGCGGTGCGTCGGCCGGATGACGGCGCGGCGTCAGGTCAGCGCTGCGCCTCGAAGTCCTTCATGAGGTCGATGCGGCGCTGGTGACGCTCGTCGCCCGAGAAGGGCTCGGCGATGAAGGCGTCCGCGATCGCGGTGGCGTCCTCGAGCGAGTGCATGCGGGCGCCGATCGAGCCGACCTGCGCATCGTTGTGCTGGCGCGCGAGCTTCGCGGTCTCGACGGACCAGATGAGCGCGGCGCGGATGCCGGTGACGCGGTTCGCGGCGAGCTGCTCGCCGTTGCCCGAGCCGCCGATGACGATGCCCAGGTCGGCGCCGTCGCTCGCGGCCACGGCCTCGGCGGCGGCGATGCACATGGGCGGGTAGTCGTCGAGCGCGTCGTACTCGTACGCGCCGTGGTCGACGACATCGTGGCCGGCCCCGGAGAGGTGGGCGATGAGGTGCTGCTTGAGCTCGAAGCCCGCGTGGTCCGCGGCGATGTGGATGCGCATGGCGCCCATTCTGCCAGCGCTCGCGACGTCGACTGCCAATGACAAGGGTGAGGGACGATGCGCGAGGGACGGGTGAGGCTGATGGTGCGGGTCCCGCGAGTCACACTGGTCACTCTTGTCATTGGGAATCGCCCGACCGCGGGCTCGCCGTGAGCGAAACCGCCCGGTCCCGCGCATCGTCCGCCCCTAGGGTGAGAGGCATGACGCTCCACTCCGGCATCGACCAGTCCGAGTTCTCCCCGACCGTCCGCGCGCAGGACGACTTCTTCCGGTACGTCTCCGGGCCGTGGGAGGCGACGCACGTGATCCCGGGCGACCGCTCCGCTGACGGCTCGTTCTACACGCTGCGCGACGAGGCGGAGAAGCAGGTCCGCGTCATCATCGAGGAGGCGTCGCGCGACAGCCAGATCGGCGCGCTGTACGCGTCCTTCATGGACGTCGACCGGGTCAACTCGCTCGGCGTGAGCCCGCTCGAGGCGGACCTCGCGAAGGTCGAGGCCGCGACCGACCACGACGAGCTCGCCCGCGCGATGGGCGAGCTGCAGCGCGACGGCGTCTCCGGCGCCGCGGGCTACTACGTCTTCGCGGACCGCCTCGACCCCGACCGCAACGTCGTCTACCTGGGCCAGTCCGGCATCGGCCTGCCCGACGAGGCGTACTACCGCGACGAGGCGCACGCCGCCGCGCTCGAGAAGTACGTCGCGCACGTCGACCGCATGGCCGGGCTCACGGGCCTCGCGTTCGACTCGTCGACCGTCGTGGGCCTCGAGACCGCGATCGCGCGCGAGCACTGGGACGTGGTGAAGACCCGCGAGGCGGAGCTCACCCACAACCCCACGACGCTCGCGCAGCTCGACGTCGATGCGGCCGGGTTCAAGTGGGCCATCTGGGCGGAGGCGATCCGCATGCCCGCCACCGCGCACGAGCTGCTCGTGGTCGGCGAGCCCAGCTACTTCACCGCCTTCGCGAAGATCTGGGCCGAGACGGACCTCGACACGTGGAAGGCGTACCTGCGCTGGCGCATCGTCAACTCGCGCGCCGCGTACCTCACCGAGGACCTCTCGAAGGCGAACTTCGACTTCTACGGCACGGTGCTCAGCGGCGCGACCGAGCAGCGCGAGCGCTGGAAGCGCGCGGTGGGCCTGGTCGAGGGCGTCGCGGGCGAGCTCGTGGGCCAGGAGTACGTGGCGCGCCACTTCCCGCCCCACTACAAGGAGCAGATGGACGCGCTCGTCGCGAACCTCATCGAGGCGTACCGCGTGTCGATCGAGGATCTCGACTGGATGACGCCGGCGACCAAGGACAAGGCGCTCGAGAAGCTGCGCCAGTTCACCCCGAAGATCGGCTACCCCGACAAGTGGCGCGACTACACGGGCCTCGAGGTGTCGCCCGAGGACCTCGTGGGCAACGTGCGCGCCGCGAGCGCGTTCGAGGAGGACTGGGAGTGGGCGAAGATCGGCAAGCCGGTCGACCGCTCCGAGTGGCTCATGACCCCGCAGACGGTCAACGCCTACTACCTGCCGGTCGCGAACGAGATCGTGTTCCCGGCCGCGATCCTGCAGCCGCCGTTCTTCCACCCCGACGCGGACGACGCCGTCAACTACGGCGGCATCGGCTCCGTGATCGGCCACGAGATCGGCCACGGCTTCGACGACCAGGGCTCGAAGTACTCGGGCACCGGCGCGCTCGAGGACTGGTGGACCGAGGACGACCGCGCCGCCTTCATGGAGCGCGCCAAGACCCTCATCGAGCAGTACAACGGCTACTCGCCGAAGCAGCTCGAGGGCTCGCACCACGTCAACGGCGCGCTCACGGTCGGCGAGAACATCGGCGACCTCGCGGGCGTCGAGATCTCCCTCAAGGCCTACGAGATCGCGCTGGGCCACCCCATCGATGAGGCGCCCGAGGTCGACGGCCTCACCGCGGTGCAGCGATTCTTCATCGGCTACGCGCTCACCGAGCGCATGAAGGTCCGCTCGGAGGCGCTCGTGACGCGCCTCGCGACGGACCCGCACTCCCCCAGCGAGTTCCGCGTCAACGGCATCGTGCGCAACATGGACGCCTGGTACGAGGCGTTCGGCGTGGGCGCCGAGGACGAGCTGTGGCTCGCCCCCGAGGAGCGCGTCTCCATCTGGTGACCTGGGGAGGGACGATGCGGCGGTCGTCGGGCGTCGTCGCGGCGCTCGCCGGGTTGCTGGGCCTGGCGGGCCTGCTGACCGGCTGCTCCGGCGGCGACGCTCCCGCCGTGCCTGACCGGACCGCCGCCTCCCCGACCGCGACCGCCGCCTCACCCTCGTCCCCCGCGCCGGCCACCCTCCCGGACCCCTGCACGCTCGTGTCCGCCGCCGACCTCGAGCAGGTGTCGGGCGTGCCGTTCGGCGAGGGCATGCTCGCCGAGGACATCGCCACCGCGACCGAGGCGTCCTGCGTGTGGGAGGCCGTCGACGGCCCGCTCCCCATCGTGCAGGTGCTCGTGGTCGCCGCTCCCGACCAGGCGGCGGCGCGGAGGGAGTCGACCGAGGAGTGGATGGGCACGGCGACCGACGTCGAGGTCGCGGGAGCGACGGACGCGTATGCCGCGGGCGCCGGCACCATCCTCGGGATGCAGGTGGGCGACGTCTTCGTCGAGGTGTCCTACATGAGCGGCGAGGACGACGTCACCGCCATCGGCACCGCGATCGCGGAGGTCGTGGCCGGGAGCCTCTGACCCGCCCGTCCTCCCCTCCCGAACCGGCGTACAGGACGCGCCTCGACCTCCGCGACCAGGCACGATGCGCGGTCGGGGGCGATCCGTACGCCGGTTGCGCGCGTGGGAGCGCAGGCCGGCGGCACGATGCGCGCTACCGGTGCAGGTAGACGCGTGCCTCCCAGGGGCCGAGCGGGATCTCGCCCGCGCCGGCCGGGTACGGCGTCGCGTCGGATCCCAGGTTGTGCAGGAGGAGCGCGCCTTGCGCCACGTCGACGCGGGCCACCGCATCGTCGCCGGACAGGTTGGCCGCGACGGTCATCACCGTGCCGTCGAGCGTGCGCCGGAAGGCGAACACCTGCGGGTCCTCGGGCAGCAGCATCTCGAACGTGCCGTGGGCCACCACGTCCTCGGAATGGCGCAACGCGATGAGCGCCCTGTAGAACGCGGACACCGAGTCCGGGTCGGCGCGCTGCGCCTCGGCGTTGAGCCACGTGTGGTTGGCCGTCACCGGCAGCCACGGCGTGCCCGTCGTGAAGCCCGCGTGCGGGGACGCGTCCCACTGGACCGGGGTGCGCGCGTTGTCGCGGCTCTGGGCCGCGAGGCCGTCCATGATGCGCTCGATCGGGACGTCCATCTCGCGCAGCTCGTCGTACGCGCCCAGGGACTCGATGTCGTGGTACTCGTCGATCGAGGTGAAGCCGGCGTTCGTCATGCCGAGCTCCTCCCCCTGGTAGATGTACGGCGTGCCGCGCTGGAGGTGCAGCACCGCGGCCAGCGCCTTGGCGGACGCGGCCCAGTGGTCGCGGTCGTCGCCGAAGCGCGAGACCACGCGCGGCTGGTCGTGGTTGTCCCAGTACAGCGAGTTCCAGCCGCGCTCGGCGAGCGCCGACTGCCACCGTCCGAGGATCGACTTGAGGCGCACGAGGTCGAGCGGCTGGGGGTCGAACTTGCCGAGCGGGCCGTGGTCGACGTCGACGTGCTCGAACTGGAACACCATGTCGACCTCGCGGCGCTCGGGGTCCGTGAAGAGCACCGCATCGTCCACCGTGACGCCCGGCATCTCGCCGACCGTGAGGAAGCGCCCCTCCCGACCCTCGAACACCTCGCGATGCATCTCGTGGAGGAACTCGTGGTTGCGCGGCCCGCACGCGTACAGCGGGAAGCCGTTGCCGAGCCCGCCGGCCAGCGGCTCGCCGTCGCGCAGCGGCAGGGTCTTCGAGATGAGGTTGATGACGTCCATCCGGAAGCCGTCGACGCCGCGGTCGAGCCACCAGTTCATCATCGCGTAGACGGCCTGCCGCACCTCGGGGTTCTCCCAGTTGAGGTCCGGCTGCTTCTGGTGGAACAGGTGGAGGTAGTACTCCCCCGACTCCTCGTCGAAGGCCCAGCTGGGCCCGGAGAAGAACGCCCGCCAGTTGGTGGGCTCGGCGCCGGTGGCGCCCGGCTCGAAGCCGGGACGCGGCGGCCGCCACCAGTACCAGTCGCGCTTGGGGCTGCGCTTCGACGCGCGCGACTCGAGGAACCACGGGTGCTCGTCCGACGTGTGGTTCACCACGAGGTCCATGACGATCTTCATGCCCCGCGCATGCGCCGCGGTAAGCAGCGCGTCGAAGTCCTCGAGGTCGCCGAAGGTCGGGTCGATGGCCTGGTAGTCGGAGATGTCGTAGCCGTTGTCGGCCTGCGGCGACGCGTAGATGGGCGACAGCCAGATGACGTCGACGCCCAGCCACTCGAGATGATCGAGCCGCGAGCGGATGCCCGCCAGGTCGCCGATGCCGTCGCCGTCGGAGTCCTGGAAGCTGCGGGGATACACCTGGTAGACCACCGCGGACTTCCACCAGTCGTCGCTCACGTCCGCTCCTCTCGCGTCATCGCTCCCTCCACACTAATCGGCCCGGCGGGCCGCGAGCCGCGCGTACAGCCCGCCGGCCTCGAGCAGCTCGACGTGGGTGCCGGACTCGGCGATGCGGCCGCGCTCGACCACGTGGATGACGTCCGCGTCGCGGATGGTGGAGAGACGATGCGCGACCACCAGGGTGGTGCGGCCCACGGCCGCCCGGTCGAGGGCGGCCTGCACCACGCGCTCGGACACGGTGTCGAGCGCGCTGGTGGCCTCGTCGAGCAGCAGCACGGGCGGGTCCTTGAGCAGCACCCGCGCGATCGCGACCCGCTGCTTCTCCCCGCCGGACAGCCGGTAGCCGCGCTCCCCCACGATCGTGTCGTAGCCGTCCTCGAAGCCCAGGATCGCGTCGTGGATGTCGGCCCGGCGGCACGCGTCCTCGAGCTCGGCGTCGGTGGCGTCGGGGCGCGCGTAGCGGAGGTTCTCGGCGATGGTCGCGTGGAAGAGGTACGTCTCCTGGCTCACCACGCCCACGTGCTCGACCACGGACTCGTGGCGCAGACGGCGCACGTCCTCGCCGGCGAAGCGCACCTCGCCGCCGCTCGCCTCGTGCAGGCGCGCGGCGAGGTAGACGATGGTGGTCTTGCCCGCGCCCGAGGGCCCGACGAAGGCGTGCGTGGTGCCCGGCTCCACACGGAAGGACACACCGGCCAGGGTGGGCGGCGCATCGTCCCGTGCGCCGGGGTACCGGAAGACGACGTCGCGGAACTCGACGGCGCCCAGCGGTCCCGGGGCGTCCTCGACCGCGATCGCATCCTCGGCGTCGCGGATCGCGGGCTCGAGGTCGAGGTACTCGAAGATGCGCGCGAACAGGGCGCGCGACGTCTGCACCTCGAGCGCGACGCGCATGAGCGCCATGAGCGGGAACAGCAGCCGCGACTGGACGGCGGTGAAGGCGACGATGGTGCCCGCGGTGATGAGGGTCGAGCCGCGGTCGATGAGCGCGCCCGCGGCGAGGTAGATGACCGCGGGAACCGAGGACATCACCACCGAGACGAGCCCGAAGAACCACTGCCCCGTCATCGCCTGCTGCACCTGGAGGCGGATCTGGGTGGCGTTCTCCTTGCGGAAGCGCTCGGTCTCGAGGCGCTGCCGGTTGTAGACCTTCGACAGCATGATGCCGCTGACCGAGAGCGTCTCCTGGGTGATCGCGGTGAGCTCGGACAGCGACTCCTGCGTGCGCGCGGCGATGCGCGCGCGGACCCGTCCCACGCGGCGCTGCACCACGACGAGCGCGGGCATGAGGATGACCGCGAGCACGGTGAGGCGCCAGTCGAGCAGCACCATGGCGACGAGGCTCGCGACCACCGTGACGGTGTTGCCGACGATGCTCGACACGAAGGTGGTGAGGACGCCCGACACGCCGCCGACGTCGTTCTGGAGGCGCGACTGGATGACGCCGGTCTTGGTGCGGGTGAAGAACGCGAGCTCCATCGACTGGAGGCGCGCGAAGAGCTGCTCGCGCAGGTCCCCCGTGACCCGGTTGCCCACGGACGAGGTGAGGTACGTCTGCCACACCTGCAGGCCCGCGGCCACGAGGTAGATCGCGATCATCACGCCGACCAGCTCCGCGAGCAGGCCCAGCTGCACGTCGCCGTCGGCCGGGAACAGCGCGTTGTCGAAGATGCGCTCGACGATGAGCGGCGGGATCACGGTCGCACCGGCCGCCGCGATCACGAGCACCGCGGTGGTGATCAGCGCCGCGCGGTACGGCCGGAACAGCGCCACGACGCGGGGCCACAGGTCGGGGATGTCCGGCGCCTCCGCGTTGAGGGCGCGCTGCGCGTCCTCGTCGCGGCTCGCGATGCCGCGGCCGGGCATGCCGCCCATGGCGGCGCGGCGACTGCCGGCGGGCGCGGGATGGCTCATGGGGAGAGCCTAGGGCCGGCCTCCGACGGCGGGACGATGCGCGCACCCCGCCGGCGCATCGTCGCCCTGGCGCCGCGTGCCACACTGGCGGCATGCCCGCCGCCCTCCCGTCGATCGCGTTCTTCGAGCCCCGCATCCCCGAGAACACGGGCAACGCGATCCGCCTGTCCGCCGTCACCGGCGCACCGCTGCGCCTGGTCGAGCCGCTCGGCTTCGAGCTCGAGGACTCCAAGCTCCGCCGCGCCGGCCTCGACTACCACGACCTCGCCAACGTCACGGTGCACGCGGACCTCGAGGCGATGCTCGACGCGCTGCCGGAGGCGCGGGTCTTCGCCTTCACCGCGCGCGCCGGCACCACCTACACCGAGGTCGCGTACGAGCCGGGCGACGTCCTCCTGTTCGGGCCCGAGCCCACGGGGCTGCCGCAGGAGGTCATGGACCACCCGCGCGTGACGTCGCTCGTGAGGATCCCGATGCTGGCGAGCCGCCGCTCGCTCAACCTCGCGAACTGCGCGTCGATCGTCATCTACGAGGCCGCGCGCCAGCTCGGCTTCGGCGACATGGAGTGAGGCGCGGAGCGAGCCCGCGCTAGATCCCGAGCTCGCGGAGCTCCGTCTCCTGCGGCTCGCCGGCCGCGCGCGCGAAGGCCTCCATGCCGAGGCGCACCGCCTCCTGGTCCTCCGGCGAGGCGGACTCGAGCACGTCGCGCAGCAACGCGCGGCGCGTCTCCGTCACGGTTGCGACGAGCTCCGCGCCCGCCTCGGAGAGGTCGACGTGCACCTCGCGCCGGTTGTCGGGCGCCTCGCCGCGCGTGATCCAGCCGCCCGTGCGGAGCCGCTCCACCGTGCGCGTGAGCGTCGACGGGTGGATGCCGATGCGGTCGGCCAGGTCGCCCATGCGCTGCGGCCCGGCGGTCGACAGCACGATGAGGACGCGGAACTGCGGCACGGTGACCTCGGCGAGCGCCGGGGCGAGCGAGCGGGCGACGATGCCGAGCAGGGCACGGGAGGCGACGAGGGTCGCGGAGGTGGCGTCGGTGGGCACGCCTCCACCGTAGCGTTGACGGTTCCGTACCTCTGCTAGGGTCCAAAGGTTGCTTCCGTACAACCGTGAGGATGTCCCGTTGTCCGCGCATGCCGCCGCCCGGGCCGAGCGCCCGTGGTCGTTCGCCCGCCTCCGCCGCTCCGAGAACACCGTGCTCATCGCGCTCGCGCTCGTCGTGGGCGTGCTCGGCGGATTCGGCGCGATCGCCTTCCGCTGGCTCGTCGAGACGGCGACGTGGGTCTTCTCGGGGCACGCGGACTACGCGGGCACCTCCGGCCACCCGGCGCACCCGTGGCTGCCGTGGCTCGGGGGCTTCTTCGTCGTGCTCGCCCCCGCGGTCGGCGGGCTCCTCTACGGGCCCCTCGTCCAGCGCTTCGCCAAGGAGGCGCGCGGCCACGGCGTGCCCGAGGTGATGTACGCGATCCACCGTCGCGGCGGCCGCATCCCCGTCAAGGTGGCGTTCGTCAAGGCCCTCGCCTCCGCCGTCACCATCGGCTCGGGCGGCTCGGTGGGCCGCGAGGGGCCGATCGTGCAGATCGGATCGGCGCTGGGCTCGTCCCTCGCGCGCGCCGCACGCCTGGACGAGAACGGCGTGCGGATGCTGGTCGCCTGCGGCGCGGCCGGCGGCATCGCGGCCACCTTCAACGCGCCCATCGCCGGAGTGTTCTTCGCCTTCGAGCTCCTGCTCGGCACGCTCGCCGCGCGCTCGATCGGCGCGATCGTCATCTCCGCCGTCACCGCATCGGTCATCGGCCGCGTGTTCCTGGGCGACGAGCCGTTCCTGGTGCTGCCCGAGTTCCACGTGGCGCATCTCGCGGAGTACGGCCTGTACGTCGTCCTCGGCGTGCTCGCCGCCCTCGTCGGCGTGACGTTCACCACGGTGCTCTACAAGATCGAGGACGCGTGGGACGCGGTCTGGCGGGGCCCGGAGTGGGCACGCCCCGCCGTCGGAGGGCTCGGGCTCGGGCTGCTGCTGCTCGCCGTCCCGCAGATGTACGGCGTCGGCTACCCCGTGCTCGAGGGCGCCGTCATGGGCCGCTACGCCGTCTGGTTCCTGCTGGTGCTGCTCGTGGCGAAGATCGTCGCCACCTCCTTCACGATCGGCATGGGCGGCTCGGGCGGCGTCTTCGCGCCGTCGCTGTTCCTGGGGGCCATGCTCGGGGCCGCGTTCGGGCAGGGCGCCGATGCGCTGCTCCCGGGCCTCGACCTCGACCCCGGGGCCTATGCGGTGGTGGGCATGGCCGCGGTCTTCGCGGGCGCGTCGCGCGCGCCGATCACGGCGGTGCTCATCCTGTTCGAGCTCAGCGGCGAGTACACGATCATCCTGCCGCTCATGCTCGCGGTCGCGGTGTCCACGCTGCTCTCGGGCAGGCTCTCGCACGACTCGATCTACACGCTCAAGCTGCGCCGCCGCGGCATCGACATCACGCGCCGCGCGGACACCCGGGCCCTCCACGGCTCGACCGTCGGCGAGCTCATGACCGCCGCTCCCCCGACCCTGCGCCGCGGCCTCCCCGCGGCGGACGCCGTCGGCGCGCTCGTGGCCGCGCGGCGGCACACGCTGCCGGTCGTCGACCGCGACGGCCGTTACCTCGGCGTCGTCACCTCGTCCGCCGCCGCCGGCGCGGTGACGTCCGACGACGACGCGGCCGAGGTCGTCGTGGGCCAGCTGCTCGAGAGACGCGCGGGCGTCGGGCCCTCGGACGCGGTCGAGGATGTGCTCGAGGAGCTGCTCGACGAGGAGGGCGCGGACGGCCTCGCGGTCGTCGAGGACGGCGCGCTCGTCGGGTGGTTGCAGCAGGACGCGGTGCTGCGCCGGCTCGCCTCCGCGTCCGTGTGACATGGCCCGGCGTCGTCGGCGCGGGCTCGGGCGGTTGCTAACCTCTTCGTGATCGAAGGGACCCCCGCATGACGCTTCGCCTCCTGCCCGCCTGGACCGCCGCCGCCGTCGGCGCCGCGGTGGTGCTCGCCGGCTGCACCCCGCTGGCCTCGGACGCCGAGCCCAGCGCGGACGCGTCGTCGCTGGCGGACCCGAGCCTGTCGGCGGTCGCCGTCGCACCGGCCGGCACGCCCGACCCGTGCGAGATGATCACGCTCAAGAAGCTCAACGGCATCGTCGACGTGAAGATGGCCGACGGCGAGTTCAACTCGAGCCTGTCGTACGAGGGCCGCAACATCTGCGAGTGGCGCCCCAAGAACGAGGAGCGCTCCGAGCCGCGCGTCCAGGTCGAGATCAACTGGGAGTACCCGGACCCCGAGGCGCACCAGGCGATCGCGGAGGGCGTCTTCGGCAGGACCGTGAAGCCGGGCGGCAAGATCAAGCACGCCGAGAACGCGTACGCGCTGCCGGGCCGCCGCACCATCGGCATGGGCGTCGGCGACTACTTCGTCAAGGTCTCCTTCATCCAGCCGAACCGCAAGGGCGCACCGGACATCACCCTCAAGCTGGCGCGCGCCGTGTCGTCCACGCTCGCCGAGGAGATCGGCGCGGCCTGATCCCGGCCGCCCGCCGCATCGTCCCTCCGGACGCTACGGCGTGGGCGCCTGCGCGTCGTACTCGCGCCACGCCCGCTGCGCGCGGGTGAGGATCGCGATGAGCGCGACGATGACGACGCCGCCGAGCAGCGGCGGGAACCACAGCGCGACCGCGGTTGCGAGGATGCCCGCGTAGAGGTCGCCGATGCGGGGCCCGCCCGTGACGACGACGATGAAGACGCCCTGCAGGCGCCCGCGCATCTCGTCGGGCGCGGCGGTGATGATCATGGTCTGGCGGAAGATCGCGCTCACCTCGTCCGAGGCGCCCATGCCCGCCATGCACAGCGCGAGCACGATCAGCGTCGCCCAGTGGACGCCGCCCCAGCCCTCGGCGGGCTCGTGACCGGTGGCGCCGAGCAGCAGCGTGGTGAGCCCGAACAGCGCCGCGAACAGGCCGAAGAGCTGGATCGCGCGCGAGATCGCGACGCCGTGGCGGTGGACCCGGGCGACCGGCCCGGAGAACAGGCTCGTGAGCATCGTGCCGATCGCGCCCGCGGCGGTCAGCGCGCCCACGGTGAGCGAGCCGCCGCCGACCACCGTCGCACCGAGCGCCGGGAAGAGCACGTAGGGCCGGCCGAACGTCATCGCGATGATGTCGACGACGAAGCTCATGCGGATGTTCGGCGCGTGCCGCAGGAACGTCAGCCCCTCCTTGAGCACGGGCCAGCCGGCCTCGACCCGCTCCCCCAGCCGCGGCAGCGACGGCAGCATCCAGATGCCGAGGAAGCCCGCGGTGAAGAGCACCGCGTCGATGGTGAACGTCCACGGCAGGCCCACGCCCGCCGCGAGCACGCCCGCGAGCGCCGGGCCGATGGTGAGCATCGCGCCGAAGGAGATGCCGTTGAGGGCGGTGGCCCGGCTGATCATCTCCGGCGGCAGGATGCGGCCCACCACCGAGCCGCGCGTCGCGTTCGACACGGTCGACGCGACCGCGCTCACCGTGGTGACGACGAAGAACGGCCACACCGCCGCGTGCCCGCCGTCTCCCTGGAGGTGCTGATCCCAGAACGACAGCGCCGCGAGCGCGATGGTCGACGCCCACGCCACCAGCGACGAGGCGATGAGCACCTTCCGACGATCGAAGACGTCGGCGATCATGCCGCCCCACAGGCCGGCGACGATCATCGGCAGCAGCGCGACGCCGCCCACGAGGCCCACCATGAAGGTCGACTCGGTGATCTCGTAGATCTGGAGGCCCACCGCGACCTGCGTCATGAACGCGCCGATCCCGCTGATGGCGCCGCCGATCCACAGCCGCGCGAAGGCGGGGCTCGCCTTGAGCGGCGCGATGTCGACCAGGTGGCGGGACAGCCCGCGGCGGGACGATGCGGGGGTGTCGGTCTCGGGCGCGGCGCCGGCGGGGTCCTGGGTCACCGCAGGATTCTAGGGCCGGGCGCCGACGCCGTCAGTCGAGCCCCTTCTTGAGGAAGCGTGCGGTGGGCTCGTAGCCGAGCGCCTTGTAGAAGTCGACCGCGCGCGACGTGGCGACGCACACGTAGGCGACCTCCCAGGCGGCCGAGGCCTCCTCGGCGCGCTCCATGAGCGCCGCGCCGATCCCCCGGCCGCGGCGCTCGGGCACCACGTAGATCTCCTCCACCACCGCCACCACGCCGCCCGCGAACAGCGCGGGCACACGATGCACGACCACGTAGCCGACCGGCTCGCCGTCGAGCTCCGCGAGGAACGCGCCGACGCCGTACTGGCCCACGAGGGCGGCGAGCGCGCCGGTCACCCCGTCGGGCGCGGGCGGCGCGCCGAGCGCGAGGTCCGCCGCGAAGGACGCGAGGACCGCGGCGTCCCTGAAGGTCGCCGCCCGGATGGTGAGCGCCGCATCGGCCATGGTCCGACGCTAGCCGACACGCGCATCGTCCACCCGGCGTCCGAGCACACGCGCGGGTGACATCGTCATGACACAATCACGCCATGCCAGGTACCAACCTCACGCGCGCCGAGGCCGAGGCCCGCGCCGCCATCGTCGCGGTCGACACCTACACCGTCGACCTCGACCTCACCACGTCGGACACCACCTTCCGTTCGACCTCGACCGTGCGCTTCACCGCGACCCCGGGTGAGACCACCTTCATCGACCTGATCGCACCGCAGGTGCTGAGCATCACCCTCAACGGCGAGGAGCTCGACCCCGCGACGCACTTCGAGGACTCGCGGATCACGCTGCCGACGCTCGCCGTGGAGAACGAGCTCACCGTGGTCGCCGACTGCGCTTACATGAACACCGGCGAGGGCCTGCACCGCTTCGTCGACCCCGAGGACGGCGAGGTGTACCTGTACTCGCAGTTCGAGGTCGCCGACACGCGCCGCGTCTACGCGGTCTTCGAGCAGCCCGACCTCAAGGCCTCCTTCACGTTCGCGGTGACCGCGCCCGAGCACTGGCACGTGCTGTCGAACTCGCCGGCCACCAAGACCGCCGCCGAGGGCTCGGTCGAGATCGCCGGCACCGCGCGCGGCGTCGCCCGCTGGGAGTTCTCGCCCACCACGCGCATCCCCTGCTACGTCACCGCGATCGTCGCGGGCCCGTACCACGAGGTGGTCGGCACGGTGGAGTCGCGCAAGGGCACGCTGAGCGCCAACGTGTACTGCCGCAAGGGCCTCGCGCCGTACCTCGACGCGGACGTCATCCTCGACGACACCCAGAAGGGCTTCGCCTTCTACGAGGAGAAGTTCGAGACGGACTACCCGTTCGAGAAGTACGACCAGATCTTCGTCCCCGAGTTCAACGCCGGCGCGATGGAGAACGCGGGCTGCGTGACGTTCCTCGAGGACTACGTGTTCCGCTCCAAGACCGCGCAGGCGCGCGTCGAGCGCCGCACCGTGACGGTGCTGCACGAGCTCGCGCACATGTGGTTCGGCGACCTCGTCACCATGCGGTGGTGGAACGACCTGTGGCTCAACGAGTCGTTCGCGGAGTTCGCGTCGACCCTGGCGACTGCCGAGGTCACCCGGTACTCGAACGCGTGGGTGACCTTCAACGCGCTCGAGAAGTCGTGGGCGTACCGCCAGGACCAGCTGCCGTCGACGCACCCGATCATGGCCGACATCAAGGACCTCGAGGACGTCGAGGTGAACTTCGACGGCATCACCTACGCGAAGGGCGCGTCAGTGCTGCGCCAGCTGGTCGCGTGGGTGGGCCAGGACGAGTTCTTCACCGGCGTCGCCGAGTACATGCGCAAGCACCACCACGCGAACGCGACCCTGAACGACCTCCTCGTCGAGCTCGAGAAGGCCTCCGGCCGCGACCTCTCCGGCTGGTCCGACGTGTGGCTGCAGAAGGCGGGCGTCACCACGCTGCGCCCGATCGTCGAGACGGACGATGCGGGGGTCATCACCTCGTTCGCCGTCCGCCAGGAGGTCCCGGCCGAGTGGCCGACCCAGCGCCCGCATCGTCTCGCCATCGGCGGCTACGACGTCGTGGTGGACGAGGACGGCGACGAGGTGCTCGAGCGTGTCCTCCACGTCGAGACCGACATCGACGGCGAGCTGTCGCACATCGACGAGCTCGTGGGCCGTCAGCGCCCCGCGCTCATCCTCGTCAACGACGGCGACCTCGCCTACGCGAAGGTGCGCCTCGACGACGCCTCCCTCGAGGCCGCGGTCGAGCATGTCGCGAAGTTCACCGACCCGCTGGCCCGCTCCATGGTGCTGGCGGCGGCGTGGGACATGACCCGCGACGCCGAGATGCCGGCGCGCCAGTACATCGACCTCGTGCTGAAGAACATCGGCGGCGAGACGGAGTCCACCACGGTGCTGGTGCTGCTGCGCCAGCTGCAGACCACGATCGCGCTGTACGTCCACCCGTCGCACACCGACGAGGTGCAGGCCGCCGCCGCGCGCGAGATCTGGCGCCTCATGGTCGCCTGCGACCCGGGCTCGGACAGCCAGCTCCAGCTGGTCAAGGCCTTCGCGTCCCTCGCTTGCGTCGACTCGATGTTCGACACGGTGCAGGCCCTCATCGACGGCAAGATCCAGATCGACGGGCTCACCATCGACACGGACCTCGCATGGGACCTGCTCATCTCGCTGGTCGCGGGAGGGCGTGCGGGCGAGGTCGCGGTCGAGCTGCAGCTGTCGAAGGACGCGACCGCGTCGGGCGAGCGCCGCGCCGCGCACGCCCGTGCCGCGATCGCGACCCCCGAGGCCAAGCGGGCCGCGTTCGACGCGCTCATCAACGCGGAGAAGGACCTGCCCAACGCGCTCCAGTACGAGACCATCGCGGGCTTCAACCACGTCCACGACCTCGACCTGCTGGTGCCGTACGTCGACGAGTACTTCGACGCGCTGCGCCGCATCTACGCGACCAAGACGAACGAGATCGCCGCGAACCTCATCGAGGGGCTCTACCCCGTCGAGCTCGCGGGCCGCGTCCCGGACCTGCAGGACAAGGCCTTCGCGTGGCTCGAGGCCAACCCGGACGCGCACGACGCGCTCAAGCGCCTCATCCGCGAGGGCTCGGACGGCGTGCGCCGCGCGCTCAAGGCCCAGGCGGCGGACCTGGCCTACTAGCGCCACCGCCGCCCTCCCACGGGGAAGCCACCGACGCTCTCGAGCGATCCGTGACTCCTACGGGGAAGACACCGACGGCCGCACCTCGCACCGAGGTGCGGCCGTCGTGCCGTCCGGGGCGCGGCTGCCACCATCCGCCGCCGCGGGCGACCGTCGCTCAGCTCCCCGCAGGAGTCGCAAACCTTCCAGAACCGTCGCTGAGTTCCCCGCAGCGGGGTCGTGGTGGGTCGTGGTGGGTCTTGGTGGGGCGGGGCGGGTGGGGCGGGGTGGGACCGCTGCGGTGGGTGCATAAGGGCATCCCCTGCCAGACTTGACCCATGCCAGGTCTGAACCTCACCAAGCAGGAGGCTGCCGAGCGCTTCTCGGTGGTCTCCCGCGCCGCGTACGCGGTCTCGCTCGACGTCACCCCCGCGGGCGACACCTTCCGCTCCGACACCACCGTCGAGTTCGCCGCCACCCCCGGCGCCACCACCTTCATCGAGGCGGTCGCGCCGCGCATCGACCTCATCGAGCTCAACGGCGAGACGCTCGACCCGTCGCTGCACCGCGACGGCCGCATCGAGCTGGCGAACCTGGCGGAGCACAACACCGTGCGCATCGCGGGAGACTTCGGCTACCGCAACGACGGCCAGGGCATCCACCGCTTCGTCGACCCCGCGGACGGCGAGGTGTACCTCTACAGCCAGTTCGCGGCGAACGACACCCGCGCCGCCTTCGCGTGCTTCGACCAGCCCGACATCAAGGGCGAGTTCTCGTTCTCGGTCGTGGTGCCCGACCACTGGATGGTCGTCTCCAACTCCCCCACCCCGGAGCCCACCTACGAGGACGGCGCCACCACCGTCGCGGGCGCCGAGCACGGGCTCGCGCGCTGGACCTTCGGCCCCACGGTGCCGATCCCCTCGTACGTCGCCGCGATCGTCGCCGGCCCGTACGCGTACCACGAGGGCGTGCTCCACAGCGCGAAGGGCGACATCCCGGCCCGCATCTACGGCCGCCCGTCGCTCGAGCAGCACTTCGACGGCGACCGCGTCCTCGAGGACACGCAGGCCGGTCTCGAGCTCTACGAGCGCGTGTTCCGCACCGAGTACCCGTACGAGAAGTACGACCAGGTCTACGTGCCGCAGTACAACCTGGGCGCGATGGAGAACGTCGGCTGCGTCACCATCTCCGAGGACCGGCTGCTGTTCCGCGGCCGGCCCACCGCCGCCGAGCTCGAGTTCCGTACCGTGGTGGTGCTGCACGAGCTCGCGCACATGTGGTTCGGCAACCTCGTCACGATGAAGTGGTGGGACGACCTGTGGCTCAACGAGTCCTTCGCCGAGTTCGTCGGCACGTGGGCCGCGGCCGAGATCTCGGAGTGGAAGGACGCGTGGGTGACCTTCGCGGCCAACCGCAAGTCCGTCGCGTACGTCCAGGACCAGCTCCCCACCACGCACGCGATCGTCACCGAGGTGCCCGACACCGAGGCCACGGTGTCCGCCTTCGACATGATCACCTACGCCAAGGGCGCCTCGGCGCTGCGCCAGCTCGCGCAGTACGTGGGCGAGGACGCGTTCTTCGGCGGCGTCGCGACCTACCTCCAGCGCTACCACCACGGCAACGCGACGCTCGCGGAGTTCCTGGCCGAGGTCGAGGAGGCCGCCGACCGTCCGCTCGACGAGTGGGCGCGCGTGTGGCTCGAGACCCCCGGGGTCACCACCCTGCGCGCGGTGCTCGCCACGGACGACGCGGGCACCCTCACGCGCCTCGCCGTCGACGAGGACGTCCCGGCGGAGCACCCCGTGCCCCGCCCGCACGGCGTCGAGATCGCCGGCTACCGGCTCCGCGACGGAGTGCTCGACCGCGACTGGGCCGTCACCGCCACCGTGGGCGGCGAGCTCGTCGAGATCCCCGAGGCCGTGGGCCACCCCCGCCCCGACCTGCTGCTCGTCAACGACCGCGACCTCACGTACGCCAAGCTCCACCTCGACGACGTCTCCCTCGCGACCCTCGAGGCCCACATCGACGCGATCACGGACCCGATGGTGCAGGCCACGGTGCTCGACGCGCTGTGGCACATGACCCGCGACGGGTCGCTGCCCGCACAGCGCTACATCGACGCCGTGCTCACGCTGCTGCCGCACGTGCGCAACTCCGCGACCGCCGAGTCCCACGTGGCCCTCATGGTCGTGGCGCTGCGCCGCTACCTCGCGCCCGAGCTCGTCGCCGAGGTGACCGAGGCCGCCGCCGAGCGGCTGTGGACCGCGCTCGCGGCCGCCGAGCACGGCTCGGACATCCAGCTCCAGCTGCTCAAGGGCTACGCGCAGCTCGCGTGCACCACGGAGCAGGCGCTGCGCCTGCGCGCCCTCGTCGAGGACGCCGCGGAGATCCCCGGCGTCGAGATCGACTCCGACCTCACGTGGGACCTGCTCGCGGGGCTCGCTGCGGCCGGCGGCATCGGCCTCGAGGAGATCGGCCACTACGCCGCCATGGACGTGTCCGCGGCCGGTCAGCGGCGCGCGGCCGGCGTGCGCGCCTCCGTCGCCACCGCGGAGGCGAAGCAGGCGGCGTGGGACGCGCTCGTGCGTCCCGAGGACGGCCCCGCCATCAACGCGGTGCAGTTCGAGCTCGCGGCGGGCCTGGCCCGGGCGGTCGACCCCGCGCTCCTCGCGCCGCTGCTCGACGACCTGCTCGGGTCGCTGCGCGGCTACTACGACGCGAACGCCGGCTTCGTCGGCGCCCGCGTCGCGCGCCTCACGCTGCCCGTGCAGCTCGCGGGCCGCGTCGACGGCCTCGCCGACCGCCTCGAGCACTGGCTCGCCGACCACGGCGACGCCCCGAGCGTGCTGCGCAAGACCGTCGTCGAGGCGCTCGACCACGTGCGCCGCGCGCAGGTCGCGCAGACCGTGAGCCGGATGGCCATCCCCCGCTGACGTGCGCCGGGACGATGCGGCGACCGCCGCATCGTCCCGCGTGGCCCGCGGCGTGCGCCCGGTCTACCCGCGCGCGTGCTTGATCGCGCGGAAGAGGCGGCGCACGCGCGGGTGCTCGAACAGGTCGTCGAGCAGCACGGGCACACCGTTGCCGTCGGTGACGGGCACGCACCAGTTGGGGTACTCGGTGTCCGTGCCGGGCATGTTCTGGGCGCGACGCTCGCCGACCGCGTCGGTGACCGCGACGCCGGTGAGCAGCGCGGGGCTCTCGAGGACCCAGCGGTGCAGGCCCGCGATGAGGTCCTCCTCGTTGTAGTCGCCGAGGATCCAGCCGCGCTCGAGCATGATGTCGATGAAGGCCTGGCGCTCGCGCTCCGCCTCCGCCTGCGCGTCCTCGATGCTGCCGCCGCCGAGCATCCCGAGCTCCGCGCGCAGGCGGACGTGCTCGCCCGCGAGGTACGCGCCCGTGGGCGGCAGGTCGTGGGTAGTGACGGCCGCGAGCGTGTCGGCGCGGTAGTGCTCGGGCAGGCGCGGGGCGCCGTCGTCGTGGCGCTCGAACCACGTGATGGAGGTGCCGAGCAGGCCGCGCTCATGCAGGTACTCCCGCACCCACGGCTCGACGGTGCCGAGGTCCTCGCCGATGACGAGCGCGCCGGCACGCTCCGCCTCGAGCGCGATGATGCCGATGAGCGCCTCATGGTCGACGTAGACGTACACGCCGTCGACGGGGATGTGGCCCTCCGGCACCCACCACTGGCGGAACATGCCGAGCACGTGGTCGATGCGCAGCGCGCCCGCGTTGCGGATGGCCGCGCGCACCATGTCGCGGAACGGCAGGTAGGCGGCCGCCTCGAGGGCGCGCGGCTGCCACGGCGGGATCGACCAGTCCTGGCCGAGCGCGTTGTAGAAGTCCGGCGGCGCTCCCATGCTCTGGCCCTGCGCGAGCACGCGCTGGTACGACCAGGCGTCCGCGCCCTCGGGGTGGACGCCCACGGCGAGGTCGATCATCACGCCGATGCTCATGCCGGCGCGCTTCGCGGTCGCCTGCGCGTCCGCGAGCTGCGCCTCGCAGATCCACTGGAGCCACGCGTAGTAGAGGACGCGGTCGGCGTGCTCGTCGCGCCAGCGCGCGACGGCCGGGGATGCGGGCGAGTCGAACTCGTCGGGCCACGGCAGGCCCTTGTGGGCCTCGGCGATCGCGCACCACGTGGCGAAGTCCTCGAGCGCCGCGCCCTCGCGCAGGCAGAACGCCTCGAACAGCGCCTCGCGGCCCGCCGAGCGCGGCGCGAGGAACACCTCCTCGAGGGCGGCGGACTTGAGGCGCCAGATCGCGTTGCGGTCGAGCAGCTCGTCCGTATCGTTGGTGCGCTGCGGCCGCTCCGCCTCCCACGCGAGCAGCGCGCGCTGCTGCGACGGGAGGTACGCGACCTCGGGGATGTCCTCGACCCGGATGTACAGGGGCGACATATAGCGCTTCGAGGTGGGCAGGTACGGCGAGTTCGAGATCGGCGGGACGGGCTCCGTCGCGTGCAGCGGGTTGATGAGCACGAAGTCGGCCTCGCCGCGCGACTTGCCGAGCGCGCACAGGTCCGCGAGGTCCGCGAGGTCGCCGATCCCCCACGAACGCGCCGAGCGCAGCGAGTACAGCTGCACGGTGAGCCCCCAGGGACGATGCGCGCGCACGTCGTCGCGCATCGTCACGCGGGCGGGCGTCACCACGACGTAGCCGCGGCCGCGGCGACCCTTGGTCTCCGCCTCGACGACGTGCCAGCCCAGCGGAAGGTCGCCGGGCACCTCGAACGTCGCGCGGCCGAGCGTCTGCACGCCCACCTTCCGCGGCGGGACCCAGCGGTCGAGCTGCTCGAGCGCGCGCTCCTCGCCCGACTCGAGCCGCAGGCCGAGCGAGGCGGGGTCGCCGTCGATCACGTGGACGGGGATCTCGCGGCTCTCGCCGGCGCAGAGCACCGTGATGGGCGGCACGAGCCGCGCCCATTCCTGATCCTCGAGCCCCTCGAGCGTGCGTTCGCACGCGACGTCGGACGAGGCGTCGAGCCCCATCGACGTGAGGGCGGCACGGATCGCCGCGGCGGAGCACTGGACCTGGGTTCCGTCGATGGCGTAGTACTCGACGGAGACGCCGCATGCGCGCGCGAGCGCGACGAGCGGCTCCGACGGGGCCTCACGCTCGACCTCGGGCGCATCGATCACGTGTCAATCCTGCCAGATGCGAGGGTGTATAGGGGCGGCGGCGCGCGCTCGCTACTCTGTTGGGGTGCTGACTCTCTCCGCATCTCCCGAGCCGTCCACCTCTCCCACGCTCGAGGGTCCTGCCAGCGATGTGCAGAACCTGTGGGAGGACCTCACGAGCGACACCTCGGGCCAGTTCATCGGGCTCGGCCTCGCGATCCTGCTGCTCGTCATCGTGTGGTTCGTGGGCCGCGCGGTCATCCGCGGCATCGTCATGGGCATCGAGAAGGGCACGCCGCTCGACGGCCGCGCCCGTCGCGCGATGCGCAAGGCGAAGATCAAGGTCGCCGAGCCCGACACGATGGAGCTCCGTCTCGAGGGCGAGCGGCGCCGCCAACGCGCGAACACCATCGGCAGGGTGCTCAACTCGACCCTCGCCGTCGTGCTCGTGACGATCGGCGTGACGACCGTGCTGTCGATGGTCGGCGTGCCCGTGGGTCCGCTCATGGCCTCCGCGGGTGTGGTCGGCGTCGCGCTCGGCTTCGGCGCGCAGTCGCTCGTCAAGGACGTGCTCAGCGGCGTGTTCATGCTGCTCGAGGACCAGTACGGCGTGGGCGACGTGGTGAACCTGGGCGAGGCGACGGGCTCGGTCGAGGAGGTGGGGCTGCGGTGCACGCGGCTGCGGTCCCTCGACGGCACGGTCTGGTACGTGCCCAACGGCGAGATCACGCGCGTGGGCAACATGACGCGCATGTGGTCGCGCGCGCTCGTCGAGGTGCGCTTCGCGTACGACACCGACATCGAGGCGGCCCGCGAGGCGATGATCGACGCGGTGAAGGCGGCCCAGGCCGGCCACGACAAGGTCGCCTCCGCGATCCTGGGCGAGCCCGAGGTCGCGGGCATCGAGTCGCTCGAGTACAACGCGGTGATGCTGCGGCTGCTGGTGCAGACCAACCCGTCCACGCAGTGGGACGTGCAGCGCGAGGTGCGTCACGAGATGCGCCGCATCTTCGCGGAGCGCGGCATCGAGCTCGCGGTGCCGGGCGAGGCCATGGTGGTCGACTCGCAGGGGCCCAAGCGGCTACTGCACGACTCGGCGCGCCCCGCGGGCGACGAGCAGCCGGTGGACCAGGACGGCAGCCGCCTGCCTCCCCCGAACGACGGCGACGACGAGTGAGCACGCCGGGCATGAGCGTGGGCGCCGGACCCGCGCAGGAGCAGGGCCAGTCCTTCTTCGAGGCCGTGGGCGGGCACGCGACCTTCGACGCGATCGTGCGCGCCTTCTACGAGGGCGTCGCCGCGGACCCGGTGCTGCGGCCCATGTACCCCGAGGACGACATGGAGGGCGCGGTCTCCCGCCTGACCCTGTTCCTCGAGCAGTACTGGGGCGGACCCACGACGTACTCCGAGACCCGCGGCCATCCGCGCCTGCGCATGCGGCACATGCCCTTCAAGGTCAACCCCGACGCCCGCGACCGCTGGATCGCCCACATGCGCGAGGCGGTGGCGCGTCAGAACCTCGCGCCGCTGCACGCCGTCACCCTGATGGACTACCTCGAGCGCGCCGCGCACTCGATGGTCAACACGTTCGACGCCACCGAGGAGAGCTGATGCCCGCGATCGAGGACACCTGGGCGGACTCCGCCGTCGCCGCCGGGATGGACGTGCTGGACCTGCGGCGCTTCGGCGACACGAGCTTCGAGGGTGACTCGATGCCGATGCCGGGCGGCCGCGTGTTCGGCGGCCAGGTGCTCGCGCAGGCGCTCCTCGCAGCGGGCGCCACGGTGCCGGAGGACCGCTTCGCGCACTCGCTCCACGGCTACTTCCTGCGGGCGGGCGACGCCGCGCACCCCATCCAGTTCGAGGTCGAGGTGCTGCGCGACGGCCGCTCGTTCTCGGCGCGGCGCACGCACGCGCTGCAGGACGGCCGGCCCATCCTGTCGATGATCACGTCGTTCCAGATCGAGCAGGAGGGACCCGAGCACGCGGTGGCGATGCCCGAGGTGCCCGGCCCGGAGTCGGTGCAGTCGGGCATCGACATCCTCGCGCCGTTCGCCGGCCACCCGTCGGCGGACTTCTGGCTCACCAAGGCGCCGTTCGACGTCCGCCACGTCGAGGGCTCGCTGTTCCTGGGCCCCGACAAGCGACCGAAGCAGTACCAGACGGCGTGGATGAGGCTGAGGGGGCCGATCGACGGCTCGGACCTCATGCACCGCGCGCTGCTGGCCTTCGGCTCGGACCAGGTGATGCTCGAGCCGCTGCTGCGCCGCCACGGCGCGTCCTGGGTGACCCCGGACATCTCCTTCGCGAGCCTCGACCACGCCATGTGGTGGCACCGCCCGGCGCGCGCCGACGAATGGCTGCTCTTCGTCCAGGACTCCCCGACCGCTCAGGGCGGTCGCGGTCTCACCGGCACGTGGATCTTCTCCGAGGACGGCCGGCTCGTCGCATCGGCCGCCCAGGAGGGCATGATCCGCCTCCCGCGCTAGCCCTCCTACCAGGCCTTTCACCGTTGCGCGAGGCGGACGGTCAACGCTTTCTGGAATATTTCAATTCCGTAACGAAGCCCGATCTGGTTGGACAGCGGGCGGGGCCGGGTTGTTACGGTCGCAGGGCCGTTCCCACTGGCAAGCGCCAGTCATGAGAACGTCAATGACCAGCCAAAGGCCTCCTGGCGCGCCCCTCCCCGGATGACGCGCCGGAGTGCTAGTAGCGGCGCTCCCGGGCGCTGCCAGGCGGGCCCGTGATTGCCGTCCGACGGCTGCGAGTCCTCTCGCTAGCCGAGGCCCTTGCGCACCTGAGAACCCCAGGAGCTGAAGGACCGATGAACGACGACACGATCGCCCTGCGCGCGGAAGGCCTGTACAAGGTCTTCGGGCGCCACGCCGACGAGGCGGTGATCCAGCTGCACCGCGGCACGCCGCGCGACGAGCTGCCGAGCGGCACCACGGCCGCCGTGATCGACGCCTCCTTCGAGGTCCGGAGCGGCGAGATCTTCGTGGTGATGGGCCTGTCCGGCTCGGGCAAGTCCACCCTCATCCGCATGCTCAACGGCCTGCACGATGCGACGGCCGGGTCGGTCGAGGTCGCGGGCGAGCGCATCACCGACATCCCCGCGAAGCGCCTCCGCGAGATCCGCCAGAAGCGCATCTCGATGGTGTTCCAGCACTTCGCGCTGCTCCCCCACCGGACGGTGCTCGACAACGTGGCCTACGGCCTCGAGATCCAGGGCATGCCGCTCGACGAGCGCGTCGCCCGGGCCCGCAAGGTCACCGAGATCGTCGGCCTCAAGGGCTGGGAGGAGAAGCACCCCGCGGAGCTCTCCGGCGGCATGCAGCAGCGCGTGGGCCTCGCCCGCGCCCTCGCCGCCGACACGGACGTCCTGCTCATGGACGAGGCCTTCTCCGCGCTCGACCCGCTGATCCGCCGCGAGATGCAGGACCAGCTGCTCGAGCTCCAGGCCGAGCTGGGCAAGACCATCATCTTCATCACGCACGACCTCAACGAGGCGATGTACATCGGCGACCGCATCGCGGTGATGCGCGACGGCCGCATCGTCCAGATCGGGTCGCCCGAGGACATCCTCACCAACCCCGCGAACGACTACGTCGAGCAGTTCGTCCAGGACGTCGACCGCACCAAGGTGCTGACCGCCGAGTCCGTGATGCGCAAGCCGCGCGCCGTCGTGCACGTCGGCGCCGGCCCGCGCGCCGCGCTCACCACCATGCGCGACGAGCAGCTCGCCGGCGCGTACGTGGTCAACAAGGACCGCACCATCGTGGGCTGGGTCCGCGACCGCGACGTCTTCGACCTCGTCCGCAGGGGCGAGAAGGACCTCGCGCCCGTCATCCAGGCCGACCACGGCGCCGTCGCCACCGACACCGCGCTCGCCGACCTCTTCATCCCGTCGCTCGAGGCGGCGCTGCCGCTCGGCGTGCTCGACGGCCGCAGCCGCCTCGTGGGCGTCATCCCCCGCGTGACCCTGCTCGCGGCGCTCGGCGGCGAGCCCGAGGCCGCCGCCACCGCGACGCCGCGTCCCGACCCGCTGCCCGCCGAGGTGGTCGACAAGGTCCTGGGCGCCGCCGTCGGAGCCCGCGCCGCCGAGCCGAAGGAGGCCGTCTGATGGATATCCGCATCCCCGTCGGCACGTGGATCAAGAGCTTCTTCGACTGGCTCGAGGACAGCTTCTCCTGGTTCTTCGAGGGCCTCCGCGAGGTCCTCATCTGGATGTTCGACGCCGTCGACTGGGTCTTCGCGACCCCGCCGGCCCTCGTGGTGATCGCGCTCGTCGCATTCGGCGCCCTGCTGGCCCGCGGATGGAGGTTCGCCGTCGGCTCGGTGGTCGGCCTGCTCTTCATCATGAGCGTCAACCAGTGGGACAACGCGATCGACTCGCTCGCGCTCGTCCTGGTCGCCGCGTTCCTCGCGGTCGCGATCTCGATCCCGCTGGGCATCTGGGCCGCGCGCAACGACACGGTGTCGAAGATCGTGAAGCCCGTCATGGACTTCCTTCAGACGCTGCCCGCCTTCGTCTACCTCATCCCCGCGCTCGCCCTGTTCCGCGTCGGCGTGGCGCCCGGCATCATCGCGACCCTGATCTTCGCGATGGCACCCGGCGTGCGCCTCACCGAGCTGGGCATCCGCGGCGTCGACAAGGAGGTCGTCGAGGCAGGCCAGGCCTTCGGCGCCCACCCGCGCCGCATCCTGCGCCAGATCCAGATCCCCCTCGCGATGCCGTCGATCATGGCCGGCATCAACCAGATCATCATGCTGTCGCTGTCGATGGTGGTCATCGCCGGCCTCGTCGGCGCCCGTGGCCTCGGCGGCGACGTCGCCCAGGCGATCTCCGCGCTCAACGTCGGACTCGGCTTCGAGGCCGGTCTGTCCGTCGTGGTCCTCGCGATCCTGCTGGACCGCTTCACCGCGTCCTTCGGCAAGGGCCTCGGCCTGTACTCGAGGTGGCGCAAGTCCTACGTCGCGAAGAAGGAGGCCGAGGAGCAGGCCCGCTTCGACGCGGAGATCATCGAGGTCGGCGGCCCCCGCCGCAGCCCCGGCGGCGGCGCCGGCTGACCCCACCCGCGCATCGTCCTCCCGGACGCTGCCCCACGCCGTCCGCCCGGACGGCACCACAGACCTCGCGGCTTCTGAGGGAGCCGCGTGCACCCCGCCCCGACCGATGGGCGACCGGTGCTGCTCGCTGCGGGGGGAGACACCCCTCGCTGAGAAAGGAAACACATCATGAAGCTTCGCGCCTTCGCGCCCTTCGCCATGGCTGCCGCCGGCGGCCTCGTGCTCGCCGGCTGCTCGTCCTCGGACGCCGACACCGACGCCGCCGCGTCCGGTGACGCCGCCGGTGGCGACCTCACCCTCGCCGTGTTCAACGGCTGGGACGAGTCGCTCGCGACCTCGCTCCTGTGGGAGAACATCCTCGAGGGCAAGGGCTACAACGTCGAGCTCGAGTATGCCGACCCGGCCGTCGTCTTCCAGGGCGTCGCGGACGGCGACTACGACGTCGTGACCGACGTGTGGCTGCCCCTCACCCACGCCTCGTACATCGAGGAGTTCGGTGACGACATGGAGGAGCTCGGCGCCTGGTTCGACTCCGCTGCCCTCACCGTCGCGGTCAACGCCGACGCCCCCGTCGACTCGCTCGCGGACCTCGCGGCCAACGCCGACGAGTTCGGCGGCCGCATCGTCGGCATCGAGCCCGGCGCCGGCCTCACCGCCACCGTCCAGGACGCGGTCATCCCGACCTACGGCCTCGAGGACATGGAGTTCCTCACCTCGTCGACCCCGGCGATGCTCTCCGAGCTCGACACCGCCACCTCGAACGGCGAGAACATCATCGTCACGCTGTGGGAGCCCCACTGGGCCTACGGCGCCTACGACCTCAAGAACCTCGAGGACCCCGAGGGCACGCTCGGCGAGGCCGAGAGCATCGTGACCTACGGCCGCACCGGCCTGGGCGAGGAGTTCCCCGAGGTCGCCGAGTGGATGGGCGCGTTCACCATGGACGCCGACCACCTGTACGACCTCGAGAACCAGCTCCAGGGCGTGGACGCCGACGGTCAGGCCGACGTGGTCGCCGAGTGGGTCGCCGCGAACCAGGAGTGGGTCGACTCGCTCACCGCGTAGCCTCCTCCCCTTCCACGTCGACCCCCCTGCGGGGAGCTGACCGACGGTTCCGGAAGGTTCGAGACTCCTACGGGGAGCCCAGCGACGGCGCGGCGCCTTCGGGCGCCGCGCCGTTGCGCTGTCAGCGCTTGCGGAAGCGCACCGGCTCGTCGAGGTGCGGGCTCCACGCCTCGCGCTCGGCGTCGCTGAGGCGGCGCGGGCGCTGCGTCGCGGAGTCGACGAGCACCAGCGTGGTCGCGGCGCGGGCGTACAGCACCGGCTCGTCCTCGCCCTGCGGCGACCAGACCTCGTAGCAGATCTCGATGCTCGCGCCCCCGAGCCGCCCGATCCACAGGTGCACGTCGAGCGGCCGTCGCAGGTACGGGATGGGCTCGAGGTACTCGATCTGCTGCGCGGCGATGAGCGTGATCGTCTCCGCGTCGGGGCCTCCCGCGATGAGGGCGGTGTGCGGGACCTCGTGCTCCTCGGCGGCCGAGCGGTCCGCCCAGAAGACGCGGATGCGCGCCTCCTCGAGCAGGCGGAGCATCTCCGCGTTGTTGACGTGGCCGTAGGCGTCGAGGTCCGACCACCGCAGCGTGATCGGGACATGGATGCGGGTCATGGAGCCACGCTAGCGCCGCGGCGGCCACCGGCCACCCGAGCGACGCACCGACCGTGCGGAAGCGACCGCCGCCCGCCCGCGGCGGATGGCTCGCTACCTGCGGGGACGCCGGGCCACGGCGTAGCGTGGCCGCATGGAGTTCTTCGAGCCCCAGGTGATCCTCTTCGTCGAGGACTGCGAGCGCGCCGCCGCGTTCTACGCGCGCCTGGGCTTCGCCGAGACGTTCCGCAGCGCCGACGATGCGCCTGTGAAGGTGGAGATGGCGCTCGGCGGGTTCACGCTCGGGCTGGCCCATCCCGGTCCGGCCGCGCAGAGCCACGGGCTCGAGCCGGTCACCGAGGGCGATCGCGTGTGCCTCACCCTGTGGACCGACGACGTCGAGAGCGCCTTCGACCGCGTGGTCGAGGCCGGCGGGCAGGCGCGCCGGGAGCCGCACCCCTTCCGCGAGGTGCTCCGGGTCGCCTTCGTCAACGACCTCGACGGGCATCCGATCCAGCTGGTCGAGCGCGTGGGCTGAGACGACGACGCCCCTCGCCTGATGCCAGGCGAGGGGCGTCGCTCAGTCTCCCGCAGGGGTCACGAACCTCCGGAAACCGTCGGCCGCTTCCCCGCAGCACGCCCCGGGTCAGGGGCACGCCGGGCGGGTCAGTCGCGGGTGAGCTTGCGGTAGGTCACGCGGTGCGGGCGGGCCGCCTCGGCGCCCAGGCGCTCCACCTTGTTGGCCTCGTAGGACTCGAAGTTGCCCTCGAACCAGAACCACTTGGCCGGGTCCTCCTCGGTGCCCTCGTACGCGAGGATGTGCGTCGCGACGCGGTCGAGGAACCAGCGGTCGTGCGAGACGACCACGGCGCAGCCGGGGAACTCGAGCAGCGCGTTCTCGAGCGAGCCGAGGGTCTCGACGTCGAGGTCGTTGGTCGGCTCGTCGAGGAGCAGCACGTTGCCGCCCTCCTTGAGCGTGAGGGCCAGGTTGAGGCGGTTGCGCTCACCGCCGGAGAGCACGCCGGCCGCCTTCTGCTGGTCCGGGCCCTTGAAGCCGAACGCGCTCACGTACGCGCGCGACGGCATCTCGACCTTGCCGACGTTGATGTAGTCGAGGCCGTCCGACACGACCTCCCACAGCGACTTCTGGGGGTCGATGCCGCCGCGGCTCTGGTCGACGTAGGAGACCTGCACGGTCTCGCCGACCTTGAGCTCGCCGTCGTCCAGCGGCTCGAGGCCCACGATGGTCTTGAACAGCGTGGTCTTGCCGACGCCGTTGGGGCCGATGACGCCGACGATGCCGTTGCGCGGCAGCGAGAACGACAGGCCGTCGATGAGGACGCGGTCGCCGAAGCCCTTCTTGAGGTTCTTCGCCTCGATGACGGTCGAGCCCAGGCGGGGGCCCGGCGGGATCTGGATCTCCTCGAAGTCGAGCTTCCTGGTGCGCTCGGCCTCGGCAGCCATCTCCTCGTAGCGGGCCAGACGCGCCTTGGACTTCGTCTGACGGCCCTTGGCGTTGGACCGCACCCACTCGAGCTCCTCCTTGAGGCGCTTCGCGAGCTTGGCGTCCTTCTTGCCCTGGACCTGGAGGCGCTCCTGCTTCTTCTCGAGGTAGGTCGAGTAGTTGCCCTCGTACGGGTAGAGGCGGCCGCGGTCGACCTCGCAGATCCACTCGGCGACGTGGTCGAGGAAGTAGCGGTCGTGGGTGACCGCGAGGACGGCGCCGGGGTACTTGGCGAGGTGCTGCTCGAGCCACAGCACGGACTCGGCGTCGAGGTGGTTGGTGGGCTCGTCGAGGAGCAGCAGGTCGGGCTTCTCGAGGAGCAGCTTGCACAGCGCGACGCGGCGGCGCTCACCGCCGGAGAGCACCTTGACGTCGGCGTCCGGCGGCGGGCAGCGCAGCGCATCCATCGCCTGCTCGAGCTGCGCGTCGAGGTCCCATGCGTTGGCGTGGTCGAGCTCCTCCTGGAGCGTGCCCATCTCCGCCAGCAGCTTGTCGTAGTCCGCGTCCGGGTCGGCCATCTCCTCGGAGATCGCGTTGAAGCGCTCGAGCTTCGAGTAGATCTCGCCCACGCCCTCGCGGACGTTGCCGATGACGTCCTTCTCCTCGTTCAGCGGCGGCTCCTGCATGAGGATGCCGACCGTGTAGCCGGGGGTGAGGCGCGCCTCGCCGTTGGAGGGCTGCTCGATGCCCGCCATGATCTTGAGGATCGTCGACTTTCCTGCGCCGTTGGGTCCCACCACGCCGATCTTCGCGCCCGGGTAGAAGGCCATGGTCACGTCGTCGAGGATCACCTTGTCGCCGTGCGCCTTGCGCGCCTTCTGCATGGTGTAGATGAACTCTGCCACTGCTGCTCCGTCGGTTGTCCTGAGCGGGCGCGCGGGCGCCCGGATGCCGCCCCCTAGCCTACGGGAGGACGATGGGCGGGCGAGGTCGGGCGGCCCACGCCGCCGCTCAGGCCACGGGCTCGGGCTCCTCCTCGAGGTCGAGCGGCTCCACCTCCCCGCTGTCGACGTCCGGCGGCTCGGTCTCGAAGCGCGAGGCGTCCGCCGCATCGTCCCCGCCGTCCCCCTCCTTGGACGCCGCGATGGCGGCCGCGGCGGGGCTGATGTCCTCCTCGCTCATCGCCGGGTCCCCGGTGGCGCGCCGGAAGCTCGCGACGCCGCGCATGCAGTCGGGCCCGATCGCGGTCGCGTCGATGATGTGGTCGACGCGCGGACCGTCCTTCGCCTCCCACGTGCTGGTGCGCAGGCGGCCCGTGACGACGACCGGCATGCCCTTCCTGATGGAGGCGTCGACGGTGATCGCGGCGCCGCGGAACGCGCGCACCGTGAACCATTCGGTGACGCCGTCGACCCACGAGCCCTTCTCGCGGTCGAAGTAGCGCGGCGTCGAGGCGACCCGGAACGACGCGATGGCGAGGTCCCCCTGCCCCTTGAACATGCGGACGTCGGTGGCGGCCCACCCCGCCACGGTGATGGTCAGCTCGTTCATGCTCCCCTCCCTGGTGCCGCACGGTGCGGCTGGGTCCAGGGTGCGAGCACGCGGGAGGACGATGCGCGGGCGGGCCCGGATCGGGGGACGCAAGGCGGGCGGCGGGGCGCCGGGGACATCGGCCTTGCCGGGCCCTTCCGGGCGCGGCCGCGAGCGGCCGGGAGCGGCCGACAGCGCTGGAGGCGCCTCAGCCCTCGTGGTGGTGGCGGTCGTGGCGCTCGTGGCGGTCCTCGTGGACCGGCGCCCAGATGTCCGCGGGGAGCGCGTGCTCCTCCTCCTCGACCACGCCCGCCTCCGCGTGCGCGGGCTCGGGCTCGACGACCGGCTCCTCCGGCTCCCCCGCCCCCTCGGGCGCCTGGGCCCGTGCGATGACGGTGAGCTCGTCGAGGTTGCGGTACGCCTGGTGGATGAGCTCGGTCGGCCGCACGATGCCGGGCTCGATCGCGCCGAGCACGGCCTCACGCCCGAGCCGCAGCATGTCCTTCTCCATCGCGGACGCGCGCAGGCGGCGACGGCCGAACGGCGCGTGACGCGCCTCGGGCCAGTCCACGCCGGCGAGGGCCGCGTCGATGACGGCGGTCAGCTCCCCCGCGGGTGCGACGGCCTCGCCGATGACGATCCGCCACTGCACGGGCAGCCCCTCGGAGGCCGCGTCGATCCAGTCGAGCCGCTCGCGGTCGACCACCTCGAGCCGCATCGTGTCCTGGGCGGGCACCGACGACGACCGGCCCGCGACCACCGCGGCGGCGGCCTCGGCACGCGCGTCGACGCCTGCGGCCGCGGCGAGCGCGGCGACCAGCTCGGAGACCTCGGGCAGGACGGGCTCGGCGTCGCGCGCGAGCGCCCGCTCGAGCGTGCGGCCCGCGGCCACGAGGTCCGCGGCGACCGCGTCGGCGGCGACGGAGCGCGCCTGCACGGCGCCCTCGAGCTCGGCGCGGAGCACGTCGACGCCCTGACCCGTGCGGGCGCTCACGGGCATGACGGGCACCGAGTGCATGCCGTCGAGCGCGAGCAGGCGCTGAAGGTCGCGCGCGACCTCCCAGCCCTCCTCGGTGGTGAGCCGGTCCACGTGGTTGAGCACCACGAGCGACGGCTGCCCGGTGACGGACGCCTGCTTGAGATAGCCCTCGTGGATGGCGTTGTCGGCGTACTTCTGGGGGTCGACCACCCACAGCAGCAGGTCGACCTGCGGCACGATGCGGTCGACCACCTCGCGGTTGTGCGGGTTGACCGAGTCGTGGTCCGGCAGGTCGAGCAGCACGAGGCCCGCGAGCGCGGGGTCCGGGGTGGTGCCCATGGCGTCGAAGCGGCGCAGGCGACGGTCGGGGGCCACGCCCAGCCAGTCGAGCAGCGCGTCCGCCCGCTCGGGACCCCACACGGAGGCGCTGACGTCGGACGTGGTGGGACGCGCGACGCCGGGTACCGCGAAGTCGACGCCGACGAGGGCGTTGAACAGCGTCGACTTGCCGGAGCCCGTGCCGCCCGCGAGCGCCACGACGGTCCAGTCGATGCCGAGCGCGAGCCGCTCGTCGCAGCGGTCGACCGCCGCATGCAGCTCGTCACGGATGGGGGTCGGGATGGCCTCGCGCGCCCAGTCGAGCGACGAGCGCAGGCGGTCGACCCGCTCGTGCAGCACGGTGGTCTCGTCGTGCGGCGGCACGGCCTCGAAGCTCACGCTCACAGCAGCCCCCTCAGCTCCGCGCGCCGCAGGCGGATCTTCGCGGACGAGTCCGGCATGAGCGAGGGGATGTCGGTGGGCCGCATCATGTCGAGCGACTCCCGGTTGACGCAGTGGCGCCGCGCGCCGTCGAGCTCCTCGCGCGCCTCGTCCACCGCGGCGCCGACGGCCTGCGGCGACGTGAGGATCATGAGAACGGTGCGGGCCTCCTCGATGCCGAGCGCGGCGCTCGCCAGCGCGGTGGTGAGCCCGGGCTCGCCGATCACCTGGATGCCGTGCTCGACGCCGGGCAGCGCGAGCACGATCTCCTGGCAGCGGTGCACCCAGCGCCGCGACGCGTCCGCGGCCTGGCGCTCGCGCGCCTGACGCGCGTCGCGCGGGTCGCGCCGCTCCGCGAGCCACGGCCCCACGCCGGTCTCGGCGCGCCGCAGCGCATCCTCCATCGCCTCCGCGACGGACGATGCGGCGAAGACCAGGCGCGACTCGACGGCCTCGAGCAGGTCGCGGTAGATCGCGTGCAGCACCTCGTCCCGCTGCTCGCGGGCGTGGCCGCGGCGCACCCATGCGCTGTTGCGCAGCTTGAACAGCACCCCGCCGTCGGCGGTCGCCTGCTGCCAGCGCGCGGTGAGCGCGCCGGTGGGGATGGTCTCCCACCAGCGCTCGCCGCCCTCGTGGGACACCTGCGCGGCGGCGCGGCGCACCTCGCCGCGGACGTCCTTCGCGGCGGCGGACTGGTCGTCCATCGCCTCGGCGAGGGTCTCGAGCCACTCCTTGAGCGACTCGGCCGCGCCGTGCAGCGTGCGCTCGACGATGGTGGTGGCGGAGGCCGCGGCGACGGAGTCGAGCCAGCGTCCCAGGCCGCCGACGACGTCGCGCGGGACGATCGACTGACGGTTGGGCGCCTCGGGGATGACGAAGAGCGGCAGGGTCTCGAGGTGCTCCTCCGCGAGCCGGTCGACCAGCTCGCGCCGCACCTGGGCCGCCACGTCGACGGTCACGCGGTTGAGGACCACCGCGATGGAGGCGCCGCGGTCGGCGCCGGCGCGCAGCGCCTCCCACGGCACCGCGTCGCCGTAGCGCGCGGCGGTGGTGACGAAGATCCACAGGTCCGCCGCCTCGAGCATGGTGTGCGCGATCTCGCGGTTCTCGCCGCTGATCGAGTCGAGGTCGGGCGAGTCGACGAGCGCGAGCCCGCGCGGCACCGCCTCGGTCGCGATGACCTTCGCGCGCTTGGCGACGTCGGACAGGACCGCGGTGTCGAGCGGGTGGTGGAAGAGGTGGGGCACGCGGGTGGTGGGGCGCAGCACCCCCGACGGCGTGAGGTCCTCCCCTACCAGCGCGTTCACCACGGTCGACTTGCCGGCGCCGGTCGATCCGGCGACCACCACGATCGCCGGGGACGCCTCCTCGCGCACGCGCGGGATGAGGTGGTGGTCGAGCTGGTCGAGCATCCGCTGGATGGTCGCGCGCGCGTCCTCGACGCCGGCGACGGGGAGCGGCAGCTGGACACCCGCCACGACGCGGCGGGTGTCGACCAGGGCGTCCAAGAGGTTGCCGGGATACGACCACGTCTTGATGGGTCGCATGCTCATGCGACGACGCACCCGTTCCACAACATGCGACAAGGGTAGCGCGGAGGGCACTTACCAGGCGGCACGGGCGCGCGTCAGCCGCCGCGGTACTGCTGGACGGCCCAGCCGTTGCCGTCGGGATCGGCGAAGAACAGGAAGGTGCCGCCGTCCCCCGGCGCCATCACGGCGGGCTCGCCCGGGTCGAAGCCTCGGCCCAGGAGCTCCTCGCGTGCGGCCTCGATGTCGTCGACCACCAGCTGCACGCCCTGCAGCGAACCGGGCTCGCCCGCGCCGATCTCCGTGCCGAACACGATCGAGCATGCCGAGCCCGGCGGGGTGAGCTGCACGATGCGCCGCCCCGGCCCCACCTCCTGGTCATGGTCGAGCACGAAGCCCATGCGGTCCCGGTACCAGTCGCGCGCCCGGTCGACGTCCGACACCGGGACCACCACCACCTCGAGCTTCCAGTCCATCGCGCCACCTCCCGATCGCCCCTTCGACGGTAGGCCCGTCGCGCGTGCGGCGCCACGGGACGATGCGCGGGTGGCGCGGGCGGGCGCCGGTAACCTAGGTGCGCGGCTCCGGCCGCCAGGCCCCCGTAGCTCAGTGGATAGAGCATCGGACTTCTAATCCGCAGGTCGCTGGTTCGAATCCAGCCGGGGGCGCCCGTCAGGCCCGGCCCTCCGCCAGCCTCGCGATCTCGCGCATCATGCGCCGGCTCATCACGAACGCGATCGCCTCGAGCGGGAAGCGCCCGAACGCGAGCCGGCTCCCCCAGTCGTCGCCATGGTCGTAGCGGCCCCGGGTGAGCAGGCGGCTCCGGCCGCCGGGGGCGTCCCGCACCACGAACTGCCACGTCGCGGCGCCGCCGCCCGCCTCGCCGTCGAGCTCCACCGGCGTGCCCGCCAGGACCAGGGCGTGCGGGGGATCGACGGCCGCCACCCGCATCGGCGGCGCCTCCGGATGCAGGCGGATCTCGTCCCCGACGACCGGGCGCTGATGCTCCGGGAGGATCTCGCCCGTGTTGACGATGCGGCACCCCACGAGGTTCTCGAGCACCTGGTACGAGTAGAAGCCCCCGCGGCCCTGCCCGATCTGCGCGATCCACGGCCACACCGCCTCCGGCAGCGCGGCGACGTCGACGCCCAGGGTGTACGCCCACCTCGGATCCGGGACCAGGTCGTCGCCCGGCAGCGCATCGGTCGCCTCCGTGCCCACCGTCCCCCAGGTCCTGCGGCCCTCGCCGACGAACGGCGTGGCGGCGAGGTGCACGGCGATAAGCGCGGCGCCCTCGAGCGCCGGCACGATCCCCGCACCCGGCGCGCGCGGCCCGCGGCGACCCCGACCTCCCACGGCGACCCCCTGCCCTCCCGCCCATCATGCCGCCGTGGCGCCACCCGCGCATCGTCCCGCCGCAGGAAACCGGGACCACAACCGTGCACAGGTCCCAGGTCGGTGCCGATGCCGTCCACTAGCCTTCCAGCAGGCACTCACGAGCTCGACCCGCAGCCCGTGTCGGCGGCAGTCCTTCCGCGGGTCGACCGAGACACGCGCGTCGCGGCCGCCGCCGCGATGCGCGGGACGGGATGGACGATGCGCATAGGAGTCCCCGCGGAGACGCGAGCGGGCGAGAGGCTGGTCGCCGCGAGCCCGGCCTCCGTCGCCCAGCTCATCAAGCTGGGCTACCAGGTCGACGTCGAGACGGGCGCGGGCACCGCGGCCAGCTTCCTCGACGAGCAGTACCAGGCCTCGGGAGCGACGCTCGTCGACACCGAGGCGGCGTGGAGCGCGGACATCGTCACGTGCGTCAACGCCCCCACGCAGGAGCAGGTATGGGGCCTGCGCGAAAACACGACCGTCGTGTCGATGATGTCGCCGCAGTCGAACCCCGAGCTCCTGGCCGCCCTGAACGAGCGCGACGCGACGGCGCTCGCCCTCGACGCGGTCCCGCGCGTCTCCCGTGCGCAGGCCATCGACGTCCTGTCCACGCTGTCGAACGTGGCCGGCTACCGCGCCGTGATCGAGGCCGCCGAGCAGTACGGCGGCATGTTCACCGGCCAGGTGACCGCGGCCGGCAAGACCGCCCCCGCCACCGTGTTCATCATCGGTGCGGGCGTCGCCGGCCTCGCCGCGATCGGCGCCGCCAGCTCGCTGGGCGCCCAGGTACGTGCGTTCGACGTGCGTCCCGAGGTGGCCGAGCAGATCGAGTCCATGGGCGGCACCTTCGTCCACGCCCCCGAGGCGCAGCAGGAGATCAGCGCGGACGGCTACGCCAAGCCCCTCACCGAGGAGCAGCAGGCCGCCGCGATGCGGGTCTACGCCGCGGAGGCCGCCAAGGCCGACGTCGTCATCACCACCGCGCTCGTGCGCGGCACCGCCCCCACGACGATCACGGCGCACGTGGTCGCGGGGATGCGACCGGGCTCGGTCATCGTCGACCTCGCGGCCTCGGGCGGCGGCAACTGCGAGCTCACCGTCCCGGGCGAGACCGTGGTCTCGGACAACGGCGTGACGATCGTGGGCTACACCGACCTCACCAGCCGCATGCCGCGCCACACGTCGACGCTGTTCGGCACCAACATCGTGCACCTCATGGAGCTGCTCACGCCGGGCAAGGACGGCGTCCTCGTCCTCGACCTCGAGGACCCGGTCCAGCGCGGCATGACCGTCGCGCACGCCGGCGAGATCATGTGGCCGCCGCCGCCCGTGTCGGTCTCCGCCGCGCCCGCGCCGGCCGGGGCGCAGGGCCCCACCGAGGAGGAGCTCGCCGAGAAGGCGCGCGCCGAGGCGGAGGCCGCCGCGCGCAAGGCCAGGCGCCGCAGCTGGATGTACGGCGCCGGCGCGGTCGCGGCCCTCGTCCTGCTGTCCTTCGCGGACTCCGCAACGGTGCAGCACCTCACGGTCTTCGCCCTCGCGGTGATCGTCGGCTTCTACGTGATCTCGAACGTCAAGCACTCGCTGCACACGCCGCTGATGTCCCAGACGAACGCCATCTCCGGCATCATCCTGGTCGGCGCGCTCCTGCAGATCGGCTCCGACGACGCGATCGTGTCGACGCTCGCATTCATCGCGGCGGCCGTGGCCAGCATCAACATCTTCGGTGGCTTCCTGGTGACCTACAGGATGCTCGGCATGTTCCGGAAGGACGCGTGATGACCCTCACCTCGCTCGCCCAGGCGACCTACGTGGTCGCGGCCGTGCTGTTCGTCCTGTCCCTCGCGGGCCTGTCCAAGGAGGAGACGGCCCGCCGCGGCAACATCCTCGGCATGGTCGGCATGGGCCTCGCCCTCGCGGCCACCGTGGTCCTCGCGCTCGACCAGTCCGAGCGTCCCGTGCTCGTCACCGCCCTGCTCATCGCGATGGTCTTCGCGATCGGCGCCGCGATCGGCACGTGGCGCGCCCGCACCGTCGAGATGACCCAGATGCCCGAGCTCATCGCGATGCTCCACAGCTTCGTCGGCGCCGCCGCGGTGCTGGTCGGCTTCAACTCGCACCTCACCGAGGAGGCGGACCCGGTCCACCAGATCGAGGTCTTCCTCGGCGTCCTCATCGGCGCGGTGACGCTCACCGGCTCGATCGTCGCGTTCCTCAAGCTGTCCGCGCGCATGAAGTCCCGCCCGCTCACGCTGCCGGGCCGCAACTGGCTCAACCTGGGCGCCCTCGTCGCGAGCGCGGGCCTGCTCGCCTGGTACCTCGCCACCGACAGCATCGTGCCGCTCGCGATCATGACGGCGATCGCGCTGCTGCTGGGCTTCCACCTGGTCGCGGCGATCGGCGGCGGCGACATGCCGGTCGTCGTGTCGATGCTCAACTCGTACTCCGGCTGGGCGGCCGCCGCGGCGGGCCTCATGCTGAGCAACGACCTGCTCATCGTCACCGGCGCGCTCGTCGGCTCGTCCGGTGCGATCCTCTCGTACCTCATGTGCAAGGCGATGAACCGCGCGTTCCTGTCCGTGATCCTCGGCGGCTTCGGCACCGAGGGCGGCACCACCTCGTCCGAGGGCCCGCAGGGCGAGCACCGCGAGGTCAAGGCCCCCGAGGTCGCCTCGCTCCTCGCCGGCGCCTCATCCGTCGTCATCGTCCCCGGCTACGGCATGGCCGTCGCGAAGGCCCAGTACCCGGTCGCGGACCTCGTCTCGACCCTGCGTCAGCAGGGCGTCACCGTCCGCTTCGGCGTGCACCCGGTCGCCGGCCGCCTGCCCGGCCACATGAACGTGCTGCTCGCCGAGGCGAAGGTGCCGTACGACATCGTGCTCGAGATGGACGAGATCAACGAGGACTTCCCCGAGACCGACGTGGTCCTCGTCATCGGCGCCAACGACGTGGTCAACCCGTCCGCGCTCGAGGACCCGGGCTCGCCGCTCGCCGGCATGCCGGTGCTCGAGGTCTGGAAGGCCGGCCAGTGCATCGTCTTCAAGCGCTCGATGGCGACCGGCTACGCGGGCGTCCAGAACCCGCTGTTCTTCCGCGACAACTCGGCGATGCTGTTCGGCGACGCGAAGACCCAGGTCGAGGCGATCCTCACGGAGCTGCGCTCGCGCGACGGCGCCGCGGTCTAGGCACGGCGCGCCGGCGTGTCGACGCGCCGGCGCGCACTTCGCGTCCGCGTATTTCAACTCAGGCTTGAACAGGTCCCGCAGCGGGCAGCGGAACCGGCACTCCGGCGAGGCTCTTCAAGCGATTCCTGAAATTCGCGGACACGACATGCACGCGCGCGTGCCTCACGGGGATGCGGCGCGGGGTCCGAGGGCTCCGCGCCGGGCGGTGCCGCGGGCGCGTGACACCGGAGGGTGGCACCGGGCCGTGGACCTGGGCCGCCTCCTGCGAGGTGCGTGGTGCCCGATTCGAGCGGCAGATTCATACGGTCGAGGCATCACTG
>NZ_JAUHPW010000006.1 GCF_030418455.1 Demequina litoralis
ACCGGGGCGTCTCCTGCAGGACCTTGTTCAGTCCCTGCCTGGCGCGTTCCTTCTCGGCGACAGGTGAAGACATTACGCACCCCCACCCACCACCGTCAAATCACCCGCATCCCGGGCGTGTCGCACACGAAACCCCAGGCAGACCCGCTCCCGCGGCCTTCCCCGGCCATCTCCCTGGCCTGGAGCGACCAGAATCCGCGGAGGAAACTTCTCGGGCGGCTCCGGTGCTAGACGGTGCCCCGTTCGACGATCCGCGTGGGCAGCGTGACCCGGCCGGCCGCACGCCCATCGATCTCGTCGAGCAGCAGCCTCACCATCTCCCCGCTCACGCGGTCGAAGGGCTGGTGCACCGTCGTGAGGGGAGGATCCGTCTCGAGCGCCACCGGCGCATCGTCGAATCCCGCGACCGCGACGTCCTCGGGCACCTCGATGCCGGCGGAGCGGAGCACGTCCATCGCGCCCGCCGCCATGAGGTCGTTGGCGCAGAACACCCCGTCGAACGCGACGTCGCGTGCGATCAGCTCGCGCATGGCCTTCCGGCCCGACTCGCGGCCGTAGTCCCCGTACGCCACCAGCTCCTCGGAGAACTCGTCTCCCATGAGCTCACGGAACGCGCGCAGCCTCGCGGTCCCGCCGGAGGTGTCCTGGGGGCCGGCGATGTGGACGAGCCGCGAGCGGCCCTTGTCGCGCAGATACGTGATCATCGTCCGGGCGCCGCCCTCGTCGTCGGCGGTCGCGTACCCGACGCTGGCCTCGAAGCCCAGCGGCACGCCGGCCGAGATGACCGGCAGGTTCGCCTCGAGCAGGGTCGCGAGGAACTCCTGGCTGTCCCTGTGCGACGACACCACGAGCGCGCCGTCGACGTGACCGCCGGTGAGGTACTCCGTGGCCCGGCGACGCTCCTCGAGCGTGTCCGCCATGATCAGGACGAGCGTCATGCCGTGCTCGGCCAGCGCATCCGCGCACGCGCGGAGGATCTGCAGGAAGTTCGGGTCCGCGAAGAACCGCTCGTACGACTCGGTGAGGAGGAAGCCGACCGAGCCGGTGCGGCTGGTGGCGAGCGAGCGGGCGTGGGGGTTGATGCGGTACCCCGTCACCCGGATCGCGCGGTCGACCTGGGCGCGCGAGGGCTCCGACACCCAGTGGCCGCCGTTGAGCACCCTCGACACGGTGCCCCGGGACACCCCGGCCTCGCGGGCCACATCGTCGATGGTGGGCCGGCGGCCTCGGGGCTTCGTCACTGGCAGCTCTCCTCTTGTACGTCTACGAGTATGGACTAGTACCGGTCTCAGCGCGGAGCCGGGCGGCCCGCGCGTGTCGGGCGCGCATCGTCCGCACGCGAAAGGGGCCCCGGCGAACCGGGGCCCCTCGCGCGACGCGGTGCCTAGCGGGCGCCCGCGCGGCGCTTGTTGTAGACGTCGAACGCGACGGCCAGCAGCAGCACGAGGCCCTTGACCACGGACTGCACCGACTGGTCGACGCCCATGAGCTGCATGCCGTTCGACATCACCGCCATGATCAGACCACCGACGATGGCGCCGGTGACCCGGCCCACACCACCGGTGACGGCGGCGCCACCGATGAAGCACGCGGCGATCGCGTCGAGCTCGAACATGTTTCCGGCGGCCGGTTGGGCGCCGTTCGAGCGGGACGAGTAGACGATGCCCGCGACCGAGGCGAGGATGCCCATGTTGAGCATGACGCCGAAGTTGACCCACTTGACCTTGACGCCCGAGAGCATCGCCGCCGCGAGGTTGCCGCCGACCGCGTAGACGTGGCGACCGAAGACGGTGCGCTGCGTCACGAGCGAGTAGGCGATGACCAGCACCGCGAGGATGATGAGGACGTTCGGCAGGCCGCGCGCGTTGGCGAGCTGCCAGGCGAACCACATGACGACGGCCGCGACCACGACGAGCTTGACGATGAACAGCGGGAACGCCTCGACCGGCTGCTCGTACGCGATGCGCTGGCTGCGCGTGCGCCACGCCGAGAAGACGTAGCCGGCGACCGCGACGGCGAACACCACGAGGGTGAAGACGTCGTACCCGTTCCCGCCGAGCAACCCGTTCTGGAAGCCGCTCGCGATCTTCTGGTACTGCGCCGGGAACGGCGACAGCGAGATGTTGCCGAGCACCAGCAGCGTGAGACCGCGGAACAGGAGCATGCCCGCCAGCGTCGTGATGAACGCGGGGATGCCCACGAAGGCGACCCAGAAGCCCTGCCAGGCGCCGATCAGCGCACCCGCGGCGAGCGCGGCGAGGACGCCGCCCCACCACGGCACGTCGTGCTTGATCACCAGCACCGCCGAGATCGCGCCCGTGACGGCGACCACCGATCCGACGGACAGGTCGATGTGGCCGGCGATGATGACCATCACCATGCCGATCGCGAGGATCAGGATGTAGGAGTACTGCAGCACCAGGTTGGTGACGTTCTGCGGGCTGAGCGACGTTCCTCCGGTGAGGAAGAAGAACAGCGCCACGATCGCGACGAACGCGATGTAGATGCCGCTCGTGCGCAGGTTCCGGGTGAGCAGCTCCCGAATGTTTGCGGTGCCGGTCATGCCCGGACCTCCTTGTCCTTGGTTGCCTTCTCCTGAGTCATCAGGGTCATGAGCCCCTCCTGCGTGGCTTCGGCGACCGGCACCTCGCCGGTGACGACGCCGAACGCGAGGGTGTAGATGCGGTCGCAGGTGCCGAGCAGCTCGGGCAGCTCCGACGAGATGATGATGACCGCCTTGCCGGCCGCGACCAGCCGGTTGACGATCGTGTAGATCTCGTACTTCGCGCCGACGTCGATGCCGCGCGTCGGCTCGTCGAGAATCATCACCTCGGCGTCCGAGTAGATCCACTTGGACAGCACGACCTTCTGCTGGTTGCCGCCCGAGAGGTTGCCGACGGTCTGCATGACCGACGGCGTCTTGATGTTCATCGAGCCGCGGTACTCCTCCGCGACCTTGATCTCCCGGTTGCCGTCGACCCAGCCGCGCTTGGCGAGCTTGAACAGCGCCGCGGACGAGATGTTGCGGCGCACGTCGTCGATGAGGTTGAGCCCGTACCGCTTGCGGTCCTCGGTGGCGTACGCGAGGCCGTTCTTGATCGCGTCTGACACGTCGCGGACCTGGATCTCCTCGCCGTGCATGTACATGCGCCCGGAGATGTCCCGACCGTACGACCGCCCGAAGAGGCTCATCGCGAGCTCGGTGCGGCCCGCGCCCATGACGCCGGCGATGCCGACGACCTCGCCCTTGCGGACGTTGAACGAGGCGTTGTCGACCACGATGCGGCCCGGCTGGGTCGGGTGGTAGACGGTCCAGTCCTCGACGCGGAACAGCTCCTCGCCGACGACGTGCTCGCGCTTGGGGTAGCGGTTGGTGAGGTCGCGGCCGACCATGCCGCGGATGATGCGGTCCTGGATGCCTTCCTTGCCCGCGACGTCGATGGTCTCGATGGTGTGACCGTCACGGATGATCGTGGTGCGGTCGCAGATCTCCTGGATCTCGTTGAGCTTGTGGGAGATCATGATCGACGTGATGCCGCGCTCCTTGAGGGAGCGGAGCAGCCCGAGCAGGTGCTCGGAGTCGTCGTCGTTGAGAGCCGAGGTGGGCTCGTCGAGGATGAGGAGCCGCACGTCCTTGGACAGCGCCTTCGCGATCTCGATGAGCTGCTGCTTGCCGACGCCCAGCTGGTTGACCGGGGTCGTCGGGTTCTCGTCCAGCCCGACCTGCTCGAGCAGGCGCATGGCGTCGTGGTTGGTCTGGTTCCAGTCGATCATCCCGTTCTTCCCGCGGCGCTCGTTGCCGAGGAAGATGTTCTCCGCCACCGAGAGGTAGGGGATCAGCGCCAGCTCCTGGTGGATGATGACGATGCCCTTGTGCTCGGAGTCGGGGATCGAGTGGAACTTCTGGACATCGTCGTCGAAGACGATGTCGCCCTCGTAGGTGCCGTACGGATAGACGCCCGAGAGGACCTTCATCAGCGTTGACTTGCCTGCGCCGTTCTCGCCGCAGATGCCGTGGATCTCGCCGTCGATCACGCTGAGCTCGACGTCGGAGAGCGCCTTGACGCCGGGGAAGGTCTTGGTGATCTTCCGCATCTCAAGGATGTGCTTCGGCATGTCTCACCTCCAAGGGTGTGAGAGGGGTTCGGAGGGAGGGGCTGGCGGTGCCGGCCCCGAGGGGCCGGCACCGCCGGGCGACCTAGGCGACGCCCTTGTCGACCTGCTCCTGGGTCCAGTAACCGGAGTCGATCAGCAGCTCCTGGACGTTGCCCGAGTAGACGATGTCCGACTCGAGGAGGTACGACGGCACGACCTTCACGCCGTTGTCGTAGGTCTCGGTGTCGTTCGCCTCGGGCTCCTCACCCGCGAGGTACGCGAGCGCCGCCACGACCGCCTGGTCGGCGAGCTTGCGGGTGTCCTTGAAGATGGTCGCGAACTGCACGTCGTCCACGATCAGCTTGACGGACTCGATCTCGGCGTCCTGGCCGGTCACGACCGGGAAGCCGTCGGCGACGGTGCCCGAGTAGCCGTTGTTCTGGAGCGCCGTGATGATGCCGCGCGACAGACCGTCGTAGGGCGACAGCACGCCGTCGACCTTCTCGTCGGTGCCGACGTAGTTGCCGGTGAGGAGGTCCTCCATGCGCTTCTGCGCGGTCTCCTGCTGCCAGCGCAGCGTGGCGGCCTGCTCGATGTCCGTCTGGCCCGACGGCACGACGAGGGTGCCCTCGTCGATGTAGGGCTGAAGGGTGTCGATCGCGCCCTGCCAGAAGAAGTGCGCGTTGTTGTCGTCCAGCGAGCCGGCGAAGAGCTCGACGTTGAACGGACCCTCGGCGTCGCCCTCCGAGCCGTCCTCGTTGAGGAGGCCGAGGCCCACGAGCAGCGAGGTGGCCTGCTGCACGCCGACGTTGTAGTTGTCGAAGGTGACGTAGAAGTCCACGTTCTCCGAGTCGCGGATGAGGCGGTCGTACGAGATGACCGGGATGCCCGCGTCCGCGGCGGCCTGCAGCTGGCTCGACAGCGCGGTGCCGTCGATCGCCGCGATGATGAGGCCCTTGACGCCGTTGGTGATCATGTTGTCGATCTGCTGCGACTGGGTCGGGATGTCGTCGGCCGCGTACTGCAGGTCGACCTCGAAGCCCTCGGCCTCGAGACCCGCCTTGACGGCGTCGCCGTCGGCGATCCAGCGGGACGAGGTCTGGGTGGGCATCGCCACACCGATGGTGCCGCCCTCTTCCATCATCGCGCCGTCGTCGCCCGAAGCCGAGCTGTCGGTGCTGCTGCCCGCGCCGCCGCCGGAGCAGGCCGCGAGGGTGAATGCGAGCGCCGCGCCGGCGCCGGCCGCCAGGAACTTCCTGAACTTCATATCTCCTCCTCGAGATACCGGCCCGCGCCTTCGCGGGCCGTGCGCTTCACAGTGTGTTTGCGTTCACACGCAGAGTCAAACCTTATTCGTCACGATGCGGTCACAAGCGTGTGACACCTTGAATTAAATAGGTCTACCAGGGATTTCACGGAAATGCTGGGAGCGCTCCCAGTCTTGCGGCACGCGGTGCCGTGACATTCGACCGCTCGACCCGGGACCTTCGACCCAGCCCCGAGGCGCCCTCGAGACGGGCCGCTGCACCCGCCCGGACCCGGCCCGCGGCACCGTGGCGGCGGTGCCGCGCGGCGCGCGCCCCGCTGCAGCCGGAGCCGACGCCGCATCGTCCCCCGTCACCTCCCCGGCAGGTCTCGCGGGGCGCCCGACCCGCCGCCGACGCACCCCGGAACGACGGAAGGCCCCGGCATCAGCCGGGGCCTTCCTGGGACGTACGCCGAGGGTCAGCGACCGCCCATCGCGTAGTACGCGTTGTTCCAGCGGATCTGCTGCTCGAAGCCCTCGTAGGTGGTGTCCTCGTCGATGACGAGGAGCTCGATGCCCACCATCTTCGCGAAGTCCTTGATGACGTCGACGCCGATCTGGTTCGACATCGCCGTGTGGTGCGCGCCACCGGTCTGCAGCCACGACGCGACGGCCGTGGTGAAGTCCGGGCGGGGCGTCCACACCGCGTGGCCGACCGGGAGGTTCGGCATGGGCTCGGGCAGGTCGACGTTGTCGACCACGTTCGCGACGAGGCGGAAGCGGTCGCGCATGTCGGACAGCGCGACGACCACGGCCTCGCCCGCGTCGGCGGTGAAGACCAGGCGGACCGGGTCCTCCTTGCCGCCGATGCCGAGCGGGTGGATCTCGAGGCGCGCCTTCTTCGACGACAGCGCCGGGTTGACCTCGAGCATGTGCGCGCCGAGCGACAGCTCCTCGCCGGGCACCAGGTGGTACGTGTAGTCCTCCATGAGCGACGAGCCGCCGGGCAGGCCGGCGCCCATCACGGCACAGAGGTGCACGAGGATCGCGGTCTTCCAGTCGCCCTCCGCGCCGAAGCCGTAGCCGTCGGCCATGAGGCGCTGGACCGCGAGGCCCGGCAGCTGCTTGAGGCCGCCGAGGTCCTCGAACGTGTCGGTGAAGGCGGAGAAGCCGCCCTCCTCGAGGAACGAGCGCAGCCCGACCTCGATGGCCGCGGCGTCGCGCAGCGACTGGTGGCGCTCGCCGCCGGGGAGCAGCTCGGGGACCACCTCGTACTCGGCGAGGTAGACCTCGATGAGCGCGTCGACCGCCGCATCGTCCACCGCGTCCACGCGCTCGACGAGCTCGTTGACGCCCCACGTGTTGATCTGCGCGCCGAGCTTGATCTCGGCCTCGGTCTTGTCGCCCTCGGTGACGGCGACGAAGCGCATGTTGTCGCCGAAGCGCGCGACCTTGAGGTTCTTCGCGGCGGCGGCGCCGGCGGCCGCGCGCGACCACACGCCGATGCGCTCGGACACGGCCGGCGTCGACGGGTGGCCCACGACCGTGGTGCGGGCGACGTTCATGCGCGACTCGATGTACGCGTACTCGCGGTCGCCGTGCGCGGCCTGGTTGAGGTTCATGAAGTCGAAGTCGATGCTCGCCCAGGGCAGCTCGCGGTTCGCCTGCGTGGCGAGGTGGAGCAGCGGCTTCTGGAGCGCGTTGAGGCCCGCGATCCACATCTTCGCCGGGGAGAAGGTGTGCATCCAGGTGATGACGCCGATGACCTTGGGGTCCGCGTTGGCGGCCATGATCGTCTCGAGGATCTCGTCGCGGTTCTTGACGACGGGCTTCCACACGACGGTCACGGGGATGTCGCCCGACGCCTTGAGCGTCTCGACGACCTCGGTCGACTGGTCGGCGACCTGCTTGAGCACCTCGTCGCCGTAGAGGGTCTGCGATCCGGTGAGGAACCAGACCTCGTACTCGGCGAGGGTGGGAACGATGCTGGTCACTTACATGCCTCCCTGCGGCTTCTGGCCGTAGACGTTCTGGTAGCGGTCGAACAGCGCGTCGATCTTCTCCTGCGGGATCTCGACGAGCTCGCCCAGCTGGCGGGCGATGTGCGTGGTGCGCGCGACGTCCTCGCACATGACGGCGGCCTTGACGGCGTCGCGCGCGTCCTTGCCGATGGTGAAGGGGCCGTGGTTGGCCATGAGCACCGCGCGCGAGCGGTGGCCCTCGAGCGTCGCGACGATGCCGCGGCCGATCGAGTCGTCGCCGATGATCGCGAACGGGCCGACGGGGATCTCGCCGCCGAACTCGTCCGCCATGCCGGTGATGTGGCACGGGATGGGCTCGTTGCGGGCCGCCCATGCGGTCGCGTAGGTCGAGTGGGTGTGGACCACGCCGCCGACGTGCGGCATCGCGCGGTAGACGTACGCGTGCGCGGCGGTGTCCGACGAGGGGCTGCGGTCCGAGCCGGGCGAGCCGGGGACCACGTTGCCGTCGAGGTCGCACAGGATCATGTTGTCCGGTGTGAGGTCGTCGTAGTCGACGCCCGACGGCTTGATGACGAAGTGCTGGGTGCCGGGCACACGCTCGGAGACGTTGCCGCCCGTCCACACGACGAGGCCGTAGCGGGTGAGCTCGCCGTGGAGCTTCGCAACCCTCTCCCGGCTCTTGCGGATCGCGCTGACCTGCTCAGCGGTGAAGCTTGTCACGAGATGGACTCCTTAACCTCTCTGAGGCCGCCATGGCCTCGCTGGGACTCGTGCCGCATCACGCCGCGCGTCGCATCGTCGTGGGTGCGGTGGTGCGGGGCTCACGCCCCTCGGTGGGGAGGTCGGTGGCGGCCGCCCCTGCCCGCGCGCCGCGGTCGGCGCCGGCGGGCGGAGCGATGCTCTGCTCAACCATCCTGGCCCCTTCGCGCAGCGTGTCGGTGCTGGTTTTAACGTTAACATACCGGGTCGTCCCCGGCGGTCACGGGCCGTTCGTCCCGCCCCCGTCCCACCCACCGTGCCTCACGCTAGCCCAGCCGCGAGGCGTCCGCGCGGCGAGGGACGATGCGGTGGCGGGGGGCCTCCCGCACGTCTCCGGCGTCGTGCGGCGGGCCTACGCGGGATCCGCGGGCGCGGGGCCGCCCGAGCCGCGCGTCAGGCGGGCGCGGGACCGGTGGAGCCGCGCACGACGAGCCACGGCTCGACCGGGGCGAGCTCGCCCGGCTCGCGGCCGTTGATGATCTCCATGAGGGCGGTCACGGCGCGCAGGCCGACCTCGGTGAAGTCCTGATGGACCGTGGTGAGCGCGGGGTGCGCGTAGCCCGACTCGGGCACGTCGTCGAAGCCCACCACGGACACGTCGTCCGGCACGGCCAGCCCGCGCTCCTCGAGCGCGTGGATCGCGCCCATCGCCATCGGGTCGTTCGCGCAGAACAGCGCAGTCACGCCCTCCTCGACCGCGAGACCCGCCCGGTAGCCCGCATCGGCGCTCCAGTCCCCCTCGAGGACGGGCAGCTGCTCGAGCCCGCGCTCCTCGAGGAAGCGCACGAAGGTGTCGCGTCGCAGCTGCGCCTCGGTGAGCCCCGAGAGGCCCGTGATGTGCTGGAAGCGGCGGTGGCCCAGGTCGTAGAGGTGCTCGAGCGCGAGCCGCGTGCCCGCGACCTGGTCGACCGCGACCGAGCGCTCGGCGTGCGAGTTCCCGGTGAGGACGTAGAGCACCGGCACGTCGGTGGTGGTCTCGACGGCGGCGAGGATGTCGGGGTGCTGCGCCATCACCACGAGCGCGTCGACCGAGCGCGCGAGGAGGAAGTCGAGCGCCTCGCCCATCGACGACGGCTCCCACGACGCGGTCGTGATGAGCGGCTTGAAGCCCACGCGCTTGGCCGCGTGCTCGATCGCGTAGAGCGTGCTCGTGGGCCCGAAGTGCGGCACCTCGGGCATGATCACGCCGATCACCTCGGAGCGCCCGGTCGCGAGCGCGCGGGCCGCCATGTTGCGGCGGTAGCCCAGGTCGCGGATCGCCTGCAGCACGCGCTCGCGCGTCTCGGGGCGAATCCCCGGGAAGTCGTTGAGCACTCGCGAGACCGTCTGGTGGGACACGCCGGCCCGGGCCGCGACGTCGTGCATGCTCGGGCCGCGACCGGACTTGCTCAGCGAGGCTGGACGCTCCGGTGTCATGGCGGTCAGGTTAGCCCACCGCGTGCAGGGACGATGCGGGGAGGAGGTCCCGCGTGGGCGCGGCCCGCGCATCGTCCCTCCGGGCACGCCCCCGATGCCGCCGGGCACGGCCCCGGCGCGCTCGCCGGGGACCACCGTCCCGTATCGCCACCCCGCATGTTGACGATAACATGTTGACGTTAACAACCGGCGTGCCGCCCGGGAGGGCCCACCTCGACGCCTCGCAGCACCCGCGACGCCCATGGGAGCATGGGGACGGGCCCGCGGGGCGCCCGCGCCGGCCGCAGCATCCGATGGAGGAACCGTGATCGACATCCCCTCGCCCGAGTCCACCGCTCAGGCCTTCGAGGACCGCTACGGGCGCCGACCCGACGGCGTGTGGTCCGCGCCGGGCCGCGTCAACCTCATCGGGGAGCACACGGACTACAACGACGGCCTCGTCTTCCCGTTCGCGATCGAGCGCCGCACCTGGGCCGCGATGGGCCGCCGCGAGGACCGCACGCTCACGGTGCACTCGGGCGCGATGCCCGAGCCCGCCCAGGCCTCGCTCGACGAGCTGGGCCCCGAGCGCTTCGACGGGTGGAGCGCGTACGTCTTCGGCGTGGTGTGGGCGATGGAGCAGCGCGGGGTCGACCTGTCGGGCCGTACCGGCTTCGACATCATGCTCGCCTCGGACGTGCCGCTGGGCGCCGGGCTGTCGTCCTCCGCCGCGATCGAGTGCGCGGTCGCGATCGCTCTCAACGACGAGTGGGAGCTGGGCCTCACGCGCCGCGAGCTGATCTACATCTGCCAGCTGGCCGAGAACGGCGCCGTCGGCGCCCCGACCGGCAACATGGACCAGACCGCCTCCCTCATGGGCGAGGCGGGCCACGGCGTGCTCATCGACGTGCGCGCCGAGACCGCCGACCCCGTCGCGCTGCACTTCGCCGACGAGGGCCTGGAGCTGCTGGTCATCGACACCCGCGTCCACCACGAGCACGCCACCGGCGGCTACGGCGCGCGCCGCAAGTCGTGCGAGGACGGCGCCGCCGCGATGGGAGTCGCCTCGCTCCGCGACCTCACCGAGGAAGACCTGCCGCGCGCCGTCGAGGTGCTCGACGACGAGACCTTCCGCCGCGTCAAGCACGTCGTCACCGAGAACGCGCGCGTCGCGCGCACCGCCGAGGTGGTCGCGAACGAGGGCCCCCGGGCGATCGGCGACCTGCTCGTCGCGTCGCACGCGTCGATGCGGGACGACTTCGAGATCTCCGTGCCCGAGCTCGACCTCGCCGTCGAGACGGCGCTCGCCAACGGCGCCGTCGGCTCGCGCATGACCGGCGGCGGTTTCGGCGGCGCCGCGATCGCGCTCATCGACGCGGACCGCGCCGCCGAGGTGGAGGCCGCGATCGAGGCCGCCTTCGCCGACGCCGGCTTCACCGCCCCCATCATCTTCGTGGTGAACCCGTCCGCGGGCGCGCACCGCGACCTCTGATCCGGCCCCTCGGCCCCGAACAAGGAGACACATGACCTGGCTCGTCACCGGCGGCGCCGGCTACATCGGCGCCCACGTCGTCCGCGCGCTGCGCGAGGCCGGCATCGCCCCCATCGTCATCGACGACCTCTTCAGCGGGGTCGAGTCCTTCGTGCCTGAGGACGTGCCCTTCATCAAGGCGTCGATCCTCGACACCGACGCCGTCGAGGCCGCCCTGCGGGAGCACGACGTCACGGGAGTCATCCACTGCGCCGGCTACAAGTACGCGGGCGAGTCGGTGAAGTTCCCGCTGCTCAACTACAGCATCAACGTCGAGGGCACGCGCTCGCTGCTCGAGGCGATGGAGCGCGCGGGGGTCACCCGGCTCGTGTTCTCGTCCTCGGCCGGCGTGTACGGCAACTCCGGCGTCGACGTGGTCACCGAGACCACCCCCACGACGCCGGAGTCGCCCTACGGCGAGTCCAAGCTCATCGGCGAGTGGCTCATCCGCGACCAGATCGTCGCCACCACCATGGCCGGCGCACCCCTCGCGGCGACCAGCCTGCGCTACTTCAACGTGGTCGGCTCGGGCCATGCGGACGTCTGGGACGCCTCGCCCCACAACCTGTTCCCGAAGGTGCTGTTCGCGATCCAGGCGGGCAAGGCGCCGCAGGTCAACGGCACCGACTACCCCACCCCCGACGGCACCTGCGTGCGCGACTACGTCCACGTGAGCGACCTCGCGGCGGCGCACGTCGTCGCCGCGCAGCGCCTCGCTGCGGGCGACACCCTCGAGCCCGTCTACAACCTCGGCTCGGGCGCGGGCACGTCGGTGCGCGAGATCGTCGACGCCATGGTCGCCGCGACCGGCACCGACAAGACCCCGGTCGAGGGTCCGCGACGGGCGGGCGACCCGGCCAAGATCGTCGCCGACGGCACGCTCGCGACCCGCGACCTCGACTGGCGGATGCGCTACACCGTCCAGGAGATGGTCGACAGCGCCTGGGCCTCCCACCCGAAGGCCTGACCCTTCCCGACAGCCCGCACGGATCTCGCCGCGACACGCAGCGGCGCAGGGACGATGCGCCGGTTCGCCCCGGCGTGTCGTCCTGAGATCCGTGCGGGCTGTCGGTGCGAGCGGGACCTTCGCGCGCGCGGAGGACCGTCGGCGCGACTAGATTCCCCTCCAGTCCTCACCGCTCCCCCGCATCAAGGAGAACCATGAGCATCATGACCTGGACCGTCCACGGCGACGGTCGGTCCGTCAGCCCGGGCGAGTCCGTCGCCCCGCGCGAGCGCCTCAGCTGGCCCCGCACCGTCGGCATCGGAGCGCAGCACGTGCTCGCGATGTTCGGCTCGACGTTCCTCGTGCCGGTCATCACCGGCTTCCCGCCCACCACCACGCTGTTCTTCTCGGCGGTCGGCACCGTCCTCTTCCTCATCATCACGGGCAACCGCCTGCCGTCCTACCTGGGCTCGAGCTTCGCGTTCCTCGCACCGATCGCCGCGGCGCAGGCCTCGGGCGGCATGGGCGTCGCGCTCGGCGGCATCGTGATGACGGGCCTCCTGCTCGCGCTCGTGGGCCTCGTGGTGCACTTCGCCGGCACCCGATGGATCGAGATCACCATGCCGCCCGTGGTGACGGGCTCGATCGTCATGCTCATCGGCCTCAACCTCGCGCCGGCGGCGTGGGGCATGGTGCAGGCATCGGTCGGCACCGCGCTCGTATCGGCCGCCTCGGTCGTGATCGTGACCGTCCTCTTCCGCGGCATCCTCGGCCGCCTGTCGATCCTCCTCGGCACGGTGGTCGGCGGCATCGTGGCGGCGTTCCGCGGCGAGTACGACCTCTCCGCCGTCGGCGACGCCGCCTGGTTCGGCCTGCCGGACTTCACCGCGCCGCAGTTCGACCTCAGCGTCCTCGCGCTGTTCATCCCCGTCGTGCTCGTGCTCGTCGCGGAGAACATCGGCCACGTGAAGTCCGTCGCCGCGATGACCGGCGACGACCTCGACCCGGTCACCGGCCGCGCCCTCCTCGCGGACGGCCTCGCCACCACCGTCGCGGGCCTCGGCGGCGGCTCCGGCACCACCACGTACGCGGAGAACATCGGCGTCATGGCCGCCACCCGCGTCTACTCGACCGCCGCCTACTGGGTCGCCGCAGGCTTCGCGCTCCTGCTCAGCCTGTCGCCCAAGTTCGGCGCGCTCATCGCCGCCACCCCGCAGGGCGTGCTCGGCGGCCTCGCGACGGTGCTGTTCGGCATGATCGCGGTGCTCGGCGCGCGCATCTGGGCGCAGGGCAAGGTCGACTTCGGCAACCCGATCAACCTCATGCCTGCCGGCATCGCGCTGATCGTGGGCGCCGCGAACTACACGTGGGTCGCCGGCGACATGACCTTCGAGGGCATCGCCCTCGGCACCGCCGCCGCGCTCGTGACCTACCACGTCATGGCCGCCGTCACCCGCTGGCGTCACGCCGACGAGGCCGTCGCCTCGCCCGCGTTCGTCGACGGCGACGAGGACTGACCCCTCCCACCGCACGATGCCCGGGCCGCCTCGGCAGGAGGCGACCCGGGCATCGTCGCGTCCGGGACCGGGCGGCCGCGCCCGCCGGTCAGTCCCAGCCGAGCTCGTGCAGGCGCTCGTCGGAGATCCCGAAGTGATGGGCGATCTCGTGGACCACGGTGATCGCGACCTCGTCGCGCACGTCCTCCACGTCCTCGCACATGCGCAGCGTCGGGTTCATGTAGATGAGGATCCGGTCCGGCAGGGCCCCGCCCCACAGGTCGCCGCGCTCCGTGAGCGCGACGCCGTCGTACAGGCCCAGGAGGTCCTTGTCGTCGCCCTCGGGCTCGTCCTCGACCAGGATCACGCAGTTGTCGATGAGGTCGAGGAGCTCGTCGGGGACCTCGTCGATCGCGTCCTCGACGGCCTTCTCGAAGTCCTCGCGGGTCATCTCCACCATGCCCCGATGCTCCCACGCCCCGCGTCGCGCCCCTCTGCCCCGCGCATCGTCCCTGCTACAGAGTCGATTGGATTTTTCGCTCCATTACCCCTATAGTTTTCTAGGCCTCGACGCAAGGATTCCTAGCGTGGATGCGAGCCCTCATCGTCTAGCGGCCTAGGACGCCGCCCTTTCACGGCGGTAGCACGGGTTCGAATCCCGTTGGGGGTACGGAGTCGGTCCGGAGATGGTCTAAACTTCATACGTCTTGCTCGCGGGAACGCGAGAGTCAAGGCCCTGTAGCGCAGTTGGTTAGCGCGCCGCCCTGTCACGGCGGAGGTCGCGGGTTCAAGTCCCGTCAGGGTCGCGTTACGCGGGCCCCTTCAGTGAAGGGGCCTTCGTTCAAAGTAGGGGGACGCCCCTGCGCCAGGCTCTGTAGCTCAGTTGGTAGAGCGCACGACTGAAAATCGTGAGGTCACGGGATCGACGCCCGTCGGAGCCACCATCACACCCCCGGAGGATCGCCTCCGGGGGTTTTCTCGTCTCCGCGGCTGCGGTCACCGCTCCCCCGCGAGGATCCCGAGCATGGCCGCGTAGAGACGTTCGCCGTCGGCGCGTGTCACCGCGGTGAGGGACGATGCGGCGGTCGCGTCGCGCACGTCGGTCGCCCCTCGCCTCTCGCCCGCCCGCACCACGTCGACCTCCACCGCGCGCTCCTCGAGCACCACGGCGGGGTCGATCGCCGTCAGCACGGACAGCGTGTCCGGGTGCGTCGAGCCGCCGACGCCGTGCGCGACGTCGAAGTCGAACGGCGCGCGGTTGGCCCGCACGAAGAAGTCGGACATCGCGGTGCCGAGCGCGTCGATGCGCGCGACCCGGGTCGCGTCGAACACCGCGTCCCGCAGGGTCAGCGGCGACCACGTCACCAGGCGGACGCGGGGGAACGGCGCCCCGAGCACCGCGGCGGCGGCCTCGACGTCGGCGTAGATGTTGTACTCCGCATGCGGGGTCACGTTGCCGACGCCGTCGAGCGACCCGCCCATGATCACGAGCTCGCGCACCCGTGCCGCGAAGCCCGGGTCTCGGTCGATCGCATGGGCGAGGTTGGTGAGCGGACCGATGGCGACGATGCGCAGCTCGCCCTCGTGCGCGCGCGACAGGCGCAGCAGCGCGTCGACGGCGGGCTCCGGGTCGGGCGCGGCATCGTTCGTGCGGCGCTGGCCGCCCACGCCGTCGCCGTGCACGTCCTCCGCCCCGACCCAGCCCCCGGCGAGCGACTCGCGGGCGCCCAGGTGCACGGGGACGTCACCCAGCCGTCCCGCGACCTCGAGCGTGAGGAAGGCGTTGTGGACCTGCTGGTCGAAGCCGACGTTGCCCTGCACCATGGTGATCGCTCGCAGGTCCGCGCGCGGGTCGCGCAGGGCCAGCAGCAGCGCGAAGCAGTCGTCGGAGGCCGTGTCGGTGTCGACGACGAGCGGGATCCGGGACGGCTGCGCATCGGTCATGCGGCAGACGCTAGCAAGCGCCGCCCCGCGATTGTGGGCCTCACCCATTTGCGGTGGGCTGCCGATACAGGATTGACTAGGGACTATCCCGCTTGGAGGTGCCAGATGTCCGACAACTTCGGCCGCTACTTCGTCAACGCGATCGTCGCCGGCCTGCTCGGCCGCATCTCGGCGGTGATCAAGACCGAGTTCGAGCGTGCGAAGCAGGAGACCGCCGCGAAGCTCAAGGGCATCGGCACGGGCGTCGGCCTGTTCGTCGGTGCCGGCATCTTCGGGTTCTTCGCCAGCGGCGTGCTGGTCGCCGCCGCGGTGCTCGGCCTCGCGACCGTGTGGCCCGCGTGGCTCGCGGCGCTCACGGTGGCCGGCGGGCTGCTGCTCATCGTGCTGATCCTCGTGCTCATCGGCAACGCGCTGATCAAGAAGAACAAGGACCTCACGCCGCACGAGTCGATCGACAACGTCAAGCAGGTCGTCGGGCTCAACTAGCCCGGGCTACGGCTTTCCTGGCGCACCGCCCGTCTCGGGCTGCTCGCCGGCGTCCGGAGCCGCCGCGGGCGCCGCCGCCGGGACCGCGCCGCGCGCGGCCCTGGGCCGCGGGGTCCGCTGCGCCAGCCACACGCCTGCCAGGACGATGAGCGCGCCGACCGGCTCGTACCACCGCAGCTCCTCGTTCAGCACGAGGATGCCGAGCACCGTCGCCACCACCGGCACCACGTAGGTGACCGAGGCGGCCGTGGTCGCACCCGCGAGCTTCACGACGCGCCAGAACATCACGTACGTGAAGCTGGTCCCGAGCACGCCGAGTGCCAGCAGGCCCCACAGCACCTCCGACGACAGCGCGAGCGCACCTGGCTCCGGCGCCGGCGCCGCCAGCGCGAACGGCATCAGCAGCACGGCCGAGATCCCGATCTGGACGGCGGACAGCGCCGTGGGCCCCTCGTGCACGCGGGTGAGGAGCATGCGGGACATGGTCGACCCGACGCCGTAGCAGGCCGTCGCGGCGAGCATGAGCGCCGCTCCGAGCAGCGGGATGCCGTCGACGTTCCACGCCCCCAGGAGCACCGCGATGCCCGCCGTGCCGAGGAGCAGGCCTGCCACCTGCGCGCGGCTCGCGCGTTCGTGAGGGATCAGCAGGGCGACGAACAGCGCGGTCCATAGCGGCGTGGTGGCGTTGAGCAGGCTCGCGAGGATCGAGGTGATGTGCTGCTGCGCGAGCGGGATGAGCACGAACGGGACCGTGGACAGCCCGATCGCGACCACCCCGATGCGCGCGACGTCGCCCCGCGAGAGGCGCGGGCGGTGGCGCGTGACGAGCAGCATCCCCCACAGCACCGCGGCGCCGATGAGGACGCGCCCGAAGCCCACCTGCACCGGGTCGAGGCCGCGCAGCGCGAGCGAGATGAAGAGGAAGCTCGAGCCCCACGAGGTCGCGGCGAGGACGAAGGAGGGCACCCACGCGCGGGCCGGAGCCTGCGTCATCGCGCCACCCCCGCATCGTCCAGCGGGCGCTCGCCCTCGAGCGCGAGCATCGCGGCCTTCATCCCCTCGCCCCCGAAGCCGTAGCTGCCGAGCGCGCCGCCGGACTTGACCACACGGTGGCAGGGCACGAAAGGCGCGATGTTGTTGCGGGCGCACGCCGTCCCGGCGGCACGCATCGCGCGCGGGCGCCCGGCCATGGCGGCGAGCTCCTGGTAGCTCACCGACGTGCCGGAGGGGACGGTGCGCAGCTGCGCCCACAGCTCCTGGAAGAACGGCCCGCCCTCCTGCTCGGCCGGGACCCGGGTGATCGCGTCGCCGTCGCCCGCGAGCCACGCCGCGACCGCATCGGCCACGACCGGCAGGTCGCCCTCGACGAGGCCGCGCGACTGGAGGCGCGACGGCAGCGCGGCGACGGTGTCGCGCATCGGCCGGAAGCCCGACGAGCGCACGACGCCGTCCTCGGGCGTCGCGAGCACCGTCAGGGTGCCGAACGGCGTGTCGAAGGACGATGCGACGAGCGGGGCCTCTGCCATGGCAGAAGGCTACGTCGCGGCACCGACAGTCGGATCGGGGTGGACGGGCGCGGCTGCGGAGCCGCCGTGCCGGCCGCCCTCAGACGGCACGCACGCGCGGCCCATCGCCGCACGTCTCCGTGCGTCGATGCGCTCGCCTCATGGAGAGCGCTCTCCTCGACGGCGAGGAGAAGAGGCCTAGCGGCCTTCCTGCGCGGCAGCGAGGAGCGCCTGCACCTCTGCCTCGCGGAAGCGACGGTGGCCTCCGAGCGTACGGATCGAGCTCAGCTTCCCGACCTTCGCCCAACGGGTGACGGTCTTGGGGTCGACGCGGAAGATCGCGGCAACCTCGGAAGGCGTGAGCAGCTTCTCAGGCTCCTGGACAGTTTCAGTCATCAGTTCTATCCCTCAGTCGTCCGTCGATGCGCCTCGTGGAGGCTGTGTGCGGTATGAGACGCTCGACGGAACCGATTATGACGGCCAAGCGCCAAGTTTTCCCGAATATGCGATTTGTGTCACATTCGGCGTGTCGCGCGGACGTCCCGTGCTTCTCGTGCAGCGACGGGCCGGGCGCCTCCGGCGACGTGTTCCGGCACGCTCCGGTCGGCGCTCCACCGGCCGTCCCAGGGAGGTCGCAACGTACTGGACACGCGTTGTAAAGTAGGGCAGGAATGACGAGGCAGCGCCCGACGACAGTGGCGCGCGAGACCGGGAGGGACGGCGGACATGGGGCGAGGCCGTCAGAAGGCTAAGGACGCGAAGATCGCACGTCAGCTCAAGTACACGAACCACGGGGGCGACCTCCGTGAGCTCGAGCGTGAGCTGACCAGCCGCGACGGAAGCGCGCCGGTCCCTGCTGCATCCGACGACTCGGACGAGTACTACGACCGCTGGGCGGACGACGAGGACTAGGTCCTCGCGGCTGCTGATCGGCCCCCACACCCTCTGCTGCAACCGGCGTACAGGCGCGCGCCCGTGCGCATCGTCCCTGGTAATCCTGTCCCTACGCGGACCCATGCGCCGGTTGCGGTGCGACGTGCGCGGTGCGACGCGCGCGGTGCAGCCGATGACCCCGGCACCTCGGTGCTCATCGCTCCTCCCCTACGCGCACACCTCCGCCGCGGCGCGGTCTCGCTTCGCGAAGCCTGGGACGCATGGACCCCGCCACCGCGCTGCATCATCTCGGCGGCGTCGCCGAGCTCGACGCGCTCCGGCCCCTCGAGGTGAGCGCCAGTACCCTGCGACGGCTCGTCGCGGAGGGATCGATCGTCCGCATCCGGCGCGGATGCTACGCCCTTCCCGACACAGACCGGGTCACGATCGCGGAGACCGCCTGGCGGGGTCGGGCCACATGCGTCACCGTGGCCGAGCGATGCGGGCTGCCGCTCCTCGCCGCCCATGACGGTGTCCACCTCGCGATACCGGCCGGCCGGAACCACGGCAGGGACCATCTGTGCCTCCCCTCGCACGTGACAGCCCATCACGTCGCGGACCCCCACCAGGCCGGGACCTTCGCGGGCGCCATCGACCTGGCGAGCCGGTGCACCGCGCGGGAGGAGCAGCTCGTGATCGTCGACGCCGCGCTCTCCCGCGGGCTGCTGCGGCGGGGGGACATCGCCGGCTTCACCGCGACCGGCGGCGAACGCCGTGCTTTCCTGCTCCGCCATGCGAGCGCAGCCTCGGGGTCTCTCCTGGAGACGATGACGGGGCTGATCCTCCGCCGTGCGCGGATCCCGTTCGCGCAACAGGTGGAGATCGAGGGGCTCGGCAGGGTGGACTTCGTCGTCGATGGCCGGCTGATCGTCGAGGTCGACGGGCGGGCCACCCACGACACGCCCGAGCAGTTCGTCGAGGACCGGCGGCGCGACAGGGCCGCGGCGATACGCGGCTACCGGGTGCTCAGATTCACCTACGGGGACGTCATCAGGCGGCCGGACACCGTCCTCGCCGATGTCCGGTCCGCTCTCGCGGCGCCGTCAAGGCTCTGACGGCCGGCCGCAGGCTCCCGCCACCGCGGACTCCCGCCACCGCACACGACCCGGCGCAACCGCCGTACGCGACCGGCTCTCGGCCGCATCGTCCCTGAAAAAGCGGAGCCGAACGGGCCTCGTACGCCGGTTGGTGCGGCCGGGGTGCGGGCGGGCGGGGGTACCGGGGCGGGCGGGCTCAGGAGGCCCGGTACGCGCCCGACATGACCACGGTGCCGCCGTCGACGCCCTTGGCGCCGCGGACCACGTCCGGGCCCGTCGGCAGGCCGGCATCCGCGCCCACGGTGCCGAGCGTCCACGCGGGCACGCCCGCGGCGGCGGAGGCCGCGATGAGCGCATCCGCCTCGGCGGGGTCGACCACGGCGACCATGCCCACGCCCATGTTCAGCGTCGACTCCAGGTCGTTCCACGGCACCGCGCCGGCGGCCTGGACCACCGAGAACACGGCCGGCAGATCCCAGGCGTCGCGCGCGACGGAGGCCGCCAGGCCCTTGGGCAGCACGCGCGCGAGGTTGGCCGCGAGACCGCCGCCGGTGACGTGCGAGAAGGCGCGCAGCCCCTCGAACGACTCGGCGAGCGAGACGCACAGCTGCGAGTAGATGCGGGTGGGCTCGAGCAGCTCCTCGCCCACGGTGCGCCCCAGCTCCGGGATCGCGGTCGACAGCGACCACCCGGCGTGCTCGACCACACGACGGACGAGCGAGTACCCGTTCGAGTGCAGACCGGAGGACGCCATGGCGACCACGACGTCGCCGGAGCGGACCCGCTCCGGCCCCAGCAGGCGCGAGGCCTCCACCACGCCGATGGCGGCGCCCGCGACGTCGTAGTCGTCCGGCTCCATCACGCCCGGGTGCTCGGCGGTCTCGCCGCCGACGAGCGCGACGCCGGCCATCTCGCAACCCTCCGCGATGCCGCGCACGATGTCCGCGATGCGCTCGGGGACCACGCGGCCGCACGCGATGTAGTCGGTCATCACCAGGGGCTTCGCGCCGCACACGACGATGTCGTCGACGACCATCGCGACGAGGTCCTGACCGATCGTGTCGTGGACGTCGAGGGCGCGGGCGATGACGATCTTGGTGCCCACGCCGTCGGTGGACGAGGCGAGCAGCGGGCGGTCGTACGCCTTCAGCGCGGAGGCGTCGAAGAGGCCCGCGAACGCGCCCACGCCGCCGAGCACCTCGGGGCCGTGCGTGCGCGCCACGGCCGACTTCATCAGCTCGACGGCCTTGTCGCCGGCCTCGGTGTCGACGCCGGCCGCGGCGTAGGTGATGCCTTCGGACGGGACAGAGCTCACGAGGAGACCTCCACGGGCTGCGACACCAGCAGGTGTCGGGCGTTGACGGGCGGCTCGACCGGGTAGGTGCCGGTGAAGCAGGCGGTGCACAGGCGGGACTCGGCCTGCTCGGTCGCCTCGAGCATGCCCTGGAGCGAGATGTGGCCGAGGGAGTCCGCGTCGATCTGGCGGCGGACCTCCTCCATGGTGTGCCCCACGGCCGCGAGCTCGTCGCGCGTGGGGAAGTCGATGCCGTAGAAGCACGGCCACTGGACCGGCGGCGAGGAGATGCGGACGTGCACCTCGGCGGCTCCCGCCTCGCGCAGCATCGCGACGAGCGCGCGCTGCGTGTTGCCGCGCACGATCGAGTCGTCGACCACGATGAGGCGCTTGCCTGCGATGACCTCGCGCAGCGGGTTGAGCTTGAGGCGGATGCCGAGCTGGCGCAGGGTCTGCGACGGCTGGATGAACGTGCGTCCCACGTACGAGTTCTTCACCAGGCCCTGGGCGAACGGGATCCCGGAGGCCTGCGCGTAGCCGACCGCGGCGGGCGTGCCGGACTCGGGCACCGGGATGACCAGGTCGGCCTCGACCGGGTGCTCCTTCGCGAGCGTGCGGCCCATCGCGAGGCGCGCGGCCTGCACCGAGCGGCCCGCGATCGTGGTGTCGGGGCGGGCGAGGTAGACGTACTCGAAGATGCAGCCCTTCGGGTCGGCCTCCGCGAAGCGGCGCGTGCGCACGCCCGTCTCGTCGATGACGAGGAGCTCGCCCGGCTCGACCTCGCGCTCGAGGCGCGCGCCCACGATGTCGAGCGCCGCCGTCTCCGAGGCGATCACCCAGCCGCCGCTCTTGAGCTGGCCGAGCACCAGCGGACGGAAGCCCTGCGGGTCGCGCGCGGCGTACATGCGGTGCTCGTCCATCCACACGAACGAGAAGGCGCCCTCGACCTGCGGCAGCAGGTCCATCGCGACGTCCTCGAGCGAGTCGAAGCCCTCGGCGCCGAGCAGCGCGGTCACGATCGCCGTGTCCGTGCACTTGCCGCCCTTGAGGTCGAGCCGCTTGGCCATGCCCTCGCGCGCGATCAGCAGGTCGAGCAGCTCCTGCACGTTGGTGAGGTTGCCGTTGTGGCCCAGCGCGATGGTGCCGTGCGCGGTGGGGCCGAGCGTGGGCTGCGCGTTGGCCCACACCGATGCGCCGGTGGTCGAGTAGCGCGTGTGGCCCACGGCCATGTGGCCCTGGAGCGCCTCGAGCGCGCCCTCGTCGAACACCTGCGACACCAGGCCCATGTCCTTGAACACGAGGATGTTGTCGCCGTTCGAGGTGGCGATGCCCGCGGACTCCTGGCCGCGGTGCTGAAGCGCGTACAGCCCGAAGTACGCAAGCTTGGCGACCTCCTCACCGGGGCCGAAGACGCCGAAGACGCCGCACTCGTCCTGGGGGGTGCTCTCGCCCGGCATGAGGTCGTGGTTGAGGCGGCCGTCGCCGCCGCGCCGCGCGGTGAGGGGCGTGCCGTCGGGGCGTCGCTGGGTCATCGGCCGGGCTCCGTTCGGGGGGACGATGCGCGGTCGAGGCTCGTGGCCACCGCGCCGCCGACCACGGCGCCGAGCAGGCACAGCCCGAGCGCCAGGACGAGGAACACCAGGAAGCGTCCCACGCCGGTCGAGTTGGGAAGGAAGGTCGCGAGGACCGCGGCGACGAGGATGCCCGCGCCCACGCCGGTGCCGATGAAGCTCCCGAAGCGCGGCGACCGGCGCACGGTCGCGGGGATGGCCACGCTGGCGAGGTCCTCGGGCGGGGGCTCGGGGACGTCGGACGCGCTCTCGTGCGGAGGGAGGTCGCTCACGCGCCAATTCTAGGCGGTGCCCGTCCGGGCCACGAACGGCCCGCGGGTGCGGCTCGGCTGCCTGGACCGGCCCGGCCCCCGCGCCGCAGGGACGCCCGCGCATCGTCCCGACACGAGACGAGGCCGGGGGCCTGTGCGACCCCCGGCCTCTCCCCGGTCCCCCCTCGTGCTCGTCGGCCCCGGGTCACCCCTTCGTGGAGCCGGCGAGCAGACCGCGGACAAAGTACCGCTGCAGCGAGAAGAACACGATGAGCGGCACGATGGTGCCGACGAAGGCGGCCGCGGTGAGCAGCTCCCAGTCGTTTCCTCGGGTACCCGCGAACTCCGCGATGCGCTGTGTCACCGGCGCTGTTCTCACGGTGCCGCCGGAGAAGACCAGCGCCACGAGCAGGTCGTTCCACACCCACAGGAACTGGAAGATCGCGACCGAGGCGATCGCGGGGACCGAGAGCGGGATCACCACGCGGCGGAAGATCTGCGCGTGGTTGGCGCCGTCGACCTTGGCCGCCTCCATCACGTCGCGCGGGATCTCCGAGATGAAGTTGTGCAGCAGGAAGATCTCGAGCGGCAGCGCGAAGATCGTGTGGGCTATCCACACCGCCGGGAACGTGCCCCCGATGTCGAGCCACGGGTAGTTGAAGATCTTCAGCAGCGGGATCAGCGCCATCTGCAGCGGCACGATCTGCAGCGCGAACACCAGCACGAACAGCCACGACGAGCCCTTGAACGGGATCCACGCGAAGGCGTACGCCGCCATCAGCGCGAGCGTGATGGGGAACACGGTCGCGGGCAGCGTGATGACGATCGAGTTGATGAAGTAGGTGCCGAGGCTCGCGGACGAGGCCCCGGACTCTGAGAACACCGCCACGTAGTTGTCGAGCGTGAAGCTCGGGTTGGTGATGATGGTCCACCAGCCCGAGTTCGCGATGTCCGTGTCGGGACGGAAGGACGAGACGAACAGGCCGAAGGTCGGGATGGTCCACAGCGTCGCGATGACGATCGCGAAGAAAGTCGCGGTGCGCGAGGTCAGACGCTTCTTGACCCGCTTGGTCTTGCCCCCCGAGGAGCCGGTCGGCTCGTCGACCACGGGCTCGGGTGCGATCGCGGCGCTCATCAGTGCGTCTCCTTGTGCTGGCGCAGGACTCGGATGTTGTAGATGACGATGGGCAGCACCAGGATGAACAGCACCACCGCGAGTGCGGCACCGATCTCAGGCTGGCCCAGCCGGAAGGCTCTCGTATACATCTCGTTCGCGACGACCGACGTGTTGTACTGGCCACCGGTCATGGTGCGGACGATGTCGAAGACCTTCAACGTCGAGATCGTGATCGTGGTGACCACCACCACGAGCGAGCCGCGGATCCACGGCAACGTCACATGGAGGAACCGCTCCCATGCGCTCGCGCCGTCGAGCTCGGCTGCCTCGACGATCTCCGCGGGGACGCCCTTGATCGCGGCGGACAGCACGACCATCGCGAATCCGGTCTGGATCCACGCCATGACGACCAGCAGGAAGAACGTGTTCCACGGCGGCGTCTCGACGAACTGGTACGGGGACATTCCGAGCCAGACGAGGATCTGGTTGAGGAGGCCGATCTGCGGGAAGCCCTCCGACCGGTACGTGTACATGAAGCCCCAGATGATCGAGGCACCCACGAACGAGATCGCCATGGGCATGAACACCAGCGACTTGAGGATCTTCTCGCCCTTGGCGCGGTCGATGAACAGCGCGTAGGCGAGTCCGACCACCGTCGAGATCGTCGGCACGAACACCACCCAGATGAGGGTGTTGCGCAGCACCACCTGCCCGGTCGGGTCGGTGAAGATCGTGACGAAGTTGTCGAGTCCCACGAACTCGCCCGCCTTCGTGGTCACCGACTGCCAGATGGTCGAGATCGCGGGCCAGATCATGCCCGCGGCGAGCAGCAGCATCGCCGGCAGCACGAACAGCAGCAGCTGGACCACGTCGCGGCCCTTCTTCGGCGCGTTGTCGGCGAGGAACATCACCAGACCCATGACCGCGAGGAACACCACGATCGCGATCGCGGCGAAGCCGAGCTTGGGGCTCTGCTCGGCCCAGAAGCTCTCCGTGCGGAGCGCCCCTGCGACCAGACCTGCGTGGACCGTCATCATTGCCCACTCCCTTCGATGGCGCGATGCGCCGACCGGGGATCACCCGGTCGGCGCATCGCGGTTGACATCAGGACGAGGGCCAGGTCCCGTCGATGAAGGACGTGACCTCCTCCGTGGACTTGGTCCCCTGGACCCAGTCGGTGATGCCGGTCCAGAACGAGGCGGAACCCACCTCGGCCGGCATGAGGTCGGCGCCGTCGAACTTGAACAGCGTGTCCTCGCTCTGCAGGAGCTCGACGGCGGCGGTCATGAGCGCGGAGCTCGCGTTCGCCGGGTCGAGGCCCTGGTTCGCGGAGATGACGCCGCCCAGGCTCACGCGGATGTTCGCCCAGTCGTCGCTCGAGAGGAACGTCTGGAAGGCGACCGTCGCCGGGTTGTCGTTGAAGGCCGTGATGAACTCGCCACCGCCGGTCACGGCGTCCGGGTCGTCGGCGTTGACCTTCGGGGTGATGAAGGCCCAGATGTCGCCGTCCTCGGCCACCACGGTGCCCTCGGGCCAGAAGCCCTCGTAGAACGAGGCCTGGTGGTGGAGCGAGCAGTTGCCGTCGAGGATCGGCAGGCCTGCATCGCCGAAGGCCGTCGAGGCGATCGTCTCGGGACCGCCGATGCCGCCGTTGACGTAGTCCGCGTTGAGCGCGATGTCACCGAAGGTGTCGAAGGCGGTCTGGATCTCGGGGTCGGAGAACTTCACGTCTCCCGCGACCCACGCGTCGTACGTCTCCGCACCCTGCTGGCGGAGCACGATGTCCTCGATCCAGTCGGTGCCGGGCCAGCCGGTCGCCTCGCCGGACTCGAAGCCGATGCACCACGGGCGGTACTGCGTGTTGTCCGCACCGTCGTCGGCCATCTGCGCCGTCAGGGTCATCATGTCGTCCCACGTCTCGGGGACCTCGTAGCCCTTCTCGGCGAACTCGGTGGGCGAGTACCAGATCCAGCCCTTGACGCTCGCCATGAGCGGCGCGGCGTAGAAGGTGCCGTCGACCGTGCCGTACTCCTTCCAGCTCTCGGTCCAGAACTCGTCGACATTCGCCTCGACGCTCTCCGGGGCAGGAACCACGGAGCCACCGTTGATGAAGCGGGCAGCCAGACCGGGCTGCGGGAAGATCGCCAGGTCCGGCGGATCGCCGGCCTCGACGCGGACGTTCATCTGCGTCTCGAACTCCTGGTTGCCGATCCAGTCCACCGTGATGCCGGTGCACTCCTCGAAATCGGCCCACGACTCGACGAGGCGGTCCGCCTCCAAATCCACCTGGGTGCCGTAGATCTCGACGGACTCGCCGTCGAAGGTGCCGTAGTCCGCATAGGCCTCGCAGCCCTCGGCCATCGCGCCGCCGGAGGCATCTCCGGAGCTCTCACTGTCGGATCCGCCGGAACACCCGGCGAGGACAAGGCCGCCCACCGCGAGCGCGGTGACCGGCAGGATGAAACGTCGGTTCATGGGTAATGCGCCTCCTCTTCGTTGAGCTGCGCCCGTGCGTACCGCTGACGACGGCACGCACGGAGCCGCGCCCGAGACGACGAAGAGACCGCATCCCCATCGACGCAAGCGCTTACAGCCGAACGTAGTCCCCCGCGCCACGGTGCCGCAACCGGGGTTACCGGTGTGCCCCTCAATCGTTACTCCCGCGTGACCTGGGACGATGCGGCGCGCGGGCCCTCGCGTGGGGCTCTGTGAGAGCGCTCTCCCTCGCAGATGGGGCGAGGCCGTACAGTGAGCGCCATGACCTGGGGGCTCGCGGTGCTCGCGCTCGCCGCGGGAGCGCTCGCGGCGGTGCTGGGCGCCCGGCTGGCGGTCGAGCGGCGCCGCGCCCGCGCGCTCGCCGAGGAGCGGACGCAGGAGGGTGCCGCGGCCCTCGCCCTCGCCGCCTCGAACGAGCGCGCGCGGATCGCCCGCGAGATGCACGACGTGGTCGCCCACACCCTCTCCGTGGTGGTCGCGCAGGCGGACGGCGGCCGCTTCGCCGGCCGCACCGATCCGGCCGCCGCGCTGACGAGCCTCGACACGATCGCCGACGTCGGCCGCTCGGCGCTCGCCGAGATGCGCGCGCTGCTCGGGGTCCTCCGGGACGGCGACGGCGACGCCGCGCTCGGCCCGCAGCCCTCGCTCGCCGACATCCCCGCCCTGGTCGCGTCGATGCGCGAGGGCGGGCTCGAGGTCTCGTACGTCACCACCGGCACCCCGCGGCCGCTGCCCATCGGCGCCGGGCTCGCCGCGTACCGCATCGTCCAGGAGGCCCTCACCAACGTCCTCAAGCATGCCGGGCCGCGGGCGACCGCGTTCGTCCAGCTGCGATGGGAGGACGATGCGCTGGCCCTCGCCGTCTCCGACGACGGCCGGGGTGCCGCCGCCCGCGGGGACGGCGCCGGGCTGGGGATCGCCGGCATGGCCGAGCGCGCGACCGTCTTCGGCGGCATGCTCACCGCTGGCCCGCGCGCGGGCGGCGGCTTCCTCGTGCGCGCCCGCCTACCCCTGACACCCCGTACCTCGCCTCAGATGGAGGACGCATGATCCGGGTCGCGCTCGTCGACGACCAGCAGCTCATCCGCGCCGGCTTCCGCATGGTGGTCGACTCGCAGGACGACATGACCGTCGTGGCCGAGGCCGGCGACGGCGCGGACGCGATCGACACGCTCGCCTCGCTCGCCCCGCCCGCCGACGTCGCGCTCGTCGACGTCCGCATGCCCGGGACCGACGGGATCGCGGCCTGCCAGGCCATCACCGCATCGTCCCCCACGAAGGTAATCATCCTCACGACCTTCGACCTCGACGAGTACGTCGTTGCCGCGATCAGGGCCGGGGCCTCGGGCTTCCTGCTCAAGGACGCCCCGCCCGAGGACCTGCTCGGGGCGGTGCGCACGGTGCACGCAGGGGATGCGGTGATCGCGCCCTCGTCGACGCGGCGGCTGCTCGCGCGGGTCGCGGCGCTGCCGGACCCGGTGGACGACGTGCGGTTGGCCGCCCTCACCGACCGCGAGCGCGAGGTGCTGCTGCTCATGGCACGCGGGCTGTCGAACCAGGAGATCTGTGGCGAGCTCCACCTCGCCGAGCCGACGGTGAAGACGCATGTGGGGCGCGTGCTCGCGAAGCTCGGCGCGCGGGACCGGGTGCAGGCGGTGGTGATGGCATACGAGGCGGGGCTGGTGAGACCGCTCGGCTGAGGCGGTCTTCGAACAAGGGGGTGTGCGGTGCATGCTGGCGGAGCGAAGGGCGCGATCGGGGTCGCTGTCGGAGGGCTCCTGTTGGCTGGGTGCATGACCGCTCCCGCCACCTCCGTGCCGGTGCCCGACCCGGCACCCACGTTCGACAGGCCCGCGCCCACCCCGGCCGCGGCGGTGCCGCTCGCCGCGTCCCTCAACGAGACCGGGTTGAGCATCTTCCGCGTCGCCGCCGGGGACGAGAACCTGGCGCTCTCGCCCGTGTCGATCGGGCTCGCGTTCGGCATGGTCGGCGCCGGGGCCTCGGGACCGGTCGACGCGGCACTCGACGAGCTGTTCGCCTACCCGGCCGAGGGCGAGTCGCTGCTGAGCGCCTTCAACTCGCTCGGCCTGACCGTGGCGAGCGAGGCCGGAGAGGGAGGGCTGACGACCGACGGCGAGCCGGTGGACCTGCCCATCGTCCGGATCGCCAGCTCGGCGTGGTTCGAGGACACGTTCACCCCCGACCCGGGCTACGTCGACACTGTCCGGACGTGGTTCGGCGCGGAGACGCAGAGCCTGCCGCTGCTCGAGGATCCCGCCGGCTCGCGCGAGGTCATCGACGGGTGGGTCAAGGACCGCACCGCGGGCCTGATCCCCCGGGTGATGCCGCAGAGCATCCCCAACGAGGACACCCGCTTCATCCTGGTCAACACGGTCTACCTCAAGGCGCAGTGGTGGGCGCCGTTCTTCGAGGCCGGCACCCACCCAGAGCGCTTCACCCTCCTCGACGGCGGCCGCGCCACCGTGGATCTCATGGCGGTGGGAGCGGACGTCGACTACGTCCAGGCCGAGGGCTACGACGCCGCGGTGCTGCCCTACGTGGGCGACCTCGAGATGACGCTGGTCGTGCCGCACGAGGGCGAGTTCGTGGCGGTCCGGGACGGGCTCGACGGAGTGGCGCTGGCCGCGCTCGACGACGCCCGCGCACCGGGTCACGTGTACGTGCGCATGCCTCGTTTCGCGTCCGAGTCCAGCGTCGACCTGCGAGAAGTCATCGGCACGGGCATGGGGGTCGACGGGCTGTTCGGCACCATCGGGCTCGACGGGATCGGCCCCGAGCTGGAGGTCGGCGCCGCCGTCCACGCCACCAAGGTCATCGTCGACGAGGACGGCACCGAGGCCGCCGCCGCGACGGTGGTCGAGGGCGCGGCCGGCGCCGCTCCGCCGGAGTTCGACGCGGAGATCATCGCGGACCGGCCGTTCCTCTACGTCATCCGCGACACGACGTCGGACGCGATCCTGTTCGTCGGGCAGTACGTGGATCCCGACGGTGGCTGACCCGTCATACCTGGGTATCACCCCGATTCGAGACGCGGGGACGATGCGCGGGCCTGGCGAGCGCCGATAGTTTCTCCCGCATGGATACCAGGGGGGACCTGCCGCTCGCGCTGAGGGCGCGAGGGCTGACCAAGACCTACGGCGCGGGCGACGCCGCGGTCACCGCCGTCGACCACGTCGACCTCGACATCCCGACGGGGGTGCTCACCGCCGTGATGGGGCCGTCGGGCTCGGGCAAGACCACGCTGGTCCATCTGCTCGCGGGGCTCGACCGGCCCGACACCGGGCAGGTGTGGGTGGGCGAGGACGAGATCACCGCGATGAGGGAAGGGCAGCTCGCGAAGGTGCGCGGGCGCATCGTCGGCTTCGTCTTCCAGGGCTTCAACCTGCTGCAGACGATGACGGCGCGGGAGAACATCGTGCTGCCGCTCCGGCTCAACGCGCTGCCCGCGGACGACGCGTGGCTCGCCTCCCTGGTGGAGATGCTGGGCATCGGGCGCGAGCTCGACCGCCGCCCCTACGAGATGTCGGGCGGCCAGCAGCAGCGCGTCGCCATCGCCCGGGCGCTCATCACCCGCCCGCGCATCGTCCTGGCCGACGAGCCGACGGGCAACCTCGACACGCACGCGAGCGCGGAGATCCTCGCGCACCTGCGGCAGTCGTGCCGGGAGCTCGGGCAGTCGGTGGTGATGGTGACGCACGACCCGACCGCGGCGTCGTACGCGGGCCGGGTGCTGCTGTTCGCGGACGGCAAGGTCGCGGGGCACGTGACGGATCCGACGCCCGAGGCCGTGCTGGCCGGGCTCGACGCGCTGGCGGGGGTGGAGCGATGAGGCGCCTGGCGGAGATCGCGGTCGCCGTGAGCGGCGTGACCCTGGGCCTGGCGGTCGAGCCGGTCTGGATGCCCGACTCGGGCCTGGACTACTCCAGCCTCACCTCGCTCACGATGCTCGGGCCCTATGCGGTGCCCTTCATCGCCGTGGTGCTCACCACGGTCGCCGGGACGCTCCGCGCCGCGCACCTCGTGACCCGGCGCGCCGAGCTCGCCTCGAGGCGGGCGCTCGGCCAGTCCCGCGGCTCGCTCGTGCGCGCCGAGGCGCTGCTCGGCGCAACCTCCGGCGCCGCGTGGGGCGGCGCGGCGCTCGTCGCGGGCTCGGTCGTCCGCCAGGCGAGCCAGGGGTTCGGCCCCGGCTCCCCCTACTGGGGCGCGCTCGGCACGCTCGCGTGGTTCTGGCTCGCGCTCGTGCTCGGCGCCGCCGGCGGCTGGCTCATGGCGGCCGCATGGGCGACGCGCGACACGCGCGACGATGCGTCGGCGAGGCGGTCCGTGGAGTCCGCGCCGCGCGCGCGCCGCGAGCGGTGGCCGTGGGCGGCCGGCGCCCTCGCCCTGCCGACGCTCGCGATGTCCGTCACGGGCTGGCCGGGCGACGTGGCGATGCCGTGGACGCTGGTGCTGTTCCTCGTGAGCGCGCTGGGCTACTACGTGGCGGTCCCCGCGCTGCTGGTCCGGTGGGGTTCCCGCCTCGGTCTCGCGATCCTCCGTGGGATCGCACGGGTGCTCGACCGGGCCGCTTCCCCCGCGAGCGCATCGTCTCTCGCGGCTGACTCCCTCATGCGGCGCACGCCCCTGCGCGGCGCGGCGCTCGGCGCGATCGGGCTCGTCGTCGCCGTCGCGACCGGTGCGAGCCTGGCCCTCAACGCCAACACCGCACGGAACGCGCTCGCGAACGAGCTCGCTCCCGACGCCATCGTCGCGAGCGTGCCCGTGATCGAGTCCGGCCGCCCCGTCGCCGATCAGCCCTCCCCGGGCTGGGCGCCCGCGCTCGACCCGGTGATCATCGCGGAGCTCGAGGCGGATCCCGCCGTCGTGGTCGTGCCGGCAGCCGTCCTCACGGTGGGCGTCGACCGCGGCATCGACACCGTGTTCGCCGTGGACCGCGATGCGCTCGACGGCCTCGACCCGCGCGGGCTGCGACCGACGTACCTCGACGGCGCCGTCGCGATCGGGACCGGCTACGACGTCCTCATCATCGGCGACCTGCAGGTCGCGGCCGACTGGCCCTCGGTGGCCGCGCCCTTCAGCGGCATCGACCGCGACTGGGCGGAAGGCGTCCTCGGAGATGCGCCCACGTCGGCGATGCTCATCTACGGCTCCGATGCCGCCGCCGCACTCGCCGCGCACGACCTCGGCTCGGCGGTCGTCAGCTATCCCGAACGCGGCTACGTCGAGGGCGATCCCTGGGCGGACGCGTCGAGCCTCGCCCTCGTGGCGGGCCCCTTCCTGCTCGGGGCGGTCGCGATCGTGGTCGCCCTGGCCGCCGCCAGTCAACGGCTGCGGGCGCGCGAGCACGCGACGCTCGTCGCGCTCGGCGCGCGGGCCGGCACGATGCGCGCCGCCGCGGCCCTCGAGTCCGGACTGGTGACGGCGGTGGGGGCGGCGCTCGGGCTCGCCGCGGGGACGGCGCTCGGGCTCGGGATGTCGGCGCTCAACGGCGCGGGCGGGTGGGGCGTCCGACTGTGGAACCTCGGCTTCGACCTCGCGCAGGCGCCATGGGGCGCACTGATCGGGCTGGTCGCGGTCGCGGTGGCGCTCGCGTCCGGGCTCGCCGCGCTGGTCCGGATCCGGGCCGATGCGTCGAGTCCGGCGGAACAGCTGCGCGAGGCCGAGAAGGACGGTGTGCAGTGATCCGGCACCTCCTGCGGGAGCAGGCGCGGGCGCGCACTTCGTGTCCGCGTATTTCAACGCAGGCGTGAACAGGCCTCGCGACGGGCAGCGGATCCGCCCCTCCGGCGAGGCTGTTCAAGCGATTCCTGAAATTCGCGGACACGACGTGCACGCGAGCGCGCCCGACAGGGACGCAGCGAGGAGCGCGAGCGTGCGGAACGCCGACCTACAGCGCGAGCGGCAGCAGCGCCGACAGGTCCGACCGCTCGCCCGACGCGTCGACGCGGCCCTGCGCCACCGCATCGTCCCAGCGCAGGCGACCCGTGACCAGACCCAGCCAGACCTCGGGCGCCATCTCGACCACCGCGGGCGGCGTGCCGCGGCGGTGGACGGAGCCCTCGACGGCCTGGACCGCGCCGAATGGGGGCACACGCACCTCGAGGGAGCGGCCGGGCGCGACCGCGGCGAGCTCCTCGAGGCTGAAGCGCACGGCCATCGCGGTCATGCCGGGCTCGACGTTGCCCACGTCGCTGAGGAGCTCCCACTGGCGGACGGATTCGCGGCCGGCGGCGGCGGGGATGCGGCGGCGGGGAGGCATGGGGACAGCGTATTCAGTCGGTGTAGTGGAAGCGGCACGCCGCGATGCGCACCTCGTCGCCGACGACCTTGTAGACGAGGCGATGCTCGTCGGTGATGCGGCGGGACCAGTAGCCGTGCAGGCCGTGCTTCAACTGTTCGGGCTTGCCGATTCCCTCATGCGGGGTCCCGTCGGCGGCACCGCGGACGATGTCCCGGAGAAGCGTGTTGATCCGCCGCAGGACCTTGCGTTCCTGCTCCTGCCAGTGGACATAGTCGTCCCAGGCGCGGGTCTGCCACACGAGCATCATTCGAGGAGCTCGTGGACCTCGCCGCGTCCCGCCTCGAGCTCCTCGATCGCACTCAGCAGCCTGCGTGCGTTCGCCGGGTTCTGCAGCAGATAGGCGGTCTCCTTGAGCGACTCGTAGTCATCGAGAGAGACGATCACTACGGGCTCGTGGCCGGCGCGCGTGACGACTACCTCCTCGCGATCGTCGACGACCGAGTCGAGGACGCTCGCGTAGTTCTTGCGCGACTCCGAGTACGACATAGTCTTCATGATCCACCCTTCCACGTACAGAAAATTGTACGTGGAGGCGAGGGTCCGTCAACCCCCGTGTGGAGAACGCGGAACGCCCGGCCTGAAACCAGGCCGGGCGTTCGCATCGTCCCTGCTCACGCAGGGCGTGGATCAGGCGAAGCGGGTGGGAAGCGGCGCCTCCCAGGCCTCGGTGAGCTCGGCGACCGGCACCTCGAACTGGCCCTGGACCTCGAGCGCGTCGCCACCGGTGACGCCCACGCGGGCGAACGGCACGCCGCGGGCCTCGAGCATGGCGACCAGGCGGGGCTCCTCGGTGCGCGGGACCGTGAGGAGCGCGCGGCCCTGCGACTCGGAGAAGAACGCCTCCGCGGGGGTGAGCCCGTCGCGCTCGCAGACCTCGTCGAGGACGATGCGCGCCCCGACGCCGTAGCGCAGCGACCCGTAGGCCGCGGCGGCGGCGAGGCCGCCCTCGGAGACGTCGCGGGCCGCGTCGATCAGGCCGTCGCGCGAGCACGCGATGAGGATCTCCGCGAGCTCCTTCTCCCACGCGAGGTCGAGCTGCGGAGGCGTGCCACCGAGGTGGCCCGCGGTGGCGGCGAGCTCGGAGCCGTCGAGCTCCGCACGCGTCGAGCCGACGAGGAACAGCAGCTGGCCGTCCTCGCGCCAGCCCGACGGGGTCGCGCGGGCGACGTCGTCGAGGATGCCGAGGATGCCGACGATCGCGGTGGGGTTGATCGAGGAGTCGATCCTGCCGGGCTCGCCGGTGCCGTTGTAGAGCGACACGTTGCCGCCGGTGACCGGCACGCCGAGCTCCTGGCACGCGTCGGCGAGGCCACGGATGGCCTCGGCGAACTGCCACATCGAGTCGGGGTCCTCGGGCGAGCCGAAGTTGAGGCCGTCGGTCACGGCGGTGGGCTCGGCGCCGGTGATGGCGACGCCGCGGAAGGCCGCCGCGACCGACTGGCGGGCACCCTCGTACGGGTCGAGCTTGGTGAAGCGGTCGTTGCTCCGCGTCGCGATCGCGACGCCGCGGCCGGTGGCCTCGTCGATCCGGATGACCCCCGCGGTGTCGGGGCGCGACGCGGCGGTGTTGCCCTGGACGTAGCGGTCGTACTGGTTCGTGATCCACTCGCGCGACGACATGTTCGGGCTCGACAGCAGCAGCATGAACGCGCGCTTCATCTCGGCCGCGTCCGCGGGCAGCGGGATCGCGAAGCGGTCGGCCTGGAGGCCGTCCATCCACGCGGGGCGGTGGAACGGGCGGTTGTAGACCGGGCCGTCGTGCGCGACCGTGCGGGGGTCGACGTCGACGATGCGCTGGCCGTGGTGGTCGATGGTGAGGCGACCCGAGTCGTTGACCTCGCCCACGACGGCGGACTCGATGTCCCACCTGCCGGTGATCTCGAGGAACTGGTCGAGCTTCTCGGGCGTGACGACCGCCATCATGCGCTCCTGCGACTCCGACATGAGGATCTCGCCGGCGTTCAGGGTGGGGTCGCGCAGCAGGACGTCGTCGAGCCACACGTGCATGCCGCCCGAGCCGTTCGACGCGAGCTCGGAGGTCGCGCAGGAGATGCCCGCGGCGCCGAGGTCCTGGATGCCCTGGACCACGTCCGCGGCGAAGAGCTCGAGGCAGCACTCGATGAGCACCTTCTCCATGAAGGGGTCGCCCACCTGGACGGACGGGCGCTTCGCGGGGACGCCGTCCTCGAAGGTCTCGGACGCGAGGATGCTCGCGCCGCCGATGCCGTCGCCGCCGGTGCGGGCGCCGAACAGGACGACCTTGTTGCCCACGCCCTCGGCGGAGGCGAGGTGGATGTCCTCGTGCTTCATCGCGCCCACGCAGAGCGCGTTGACGAGCGGGTTGCCCTGGTAGCAGGAGTCGAAGCGCGCGCCGCCGCCGATGTTGGGCAGGCCGAGCGAGTTGCCGTAGCCGCCGACGCCGGAGACGACGCCGTGGACCACGCGCGCGGTGTCGGGGTGGTCGATGGCGCCGAAGCGGAGCTCGTCCATCGCGGCGACCGGGCGGGCGCCCATCGCGAGGATGTCGCGGACGATGCCGCCGACGCCGGTCGCGGCGCCCTGGTACGGCTCGACGAAGGACGGGTGGTTGTGCGACTCGACCTTGAAGGTGACGGCCCAGCCGTCGCCGATGTCCACGACGCCGGCGTTCTCGCCGATGCCGACCATCAGCCGCTCCTTCATCTCCGGCGTGGTCTTGTCGCCGAACTGGCGCAGGTGCACCTTGGAGGACTTGTACGAGCAGTGCTCCGACCACATGACGGAGTACATCGCGAGCTCCGCATTGGTGGGACGGCGGCCGAGCAGGTCGCGGATGCGCTGATACTCGTCGTGCTTGAGACCGAGCTCGCCCCAGGGCTGCTCCTGGTCCGGGGTCTTCGACGCGTACGAGACGGTGTCGAGCTGGGCTGCGGTGGGCTGGAGCGCGTCGGTCATGTCGTCCTCTGAGAGCCGGCGATTACCCGGCAATCCTACCGGCGGCCTCCCCTCGCGACACTCCGCACGGATCTCGCCCCGACACGCGGGTGAAACGGGACGATGCGCGGGTTCCGCGCGGCGTGTCGGGACCCCAGCCGTGCGGGCTGTCCGGGGGCGGGTCAGTTCATGAGCGTCGGGAAGTGCACGGACGAGCCGGGTGCCACGAGGACGACGGCGTCGACCTCGCCGCACGCCGCGGTCCACGACTCCGCGAGCGACCGGTCGGCGGGGTCCGCGGCCTCGAGCACGCGGCCCATGATCGGCTCGCCGCCGAGGTCGAAGCCGTCGGGCAGCGCCAGCCCGTCGGGACCACGCAGGTACGCGACGGAGCCGCCGCCTCCCACCCCGATGCCGGGGATCGCCGCGCTCCACCCGTCGACGAGCAGCAGGCCCGCGGTCGAGCCGTCGCCGAGGGTCGCGGTCGGACAGGCCGCGAAGAGCCCGTGCGGGGCGACCTGCGCGTAGTCGGCGACCGCCACGGCGTCTCCGGTCCACGCGGAGGCCTCGTAGGTGGGCACCCGCGCCGGGCGCTCCCAGACCGCGGCGACGCCCACGGCGGCGAGCGCGACGGCGGCGAGGACGATGCCCGCGAGCGCGGCGCGCCTGGTGGGAGCCCCCTTCCTGAACGGCGCAGAGTCGCGCGGCCGATCGACGGGTGCGCTCATCCCTCGATGCCGATCTCGCCGCCGCCGAGCCCGTCGGGCGCGGCCTGCACGAAGGCGGCCGCGTCGCCGCAGAGGGACGTCCAGGCCTCCGTGAGCGACGCATCGTCCGGGCGCGACGGGTCGAGGAGGCGGCCCGCGACCACGATCTCGCTGGCGCCGCCGCGTCGGGCCTCGAGGGCCGCGCCGTCGGGCCCGCCGAGGAGGCGAGGCACGGGCTCCTCGGCGACGAAGCCGGTAGTGAGCGGCCAGACGCCGCGCCACGAGTCGGCCACGATCACGGCGACCGTGCCGCCGCCATCGACGGCCGTGGCACTGGGGCACAGCCGGTTGGACACGGCCGGGTCGAGGGTCAGCGCCTCCGCGACCGGGAGCGCCTCCCCGTCCCACTCGGCGGCCGGGTAGGTCGGCAGCGTCGCGTCGCGCCACTCGACGGATCCGGAGGCGCGCCCCGCGAGCCCCACGCCGATGAGCACGAGCGCGATCACCGCGCCCGTCACGACGAGTCCGACGATCGCGGCCCTGCTGGTCGGCGCCTCATCGCGCACCTTGACGGTTGCCCCCATGGAGGGATTGTGCACCCTCGACGCGGGGTTCACCAGGGGTTTCGAGCGCGCGCGCCTCGGCGTCGGAGCATCTTCTGTACGTTGTCGGGGCCGAAACGTACAGTTGATCCATGGGCGAGATCGTTCCCGTGTCCCAAGCGCGTGCGGAGCTCCGCAGCGTGATCGAGCGCGCGCAGGAGCAGGCGATCTTCCTCGAACGCCGGGGCGCCATCGAGGCCGTGATCGTCAGCCCTCACATGTACGAGCGGATGGTGGAGGCGCTCGAGGACGCAGAGGACATCGCGGCCGCGGATGCCTCCCTAGCCGAAGGCGGACCCAACATTCCGTGGGAGCAGGTCAAAGCCGAGCTCGGCTGGTCATGATCTACCGGGTCGAGACGCGCCCGCAAGCCTCGAAGGCGCTGCGCCGCATCGACCCGCGCGACCGGACGCGCATCTACGCGGCGATCGAGCTGCTCGCCCGCGACCCCCGCCCGCCGGCGTCTCGACGATTGGTCGGCAGCGACTACTTCCGCGTGCGAGTCGGCGACTACCGAGTCATCTACTCCATCGATGACGGCCGGCTGCTCATCCTGGTGCTCACCATCGGGCACCGGCGCGAGGTGTCCGAGCGCTGGCAGAGGTCGCTCAGATCCCCGCAGGAGTCGCAGACCTCCGAGAAGCGTCGCTGAGCTCCCCGCAGCGGGTTCGGGGTGGGGCGGAGGCGGGCGTCAGGCCGCGAGCGCGTCCGCGACCGCCTCGGCGAGCTCCTCGGCCGGCAGGCCCGGCGCGTGGACGTGCACGCCCTCGGCGTCCTCCCACAGCACGCGGTCGACGCCCGGCAGCAGCCCGAGCGCGTCCGCGACCGCCTGCATGCGCGCCTGCGTGAGGGACTCGACCACGCGCGGGTGCAGCGCGACGGTGTACGTGTAGTCGTCGAGCCACGGGGTCTGCACCGTGATGGTCGCATCGAAGCCGTCGACCTCGATCGTGCGGACCGCGAGGTCGTCGTGCCGGCCGAGCCGCTCGAGGAAGGGCGCGCGCAGGAGCAGGCCGCGCCGGTCGTCCTCGGTGAGCGGCGCATCGTCCTCGCGCGCGGGCAGCTCGGCACGGGCCGCGCGACGGAGCTCGGACAGCACCTCGACGGTGAGCAGGCCGGGCGCCCACACCTCGAGGATGTGGTGGCTGCGGAATGCGACACGGGCGATGCCGGGCGCGGCGTCGCAGCCGCGCAGGAAGCGCAGCAGCGCGGGCTCGTCGATCGCGCCGGCGGCCAGCATGACGATCGCATGGTGCGTCGCGTCCGACGGGGTGCCCGGGGCGTGGCCCGGTCCCGCATCGTTCACCACAAGGCCGGGGTCGCCCTCACCCTCGGGGCCGAGCGCCTCCGAAGGCGGGACCGACGGCAGCTCGGTGGGGCGCACCGCCTTCTTGAAGAGGCCGCCCTTGGGGATGAAGGAGTCGCGGACGTCGCCGGGGGTGTCGAAGGCCTCGTAGGACAGCTCGCCCGGCGAGGCGAACCAGCGCAGCACGTCCTCGATGCCGTCCCACGCGGCACGCCCGTGACCCATCGCGGCGACCGCGTGCGGCAGCAGCGCGATCGGCGGTCCGCCGGGGCCGAGCACCGGGTCGAGATAGGTAGGCGAGCCCTCGCGTCGGTCGAGCCCCCAGGTGAGCGGCTGGTGGTCGTCGGCGAGGCCGCCCACGTAGACGAGCAGGCCGTCGATGAGCGCCGAGCCGTGCATCGTGAGCTCGCGGCCCAGGTCGGAGCGGAACGCCCAGTCGGGCTTCACGGCCGAGCGATCGCGGCGCAGGTCGCGCGTCACCCAGTCGATGGTGGGGCGCAGCTCGGCGGGGGTGAACCGGAGGTCGTGGCCCGTCGCCTTGCGCAGCTGGGTCGCGAGGTAGTCGGCGCTCTTGGGGCTCGCGGCGAGCCACGCCTGGAACCACGCGTCGGCCTCGTAGAAACGGCGCGCGTCGCCGTCGGAGGTGAAGAAGCCCATCGGTCAAGGGTACGGGGGGACGATGCGGTGGTCGCGCCGGTAATCTCGCCTCACCAGGACCCGAGCGGAGACGACATGAACCAGACCCCCGAGCGCGAGATCCTCACCTGGCAGGGCTATGGAGAGGCGTCGCGCGAGCTCGCGCAGATGGTCGTCGACTCCGGCTACGAGCCCGACGTGGTGGTCGCGGTCGCGCGCGGCGGGCTGCCGGTCGGCGGGGCGATCTCGTACGCGCTCGGCACCAAGGGCGTCGGCACGCTGAACGTCGAGTTCTACACCGGCATCGACGAGCGCCTCCCCGCACCCGTGCTGCTGCCGCCGCTGCTCGACACCGACGCGATGAAGGGGCTGCGCGTGCTGATCGCCGACGACGTCGCGGACACCGGCGAGACCCTCGCGCTCGTGAAGTCGCTCATGGAGCAGCACGCCGGCGAGGTGCGCACCGTGGTGCTGTACGCGAAGTCGCACTCGGTGATCGACCCCGACTACGTGTGGAAGCGCACGGACCTGTGGATCACGTTCCCGTGGTCGGCGCTCCCGCCGGTGAGCCCGAACAAGCCGCACCCCGAGGAGGGGTAAGCGCGCTCCGGGACGTCAGCCCGCCATCTGCGCGAGCTGGATGAGGTTGCCGCACGTGTCGTCGAGCACCGCGATGGTCACGGGCCCCATGTCGGTGGGCGGCATGGTGAACTCGACGCCCAGGGCGACGAGGCGCTCGTGCTCCGCCCGCACGTCGTCGGCCGCGAGCTGCGCGGCGGGGATCCCGTCCTCGCGCAGGGCGTCGCGGAACGGCCCGACCGCACGATGACCGGACGGCTCGAGCAGCAGCTCGACCGCATCGTCCCCCGGGGCACCGACGGTCAGCCAGCGGTTCCCGCCGCCGAGGTCGATGTCCTGGCGCGTCTCGAAGCCGAGCACGCGGGTGTAGAAGTCCTGCGCCTTCGCCTGGTCGTCGACGAACACGCTCGTGAGATGGATGCGGATCATGGGCCCTCCCCGTTCGTTTCCGAGCCTAGGCGCGTCCACCTACACTCGTGCCAACTCGACCCGAGAGGATCACGATGAGCTACGCCGGAGACCTGACCCCGCACGAGGCCTGGAAGCTGCTCGAGGACGAGCCCGGCGCGCTGCTGGTCGACGTCCGCACCGAGGCCGAGTGGCGCTACGTGGGCATCCCGGACGCGTCGAGCCTGGGCAAGAAGGCGGAGCTGATCGAGTGGGTCTCCTACCCGGCGATGGCGCGCAACGACGACTTCCTCGCGCAGCTCCAGGCGACCGGCGTGCAGCCGGGCCAGCCCATCGTGTTCCTGTGCCGCTCGGGCCAGCGTTCGATCGGGGCCGCGCAGGTCGCGACCGCGGCCGGACTGGGCCCCGCGTACAACATCCTCGAGGGCTTCGAGGGTGCGACCGACGAGCACGGCCACCGCGGCTGGCAGGGCTGGAAGGGCGCCGGCCTCCCCTGGCACCAGGGCTGAGCCGCCCCCGCATCTCCCGCTGACACGCCGGGCGGCCGCTGCGACGCGACCCGCTGCACCCCGAAGTGTCACGATTCGGTAACCCGGCTTGCTTTGTTGCGGCGAGCAACATAACGTCGTGGCATCGCGGCGCGTCGAAGCGCTTCGACCGCGGCGGCCGAGACCGGGACCCACCCGGCGACAGCCGTCGCGGCGCACGCGGGGATCACCCCCGCAACCCACGCCGGGAGGGAGCCCCGGCCGATCGAGACGACGAGGTCGAGATGGCGACGATCGCTGACGTGGCGCAGGCCGCGGGGGTGTCGATCAGCACCGTCTCGTACGCCCTGTCCGGCAAGCGCTCGATCACCGCCGAGACCCGCGACCGCGTCCTCGCCGCGGCCGACGAGCTCGGCTACCTCCCCCACGCGAGCGCCCGCATGCTCGCCGCGCACCGCTCGCACATCATCGCGGTGAGCGAGCCCGTGCACCCCGACACCGACGATGCCGCGCACATGGCCTTCGCCATGCAGACCACCCGCGTCGCCCGCGAGCACAACTACGACACCCTCCTGCTGGTCCACGACGACGCCTTCGAGGGCATGCGCCGCTCGGCGGCGACGCAGCTCGCCGACGGGATCGTCGTCCTGGACGTCGACGTGGACGATGCGCGGGTCCCGCTGGCGCGCAAGCTCGCCTGCCCCACGGTGTTCGTCGGCGTGCCCGCCGACACCGAGGGGCTCGTGTGCGTCGACCTCGACTTCGAGGCCGCCGCACGTCAGGCCGTCGACCGCCTCGTCGACGCGGGCCACACGCAGATCGGCCTGATCTCGCACCGCGAGGAGACGCTGACCCGCGGCTCGAACTTCCCGATCCGCTTCCTCCACGCCTTCCTCGCGCAGTGCGAGGCGCGCGGCGTCCGCCACGCCGTCACGCACCCCAACGGCCACACCGCCGACGGCAGCGTGCGCCGCCTGCTCGAGCAGCTGCCCGGCCTCGACGGGATCGTGCTCAACACCACCGCCGACGTGGCCTCGTCGCTGTCCGCGATCCTCGCCACCCGCGGCCTCGAGGTCCCCCGCGACGTCTCGGTCATCGCCGCCGGCGTCAGCTTCACGACGGCGCGCTTCGCCGTGCCGTTCGACACCATGCCGCTCGATGCCCACGCATCGTGCACCGCCGCCGTGGACCTCCTGGTCCAGGCGATCGACGGAGCGGAGCACACGCCCCGCATCGTCCTCCTCCCGCCCACGTACATCGACCGCGGCTCGGTGATCGCACGCGCGACGCCGGGCTCCCCCTGAGGGGCGCGCCGACCTCCCCGGCCACCCCCTCGCGCATCCGCATCGTCGAAGCGCTTCGAAAGATCGCCGACGCGACGCACCACCGGCCTCCGGGCCACGACAAGGAAGCAGGAAACGGACAATGAAGTACCGCATCACAGCAGCGACCGCCGTGCTCGCGGCCGGCGCCCTGAGCCTGAGCGCATGCTCCTCCTCCGACGACGGCGGCGACGGCGGCTCGTCCGCCGGTGCGGGCGACGGCGACTACACCGGCGAGACCCTCACCGTCATGCACTACGAGGGCGACGAGTCCGCGATGGGCATCGCCTGGAACAAGGCCATCGAGATCTTCGAGGAGGAGACCGGCGCGACCGTCGACCTCCAGACCACCGCGTTCGAGGACCTCAACGCCTCCGCGCAGCAGCTCTTCGACTCCTCCGACGCGCCCGACGTGTCCGAGTACAACAAGGGCAACGGCACCGCCGGCCAGCTCGCCGCGACCGGCGTGATCCTGCCGCTCGACGACGCGTACGAGACCTACGGCTGGGCCGACAAGCTCAGCGCCGGCATCGACACCATCGCGAAGTACGACGAGGACGGCGTCATGGGCTCGGGCAGCTGGTACGGCGTCCCGAACTACGGCGAGTTCGTGTTCCTCTACTACAACCAGGACATGTTCGACGAGTACGGCATCGACGTGCCGACCGACGAGGCGAGCCTCGAGGCCGCGATGCAGGCCTTCGTGGACGAGGGCGTCACGCCCCTCACCACGTCGGCGCAGGAGTACCCGATGGGCCAGCTCTGGTACCAGCTCGCGCTGAGCCAGGCCGACCGCTCGTGGGTCGACGCGTACCAGCTCTACACCGAGGAGGTCGACTGGGCCGGTCCCGAGGTCTCCTACGCCTCCGGCACCCTCGCGGACTGGGTCGACGCGGGCTACATCAGCGGCGACGCCTCCGGCATGACCGCCGAGGACGCCGGCCTGCAGTTCATCAACGGCGAGGCGCCGATGTTCTACTCGGGCTCGTGGTGGTACGGCCGCATGCTCTCCGACATCACGGACTTCGAGATGGGCATCACCAACTGGCCCGGCACGACCCTCACCCCGGGCTCCGGCGGCAACATCTGGGTGGTCCCGGTCGAGTCGAAGCAGCCCGAGCTCGCGGAGGTCTTCATCGACGTCACGATGCGCCCCGAGGTGCAGGCGCTGCTCGGCGAGTCCGGCGGCCTGCCGGTCGCGGCGGACACGTCCGACATCGCGGACGCCGATGCGCAGGCGCTCATCGAGCTCTTCAACGAGGTCAACGACCGCGACGGCCTGTCCTTCTACCCCGACTGGCCGACGCCGACCTTCTACGGCGACCTCAACTCCGTGATGCAGGGCATCGTCAACGGCGCCGTCTCCGCCGACGAGGCCAACACCCAGCTCATGGACTACTACGAGAGCTACGTGGCGGATCTCCGCTAGTCACCACCCTCGGCAAGGTGGGGTCCGGGCCCGCGCGGCCCGGACCCCACCGGAGACGGATCCCTCATGACCTCGACCCCCCAGCGCACCCGCACGCGCCGGACCGACGAGGCCGCCCGCATCCCCCAGCGCGGCGGCGGCAAGCTCGGCTACTGGCTCTACCTCATCCCCGGCACCCTGCTCGTCGGGCTCGTGATCTTCTACCCGATCGTGCGCAACGTGCGCCTGAGCTTCTTCCACTGGCGCGGCGGCCGCGCCGAGGAGCAGTTCGCGGGCCTGGAGAACTGGATCGCGCTGTTCGGCGACCAGGAGTTCCTCCAGTCGTTCAAGAACATCGTGCTCGTGATCATCGCCATGGTGATCGTGCCGACCCTCCTCGGCCTCATCATCGCCGCGCTGCTGTTCGACGTGGTCGGCCGCCGCTTCGGCGCCCGCCTGTCGAGCTTCCTACGCGCGACCTACTACCTCCCGCAGATCCTCCCGATCGCGGTCGCCGGCGTCATGTTCAGCTGGATCCTCAAGCCCAACTCCGACGGCGTGCTCAACCAGTTCCTCACCGCGCTCACCGGCAGCGAGGTCACCGTCAACTGGCTCGGGGGCCAGTACTCGACCGCGATGGCCTCCGTCATGGTGCTGATGATCTGGATCCAGATCGGCTACCCCGTCGTCATCTTCATGGCCGCGCTCCAGCGCGTCGACCCGCAGCTGTACGAGGCGGCGGAGCTCGACGGCGCCAACTGGTTCCAGCGCTTCCGCGCCATCACCCTGCCGATGATCCAGCCCGAGGTCTTCGTGGTGGCCCTCACCACCACCATCGCGGCGCTCAAGGTCTTCGCCCCGGTCTTCATCCTCACCGGAGGCGGACCTTCGAAGTCCACGTACGTCCCCTCGTTCTACGCGTACCAGGAGTTCATCCGCGGCACCGACAAGGGCTACGCGGCGACCATCGCCTCCGCCATCACGATCCTCGTGGTCGTGGTCGCCATCATCTTCATCCGCGTGCAGAACCGCGCCGAGCGAAAGGACGCCTGACATGACCGCCGTCGCCCAGGCCCCCGCCCCCGCGCCGCAGTCCCGGGACAAGGACCGCCGCAACAAGGCCCGCCCCCGCACCCCCGCCGAGTGGGTGATGCTGATCCTCGCGATCCTCGGCGCCCTCGCGATCGTGTTCCCGATGCTGCTGCTCCTGCTCAACGCGTTCAAGTCGCCGCAGGACTACGCCAACTCGGGCCCGCTCGACCTGCCCCAGGCGCTCAGCTTCGAGGGCATCAGGACCTTCTGGGAGACCCAGAACTTCCCGCGAGCGCTGTGGAACTCGATCTTCATCTCGACGATGGTCGCGGTCATCGCGGTGGTCGTGTCGGTGCTGAACTCGTTCGCGATCGGCATCGGCCGCGTGCGCGGACGCACGTGGATCGTGCTCGTCTTCCTCATGGCCAACCTGGTCCCCCAGGAGATGCTGTTCGACCCGCTGTTCAAGCTGTACGACGACCTGGGCCTGCTGTCGAACCCGTGGTCCGTGATCCTCACGTTCGTGGTGATCCAGTCCGCGTTCGGCACCTACCTGCTGTCCTCGCTCCTGGGCACGTTCCCCAAGGAGATCCTCGAAGCGGCCTCGGTGGACGGCGCGAGCCGCTGGCGCGTGCTGCGCTCGGTGATCGTGCCCATCGTCCGCCCGACGCTGTCGGTGCTCATGGTGTTCTTCTTCATCTGGACGTGGAACGAGTTCCTGCTCCCGCTGGCCTTCCTCAACACGTCCGACTCGCTCACGGTGCCGCTGCTGCTCGAGCAGCTCAACGGCGAGCGTCAGACGGACACCACGACCCTCATCGCGGGCACGCTCATCAGCATCATCCCGACGATCATCTTCTTCCTCATCTTCCAGCGCACCCTCACGCGCGGCATCACGGCAGGAGCAGTGAAGTGAAGTTCACCGACGGTTTCTGGCAGCGCCGGCCCGGCGTCGACGCCCTCTACGCGGAGGAGGCCTACGACGTGTGGGCGGAGGACGGCACCCTCACGGTGCACGCGCCCACGCGGGTCATCCGGTCGCGCGGCGACGTGCTCAACCGCGCGATGCTCACCGTCACCCTCACGTCCCCGCTCGAGGGCGTCGTCAAGGTGCGGATCGACCACCACCAGGGCGCGCATCGTTCCCCCGGCTTCCGCATGCCGGGCGCCGTCGAGGGCGCGGGCACCGCGCAGGTGGACGATGCGGGCGGCACCCTCACGTCGGGCCGCCTCACCGCGCGCATCGCCAAGGGCGCGCCGTGGCGCCTCGACTTCGAGGTGGACGGCGAGCGGATCACCGGCTCGGGGCATCACTCGGTCGGGTACATGACGCTCGCGGACCACGCGTCCGTGGCCGCCGAGCCCACCGGCGCCACCGGCTACAGCGCGACCGGGCTCGCCCCGCATCGCGCCTACGTGCACGAGCAGCTCGACCTCGACGTCGGCGAGACCGTGTACGGCCTGGGCGAGCGCTTCGGCCCGTTCGTCAAGAACGGTCAGAGCGTCGACATCTGGAACGCCGACGGCGGCACCAGCTCCGAGCAGGCGTACAAGTCGGTGCCGTTCTACCTGTCCTCCAAGGGCTACGGCGTGCTGGTCAACCACCCCGAGCACGTGAGCTTCGAGGTCGGCTCCGAGGCGGTCGAGCGGGTCCAGTTCTCGACCGCGGGCGAGTCGCTCGAGTACCTGGTCTTCGCCGGCCCCACCCCCGCCGAGGCGGTGTCGCGCTACACCGCGCTGCTGGGCCGGCCTCCGCGCGTGCCGGACTGGTCGTTCGGGCTGTGGCTGTCGACGTCGTTCACGACGGACTACGACGAGGAGACCGTCACCTCGTTCGTGGACGGCATGCGCGAGCGGGACATCCCGCTGTCGGTGTTCCACTACGACTGCTTCTGGATGCGCGAGTTCAACTGGACCGACGGCGTGTGGGACGAGCGCGTGTTCCCCGACCCCGACGGCATGCTCCGCCGCATGCACGACGACAAGGACCTCCACGTGTCCGCGTGGATCAACCCCTACATCGCGCAGCGCGGCCGCATGTTCCGCGAGGGGATGGAGAAGGGATACCTGGTCAAGCGTGCCGACGGCACCGTGTGGCAGTGGGACCAGTGGCAGGCCGGCATGGGGCTGGTGGACTTCACCAACCCCGAGGCGCGGGCCTGGTTCCAGGACTTCATCCGCACCCTGGTCCGCCAGGGCGTCGACGCGATCAAGACGGACTTCGGCGAGCGCATCCCCACCGACGTGGTGTGGCACGACGGCTCGCGCCCCGAGACCATGCACAACCTCTACACGCAGCTCTACAACGAGGCCGTGTGGGAGGCGCTGGTCGAGGAGAAGGGCGAGGGCGAGGCCGTGCTGTTCGCGCGGTCCGCGACCGCCGGCGGCCAGACGATGCCGGTCCACTGGGGCGGCGACAACACCTCGTCCTACGTGTCGATGGCGGAGACGCTGCGCGGCGGGCTGTCGCTCATGAGCTCGGGCTTCGGCTACTGGAGCCACGACATCGGCGGCTTCGAGGGCACCCCCGACGCGGGTGTGTTCAAGCGCTGGCTGGCCTTCGGCCTGATGTCCACGCACTCGCGCCTGCACGGCAGCGGCTCGTACCGCGTGCCGTGGGCCTTCGACGACGAAGCCGTCGACGTCGCGCGGCTGTTCACCAAGCTCAAGCTGTCGCTCATGCCGTACCTGTACGCCGCATCGGTCCAGACGTCGGCGACCGGCCTGCCGATGATGCGCCCGATGTTCCTCGCGTTCCCCGGCGACCCCGCGACGCAGCACCTCGACCGGCAGTACATGCTGGGCGACTCGCTGCTGGTGGCGCCGGTGATGTCCGCGTCGGGCACGGTCGACGTCTACCTGCCCGAGGGCACGTGGACGTCGCTGCTCACCGGCGAGCGTGTGGAGGGCGGGCGGTGGGTCCGCGAGACGCACGGCTTCGACTCGATGCCGCTGTACGTGCGCCCCGGCGCCGTGCTCGCGCGCGGCACGCGCGACGACCGCCCCGACTACGACTACCTCGACGAGGTCGAGCTGGTGGTCTACCCGGGCGGGCCCGGCGCCCGGTCCGTCGAGCTCCACGCGTCCGATGGCTCGAGCGACGCCGTCACCGTCGTGTCCCGCGACGGCTCGCTCACGGCCACCGGCGCCTCCGGCCGCGCGTACGCGGTCCGCGAGGCCTGAGGACGATGCGGCGGCCGGGCCCCACTCCTTCCCGGCCGCCGCATCGTCCTCCCCGTCGCCTTCCCACCGCGCTGCGGGGAGCCGAGCGACGGTTCTGAGAGGTTCGTGACTCCTGCGGGGAGCTGAGCGACGCGCGCGCTGATACAGGGGTGCCACCGAGGGCTGGGGCGGCCCGCGACGCGCCGGTAGCCTGAGCCCATGACCTCGGAAGACGCCCCGCAGCTCCGTCCCGACACCCTCGCCGTCCGTGCCGGCCACGTCCGGACGCCGTTCGACGAGATGTCCGAGGCGATCTTCATGACCCAGGGCTACGTCTACCCCACCGCGCGCGAGGCGGAGGCGGCCTTCGCGGGCGAGATCGAGCGCTACCAGTACTCGCGCTACGCCAACCCGACGGTCACGATGTTCGAGACCCGCCTCGCCGCGATCGAGGGCGCCGAGGACTGCTTCGCGACCGCGACCGGCATGGCGGCGGTCTTCGTGGCCCTCGCGTCGATCCTGCGCCAGGGCGACCGCCTGGTCGCGTCGCGCGCGCTGTTCGGCACGTCGATCGCGACCTTCGACGAGTACTTCGCCGGCTGGGGCATCCGGATCGACTACGTCGACGGCCACGTCAACGAGGACTGGGAGCGCGCGCTCGCCGAGCCCGCCACCGCCGTGTTCTGCGAGTCCCCGACCAACCCCATGCAGGACGTCGTCGACCTCCCGTTCGTGGCGGGCCTCGCGAAGCGGGCCGGCGCGCTGTTCATCGTCGACAACGTGTTCGCGACGCCGCTCGGCCAGAAGCCGCTGGAGCTGGGCGCGGACGCCGTCGTGTACTCCGCGACCAAGCACATCGACGGCCAGGGGCGCGTGCTCGGCGGCGCCGTGCTGGGCGACAAGGAGTACGTCGACAAGGTCCGCCAGATGGTGCGCACCATGGGCGCCACCATGTCGCCCTTCACCGCGTGGGTGCTCGGCAAGTCCCTCGAGACGCTCGCCGTGCGCGTCAAGGCGCAGGCCGCATCGGCCCTCGACCTGGCCGCCTGGCTGGAGGCGCACCCCAAGGTCGCGATCGCGCGCTACCCGCTGCTGCCGTCGCACCCGCAGCACGTGCGCGCCACGCGCCAGATGACGCTCGGCGGCACCCTCGTCACCATCGACATCGCGCTGCCCGAGGGCGTCGACCCGCACGGGCCCGAGGCGAAGGCGGCCACCTTCCGCTTCCTCGACGCCCTCCAGGTCATCGACATCTCCAACAACCTGGGCGACGCCAAGTCGATCGCGACCCACCCCGCGACCACCACGCACCGCAAGCTCGGTCCCGAGAAGCGCGCCGCGGTCGGGATGTGCGAGGCGACGGTGCGGCTCAGCATCGGCCTCGAGGACGTCGAGGACCTGCGCGAGGACCTTGCGCGCGCGCTCGACGCGATCTGACGGGCGCCCGGCGTGACCGGTCGGGACGCCAGGAGAGGGGACGGGCCCGCGTGCTAGCGTCGCGACCATGAGCAGCGGCGCCGCCTCCGCCGCTGATGCGGCGTCCCAGGGCCAGGCCCAGCCGCTGTCCGTGCGGCTCATCGGGCGCGGCTCGCTGGCGGGCGCCGTCGTCATCGTCGCCGTCGCGCTGATCTACGCGGTGGTGCTCCCCGCGGTCGCCGACGTCCTGTCCGCGCCGCCGCCGCCGCAGACCATCGAGATCGGAGCCGGCGCGACCGTCACCACCTCGTCCGACTGGTCCGTCTCCGTGTCGCATCCGGGCATCACCACGCTCACCCAGGACGGCGCGACGCTCGCCATCACCACACCGCACGCCTCGGACCTCCACCCCGCGCAGGCGATCGCGACCGTCACCGAGCAATGGGTCGCGCAGGCCGAGGCCGACGGCCAGGGCATCGTCGCGCCGCAGCCCCGCGCCTTCACCACCACGGCGGGGGACGATGCGGCGACCGTCACCCTCCAGGAGCCGCTCCAATCGCGTCAGGCCTGGGCCGTGTCCGACGGCACGCAGCAGGTCATCATCCTGCTCACCGCGCCGCCCGCGGCGTGGGAGAGCACGAACGCGTCGGCGCAGTCGCTGGTGCGCTCGCTGCGGTTCGCGGAGGCGGGCTCATGACCACGGCCCCGCGCATGCGCGGGAGCATGCCGAGACCACGCACCTCGACGTTCATCGACACCCGCTCGTGGGTGTTCTGGACGTCGATCGCGCTCGGCTTCGGCGCCTTCGCCCAGGTGGCGCCGCTCGTGCTCGAGTCGCTGCTCGCCAACCCCGCCTCGGGAGCGCTGTCCGCCGCGCTATGGACCGTGTACGGCCTGGTGTTCGCCACGACCGTGTACCTGCTCGAGCTCTACGAGAGGCGCCCCCTCGTCAACGTGGCCGGCGCGCTGCTGTGGGGGGCGATCGTCGCGGTCGGGGTGTCGCGCATCGGCGGTCCGGCGATGCACTCGATCGTGGGCGACTGGCTGGGCGACGGCTCGTCGTGGGTGTCCGCGGTCGCGGCGCCGCTGGTCGAGGAGCCGCTCAAGGCGCTCGGCATCGTCGCGCTCGCGCTCATCCCGGGCGCCCGCATCCGGACCGTCGCGGACGGCGCGTTCTACGGCGCCATGATCGGCCTGGGCTTCCAGGTGGTCGAGGGCTTCCTCTACACGGCGCGCACCGCCGCGCTGTCGGGCGACGCGATGGACACGGTGTGGCAGATGTTCGTGCTGCGCGGCATCGTCGCCGGCCTGTGGAGCCATGCGGCGTTCTCGGCGATCGCGGGGGCGGGCATCGCGTACTTCTTCGTGTCGACCGGTCCCGCGTGGCGGCGGTGGGCGATCGCGCTCGGCTCGCTCACCGCGGCGATGATCCTGCACGGCCTGGTGAACTCGCCGCTCATCCACGGCTCGCAGGTGACGGCCGCTCTCATCAAGGGCGTGCCGATCGTCATCGTGCTCGCCACGACCATCCACGTGGGCCGGCTGCGCGAGCGGGCGATCTTCGCGCGGATGGCGCGGGTCACCGTGCCCGACCACCTCGTCAGCCCCGCGGACTTCGAGGTGCTGTCGACCCGGCGGCGGCGCCAGCACGCGCGCGCCGACATGCGGGAGCGTCACGGCGCGCAGGCCGCGCGCGACCTGCATCGGCTCCAGCGCGCCCAGCTCGCGCTGCTGGTGGCCGCGCACTCGGACGGGATGGTCTCGGCCCGCGCGGCCGAGGCGGCGGGCTGGGTCACGGCCGCGCGCTCGGCGCTCGCGTGGTCCGTCGTGGGGCGCTGATCGCGCGACACACCCGGCCCCGCCCCACCCCCGCCCCTAGGAATGGGTAGATGGTGGTCGCTTCTCGCGGGTCTGCGCGCTTCATGGGTGGATCAGTGTCGCCGCACCTCGCGACACCGACAACCATCCACCACTGAGGCGCGCGAACCTTTCAGAACCGACACTCACCTACCCATTCCGCAGGGTGCGGGAAGCGGGGAGCTCAGCGACGCTGGAAGCCCCGCAGGCGCAGCGAGTTGCCCACGACGAACAGGCTCGAGGCCCCCATCGCGCCCGCGGCGATCATCGGGTCGAGCACACCCACCGCCGCGAGCGGGATCATGCACACGTTGTACGCGAACGCCCAGAAGAGGTTGCCGCGGATGGTCGCGTAGGTGCGCCGCGACAGCGCGATCGCGTCCGCCGCGGCCCGCGGGTCGCCGCCCACGAGCGTGAGGTCCGAGGCCTCGCGCGCGACGTCCGCGCCCGTGCCGATCGCGATCCCCAGGTCCGCGGCCGCGAGCGCGGGGGCGTCGTTGACGCCGTCGCCGACCATCGCGACGCGCCGTCCCCCTGCCTGCAGCTCCCGGATCACGTCCTCCTTGTCGCCCGGCAGCACCTCGGCGATGACCCGGTCGATGCCGAGCGCCGCCCCCACGGCGTCCGCCGCGCGCCGGTTGTCGCCGGTCAGCAGCACCACGTCGACGTCGAGCGCGTGGAGCGCCTCGACCGCCTCGGGAGCGGTGCCCTTGATGCGGTCGCGGACGGCGATCGCGGCCTCGGCCGCGAGCGCGGTGCGCGTGAGGGTGGACGATGCGCCGGCGGCGGTGCCGCCGAGCAGCCCTCCCCCGAGCGGCGCCTGACGGCCGGCGAAGACGACCGTCTCACCCCGCTCCTCGCGCTCGACGGCCCACGCGGCGAGCGTGGGCGGCACCTCGTCGAACAGGCGCCGCGACCCGACGGTGACGTCCGCGTGCGCGCCGTCCGCACCGGCCTTCTGGACGGTCGCGGTGACGCCCTGACCCGGGGTCGAGCGGAAGCCCTTGAGCGGGATCCGGCCGTCCCGGGACGCCGCGATCGCGGCGGCGACGGGGTGCTCCGAGCGAGCCTCGACCGAGGCGACGGCGTCGAGCAGCGCGGCCGCCGCATCGTCCCCCATCCCGGGGGCCGTGGAGGCGACGACCTCCATGCGACCCTCGGTCACGGTGCCGGTCTTGTCGAGCACCACGGTCTGGAGCGAACGCGCATCCTCGAGGGCCTGCGCGCCGCGCACGAGGATGCCGAGCTGCGCACCGCGCCCGGTGCCGACCATGATCGCGAGCGGCGTCGCGAGGCCCATCGCGCACGGGCAGCTGATGATGAGCACCGCGACGGCGGCCGTGATCGCGGACCCGAGGTCGCCGGTCGCGAGCAGCCAGACGACGAGCGTGACGGCGGCGATCCCGATGACGGCGGGCACGAAGACGGCGGAGACGCGGTCGGCGAGCCGCTGCAGCCGCGCCTTCCCGGCCTGCGCCTCGTCGACCATGCGGGCGATCTGCGCGAGCATCGTCTCCTCGCCCACGCGGGTGGCCTCGACGGTGAGCGTGCCGTCGGCGGCGATCGTGCCGCCCACCACCTCGGTCCCGGGGCGCGCGGCGACGGGTACGGGCTCGCCGGTGACGAGGCTCGCGTCGACGGCGGCCGCGCCGTCCACGACCACGCCGTCCGTCGCGACGGCCTCGCCGGGACGCACCAGGAACCGCATGCCGACGCCGAGGGCGTCGCGTGGGATCTCGGTGCCGTCCTCGAGCGTGACGGTGGCACTCTGACGGGCGCCGAGCGCGCGGATGGCGTCGCCCGCGCGCGCGGTGGAGCGCACCTCGAGCCACTTGCCCAACAGGATGAGCGCGACGATGACGGCGCCGGTCTCGAAGTAGACGTGGGCGTGCGCGGGACCCGCGAGGAGCGTCCACATCGACCACAGCCACGCCACCGAGGTGCCGAGGCTCACGAGCGTGTCCATCGTGGTGGTGCGGTGACGCGCGCCCTTCCAGGCGGAGACGTGGAACGGCCACGCGGCCCACCACACGACCGGGGTCGCGAGCAGCGCGGCCCACCACTCCCAGCCCTCGAACTGAAGCGCGGGGACCATCGACACGAGCGCGACGGGGACGGTCAACGCGGCGGCGACGAGGAAGCGGCGGCGGTAGTCGGCGATGCGGCGCGCGTCGTTGGCGGCCTGGGCGGCGGCCTCGTCCTCGCGCGAGGAGGGACGATGCGCGGGATCGGCGCCGCCCTCCGGCGCCGCGCCCGCGGGCCGGGTGAGGACCTGGTAGCCGAGCCCGGTGATGGCGGCGCGCATGGCCTCCTCGAGCTCGTCCCGGTCGAGCGTGCCGTCGGGACGCACGGTGGCGCGGCGGGTCGCGATGTTGACGTCGGCGGCGCCGACGCCCGGCAGGATCGCGAGCCCGCGCTGGATGCCGGAGGCGCAGCCGGCACAGGTCATGCCGCCGACGGCGAGGTCGATGGTCGGCTCGTCGGCCTCGGCGGGGGTCTCGGGAGCGGTGTCGGTGCTCATGCGGGCAGGCTAGACCTTGCCCTCGGCGGGAAGGTCAAGCGCCAGCACCTGGCAGCGGTGCGGGTCGGTGCAGTCCTCGGGGTCCAGGGTGTCGGCGCGACGGGCGAGCGCGGTGAGCTCGGCCTTCGCGGCGAGCAGGCTGGCGATCTGCGCGTCGATGTCCCGCAGGTGCCGCTCGACGGTGGCACGGCTGTGCTCGCACGTGCTCTCGCCGCGCTCCTTCATGTGGAGGATCCCGCCCGCCTCGGCGAGCGTGAGCCCCGAGGCCTGGGCGTCGCGCACGAAGCGCAGCCGCTCGAGCGCCTCGTCGTCGTACTCGCGGTAGCCGTTGGCGCGCCGCTCGGGCGCGGGCAGCAGCCCGATGCTCTCGTAGTAGCGCACGGTCTTGGCGGTGACGCCCCCGCGGGAGGCGAGCTCTCCGATCTTCATCCTTACAGCGTACTGGAGGGTTCGCATCGCTCCAAGGGTCCAACGGCCCGCCCGCCGGCACCGATGCCTCTCGCTAGGGTCGGGAGCATGCGCACCGCTCCCCGCCGCATCGGCCTGCTCGGCGGCATCACCTGGCACTCGACCCTCGTCTACGAGACCCTCCTGCACGAGGGGGTCGCGGCAGCCCTGCCCGGCCGCACGGCGGACCTGGCGATCCGGCACTACGACTTCGGCGCGGTCGCGGCCGCGCAGGAGGCGGGCGACTGGGACGGCCTCGCCGCGACCTTCGGGGCCGACGCGCGGTGGCTGGTGGACGGCGGGGCCGAGGCCATCGTCATCTGCGCCAACACCATGCACGTGATCGCGGACGAGGTGCAGGAGGCGGCGGGCGTGCCCGTCCTCCACATCGTCGACGAGACCGCCGCCGCGATCCGCGCCGCGGGCCTCGACACCGTCGCGCTGCTGGGCACCGGCTTCACCATGCGGATGCCGTTCTACCGCGAGCGGCTCGCCGCAGGCGGGGTCGAGGCGCTGGTCCCCGACGAGCCGCGGCTGAGCGACGTGCACGACCTCATCTACGACAGGCTCGCGCGCGGCATCGTGGACGATGCGGGCCGCACCCTGGCGCGCGAGGCCGCCGACGAGCTGGTGGCGCGCGGAGCGCAGGGCGTGATCGCGGGCTGCACCGAGATCCCCATGGTGATGACGGCCGACGACGTCGACGTGCCGTACTTCGACGCGCTCGCACTGCACGCCGAGGCCGCGGTGAGGTTCGCACTGGAGGACTAGCGGCGCGGGGCGTCACGATTCCTCACGGTGGGGCGATGCGGCAGGCCGGAACCGTCACGAAGCCTCACGATTGCGCGGCGACTCGCGGTGTGAGGCGTCAGGGAGCGGCGGGCGCCGCTGCCTCGCGGTGGACGATGCGGCCGTCGAGCACGGTCACGGCGGTGCGGGTGGAGGCGATGTCCCGCGGGTCGCCGGCGAACGGGTCCCGCGACGCGACGCACACGTCCGCCCGGGCGCCCACCTCGAGCGTGCCCGAGCCTCCCTCGCCGCCGAGCCCGAGCAGCCGGTGCGAGCCCGCGGTGTACGCGCGCAGCGCGACGTCGAGCGGGAGCGCCTCGTCGGGCAGCAGCGGCTCCGCGTCGGATCCCGGCGCCTGCCGGGTGACCGCGACGTGGATGGCCTGCCACGGGTCGTAGGTCGAGACCGGCCAGTCCGAGCCCATCGCGAGCGCGGCGCCGGCGCGCAGGAACGAGCCGAAGGGGTACTGCCACGCCGCGCGGCGCGCGCCCAGGATCGGGAGCGTGAGCTCGGTCACCTGGGCCGAGCTGCATGCCCACAGCGCCTGCATGTTCACGGTGACGCCGAGCGCGGCGAAGCGGGGCACGTCGACCGGGTCGACCACCTGGACGTGCGCGATGTGGTGACGGCGGCGTCCGCGCACCGCGGCAGGCAGCGCCTCGACGGCGTCGAGCGCATCCGTGACCGCGCGGTCCCCGATCGCGTGGAAGTGCAGCGCGAAGCCCTCCGCGGCCGCCGCGGCCGCCACCGCGAACAGGACGTCGCGCCCGAAGTACGCGATGCCGCGCCCGTCCCCGTCCCCGTCGACGGCGCAGTCGCAGCCGTCGACGAGGTAGGGCTCGGCGAGGGCGGCGGTGCGGTTCTCGGCGACCCCGTCGACCATGATCTTGACGGTGGCGGTGTCGAAGCCTCGGGCGGCGTCGCGGTCCCGGCGGCGCGCCAGGTCGGCGACGACGGCCGGCACGGTGTCGAGCGTGACGTCGCGCGGCACCCACAGTGCGCCGGAGACCCGGGCCGCGAGCACGCCGCCCTCGATGAGGTCGCCGTACGTGGGCGAGGCGTCGACGTGGCCGCCGTAGTCGCCCACGATCGCCTCCTGCCACGCCGTGACACCCGCGCGCAGCAGGGCGTCGGCGCCGGCGGCGAGGCCGGCGCGCAGCTCGTCGTCCGTGCGCGTTGGCAGGTGCGCGGAGACCAGGGACATGGCGCCCTCGTGCAGCGTGCCGGTCGGGTTGCCAGCCGCATCGCGCTCGATCCGGCCGTCCTCCGGGTCCGGAGTGGAGGCGTCGATGCCCGCCGCGCGCAGCGCGGCTGTGTTGACCCAGGCGCCGTGGTGGTCCGCGTTGACCAGGAAGGCGGGCACGTCGCCGGTGACCGCGTCGAGCGCCGCGGCCGTCGGCGTGCCGCCGGGGTGGTCCGCCATGTGCCAGCCTCCGCCGACGATCCACGGGCCGTCCTGCTCGGCGGCGTACGCGGCCACGCGCGCGAGGCACGCCTCCGCGCCGTGGGCGCCGCTCACGTCGAGCCCGATCGACTCGAGGCCGCCCATCGCGGTGTGGACGTGCGCATCGGCGAAGCTCGGGTGGACCAGGCCACCGGCCGCGTCGACCATCTGCGCGCCCGCCGCATCGTCCCGTGCCGCCAGGACGTCGCCGTCGCCGAGCGCGCGGATGCGGCCGTCCACGACGAGCACCGCGTCGCCGGCGAGGCGCGCACCGTCCGACCAGAGGACACCGTCGCGGACGAGCAGGGTCCCCGTCACGCCGTCACCATCCCGCCGCGTCGAGGACGTCGGCCGCGGACTCGTCGGGCGTGCGCCCGCTGTTCTCCACCACCGCGTCGTCGATCCCGAGCGCCTCGAGCTCGTCGCCCTGCTCCCCGGTGCGCGGGACGGCCCAGTCGAGCCAGCGCTCGGAGGTCTCGCGCCGGCGCAGCCTCGCGATCCGCTCCTCGAGCGGCGCCGTCACCCTCACCACGGTCACCTCGGCCGGCCCGCCCGGACCGGCGAGCGCGTGCGACAGCGCCGTGCGGTCCTCGGCCTCCTCCAGGATCCGCGGCATCACCAGCAGCCCGAAGCCGCGCCGGCGGTGGACCGGCGCGAGGGCGGCGAGGGCCTCCAGGAGCAGCGCCTGGTTGACCATGTCCCCCGGCGGGGACGGGTACGCCTCGCACAGGGTGTCGGCGTCGAGGAGCACGGTGCGGGCGCCGCGCAGCGCGAGCGCCGTGTGGACGGATTCCGCCACCGAGGTCTTGCCCGCCCCCATCGCACCCGTGAGCACGAGCACCCTGACCGGCAGGTCGAGCCCGAAGCAGACCGAGTCCGGCTCGTCCTTGTACTCGCCGTATCCGGGGATGCGGCCGTAGCCCAGGCGGTCGTAGAGGGCGAGCGCCTCGGGCTGCTCGGTCCCGGACTCGAGGACGATGCGCGTCGCGCCCGCCCGGCGGGCGATGGCCTCGGCGGCGCCCATCATCACCTTCGAGTGGCCGTGACCGCGATGCCCGGGACGGACGAACAGGCGCTTGAGCTCGATCGAGCCGGCGCCGGTCGGGTACGGCGACCAGCGCAGCACGGCGCTCGCGACCGGCTCGCCGTCCTCGGCGTAGCCGACGAGGGAGTCGACGAGGGTCGGGAACGACGTCTCGAGCACGAGGTCCGGGGAGTCGTACCGGAGCGCGAGGTCCGCCTGCTGCTCGGCCCACAGGGCGTGCGCGTCGGGGCTGTCGGGCGTGACGCGACGGACCGTGATCATGGGCTCAGGGTAGCGACGGGGACGCTCGCAGCCCGCGGACATTCCGCACGGAGTTGGCCGCGACACGCCGCGGATCGCGCGGGAGAATGGGCAGGGAGACGGCGTGTCGACTCGGGATCCGTGCGCACTGTCGGGCGCTAGGGTGGCAGTTTGGATGACACGTCAACCTAAGGAGGCGCGGGTGCGCAAGGTCGGATTCCTGTCGTTCGGTTGGTGGTCCGCGGCGCCCGGATCGAAGGTGCGCACCGCCGAGGAGGCGATGACGGACACGATCCGTCTGGCCGAGGCGGCCGAGGACGCGGGCATCGACGGCGCGTGGATCCGCGTGCACCACTTCGAGCAGTGCCTCTCCTCGCCGTTCCCGCTGCTCGCCGCGATGGGCGCGCGTACCTCGCGGATCGAGCTCGGCACCGGCGTCATCAACATGCGGTACGAGAACCCGCTGTACATGGCCGAGGCCGCCGCGACCGCGGACCTCGTCGCCGGCGGCCGGCTCCAGCTCGGGGTGTCGCGAGGCAGCCCGGAGCCCGCCGCGGACGGTCCGGCGGAGTTCGGCTACCCGCTGGGCTTCGGCGACAGCCCGTCGGCGGACGCCGCGCGGCGTATCGCGCGGTTCCGCGAGGCGATCGCCGGCGAGGGCATCGCGCCGGCGGGGCCGCGGGCGCACGTGCGTGCGGGCGAGCTGCTGCCGATCCAGCCCCACTCCCCCGGCCTGTCGGACCGGATCTGGTACGGCGCCGGCGGCATCGAGTCGGGCCGGCGCGCGGGCGAGCTCGGCATGCACCTCATGTCCTCGACGCTCGTGCTCGAGGCGACCGGCGAGCCGCTGGGAGTGGTGCAGGCCCGCCAGCTCGAGGCGTTCCGTCAGGCATGGCGCGAGGCCGGCCACGCGGGCGAGCCGCGGACCTCGGTCTCGCGCAGCATCATGCCCATCGTCGACGACGTCACCGACACCTACTTCCACCCGTACCTCGAGCGCGACCGCCTCGGCGGCAACCGCGACCAGATCGGCGAGATCGACAACACCGTGTCGACGTTCGGCAAGACGTACGTGGGCGACCTCGACAAGCTCGAACGGGAGCTGCGGGAGGACGATGCGGTGATGACCGCGGACACCCTGCTCGTCACGGTCCCCAACCAGCTGGGTGCGGACCTCAATCGCACGACCTTCGGTGCGCTCGCCGAGCTTCGCGACCGCCTCGCACGCTGAACGAGGCTTGAGCCAGGGACGATGCGCCGCTAGCGTCGGGGCATGATCCGAGCGCTGGAGCGGCTCGCCGCACCGCTCGCGGGCGCCTCGACGCTGACCCTCGCGGGCGGGGGCGCGTGGTTCGCGCTCGACGGGTGGGCGTCGCTCGATCCGGCGTGGATGCCCGCGATGGTCGCGTGCCTCGTGGCCGGCATCGCGGCCTCCGCTCTCGCCCTGGTGTGGGCCGCGCGGGGCGCGTGGCACCTCGCGGCGCCCGCGGCGCTGGCCGCGATGGCGGTGCCCACCGGGTTCGCGTACGCGGGCAACGCGCTCACGCTCGCGCTCGGCGTGGTCGCGGGTGCGCTGGCGGTCGCGACCCGCGCGCGGAGGCGTCAGCCCGCGAGGTCGACCGCGCGGTAGTGCGGGACGGGCGGCAGCTCGACGTAGAACGGGTGGAGCAGCCGGCGCCACTCCTGGTAGTCGGCCGACCCACGGAACCCGGCCTCGTGGTCCTCGAGCGTCTCCCACTCGACCGTGAGCAGGTACGTCGCCGGGTCCTCGATGCCGCGCTTGAGCGAGTGGGCCAGGTAGCCGCGCTGGCGGGCGATGATCGGCGAGGCCTCCCGGAAGGCGGCCTCGTAGGCGGCTTCGCGGCCGGGGTGGACGCGGAGGATCACGGACTCGGTGATCATGAGGCTCCCTGGAAAGTCGCTCAGCTCCCCGCAGGAGTCGAGAACCTCGCGAAACCGTCGCCCAGCTCCCCGCAGCGGGGACGGCTCACCGGCGCCGCGAGATCAGGCGGTCGCGAGCAGGTTCTTGATGGCGGAGGTGAAGAACGCGAGGCCGTCGGTGCCGGTGCGGCCGGACTCGCGCGAGTCGGGGCCGAAGCCCGCCTCGACCGCGTGCTCCGGGTGCGGCATCAGGCCGACCACGTTGCCGCGCTCGTTGGTGATGCCGGCGATGTCGCGACGCGAGCCGTTCGGGTTCCAGCCCACGTAGCGGAAAGCGACGCGACCCTCGGCCTCGAGCATGTCGAGCGTGTACTCGTCCGCGACGTACTGGCCGTCCTGGTTCTTCAACGGGATGACGATCTCCTCGCCGTCCCGGTACTCCGAGGTCCAGGAGGTCTCCGCGTTCTCGACGCGCAGCGTCTGGTCGCGGCAGATGAAGTGCAGGTGCTCGTTCTTGACCATCGAGCCGGGCAGCAGGTGCACCTCGGTGAGGACCTGGAAGCCGTTGCAGATGCCCAGCACCGGCAGGCCGCCGTGCGCGGCGTCGACGAGCTTCTCCATGATGGGAGCGAAGCGTGCGATCGCGCCGGCGCGCAGGTAGTCGCCGTACGAGAAGCCGCCGGGCAGCACCACCGCGTCGACGTCCTTGAGGTCGCCGTCGTTGTGCCACAGCGGCACGGCCTCGGCACCGGCGAGGCGCACGGCGCGCGAGGCGTCGCGGTCGTCGAGCGTGCCGGGGAAGGTGACGACGCCGATGCGCGCGGTCACGCCGACTCCTGCGCGACCGTCACCTCGACGACGTCCTCGATGACGGGGTTGCTGAGGAGGGTCTCGGCGGCCTGGCGGACCTTGGCGAGGACCTCATCGGTCACCTCGCCGTCGACGGTGAGCTCGAAGCGCTTGCCCTGACGGACCTGCGCGACGCCGTCGAAGCCGAGGCGGGGAAGGGCTGCGCCGACCGCCTTGCCCTGCGGGTCGAGGATCTCGGGCTTGGGCATGACGTGGACGAGGATCGTGGCCATGGCGTGGATTCTACCGGCGCGCGGGGGCGCACGTACCCTTGGGGGTCGCCCGAACGGAGAGCCCCATGACCGACCTCGTCACCGCCGTCGCGCCCGACGCGATCCTCGAGCACGCGCTCGTCACCCTGCGCGTGGTCCTCGAGTACCTCGGCACGGTCGCGTTCGCGGTCTCCGGCGCCGTCGCGGCGAGCCGCCGGCGCATGGATCTCGTGGGCGCGGTCGTGCTCGCAAGCCTCGTCGCCGTGGGCGGCGGGACGATGCGCGACCTCCTCCTCCGCCAGCCCGTCTTCTGGATCGAGAACCCCACGCTCGTGCTCGTCGCCGTGGCGACCGCGCTGGCCATCGCCCCGGCCGCGCGCCGCCGGGACCTGGGCGCCTTCGCCCGCCACCGCATCGTCGAGTACTCCGACGCGGCGGGCCTCGCGATCTTCGTGGTGATCGGCACGGGCATCGCCCTCGATGCCGGCGCCAGCCCGGTCGCCGCGATGATCGTGGGCGTCGCCAACGGCGTGGGCGGCGGCATCCTCCGCGACCTGTTCGCGGCGCAGGTGCCCGAGGTGTTCTGGAACGGCCAGCTGTACGCGACCGCGGCGCTCGGCGGCGCCTTCACGCTGTGGGCGCTGTGGGCGCTCGGACTGCCTCCCGAGGTGGTGTTCTGGGTGCCGCTGGTCGTGATCCTCGCGCTGCGCGCGCTCTCGCTCACCCGCGGCTGGGGAGTGCCCTCCGTGGCGGTGGTCCAGAAGCGCGAGCTGCAGACCGAGAGCCACGCGTAGCGCTCAGCCGACGCTCAGCAGGCCCACCAGTACTCGAGCGGCCGGTCCGTGAGCCACGTCTCGAGGTCGCCGCTGTCGGAGATCCAATGCGCGAGCCCGCCCTCGTAGACGGTGAGCGTGCCCACGTCGTCTCCCGGCCCCGGTGCGACCACCGCCGGAAGGACGATGCGCATCGTCCCGCCGCCGAGGCCGCCCGCCGCGAGGGCCGCGACCTCCGGGAACTCGTCGAGGTTGGCGGGCTCGAACGGGTACCACGTGACGCCGTCGTGCGTGATGGGCTCATTGCCGCACGCCGGGTAGCCGGCGACGCCCTCCGCCACGTCGAGGACCGCGCCCGGCACGCCGAGGTCGAGCGTCTCGCCGTGCTCGACGCCGTCGTCCGTACCCGGGGACGCGCAGCCGGCGAGCAGCGTGCCCAGCACCAGCGCGCCCACGACCGCGAGCACGGCCACCCTCGGCAAACGTCCCATGTCGGTAGGACGCATGCCGCGCGGATTCCGTTGTGCCGGTGCGCTCAGTGCTTGGCCAGCCTGTCGAACGCCTCGACGTAGCGGGCGCGCGTGCGCTCCACGACATCCGCGGGCAGCGCGGGCGGCGGCGTGTCCGACCTCTTGTCCCAGCCCGACTCGGGCGAGGTCAGCCAGTCGCGCACGAACTGCTTGTCGAAGCTCGGCTGGGCGTGGCCCGGCTCCCACTCGTCGGCGGGCCAGAAGCGGCTCGAGTCGGGGGTGAGGACCTCGTCGCCGAGGATGATCGCGCCGGAACCGTCGCGACCGAACTCGAACTTCGTGTCGGCCAGGATGATGCCCTTCGCGGCCGCGATCTCGTGGGCGCGCACGTAGAGCGCGAGGGTGAGGTCGCGCAGCGCCTCGGCGTCCTCGCGGCCGATGAGCGCCACCACGGCGTCGAAGTCGACGTTCTCGTCGTGCTCGCCCACCTCGGCCTTGGTGGCCGGGGTGAAGATCGGCTCGGGCAGCCGCGACCCGTCCACGAGGCCCGCGGGCAGCGGGATGCCGCAGACCGTGCCGCTCTCGTTGTACTCGACCAGGCCGGAGCCGGTGAGGTAGCCGCGGGCCACGCACTCGACGGGGAACATGTCGAGGCGCTTGCACACCATCGCGCGCCCCTCGACCTCGGCCGGTACGGGCGCCTCGACGGTGTGGTTCGCGACGATGTCGAGGACCTGGTCGAACCACCACAGGCTCAGCCCCGTGAGGATGCCGCCCTTGCCGGGGATCTCGGTGGGGAGCACCCAGTCGTACGCGCTGATGCGGTCGGAGGCGACCACGAGGACCACGTCGCCGCGCGGGTGCGGCTCGACGGGCTCGTAGAGGTCGCGCACCTTGCCCGAGTAGACGTGGCGCCATCCCTCGAGCTCGAGGTGCTGGGGCGGGGTCGCGTGGCCGGGCATCAGGCGGCCCCGTCCGCGTCGGCGGCGGCCTTCGCCGCGATGTCGGTGCGGTGATGGCTTCCCGGCAGGACGATGCGGTCGACGCCCTGGTAGGCCCGCTCGCGGGCCTCGGTGAGGGTCGCGCCGAGCGCCGTCACGCTGAGGACGCGGCCGCCGCTGCTCAGCAGCGCACCACGGTGGTCCAGGCTGGTCCCGGCGTGGAGCACGTGCACGGTGTCGACCTGCTCGGCCTCGTCGATGCCGGTGATGGGGTCGCCCTTGCGCGGGGCATCCGGGTAGTTCTCGGCGGCGACCACGACGGTGACCGCCGCATCGTCCCTCCACTCGAGGGGCGGGAGAGCGGCAAGGCGGCCCTCGGCGGCCGCGAGCAGGACTCCGGCGAGCGGCGTCGCGAGGCGCGCGAGCACCACCTGGGTCTCGGGGTCGCCGAAGCGGGCGTTGAACTCGACGACGCGCACGCCCTTGGACGTGAGCGCGAGGCCGCAGTAGAGGACACCCACGAAGGGGGTCTCGCGGCGGGCCATCTCGTCGACGGTGGACTGGGCGACGGTGCGGACCACCTCGTCGACCAGGTCCGCGGGCGCCCACGGCAGCGGCGAGTAGGCGCCCATGCCGCCGGTGTTGGGGCCGGCGTCGGCGTCGTACGCGCGCTTGAAGTCCTGGGCGGGCTGGAGCGGCACCACGGTCTCGCCGTCGCACAGGCAGAACAGGCTCACCTCTGGGCCGTCGAGGAAGTCCTCGACCACCACGACGCCGCCGGCGTCGATGATGGCCTCGCCGTGCGCCAGGGCGGCGGCGCGGTCCTCGGTCACCACCACGCCCTTGCCCGCGGCGAGCCCGTCGTCCTTGACCACGTAGGGGGCGCCGAACGCGTCGAAGGCCTCCTCGAGCGCGGCGCTCGTGGTGCACACCCGCGGCTCGGCGGTGGGCACGTCCGCCGCGGCCATGACCTCCTTGGCGAAGGCCTTCGAGCCCTCGAGCATGGCGGCCTTGGCGCTCGGCCCGAAGACCGGGATCCCGGCGCCGCGCACGGCGTCCGACACGCCCGCGACGAGCGGGGCCTCCGGGCCGACCACGACCAGGTCGGCCTTGACCGCGGCGGCGAGGGCCGCGACCGCGACGGGGTCCGTGGCCTCGACGCCGTGCAGGGTGACGGGCGTGCCGTCCGCGGTGCTCAGCGTGCCGATGCCCGGGTTGCCGGGGGCGGCGTGCAGCTGCGCGACGGCCGGGTCGAGGGACAGGGCGCGGGCGAGGGCGTGCTCGCGCGCGCCGGAACCGACGAGAAGGATGATCACGCGTGCGAGTCTAGGCGGTGCGGGGTCCGCGGGGCGCGGGCGGTCGAGCCGTGCACGGACGTGGCGCGGGCGCGGGCGTGAGCCGCGCCGAGCATGGAGGAGGGCCGCGCCCGGGGAAGGACGCGGCCCTCGAGGGGGCTCAGTCGGCGACGGTGAGCACCTCGGTGTGGATGGCGTAGTAGGTGGTCTGCGGCAGACCCGTGATCGTCGCGGTCCTGCCGTCGGCCGACCAGACGATGTCCACCCCGCTGGGGTACGGCATCCGGTCGGAGTTGAACGGGAAGTTTCCGGGGACCGGGTTGCCCGACTTGTTGACGAAGGCCGAGAAGTCGCTGTTGAACCAGGCGATATGCACCACCGGGTCGTCGACGAACTTCGCTGCGAAGAGCTTGATCGTGATGGTGGTCGTGCCGTTGCTGAGCCGGCTGAACGAGATGTTCCCGACCGCGCTGCTGCCGTTCTTGTAGTCGTTCTTCGGGTTCCCTGCGATGAGCTGCGCACAGTTGCATCCGTACGAGTACATCGACCAGTTCTCGCCGTCGAACGGGGTGCCGCTGCCCCACCCGGTCTCCTCCTGGACGTATGGGCCGCCACAGGAGGTGGCACACGGATCGGTCGCGGAGGCGGCGGATGCGCCCGCGAACGTGAGCGCGATGACGGCGAACAGGGTCGCCAGAATCTTCTTCATTGAAGTTCCCCCAGTGTTTCGTCGAGGCGGCCCTCTGACGCCTCGCGGGGATCGAGTCCCATTTCGGACGGTATATCCGTTTTGTATCGTCCGCAATACGAGGAGGTTTCGCATCCACGGCACGCCTGGAGCGAGGCACCCGAATGCGCACGGTTCCGCACACGCGACGCAGCATTCTTGCGCGAGACTGCGCCGCGTGCTCGCCAGCGCGGGAAGACACCGCCCCGCCCCCGCGGCGTGCGGACGTGCATGTCGCTCTGGCGTATTTCAGGAATCGCTGGAATTGCGTGGGGGCGGGGGCGCTGGGGGGCGCCGCGCAGGACGCGCGAGCAGGCGAGCAGCGAGCTCGACGCGCGGACTCGCATGTCGCCCTGGCGTATTTCAGGAATCGCTTGAACAGCGCGCAGGGAGGGCACGTCGTCGCGAGGGCGCCACACCGAAGCCGCGCCGACCGCCGACTCCCTCGTGGTGTTGCGCGGACCCGCGAGGTCCCACGATCGCCCCTGGGGATTTCGCATCGGACCGCGATTCCCGCGCTACTTTCGGAATTGCTGAAACAGCGCGACGGCAACACGACGCGCTCCGCGACACGCCAGAAGCGGCGGCCACCGAGCATCCGGGAGCACCCATGTCCGAGGACGGCCTCCACCGCACGGAACGCCTCGACGCGATCCTGACCGCCCTCGCCCACCCCGTGCGCCGCCGACTCCTGGAGCTCCTCGAGTTCGGCGCCGCCACCGCCGGGGACCTGTCAGCCTCGGCGGCGGACTCGTTCGGCATCTCGCCCGCCCGCGCGTCCCAGCACCTGAGGGTCCTCGCACACGCGGGGCTCGTCGACGTCATGCCCGACGGCACGCACCGCTGGTACAGCCTCGCCGACGGCGCGGCCGACGACATCGCCGACTGGCTCGCGCGGCTGCGCCTCAGCCGCGCTCGTGGAGCAGGTCGTTGATCTGGATGATCTCGTCGCGGCCCGGGCCCACGCCGATCGTGGAGATCCGGCAGCCCGAGAGCTCCTCGACCGCCTTGACGTAGTCCTGAGCGTTCTGCGGCAGGTCCGCGAAGTCGCGGCAGCCCGAGATGTCCTCCTCCCAGCCGGGGAAGGTCTCGTAGACCGGCTCGGCCGCGGCGAAGGCCGCCTGGTCGAGGGGAAGGTCCTGGTAGCGAACGCCGTCCACGTCGTAGCTCACGCACACCGGGATCTCGTCGATGCCGGTGAGGACGTCGAGCTTGGTGAGCACGATGTCCGTGAGGCCGTTGATGCGCGACGCGTAGCGCGTGATCACCGAGTCGTACCAGCCGCAGCGGCGCGGGCGGCCGGTGGTGGTGCCGAACTCATGGCCGACGTCGCGCAGGCGGTCGCCCCACTTGTCGAGCAGCTCGGTGGGCATGGGGCCCTCGCCCACGCGGGTGGTGTACGCCTTCGCGATGCCGATGACCGAGTCGATTCGCGTCGGGCCCACGCCGGAGCCGGTGCACGCGCCGCCCGCGGTCGCGGAGGACGAGGTGACGAACGGGTAGGTGCCGTGGTCGACGTCGAGCATGGTCGCCTGGCCGCCCTCGAATAGGACGGTCTCGCCGGCCTCGAGCGCGTTGTTGAGCACGAGCGACGTGTCGGTGACGTGCGGCGCGAGCCGGTCGCGGTACGCGAGCAGCTCGTCAGTGACCTCGTCGACGGTGATCGCGCGGCGGTTGTAGACCTTGACGAGCAGGTGGTTCTTCGCCACCAGCGCGCCCTCGATCTTGTCGCGCAGCACCGTCTCGTCGAAGAGGTCGCCCACGCGGATGCCGAGGCGGTTGATCTTGTCGGCGTAGGCCGGGCCGATGCCGCGCCCGGTCGTGCCGATCTTGCGCTTGCCGAGGAAGCGCTCGGTGACGTTGTCGAGGGTGCGGGCGTACGGCGCGATGATGTGCGCCGCGTTCGACACGAGCAGGTCGGAGGTGTCGACGCCGCGCTCGTTGAGCGCGTCGAGCTCCTGGAACAGCACGCGCAGGTCGACGACGACGCCGTTGCCGATGACGGGCGTGCAGCCCGGGGTGAGGATGCCGGACGGCAGCAGGTGCAGCGCGAACTTCTGGTCGCCGATGACGACCGTGTGGCCCGCGTTGTTGCCGCCGTTGAACTTCACGACGTAGTCGACGCGCGAGCCGAGGAGGTCCGTCGCCTTCCCCTTGCCCTCGTCGCCCCACTGGGCTCCGACGATCACTGCTCCGGGCATCGTGCCCTCCCCTTCGCCCGGCATCCGGCCGGGACTTGAAATCTCGTGAGGCGCGGACGCCCCTCACAGGCTATCGGCCGATGCGCGCCGCGCCTGCAGCGCGCATCGTCCCCCGAACGTGCGGAGGCCCCCGCAGTCACGCGACCGCGGAGGCCTCCCTCACGATCAGGTGGTTCAGATCTTCTTGCCGGCGGAACCGAGCTGCTGGCAGGCCTCGACGACGCGGGCGGCCATGCCGGCCTCGGCGAGCTTGCCCCACGCGCGCGGGTCGTAGGCCTTCTTGTTGCCCCACTCGCCGTCGACCTTGAGGACGCCGTCGTAGTTCTTCATCATGTGGTCGACGACGGGACGCGTGTACGCGTACTGGGTGTCCGTGTCGATGTTCATCTTGATGACACCGTGCGAGACCGCGGTCGCGATCTCCTCGGCGGTCGAACCCGAGCCACCGTGGAACACGAGGTCGAACGGCTTCTCCTTGCCGAACTTCGCGGCGGCGGCGGCCTGGATGTCGCCGAGGATCTCCGGGCGCAGCTTGACGGCACCGGGCTTGTAGGCGCCGTGCACGTTGCCGAACGTCATGGCCGTCATGTAGCGGCCCTTCTCGCCCAGACCCAGCTTCTCGATGGTGGCGATGCCGTCCTCGGGGGTCGAGTAGAGCTTGTCGTTGACCTCGGCCGAGTGGCCGTCCTCCTCGCCGCCGACGACGCCGATCTCGATCTCGAGGATCGTGTCCGCCGCCTGCGACAGCTCCAGGAGCTCCTCGGCGATCGCGAGGTTCTCGTCCATCGGCACGGACGAGCCGTCCCACATGTGCGAGTTGAAGATCGGGCCGTTGCCGGAGGCGATCGACTCGGCCTCGAGCTTGAGCAGCGGCTTCAGCCACTCCTCGAGGTAGACCTTGTGGCAGTGGTCGGTGTGCAGCGCGATGGTGACGCCGTACTTCTCGGCGACCACGCGGGCGTACGCGGCGAGGGCGAGCGAGCCGACGACGGCGTCCTTGATGGTCGAGCCGGAGGCGTACTGGCCACCGCCCACCGAGACCTGGATGATGCCGTCGGACTCGGCCTCCGCGAAGCCCTGGATGGCGGCGGTGACGGACGAGGACGAGGTGATGTTGATCGCCGGGAACGCGTAGCCGCCGGCCTTGGCGGCGTCCAGCATCGCGGCGTACGACTCGGTGGTGGCGATAGCCATGGGTTACTCCTGAGCTTGTGCGGATGGAACCGCCTGCCATTCTGTCAGAAATCGATTCGTGCTGGGTGGCGAAGGTCCCAGACCTCGGCGGCCGTCCGCGCAGGTAGGGACGATGCGTCACGCACCGCACGCGCGCCGCCGCCGCTCGGCGTATGCGATCTCGGCGGGGTTGGTGGCGAGCGCGGCGGCGCGCTCCCATGCGAGGCGGGCGGCGGCCGGCTCGCCCGCGCGTTCGAGCAGGTCCGCGCGGGCCGCGTGGAGCAGGTGGTAGCCGTCGAGGCCCTCGATGGCGTCGATCGCGGCGAGCCCCACGGCGGCGCCCTCGACCTCGGCGACCGCCACGGCGCGCGACAGCCTCGGCACCGGTCCGGGCGTCATGCCGATGAGGAGGTCGTAGTACCGGACGATGCGGGCCCAGTCCGTGGTCGCACGCGTGTGCTCGGCCGCGACGAGCGCCTGCACCTGCCACGGACCCAGCCGGCGCATCGCGAGCGCGCGGCCGAGCACCGCGTAGCCCCGCGCGATCATCGCCCGGTCCCAGCGGGTGCGGTCCTGGTCGGCGAGGCGCACGAGCGCCCCCTCCTCATCGGTGCGCGCGGCCTCGCGCGAGCGGTGGAACAGCTGGAGGGCGAGCAGGCCGGCGGGCTCGGGCTCGGCGGGCAGCGCGTCGGCCGCGGCGGCGGTGAGCCGGATCGCCTGGTCCGCGAGCTCGACCCGGGTGAGCGTCCCGGCGGCGGCCGAGTGCGCGACGTAGCCCTCGTTGAAGATGAGGGCGAGCACGTCGGTGAGCACCGCGGCGCGCTCCGCCAGGTCCGCGGGGATGGTCAGCGGGATGCGCGCCGCGCGGATCTTGCGCTTGGCGCGCACGATGCGCTGCTGCACGGTCGCGTCGGGCAGCAGGAGGGCCGAGGCGATCTCCTGCGTCGTGAGCCCGCCCGCGAGGCGCAGCGTGAGCACCACCTGCGTCTCCCTGGACAGCGACGGGTGGCAGCACAGCAGCAGGAGCCGCAGCCGCTCGTCGCCGACCTCCGCATCCTCGGCCACGAGGGCCGCGGCGCGCCCGTCCGGGTCCTCCACCGCCTCGTCCCTGGCCACACCCGTCTCGAGCACGCGCGCTTGCGCCGCGACGCGCCTCCCGGCGGCCGCATCGCGCCGGAGGCGGTCGATGCCGGCGTTGCGGGCGACCACGTAGACCCAGCCGGCGGGCTCGTCGGGCGCGCCGCGCCGCGGCCAGGTCGCGGCGGCCTTCGCATACGCCTCCTGGAGGCAGTCGTGGGCCAGGTCGAGGTCGCCCAGGCGGTCGGCGAGGAGGGCGAGCAGGCGCCCGCCCTCCTCGCGGGCGACGCGGGTGAGCGCCGCATCGTCCGTCCGAGCGTTCAGAAGCCGTCCGTCGGGAAGATCGGGCGCACCTCGACGGCGCCGGTCCCGACCGGGAGCCGCCTCGCCCACTCGAGAGCGTCGTCGAGGGTGTCGACGTCGACCACGTAGTAGCCGCCCACGTGCTCCTTGAGCTCGGCGAACGGGCCGTCGACGAGCGTGGTCGCGCCCGCCTCGTGGCGGACGGTCGTGGCGGTCTCGGGGCCCTGGAGAGCCTCGCCCCCGCCGTAGGCGCCGGCCTCGACCATGTCCTGCGTGTACCGGGTCCAGGCGGCCATGTACTCGTCGAAGCCCTCGTCGCCGGGCTCCGGCGACGGCAGCGTGGGGTCCGAGACGATGAGAAGGAGGTACTTCATGTCGGTGTCCTTTGCGTCGATGAGCCCGGGCACCTCCCGAGTCTCACCCCGACGACGCAGCGGACGCAACGGATCGACATCCGACGGCGCAGGAATCCGTCAGCCGACGTGCCCCTCGGCGATGTCGCCGTGCTGGCGGACCCAGGCGTGCATCGCGATCGCGGCGGCGGCGCCGGCGTTGATCGACCGCGTCGAGCCGTACTGGCCGATCGCGAGCGTCGCCGTCGCGACCTCCCGCACGGCGTCGGACAGCCCCACGGACTCCTGCCCGAACACCAGCACGCACGCACGCGGCAGGGCGTACGTCTCGAGCGGCACGGAGCCGGGCAGGTTGTCGATCCCGATGACCGGCAGCCCCTCGCCGGTCGCCCATGCGGCGAGATCCTCGACGGTCGGGTGGTGCCGGATGTGCTGGTAGCGGTCCGTGACCATGGCGCCGCGGCGGTTCCACCGGCGGTTGCCCACGATGTGCACCTCGCGCGCGAGGAACGCGTTCGCGGTGCGCACGACGGACCCGATGTTGAGGTCGTGCTGCCAGTTCTCGATGGCGACGTGGAACGGGTGCCGGCGCTCGTCGAGGTCCGCGACGATCGCGTCGTGGCGCCAGTAGCGGTAGCGGTCGACCACGTTGCGGCGGTCGCCGTGCGCGAGCAGCTCGGGGTCGTAGCGCGCATCGGACGGCCACGCCCCCTCCCACGGGCCGAGTCCGTGCGCCGGTTCCTGATCGCCGGCGCGCGCCGGCTCGTGCGCGGTCATGCCCGGCCGCCGGCGGCCCACGCGCCTCCCAGCCGCGTACGCGCGGAGGTGTTGAGCACCGAGCCCGCATACAGGCGCGCGCCCACAGCGATCAGGGCCACGGCGGTCGCGGCCACGATCCCCACCGCGACCCACGGCTCCCAGACCGCGGCGTCGCCGGTGGCGACCCGCGCGGGCATCATCAGCGGCGCGGTGAGCGGGAAGTACGACAGCGCGACGCGCAGCGGGCCCTCGTCGCGGATGAGGATCGCGGTGAAGAACGGCGCCATCACAGCGAGCTGCATGTAGAGGGTGGTCGACTGCAGCTCCTCGACGCGGGAGGCGAGCGAGCCCGCGACGGCCCACAGGCACGCGAGCATGAGGAACCCGAGCACGAAGAACGCGAGGAACCATCCGCTCACGCCGAGCACCTGCGTCACGATGTCACCCTTCCCGATCGCCTGCGCGCCCAGGAGCCCCGCGCCGACGATGAGCACCACCTGGCCGAGCGCCATCGCGGCGTTGCCGAGCACCTTGCCGGCGAGCAGCCAGCGCACCGGCACCGCCGCGACCAGGATCTCGACGACGCGCGAGGACTTCTCCTCGACCACGGACTGGGCGATCGAGGCGCCGAAGGTGAGCACGGTGAAGTAGAAGAGGAAGCCGAAGATGATGATCACCAGCTCGGGCGGCACCGGCTGCTGCGGCTTCGGTTCGAGGAGGTCGACCCGCGGAGCTTCCGGCGAGGTGAGCGCGGCGACCTGGTCGGCGGACAGCCCCGCGTCGGTAGCGACGGCCTGCGCGGTCACTGCGGACGATGCGGCGGCGATCAGCTCCTCGAGGTCGCCCGGCACGCTCTCCTGGGCGGTGATGACGACGGCCCCTCCCGCATCCAGCGTGAGCGCGGCATCGATCTCGGGATCCTCCAGCGCGGCGATGGGGTCGGTGCGGCCGGCGACATCGGCGGCGATGGTCAGGTCTGCCGACGGCAGGCCCTGCACGTCCGCCGCGCCGAGCTTCGCCGCGGCCTCGGCGACGGGCCGGGCCTGCTCCGAGGTCGCGACCGTGTACTCGGGGGAGTCCCCGTCCAGCATGACCGGCACGACTACCGCGAGCACGATCACCGCGATGAACACCGCCGTCGAGGCCAGGAAGCCCTTGTCGCGGAGCTTGACGGCGATCTCGCGGTCGGCGACCAGCCGGACCAGCCCGGAGCGCGACGCCGTCATCGAACCACCTCCGCGAACAGCTCGGTGAGCGAGGGGACGGTGCGCGAGAAGTGCTCGACCGGGCCGGCGGCCTGCGCGGCGGCGAGCAGCGCCTGCGGGTCGGCCGAGCCGTCGAGGTCGACGAGGGTGCCCTGCGGCCCCGACCCGACGACGGTCATGCCGGCAAGCGCGGGCCTCCACGCGTCGATGCCGCCCACCTCCACGCGGTAGCGGCGGCCGGCGCGCTGCTCGCGGAGGGCGCGCGCGTCGCCGGACGCGACGACGCGTCCCTGGTGGATGAGCACCAGGTCGTCGCACAGTCGCTCCACGAGGTCGAGCTGATGGCTCGAGAACAGCACGGGCACGCCCGCCTCGGCCCGCTCCCGCAGGCGTGCCGCCATCGCGTCCATGGCGATCGGGTCGAGTCCCGAGAAGGGCTCGTCGAGGATGAGCAGGTCGGGTTCGTGGATGAGCGCGGCGGCCACCTGGACGCGCTGCTGGTTGCCTAGCGAGAGCGTATGGAGAAGGTCGTCGCGGCGCTCCGTCAGATCGAGCGCGTCGAGCAGCGCTTCCGCGCGCGCCACGGCCTCCGCCTTGCCGACGCCGAGCACACGCGCGAGGTAGACGAGCTGCTCGGCCACCTTCATCTTCGGGTACAGCCCGCGCTCCTCCGGCATGTAGCCGATGCGGCGCCGCACCTCGAGGGTCATGGCCGCGCCGCCGAAGGTCACGTCGCCCGCGTCCGGGCGCATCACCCCGACGATCGCGCGCATCGTGGTGGTCTTGCCGGCGCCGTTCGCGCCGACGAAGCCGGTGAGGCGTCCGGGGCGCACCTCGAAGGTCACGCCGTCGAGCGCGCGGCGGTCGCCGAAGTCGTGGGTCAGGCCGTGGACGGCGAGGGTCGCGTCGGTCACGCGAGCGACGCTACCAACGTCACGCCCCCAGCTCGCGCCGCTCCGCCTCGTCCACCTTCCGGCCGAGCGAGATGTCCGCGCGCTGTCCCGCCTCGGCGCCCTCGCCCCACCCCTCCCACGACCGGAGCACGCGACGCCGGGCCGACCGCAGGTTCGGGAACATCTCGTGGTACGCGGCCTCGACCTGCTGGGCCCGGTCGAGCAGCACCACCGCGGAGCCGGTGCCCTCCTCCTCCGCCTCGCGCAGCGCCCCGGCGTAGAAGTCCCGGAGGCGCTCCGTGACCGTGCTTGTGAACGACCAGGCGAACGCCTTCTTGCGCGACTGTGAGCCGCCGTAGACATCCATCTCGAGGCGCATCGCGGGGAGCAGCGTGTCCACGAGCGCCGCGACCATCGCGAGGTCCGCGGCGAAGCCGACCGCGGTGACGCGACGGCCGCCGTGGATGACCGACCGGCACGAGAACACCCTGGCGATCCCGCAGACCAGGATGATCTGGTCCTTGACGTAGGGCGCCTCGAAGTCGAACTTCCGCGTGGTGGGCGTCTCGGCCTGCTCGCGGCTCATGCGCGCGCCGGCCTCGTCGATCGCGTAGCGGACCATCAGCTTCTCGGCACGCTTGCGCGCGAGGTCGCGCTCGGCCGGGTAGGGCGAGCCGCCGTCCGCGACGCGCAGCAGCGTCTGGATCTGGTCGAGGATGGCGTCAGGAGCGGTCACCCGACCAGGGTCGCACCGCCGTCAGACAGAATCCGGGTTCTCCACAAGGTCGATCCGCAGGGCCGCAGCGGCCGCGCGCGCCGTCGCCCGCGCCTCGTCCACGGAGGCCCCGCGCGCGACGGTCACCGCGACGCGGCGACGGCCCTCGACCCGTGGCTTGCCGAACAGGCGCACGTCTGTGCCCGGCGCGGCCACCGCATCGTCCACGCCCGAGAACACGGGCACTCCCGAGCCCTCGGCGAGGACCGCGCACGACGCGGACGGGCCGAGCGTGAGCACCTCGGGCACCGGCATGCCGAGGACCGCGCGGGCGTGCAGCGCGAACTCGCTGAGGTCCTGCGAGGCGAGGGTGACGAGGCCGGTGTCGTGGGGACGGGGCGAGACCTCGGAGAACAGCACCTCGTCGCCCCGGACGAAGAGCTCGACGCCGAAGACGCCGCGCCCGCCCAGGGCCTCGGTGACGGCGCCGGCGACGCGTCGGGACTCGGCGAGCGCCGCCTCCGACATGGGCTGCGGCTGCCAGGACTCGCGGTAGTCGCCGTCGACCTGGACGTGGCCGATGGGGTCGAGGAAGGTGACGCCGCCGGCGTGGCGCACGGTGAGCTGGGTGATCTCGTAGTCGAAGTCGACGAAGCCCTCGACGATGATCCGCGTGCCGCCCGCGCGGCCGCCCTCGACCGCGTAGGTCCAGGCGGCGTCGACGTCGTCGAGCGTGCGGATGACCGACTGGCCCTTGCCCGACGACGACATCACGGGCTTGACCACGCACGGCAGCCCCACCTCGGCGACCGCGGCGCGCAGGCCCTCGACGGTGTCCACGAAGCGGTAGGACGAGGTCGGCAGCCCGAGCTCCTCGGCGGCGAGGCGGCGGATGCCCTCGCGGTCCATCGTGAGGATCGTGGCGCGCGCCGTCGGGATCACGATGGCCTGGCCCGCAGCCTCGACCTCCTCGAGCACCCGGGTGGCGATCGCCTCGATCTCGGGGATGACGAGGTGAGGGCGCTCCTCCGCGATGAGGGCGCGCAGCGCCTCGGGATCGAGCATGTCGATCACGTGCGCCCGGTGCGCGACCTGCATCGCGGGAGCGTCGGCGTAGCGGTCCGCCGCGACCACCTCGACGCCGAGGCGGGCGAGCTCGATCGCGACCTCCTTGCCCAGCTCGCCGGAGCCGAGCAGGAGGGCGCGGGTGGCGGTGGGCGTGAGCGGGGTGCCGAGCGTGACGGTCATGCGCTCATCCTCCCAGCGATGGGCCGGGACCGTCGCCGGGAGGACGATGCGCGGGCGATGGAGGCGGTCCCGGCTCACCGCCCGTAGTCGGCGAGCACGAACGGCGGGATGGTGCCGGTGAGCGCCTCCAGCCGTTCGAGGGTCCCGTCGAGGGTGCGCAGGTCCGGGTAGCCGGGGCGCACGACGGCGACGAACCGACCCTCGATCACGAGCGTCGCGCCCGCCCACGCGGGCCGCAGCAGCTCCTCGATGACGTGCGGCGCGAGGATCGCGTGCGCGTAGGCGTCGTCGCGGGCGCTCACCCGCCACCGCTGGTTGAACGCGTGCGACTCCGTGTCGACGTCGCCCCAGCCCAGCCCGGTGAGGACCCGCTGGAGCGCATCGTCCGGCGCGAAGCGCAGCGCGGGCAGCGAGCGCGGCAGCGTCACCCACACCACCTGGAAGTCCTCGCGGCGGGTCTTGCGCCGCCCCTTGGAGTCGCGCGAGTGGTCGACGACGACGTAGCGGAAGGCCTGGAACGGGCGGCCGCCGCGGGATCCGGTGATGACCTCGCGCGCCTCGCGCTCGTCCCCCATGCCGAACGGCCTGGTGCCGAGGAGCTCCGCCAGGGCGTCGTCGCGCGCGGTCCAGCTCCAGCCGCGGGAGGCGACCCAGGCCCGGATGCGTGCGAGCCGGGCCTGCTGGGCCCGCTGGTAGGCGATGGCGCCGGCGATCACGACCCCGGCGCCCATCGCCGCGACGGCGAGGAAGAGGGCGAGGCTGCCGGCGTCGCCCAGCTCGACCGCCACGGCCGCTAGAACTGCACGTTGGGCGCCTGGCGCGCGACGTCCTCGGTCTCGAAGTACTCCTCGCGGTGGAAGCCGAACATCGAGGCGATGAGCACCGTCGGGAAGGTCTCGATGCGGGTGTTGAGGCTGCGGACGTTCGCGTTGTAGAACCGGCGGCCCGCCGCGATGCGGTCCTCGGTGTTGGTGAGCTCCTGCTGGAGCTGCATGAAGTTCTGGTTGGCCTTGAGGTCCGGGTAGGCCTCGGCGACCGCGAACAGGCGGCCGAGCGCCTGCGTGAGGACGTTCTCCTGCGCGGCCTGCTCGGCGGGCGAGGAGCCCGGAGCGGCGGCGATGGTGCGCGCCTGGGTGACCGCCTCGAGCGTCTCTCGCTCGTGCTTGGCGTAGCCCTTGACGGTCTCGACGAGGTTGGGGATGAGGTCGTGCCGGCGCTGCAGCTCGACGTCGATCTGACGCCACGCCTCCTGCACGAGGTTCCTGAGCCGGACCAGCCCGTTGTAGGCCGTGATCGCCCACAGCACGATGAGCACGAGGATCACGCCGAGCGCGATGAGGAACCATTCCATGTGTCTCTCCTGACGTCTGTGGCGACTCTAGCGGGGCGGGCCGGAGCCCGACAGGGTCACGCGCGGGGCGGTTCCGCCTCGGGCTCGCCGTCGGGCGAGCTCCAGCGCTGCGCCTCGTCGCTGCCGATGCCGGTGTAGCGGCGCGAGTTCAGCACTCCGGGGGTGGTTGCCCACGCGGGCCCCGTGAGCGGCGCGTCCGGGTCGGCCATCGCGGCCCCCTGCTCCCGGAAGCGGCGGACGACGTGGTCGGGGATGCGGCGCGCGACCCCCGCGACCACGTCCAGCCGCTTCGCGAGCGTGTCGACGCCCTCGCGGCCGGAGGTCCACATCAGCACCGCACCGCCGTCGATGCGCAGCGCGCGGCCCTCGACGTCCGGGGCGAGCAGGCGCTCGATCATCCGGGGATCGATGACGTCGTGGCCGTACCGGCGGTCGCGGGCCATCACCCGCCAGCGCGCGTTGAACTCGTGGGACTCCACCTCGATATCGGTGCCTCCGAAGGCCTGCGCGAGCTGGTGGCCCAGGTGCTCGGGCACGATGTCGAGGCGCGGCAGGCGCACCGGCAGCTCCGCGAGCGTCACCTGGAACACCTGGGCGGAGGACCGTTCGCCGTCCGCCTGCTGCTCCACCACGTGCGTGTACGTCGCGCATTCGATGCCGCCGTACCTGCCTTCGAGGACGTCCTCCTGGCGCACGCTGGAGCCGCGCAGGTCGAACGGCGTCCCCGAGAAGCGCAGCGAGTACTTCGCGGTGCGCGGCGTGTGCGACCAGCCGTGCTCGATCGCGAAGCGGGCGGCCTCGCCTCGATGGCGCGCGTGCTCGAGGTACTCCCAGATCGCGAGCGCCGCCACGGCGGCGCCGACGAGCAGCAGGATCCATGCCGCCTGGCCGCCGAAGACGTAGGCGAGGACGCCGAGCGTCACGAGCGCGCCGGTGCCCAGGCGCATCGACGTGATCCCTCGCATGGCCGCCACCCTAGCGAGGGGCGCGCGGCGCGTGAAGGGTGCCGCTCAGGACAGCCCGAGGTCCTCGAGACCGTAGAGGTAGAGGTACGGCAGGCCCTCGGCCTCGATCTTCTCCTTGGCGCCGGTGTCGCGGTCGACGATCACGGCGACGGCGACGACCTCGGCCCCGGCCTCGCGCAGCGCCTCGACCGCGGTCAGCACCGAGCCGCCCGTGGTGGAGGTGTCCTCGACGGCGACCACCTTGCGGCCCGCGACGTCCGGCCCCTCGATGCGGCGCTGGAGCCCGTGCGCCTTGGACTCCTTGCGCACCACGAACGAGTCGAGGTCGAGCCCGCGCGACGCGGCGGCGTGCATGAGGGCGGTGGCGACGGGGTCGGCGCCCAGCGTCAGCCCGCCCACGGCGTCGACGTCGGCCGGGCCGAAGCCGGCCTCCTCGAGCGCGTCGAGCAGGACGTGACCCACGAGCGGCGCGGCACGGTGGTGCAGCGTGATGCGGCGCAGGTCGACGTAGTAGTCCGCCTCCTTGCCCGAGGCGAGGGTGATGCGGCCGTGCACGACGGCCAGCTCCTTGATGAGGTCGCGCAGCTGCTCGCGCGGGGTGCCGGTGGTCATGGCGTCCAGGGTAGCCGGGGACGATGCGGTCCTTCGGCCCCGTGCACCCATCCACGCCGCCCGCCCGGCAGCCGGAGCCGTGGATGCGTGTGGCCGTTCACATCACACCCCTCTGGTGGAGGAGCGACCCATGTGCGTGGACAGGCGCACGCGGGATCAGCCCCGCTGTTGGCTGCGGCGGCCGCGCGTGAGGCGCTTGGGCACCACCCGGAGCACCGCGCCGGCGACGGCGTAGCCGGGCGACGGGGTCACGACGGTCTGGCCGCGGCGCACGGCGGCGAGCGCGGACCGGACCACGGGCTCCGGGTCGAGCCAGACCGGGTCCGGGAACTCGTGACGCACGTGCGACAGCGCGTCCGAGTCGTGGAACCGTGTGCGGACCAGGCCGGGCAGGACGGCCGTGGCGGTCACGCCGGTGCCGTCGAGCTGGCCCGCGAGCGCCTGGGTGAACTCGACCGCCCAGCGCTTGTGCGCGGCGTACGTGGTGTCGCCCAGGTGCGCCGCGACCGAGGCGACGTTGAGGATCGCGCCGTGCCCGCGCTCCACCATGCCGGGGACGGCGGCGTGCGCGAGCCGCAGCGGCGCGGTGACGTGGATGTCGAGCAGCGCCTTCTCGTGACGCCAGCTCGAGTCCGCGAAGCGCTCCCCGATGCCGAAGCCCGCGTTGTTGACCAGGAGGCTGACGGGACGCTCATCCGCCTGGAGGCGCGCCGCGACCGCGCTGCGGCCCTTCTCCGTGGTGAGGTCGGCGGGAAGGATCTCGGCGTGGCGGCCGGTCGCCCCCTCGAGCAGCCGCGCCACCTCGCCCAGGCGGTCGCGCGAGCGCGCGACCAGCACCACGTCGTGGCCCGCGGTGGCGAGCTGCCACGCGAACTCCTCGCCGAGCCCGGCGGAGGCTCCCGTCAACAGTGCGATGGCCATGCGACGAGGCTACCGGCGCATCGTCCGCCGGTAGTTTGGTGCCCATGCGCCTCGCCACCTGGAACGTGAACTCCATCCGTGCCCGCGTCGACCGTGTGGTCGACTGGCTCGAGCGGTCCGACACGGACGTGCTCGCCATGCAGGAGATCAAGTGCAAGCCCGAGCAGTTCCCGCGGGAGGCCTTCGAGGCGGCGGGCTACGAGCTCGCGATCCACGGGCTCAACCAGTGGAACGGCGTCGCGATCGCCTCGCGCGTGGGCCTGACCGACGTGGAGACGTCGTTCCCCGAGCAGCCCGGCTTCGCCAAGACGGGCGACCCGGTGGTCGAGGCGCGCGCCCTGGGCGCCACCGCCGGCGGTGTCCGCGTGTGGAGCCTGTACGTGCCCAACGGACGCGGCCTCGCGGACCCGCACTACACGTACAAGCTCGACTTCCTGGCGCGCCTGCGCGAGGCCGCCGCGACCTGGGCGGACACCCCCACGGCGCTCGTGGGCGACTTCAACGTCGCGCCGCTCGCGACCGACATCTGGTCGGAGGAGGACTCCGAGGCCGTCACCCACGTCACCCCCGAGGCGCGTGCCGCGTTCCACGCGTTCGAGGACGCGGGCTACGCCGAGCTGTCCCGGCGGTTCATCCCCGCCGAGCGCACGTACACGTTCTGGGACTACAAGGCGCTGCGCTTCCCCAAGGGCGAGGGCATGCGCATCGACTTCGTCTACGCGTCCGCCCCCCTGGCGGAGCGCGCGACCGGCGCGACGATCGTGCGCGACGAACGCAAGGGCAAGGGCGCCTCGGACCACGTCCCGGTCGTGGTCGAGCTCGCAGACGCGTGATGCCCGGCGAGGGCTTCGCGCCGCCGCCGGCGGTGGGCGAAAGGCCCGCCGCGCCCGCAGACGTCCCCGCGCCTCACGCACCGGTCCCGCCCCCGCCACGGCCGCATCGTCCCGGCCGGGGGGCACGGCTCGCGTGGATGGTGGGCGGCGCGGCGGCGGTCGCGATCGCGGGCGGCGTGATCGCCGACGTCGCCCTCGAGTCGCGCGCCGCGGCGCTCGCCCCGGCGCACCGCGGTGACACGGGCGGGCTCGGCTCGATCGCGGTGGTCGCAGGCCTGTGCCTCGAGGAGCCGCCCGCGGCCGGGCCGTCGGTCGGGCGGGTGACCGCGGTCGCATGCGCGGCGCCGCACCTGGCGGAGACCGTCGCGGACCTCGCCTTCACCGAGGACGCCTGGCCGGGCGCGGACGTGATCGCGGAACGCGCGCTGGAGCACTGCGCGGCGCGCGTGGCCCGCCTCGTGCCGGACCACCTCGCGGACGGGCTCGAGTGGCGCGTCTGGGCGCCGTCGGCGTCGACCTGGGACGCCGGCGACCGGCGCGCGGTATGCGTCGTGGCCTCCGAGGACCCGCTCGTCGGGTCGCTCGAGCGGGGGGACGCCGCTCGCGCGTGAGCGCCTGAATCAGGCCGCGTCGGCCAGCGTGCCCTCGAACGCGACGGGCTCGCCCGAGTCCGGGTCCGGCGCGTAGACCGCGCAGACCGCGAGGCGGTCGCCCTCGTCCCACGCGTCCGCGAGCGGGTAGGTGTAGAAGACGTCGAGAGACGACGTCCGGTACGGCTCGCCGACGTACGCCTCGAAGCGGTCGACGCAGGCCTCCTCCACCTCGACGATCACGGCGTCCTCGTCGTAGGCGCCGGCGTCGAGGTCGAAGGCCGCGTACACCTCGGCCTCGTGCACGCCGGCGCAGTCGACCACGGGCACGTTGCCGAACGAGCCGTCGGTGCCGGAGATGGTGAGGCAGTCCCCGACCGCGAGCTCCTGGCGCTCGGAATCGGAGCAGCCGGCGAGCAGCAGCACGGCGACGGCGGCGAGGACGATCGGTCGGCGCATGGGTGCGACAGTACCGGTCAGCCGAGCAGGCGGCCCCGCGCGGAGATGGCGGCGAGCACGGCCGGCTCGCCCTGCTCGATGAGCCACTGCAGCAGGCTTGCCGGGGCCGATGGGTTCGCGGCGATCGCGGGCCGCAGCTCGGGGCGCGCGTACGCGAGCTCCGACAGCTCCGCGGCGGTCGCGTACGGGCTCGCGGCGAGCAGCCGCTCCGCCCCGGCGCCCGCGGCGCCGAACGGGACGGCGGGTCCGGGGGTCATCGTCGCGGCCGCCGCGGCGGGCGCTTCGGCGGCATGGGGCGAGGCGTGGAGCAGCCGGCGCACGATGACGAAGATCACGGCGACCGGCACGAGCGGCAGCGCGAGCACCACGGCGGGAACCGACAGGTCGAGCGCGTACTCGGCGAGGAGCGCGAACGAGATGAAGGTGACGGCGCCGACGAGGAAGATGATCCTCGAGCCGGCGGTCAGGGCCACACGAGGGTGGAGAGAGGCGATGACGACGAGTGCGAGCATTCCCCCCGTGACGACGAGAGCCACAGACTCCGTCGACCAGCCCATCACCCGAACCCCTCTCCACCTCCCGCGTGAACCTCGCTACGAGGCTCCCGTGACGCGGGGCCCGCGACAAGCCCCCATTTATGGGGGCAGGCGCCTGAATCGCGTCCGCTTCCAGGGATGTCACCGCGTTTTCGACTAGAATCCCGTGCCAGGAAAGGGGACAGCCATGACCGCCGCGAAGGAGCGCCGGGTCATCGCACTCGTCGAGGACCACGCGCTCATCTCCATCGGCTTCCGCGACCTTGTCGAGGGGGCGCAGGATCTCGAGCTCGCCGGGCTGGTCGAGAGCGTCGACGCGCTCCCCGGGCTCGGCCGCACGCTCGACCTCGTCGTGCTCGATCTGCGCCTCGCGGACGGGTCGACCCCGGAGGCCAACATCGCCGCCATCCACGCGATGGGCCCCCACGTGCTCATCTACACCGGCGGCGAGGACCGCCGGCTCATCCAGTCGGCGGCGCGCGCGGGCGCACTCGGGCTCATCCGCAAGTCCTCCGAGCCGGACGTGCTGCTCGACGCGATCCGGACCGCCGCCGCGGGCCAGGAGGTCTTCGGCACCGACTGGGCGGCCGCGATCGACTCGGACGACTCGCTCGCGGACGCCCGCCTCAGCGCACGCGAGCGGGAGATCCTCTCGCTCTACGCCTCGGGCCTCACCGCGTACTCGGTGGCCCGTCACCTGGGCGTCTCACGCGAGACCGTGGCGGACTACGTGAGCCGCATCCGACGCAAGTACGCGGACGCGGGCCGCCCCGCCCAGTCCCGCGTCGACCTCTACAAGCGGGCTCTCGAGGACGGGCTGCTTGAAGGCCCGCAGTGAGCACGGTCCCGGCGTGAACGGCGCCGCGAGACCGGCCCGGGAGCGCATCCAGCGCACGCTGCTGCTCGCCGTCGGCATCGGCGCGGTCATCTTCGGTGCGCTGCTGGCCGGCGGATCGAGCGGCTTCCTCCGGCAGATCGACCAGCTGCACACCCCGTTCGGGATCCTCGTCGTGCTGGTCGGCGTGGTGGTGCCGGCGCTCTACACCGTGCTGTCCCGCGTGCTCCCCATCCGGCCTCTGCTCCTCATCGCCGGCACCACGTCGATGGTGTTCATGGCGATCCAGATCGCGTGGCCGCTGCTCATGAAGGAGCCGCTCCTCGCGGACGACGCGACCCCGTGGACCCAGGGCATCAACGCGATCCACGCGACCGCCGCCGCGATCGCGTGGCCGCGCGTCGCGGGCTGGGTGTACCCGCTCGTGCAGGGTCCGGTCGTCGCCTTCACCCAGATGCAGGTGCGGGACGATGCGGCGCTCGAGGCGATCCTCGACGGCCTGGGCGCCATCATCTACTGCCTGATCCTGTGCGGCGTGTCGATCGCGATGATCTCGGCCGGCGACCGTCAGGACTCCGCCGCCGCCCACGCCCGCGAGCAGGCCGCGCTCGAGGCGAGCCGGCGCACGCGCGAGGCCGAGCAGACCCGCATCAACGCGATCGTCCACGACGACGTCATGTCCGTGCTGCTGGCCGCATCCCGACCCACGCCGCCGGTCACGCTCGCCGAGCAGGCGCGCCACGCGATCGCCAGCGTCGAGTCGCTGGTGAGCGGGCGCACCGAGTCGCGCGACTACGACCCTGAGGAGTTCGTCGCGGTGGTGCGTTCGACCGCCGCGACCGTGGATGCGTCGGTCCCGGTCCGCTACGCGGTGGACGGGGAGGCCCCGCTCCCGGCCGGCGTGGTGGCGGCCTTCGCGGAGGCCACCGCCGAGGCGCTGCGCAACGCGCTCGGGCACGGCGGGCCGGGAGCCGAGCCGAGCGTCGAGTGCGACGTCACGGACGGGTCCGCCCGCGTGGTGGTGGCCGACCACGGGCGGGGCTTCGCCGCGGGCCGGGTGTCGCAGCGGCGGCTCGGGATCCGCGTGAGCATCCTCGAGCGCATGCGCACCGTCACCGGCGGCGATGCGGACGTGTCGTCGTCACCGGGCGTCGGCACCACCGTCGTCCTCACCTGGAGCCGCCCATGAGCCTCGGCCACGCCGCGCCCCCGCAGGCCTCCCGCACCGTCGACGTGAGCCGGCTGCTCGCGCTCTCGTCGGAGGGCGCGAGCCTCATCCTCGGCATCTTCATCGTCACCAACGTCGTCTTCACGATCGCGACGATCCACACGCTCAGCGTGCGCTGGCCCGCCTACGTCGCCGCGATCATCGTGAGCGCGGCCGGGGTCCTGCTCGGGCGGCCCCATCCGGACCCGTTCCCGCTACGCGACGCGTGGCTCGTGGTGGGCACGGTCGTCGCGTCGACGCTGCTGATCTCGTGGGCGCTGCCGGCGGACGGCTCCCCCGGTCGCGCGGCGTGGCACCTGGGGTCGAACACGTGGCTGCTGTGGTTCCTCATCCTGCGCGGCCGCACGGCCCTCGCGTGGGGCGCCGCGGCGGCGATGACCGCGATCACCGCGACATGGACGGCGACCACGGGACGCTCGGCGCTCACGGGACTGCTGATGGTCGACACGCAGCTGGGCCTGCTGGTGGTCGCGACGCTGTTCGTCACGAGCCTGCGGCGCACGGCGCGACGCATCAACGAGCTCACGGAGCGCTCGGTCGACGCGGCCGCCGCGGCCGCGACCGCGGAGGCCAGCCGCCAGGTGCGGCTCCAGCGCGCGGCGGAGGTCGCCTCGGCATCGCTGCCGCTGCTCGAGCGCGTCGCCTCGGGCGTGCCGTTGGCGGACGACGAGCGGGCGCTCATGCGCGAGGCGGAGGCGCGGCTGCGCGACGGCGTCCGCGGGCGCGCGCTCGCCACGCCCGCGGTGCTCGACGCGGCCGCGGCGGCGCGAGCGCGCGGGGTGGACGTCACCCTGCTCGACGATCGCGGGTCCGGGCTCGGATCGGGCGACGCGATGGCCAAGGTGGACGATGCGGTGTCGGCCGCCCTCACGGCGGCCACCGGGACGGTGACGGTGCGCCTGCTGCCTCCGGACCGCGAGGAGGCCGTCACGATCGTGAGCATCGACGGCGACCGCGTCCACCGCATCGTGCTCGATTCCGCGGGAACGACGACGGCGGTCTGACCCGAGGGGTCAGACCGCCGCGCGTGTACGTGGGGGGACGCTCAGCCGAGCGCCTTGGCCTTGAGGGTCTCGAACTCCTCGGGCGTGATCGCGCCCGCGTCGAGCAGCTCCTTGGCGGCCTTGATCTCGCCGGCGGAGCCCGCCTCGGTCATGAGGCCCTTGGTGTACTCGACCTGGGCCGAGCGCATCGACTTGGCGGCCTCGACGTCGCGCTCGGCCATGCCACGGCCACGCGCGAAGATGTAGATGAGCGCGCCGAGGATCGGCAGCAGCACCAGTGCCAGGGTCCAGAGGATCTTCCCGAACACCGAGAGCTTCTCGTCACGGAACACGTCGAAGACGAACCGGATGATGAGGAAGATGAACGAGATCCAGATGAAGAACCACAGCGACCACAGCAGGATGTTGAGGAAGTTCTCGAAGAAGTCCATGGGAGTGCCTTTCCGCAGCGGGGCTCCATGCCCGGGCTGGCAATTCCCACATTAGCGGGGATGACGGTGTCCACGCAGGCCGGTAGCCGACGCGTCAGCGCAGCCGTCGCTCACGCCAGCGCGCGACCTCGCGGTCGACGTCCCGCAGCGGCGTCACGAGCGGCGGCCCGTCCGCGGGCCGGCAGCGCGCGGTGAGCACGCGTGCGTTGAAATCCTCGAGGACCTCGCGCACCGACGGCTCGTCCCACAGCGCGTCGAGGCGGGCGTCGAGGGCGGCATCCTCGCGTCGCAGCAGCACCGACTCGGGTGCGAGGTCCGACAGCTGCTCCCTCTCGACCAACCCCCGGGTCCACCAGTCGGGATCGTTGCTCGTGAGGCCCGGGATCGGCTTGCCGGCGAGCGGCAGGTCGTCGAAGTCGCCGCGCTCCTGGGCCTCGACGATGCGCCGCTCGACCCACAGGTGCTGCGTGGCCGCGCGGTCCCGGCGCCGCCGCTCCGCGAGACGCTCCGCCCGCTCGCGCTCCTCCTGGTCCGCCGCCCGGCTCGCCACATCGACCCCGGGCGTCTCGCCCAGGGCGTCCTCGTCCGCCCGCTCGCGCTCGAGGGCGTAGCGGGCGGCGTCCAGCGAGGGGTCCCGCCGTGTCCAGCGCATGCGTCCATGGTCACATGGGCGCGCCCGCGCCCACCGCTAGGGGCCGGTCCAGACGTGGACGAGCATGCTCTCCTCGTCGAGGAGGACCAGCCCGTCGCCGAGCGGCTCCACCTCCGTCAGCTCCTCGGTGGTCCAGCAGGTGCGCCACGCGGACCCGTCGTCGGAGAAGCTGATGAAGGACGCCTGATCCTCGCTGGGACCCGGATCGTCGACGACGCCCGTCAGCACGAAGCCGACGGATGTCCATGCGAGGTCGTGCACCGCGAACTGGCCGCGCTCCGACACGTCCACCACGAGGTTCTCCGTCCATGCGGCCCCGTCATCCGCCGAGGTCCACACGGTGACGTCCGGGATGGCATGCTCGTCCCCGCCCTCCGTGGGGGCGAGCACCGTCGCGCCGTCGCCGGACGCCAGCGGCGCGGTCCCGCAGTAGGCGAGCAGGGCGTCCGCCGGCGGCGCGCTCGCCGCGTCGACGTGCGTCCAGTCCTGCCCGTCGGGGCTCGTCCAGACCGCGACGTCGCCGTCTGTGGGCTCGCGCGACACCGTCAGCGCGAGCCACCCTGCCGCCGTCGCGGTCGCCGCGAACACCTGGCCCGGCGACAGAGGCGTCACGCTCCACGCACGCCCGTCGGCGGACGACCACGCGAAGGAGCCGAGCGCGTCGCCGGTCGCGCCGGCGACGATGAATCCGTCGTCCCCCGCGCAGACGTCCGCGAACCACTCCACGTCCCCCGCGGGCCACGTCGATGCCGGGACCGTCTCCCAGACCCGGCCGTCGCGCGAGAAGGCGGTCACCGGGGTGGCGCCGGTGGTGCCGGTCGCGACGAAGCCCTCCGCACCCCCGGACACCGTCAGCGGGCACCCGCCGCCGAGCTCCGGCTTGCCTTCCGCACGCGTCCAGGTCAGCCCGTCCGACGACCAGTAGCCGAAGCCGGCGGGCGCCGCGAGCGCCACCACGGCGTCCCCGGACGAGGCCAGCGCGAGGGCTTCGAAGCCCGAGGCCTCGCGCAGGTCGTCCGACGTGGACCACCCCTCGCCGTCGAGGCTGGAGCACCGGCTCACGGGGAGCGGGCTGGCCATGCTGGACGTCTCGTCCGCGTCGCCGGACCCGCCGTCGGTGCATGCGCCGACGGTCAGCACCGCGGCCGCCCCGATCAGGCCGACGAGCCGTGGCGCACCTCGCCGGCACCGGGCGCCGCCGGTCGGGGCGCGGCTCCGCGCCGCGGAACCGACCTGCGCGACCCGAGCCCTGACCATCGCCGCCTCCCGCACCGAGGCCCTCCCCTTCAGGATGCTCCGGCGGTCGGCACGATCGAGGGCCCAAGGTCCCGGCTCGCGCCGCGGACCGGCCCCGCGCACGACGGACCGGCGACGCGGCCGCGCGCGACCCTCGCCGGGAGGACTCGCGGGACGGCGGGACGATGCGGATGCCAGGAACGACGAAAGGCCGGACCTGACGGTCCGGCCTTCGCATCTGGCGCGCCCGGAGGGATTCGAACCCCCAACCTTCTGATCCGTAGTCAGATGCTCTATCCGTTGAGCTACGGGCGCGTGACCCTCGCGGGCCGAGACACAACTATACAGGGTTCCGAGGGTGCTCCCGTACACACCGGCAGGATGGCGGGCCGCTCGACGCGGGGACGACCATCCCGCGGACACGAAACCCCTGGCTGCCCCCGCAAATCTGGACATACCACTTCACAACACCCGGTCCGCGAGGCATGATCGGGAGTGATCGGCCGAGTCATGAGGGGCTCGCACCGGTCGGGTCGCTGGGGATCTCGGAGGGGGCCGGAGATGACCGACATGTGGCAGGGACGATCGTGCCTGGTGACAGGCGGAGCGGGGTTCGGCGGCAGCCACCTGGTCTCCGAGCTGGTGAGCAGAGGGGCGCAGGTCACCGTCATCGACCGCGACCCGATCGAGGGCAAACCCCTCGAGGACATGGGTGTCGAGGACGACATCACGTTCGTGCTGGGCGACCTGCGTGACGATGCGCTCGTCCAGGATGTGGTGGCGGATGGCGAGTTCGACGTCGTCTTCCACCTCGCCGCGGACCCGATCATCATGAACAGCCTGAGCAAGCCCGCATCCGTGGTCGACGACAACGTCCGCGCCACCACGCTCGTGCTCGAGGCTTGTCGCACCGCAGGGAACGACCCCGTGTTCGTCTTCGCGTCGAGCGGCGCCTACTACGGCGACAGCTTCGAGCCCGAGCCCATCCCCGAGACCCGCGAGCCGCGGCTCGCGTCGAACCTCTACGGGCCGTCGAAGATGGCGGCGGAGATGATCGTGCGCGGGTACGGCACCACCTTCAAGATCCCGCACGCCTCGTGCCGGTTCATGAACACGTACGGACCGGGCGACCGCCATGCCTCGCGTCTGGTGCCGCGCGCGTTGTCGCAGCTGGCGGCGGGAGACGGCTACGACTTCGGGGACCGCGACGACGGCTCCACCCGGCTCGACTTCCTGTACGTGGGCGACATGGCGCGCGCCTACATGAGCGCGGCCGACTACCTCATCGCCGGGGGCGAGTCCGGGGCCTTCAACTTCGGCAACTCGACGCTGAACTCGGTGCGCGACGTCGCGGAGCGCGCGAGCCTCGCCTACGACGGCATCGCACGGGAGCCGCAGTTCCGCGGCGTGCGCACCGGCCCCCCGCGTCAGCGCCGCCTCGACGTGACCAAGGCGAGGGACGTGCTCGGATGGACCGCGTCGACTCCGCTGGACGAGGGTCTGGCGAAGACGGTCGCCTGGTTCCGGGCGGGCGTGCCCGCCTCCTGAGCTCCCTTCCCGGCGCCGACGTCGGGTTCCCGGCCGACGACCAGCGTCCGTGCTGGCGTCGGGCTACAGTCGAAGGACCGGGACGACGGCGTTCGGGAGGCGGCGATGACGCACGACACGGGCATCGAGGGACCCGCCGGAGGACGTCTCCGGCTCGAGCGGGACGAGCACGCGCTCGCGACGGCGGCGCTCGACGAGATCACGCAGCGGGGGTGGCGCGAGGGCTCCCTCGCGCGGGTCGCGGAGGCGGCCGGCATGACCCCCGCGCACGCCTCGCGGGTCTACCCGGACGAACGCGAGCTGCTCATCGACGTCCTGCGGCTGCGCGACGACCTGGGCATCGAGCTGCTCCCCGAGACGCCGCGCGACGGCCGCGGCATGCTGCAGGCCTTCATCGACATCGCCCGCTTCGGCACCGAGACGCCCGGCACGATCGAGCTGTTCGGCACGCTCGCCACGGCGGCGACCGCGCCCGAGCATCCGGGCCACGAGTACTTCCGCGCGCGCTACGCCTGGCTGCGCGGCCTCCTGGTCGACGCGCTGCGCGAGCTGGAGGAGGAGGGCGAGCTCAAGCGTCGCTGCGATCCGCAGGGCGTCGCCGCCCAGGCGATCGCGCTGCTCGACGGGCTCCAGATCCAATGGCTGCTCGACCGCGACGTGATCGACGTCGAGGGCCTGCTGCGGTCCTTCCTCGACCGCAACCTGCACGAGCCGCTCGAGCCGGCCCGGCCCATCGTCGCTCCCCGGACGAGCGCGCCGGCCTGAGCCCGGACGCGCGGAAGGCCCCGACGGTGTCGGGGCCTTCGTGAGGCGGAGACGGTGGGATTCGAACCCACGGATGAGTTGCCCCATCACATCCTTAGCAGGGATGCACCTTCGGCCGCTCGGTCACGTCTCCTGGGCGCGCGGGCCGGGGACCAGGGTACCGGTCCCGCGCGGTGCCGGGCAACGCGCGCCCTGCGCGCGCCGCGGCGGCGGAGAGTGTGGGATTCGAACCCACGGAGACGGGTTACGCCTCAACGGTTTTCAAGACCGTCACCTTCGGCCGCTCGGTCAACTCTCCCTGCCCGGACGAGCCGGGCGTCAGCCATTGTGCCAGCCCGGGACCAGGCCCGGGCTCAGCACCTGCAGCTCGTAGAGCTCGGCGGCGCGCGCGAGCTCCGCGTCGTACGTGAGGATCGCGTGGATCTCGGGGTGCGCGACCGCGGCGCCGAGGTGGAGGGCGGCGAAGGGCTTGAGCACCGCGACCGCGTGCGTCGACACCGACACGTTGTGCTCGGAGAAGCGGATCACGGGGATCGAGCTGCGCACCATCTCGACCACGTCGAAGGCCTTCGCCTTCTGCTCCCGCGGGTACAGCTCGGCCGCCTGCCGCAGCTCGGTGAACCCCAGCTGCGTAGTCGCGAGCTCGTGGATGCGCGGGACCGCGAAGTCGTTGAACTCGTCGAAGTAGCGCACGCCCGGCAGGAACCGGCACAGCGCGGAGCCGTCGACGTAGATCACGGTAGAAGGGTACTGCCGTACGCGCGGACGCCCCGCGCATCGTCCCGTGGCGAGGGACGATGCGCGGGGCGCCGGCGGCCGGGAATGGGAGAGCCCCCGCGATGCGGGGGCTCTCCCTGCCTCAGCTGGGGTCGGTGGGGTTCAGCGGTTGCGGATGCGACGCATCGCGAGCTGGACGACCGAGATGAGCGCCTGCTTGGTGGCGGCCTTCTCGCGGGCGTCGGTGTACATGACCGGGACGTCGGCGGAGATGCCGAGCGCCTCGCGCACGTCCTCGAGGGTGTGGCGGGCCACTCCGTCGAAGCAGTTGACGCACACGACGAACGGGATGCCGCGGCCCTCGAAGTAGTCGACCGCCGGGAAGCACTGGTCGAGGCGCTCGGTGTCGACGAGCACGACGGCGCCGATCGCGCCGCGCACCAGGTCGTCCCACATGAACAGGAAGCGGTCCTGGCCGGGCGTGCCGAACAGGTAGAGCCACAGGGAGCCCGGCAGCGCGATGCGGCCGAAGTCCATGGCGACGGTGGTGGTGGTCTTGCGGTCCGTGACGCCGCCCGCGTCGTCCACGCCGACCGAGTGCTCGGTCATCGCGGCCTCGGTGTTGAGCGGGTCGATGTCGGAGATCGAGCCGATGAAGGTCGTCTTGCCGACGGCGAAGCCGCCCGCGATGACGATCTTGACGACGGTAGGCGCGGTGGTGGCCGCCGGCGCGGCGACGGCCGCGTTAGAGGGCTGCGATGCCATCGAGGACACTCTCCAGGAGACTGAGGGACAGGCCGCCGGACGCATCGTGCGTGGTCGCGTCGTCGGCCGTGCCGCCTACGTGGATCTTCAGATAGTTGACTTCGGCAAGATCCGTCACCAGCACCCGGACCACACCCAGCGGAAGGCGGGTGTGGGCCGAGAGCTCGGCCACGGACTGGAACTGACCCTGAGCGAGCTGCAGGATCTTCTTCTTCTCCGGGGTGAGCCCGGAGGAAGCCTGGGGATCGGCCGTCGCCTCGACCAGCGCCTCCATGGGGAGGTCCTTGCTGGCGGCGCTCACGCGCCCGCCGGTCATGGCGTACGGACGGACCGTGTACGCCTCTTCCTCGCCGTCGTGCGGCATCGTGGCATCGGTCATGATCAGACCCGGGTCTGGCCGTCCGTCGGCAGGTTCTGCCGCATCTCGGTGATGAGCTGCGGCGTGAGGGCGTTCTCGAAGCGCGAGACGAGCAGGGTCATCTCGTAGCCGACGAGGCCCACGTCGCAGGTCGAGTCCGCCGCCACCGCGAGCACCGAGCCGTTGGAGACGCTCATGAGGAAGAGGAACAGCTCGTCCATCTCGACGATGGACTGGCGCACCTCGCCCGCGGCGAGCTGGCGGGCCGCGCCGCGCGTGAGGCTCGACATGCCGGCCACGATCGCGGCGAGGGTGTCGCCCTCGGTGCGGTCGAGGTTCTTCGACATCGCCATGAGGAGGCCGTCGGCGCTCACCACCAGCGTGTGGCGCGTGCCGGGCACGGACTCGACGAAGTTGTCCAGGAGCCACCCGAAATTGGTGGCCTCGGTGCTGAGGGCGGTCACTTGTGCTCCTTGTGGGTGGTGCGGGGCCGGTGGGCCTGGGGGGTGTCGTGGGTGGTCATGGGGCTACTCGTTCACGGGCTGCGGGGACGAGTGGAGGTCGAGCTCGGCGGCGTCGGTGCGGGCGCGCTGCGTGCCCGAGTAGAAGCTGCTGAACCGGCTGCGGACGGCCTCCGCGTCGCGCTCCTTCGGCGACAGGGTGACCTCGTCCTCGAGCGGCTGGGCCTCGACGGGCTGCTCCTCCGTGCGGCGACGCTTCTGCAGGCCGGCCTTGGTCTTCTCGACCTTGGGGCGGGAGGCCGACAGGGAGCTCAGCTCGGAGAACACCGCGCGCTGCAGGTCGGCGTCGTCGTCCCAGGTGCGGCCCGACGAGTGCTCGGTGTCGAGCACGGGCTCGTAGCTCGTCGCGGCGGTCTCGTCGGTGGCGGCGGCCAGCGCCGAGGCGCCGGCGGACTCCCATCCGTGCGCCTCCGCGAGGTCCTCCGGGGTGAACTGCTGCGGCTCGGGGCGGAAGAGCTGCGACTCCGGCATGTCCGCGTAGGACGCGTCGGCCGGCTCGGGCTCGAAGGACTGCGCGCGCACGGGCTCGGGCGCCGGCTCGGGCGCCGGCTCCGGCTCGGGTGCGAGCTCGGGCGTCGGGGCGGGGGCCGCGGGCACCGGGGGCGCGTACGACCACTCGACCTCGGCGCGGGCCTCCTGCTCGCCCGGCTCGAACGCCGCGGGCTCGAACGAGGTGGGCGTGGCCGGCGCGGCCACGGGCTCCTCGACGACCGGCTCGGGCTCGGCGGGTGCGAAGGCGGCGGGCTCGTCCTGCGGCGCGGCCGGGGCGAACGCCGCGGGTGCGGGCTCCGGCTCGGCGGGCACGGGGGCGGCGGGGGCGAACGGTGCGCGAGCCGGCAGCGCCGCCTGCGGGGCCGTGTCGTCGTCGCGCTTGCCGCGCCCGAAGAGCCGTCCGAAGAAGCCGGACCGGCCGGACTCCTCGCCGGACGCCTGGGCGATGATGTCGTCGAGGCTCGGGTGCGCCGCCTCGGGCGCGGTGTACGGGTCCTCGAGCGCCACGTCGGACACGCCGGCGTCCTGCTCGTCCTGGGGCGCGTACGGCGCCGGCTCGAGGGCGGACTCGTGGGCGGCGGCCGCCGCGGCGAAGGCCGCGGCGTCCATCCACGGGGCGGGCTGATCCACCTGAGGCTCCGGCTCCGCCTGGGCCGCGACGGGCTCGGGCACGACGGGCTCGGCGTCCGGCTCGAGCGCGGGCTCGGCAGCGGAGGCCCACGGCGCGGGCGGGGTCCACGGGGACTCGGCGGGCTCGGGCAGGTCCACCTGGGTGACGCTCGCCCACGGCAGCGCGGGCGCGTCCTCCTCGAGCGCGGGCACCTCGTCGGCGCCGCCGTCCTCGGGCTCGAGACCCGGGATCGCGAGGGGAGCCTCGGCGTCGGGCGCGGTCTCGGGCTCGAGGGCGACCTCTGGCAGGGCCTCGGGCTCCGCCTCGAGTGCCGGAGCGGGCTCGGCAACCGGCTCGGCGGTCGTCTCCGGAGCGGGCGCAGCGAAGGCGGCGCCGTACGGCGAACGGGCGAACGGCGAGGCCGGCGTGAGGCGCTCTGCCGTCACGACGGGGATCTCGGCGGTGGCCAGCTTCGGCATCGAGAACGTGGGCAGGGCCGGCACGGCCGGCTCCTCGACGGGCTCGGGTGCCGCCTCCTCGTGCGCGACCGGCGCATCGTCCTGCGGAGCGGCGGCGGCAGCCTCGTCCTCGTCGGGGGCGAGCGCGACCGGCTCGATCACCGCGGGCTCCTCGGCCGGCTGCTCGGCCGGCGCGTCGTCGCGGTTCATGGTCTCGGACGCCCGACGGATCGCATCGAAGGCGGCGAAGGCGCCTCCCGCGGCGCGGGTCGGCAGCGCGGGCGCCTGCTCCTCGGCGGCCTCCACGGGCTCGCCGAGAGCGTCGGCCATGACCGGGGGCACCGCCTCCGGCAGCGGCTCGGCGGGCGTGCCCTCCTGGGCGTCGCGACGGGAGTGGAAGCCGCGGAACATCGACGCGCGCTCCTCGGGCGTCTGCGGCGCCACCTCGGCGGCCGCGACGGTCGGGGTGAAGGCCGCGGCCTCCGCGTCGAGCGCGTCCAGCTGGTCCGCGGTCGCGCGCACCGGGAGGCCGATGACCTGGGTGCGCTCCTCGGGCTTCTCGGCCGCCTCGGCGGCCGGCTCCTCCGCGCGGCGGCGACGCGTCGGCAGGCCGCCGGTCGTCGTGCCGGAGGTGAGGTCCGGGGCGATGGCCTCGGCGACCGGCGCCGCGGCGGCGTCGGCGGCGATGAGCGCCTCGATGCCCACGGGGAGCGGGATGGAGTCGTCGTCCTCGACGGGCTCGTCGGCGGCGCGTCCGGACAGGCTCGCACCCTCGACGACGGTGGTGGGGGCGTACGCCTCGACCTGGGGGGCCTCGGCGCGCGGCTCCTCGACCACCGGGGCCTGGACGGGCTCCTCGACCGCCTCGAACAGCGAGGACGGCAGCAGGACGGTCGCGACGGTGCCGCGGCCCTCGACCGAGGACACGGCGACCTGCGCGTCGAGGCGGCGGGCGATGCGGCCGACCACGAAGAGGCCGAGACGCTGGGCACCGAGGATCTCGGAGGCGGCGGACGACTGCACGCGGCTGTTCGCCTCGGCGAGCTCGGGCACGGTCATGCCGATGCCGGTGTCGACCACCTCGACGGTGAAGCCGGCCTCGGTGCGGCCGGTGCGCACGATGACGCGCGAGCCCGGGTCGGAGAACACCGTGGCGTTCTCGAGCAGCTCGGCGAACAGGTGCGCGGCGGTGAGGGCCTGGTGGCCGTGCATCGCGGGGTCGACCACGAGGTCGAGGTCGACGCGCTCGTAGAGCTCGATCTCGGACGATGCGGTACGGATGACGTCCGACAGCGGCATGGGGCGGCGCAGGCGACGCCCGGTGTCGATGCCCGCGAGCACGAGCAGCGACTCCGAGTTGCGGCGCATCCGGGTCGCGAGGTGGTCGAGCGCGAACAGGCGCGTGAGGCGGTCCGGGTCGTCCTCCGTGCGCTCCATCTCGTCGATGCTCGACAGCTGGCGGTTGAGGAGCACCTGGTCGCGGCGGGCGACGTTGACGAACATCTCCGAGATCGAGCCACGCAGGGCGGCCTGCTCACGGGCGATCTCGATGGTCGCGGCGTTGACGCCGTTGAACGCCTCCGCGAGGCGTCCCACCTCGTCCTGCGACTCGACCGAGATCTGCACCTCGGAGACGTCGACGTCCTCGCCCGGCTGCGCGACGCGCTCCACCAGGCGGGGCAGCTCCTCACGGACCGCGGTCGCCGTCGTGGTGAGGCGGCGGAGCGGGTTGACGATGCGGCGGGAGATCGCGAAGGCGATCAGCAGCGAGCCGATGACCGCGCCGATGCCGATCGCCAGAGTGATGTACGTGGCACCGAGCGCGTTGCGGGTGTTCGCGGTGATCGCGCTCGTGGTGCGGTCCCACGCCTGGTCGCGGAGCGGGAGGTACTGCTCGAGCTCGAGCTCGACCTTGCCTGGCCAGTCGGCGGAGCGCGCCGTGACCAGCGACGAGTCGAGCCCGGTGAGGACCGAGTTCTGGATCGTCGTGAACGACGTACCGGTGGTCGATGCCGAGGCGCCGAAGTCGGGCACCTCGATCGGCGGCACGAGGCCCGCGCCGCGGGCCTGCGCCTCGTCGAGGGCGATCTTGGTGCGCTCCACGAGGGTACGGGTGCCCGCGATCTCGGCGGTGACGAACGAGCCCTGGCGGATGAGGCGCTCGAACACGTCGCCCTCGTAGCGGACGCGCTCGACGAGCATGTCGAGGGCCGCGTAGGCCTGGAGCGTCGCGACGATGTTGCGGTCGGGCACCGCGAGCGCGACGGCGTCGGTGGCGCCGACGAAGGTGTCGATGACCTCCGTGTAGTAGTTGAGGATCGTCGAGGTCGACACCTGCGCGGTGCGCACGCCGGCGCGGATCTGCGGCAGCGAGTCGCGCAGCTGGCTTCCGGCGGCCACGGATGCGAGCGCCGCGGCGTTCTCGTCGGTGGCGTCGACCTCCGCGGCCGCGGCCGCGATGTCGTCGAGGCCCGCGTCGACCTTGGGGAACGTCGCGTCGAGGGCGTCGCGGTACTCGAGGCTGTCCGAGTAGAGCGAGTGGGCGTAGGCGCCCTCCTGCTCGATGGCGTACGACAGCGCCGCGAGCGGGATGCCGAGGTCGAGGGAGCCGGGCGCCGCGTCGGCGGTCGCGTCGACCGCCTCCACCGCGTCGGCGTAGGCCGCGTCCATGGTGGCGATCTCGTCGGTGGACGGCATGACGAGCCAGCCACCCTCGGACTCGGGCGCGGAGATCTCGAGTGAGCGCGCGTCGGCGAGCATGCTCGCGTCGGATCCGCCCAGGGCTGCGTCCACGCTCGCGAGGACCGCGTCGGCGTCGTCGTCCTCGCTGCGGGCGACCGCGTCGGCGAGCGTCGCGTAACGTGCGGCGACCTCCTCGCGCGCTGCGCCCAGCTTGGTCGTGGTGTCCTGCAGGATGTGCACGAACCGCAGCGCGGCGGTGCGCTCGTCCTGAAGGTCGGCCTCCGTCTCGCGGGCCTGCCCCAGCGCGTCGATCAGCCTCTCGGCGTTCGAGTTCTCGCTGTAGTCGTTGACCGCGCTCAGGGTGATGTAGCTCACCGCCGAGACGAGGACGAGAACGGGCACCATGACGACGGCGAGGAGCTTTCCTCGAATGCCGAGCCTCTGAAGCATGGACCTTTCCCTCCCGAGCCGCCGCACCGGTGTGACGTCTCTGTGCGTGGAGTCAAGCGGCCGCTCCCCCGCTTTATCGGCCACACCTGGGGGAACATGAGCCATCGTCCACGCGCGATGTTTGTTGAGAGGATATGGGCGGCGCGCTATGACGGAGGAAATCGAAGAAAGTGATGAAGGCCACTATCGTCACCTCGCCCGGCGGTCCCGAGGCGTTGTCCCTGGAAGATGTGCCCGCACCGGTCCCGGACGCGGGCGACGCTGTGATGCGGATCACAGCGGCCGGCGTCAACAGGGCCGACGTCCTGCAGCGCGAGGGCCGCTACCCGCCGCCCGCGGGCGCTGCGCCGTGGCCCGGGCTCGAGGCGGCGGGCGTCGTCGAGTCGGCACCCGCATCGTCCCCGTGGAGGCCCGGCGACCGGGCATGTGCGCTGCTGCCGGGCGGCGGCTACGCCGAGCGCGTCGCCGTCGACGCCTCGCTGCTGCTGCCCATCCCCCGGGGCGTCACCGACGTCGAGGCGGCCTCCCTTGTCGAGGCCGCATGCACCGTCGTGTCGAACCTCGACGCGGCGGGCGCCCGGGCGGGCGAGACGGTCCTCGTCCACGGCGGCTCGGGCGGCGTCGGGACCGCCGCCCTCCAGATCGCCAAGGCCCGCGGGCTGCGCGTCCTCACCACGGCGGGAGGGCCCGCGCGGGTGGGGCGCTGCCTCGAGCTGGGCGCGGACGCGGCCTTCGACCACCGGACGGAGGACTGGGCGGCGGGCGTGCGCGCGCTCGGCGGCGCGGACATCGTGCTCGACGTCGTCGGCGCCGCCTACCTCCCGGCGAACATCAGGGTGCTGCGCACCGGAGGCCGGCTCGTGGTCATCGGCATGCAGCGGGGCAGCCGCGGCGAGCTCGACCTGGGCGCGCTGCTGGCCAAGCGCGCGTCCGTCATCGGCACGACGCTGCGCGCGCGCCCGCTCGCCGAGCGCGCCGCCATCGTCGCCCGGGTGCGGGAGGAGGTGTGGCCGCTCGTGCCCGACCGCGTCCGTCCCCTCGTCCATGCGACGTTCCCGCTGGCCGAGGCCGCCGCCGCGCATCGTGCGCTCGAGGCGGGCGAGGTCTTCGGGAAGGTCGTGCTGACGGTCGGCTGAGCGGCTACAGGACCGCGAGGCGGTCGGGATCGATGAGCCGGTCGAGGACCGTGAGGATGCCGTCCTCCTCGACCGAGCCGACGACCTCGTCCGCGGCCTCCTTGACGTGCTCCGGGGCGGTGCCCATCGCAGCCGAGGTGCCGGCCCACTGCAGCATGTCGATGTCGTTGTTGCCGTCGCCCGCCGCGACGGTGTGGTCCGGGTACACGCCGAGCTGGCGGCGCAGCGCCTCGAGGGCGGAGGCCTTCGACACCCCGGGCGGGGTGAGGTCGAGCCAGGCGGACCAGCCGACGGCGTAGGTGACGTCGCTGAGGCCGATGCGGTGCACCAGGCCGTCGAAGTGGGACACGTCGACGCCGGGCGCGCGGATGACGACGCGCGTCGCCTCGTCGTGGCACAGCTCGTCGAAGTCGGACACGACGCGCTGGCGGCCGATGAGCTCGCCGTCGGGGAACTCGCGGTTGACGAGGAAGCCGACGCCGAGGTCCTCGACCGCGTAGAACGCGTCGGGCAGCTCCTCGCGCACGAGCTCGAGGGCGGCACGCGGGTTGAAGGTCACCTTCTCGACGATGTCGTAGCCGCCGGGCGAGCCCGGGTTGAGCCTGACCGTCACGGCGCCGTTCGAGCACACCGCGAAGCCGCGGCGGATGCCGAGCTGCTGCGCGACGGGCAGCATCCCCAGCACGTTGCGGCCCGTCGCGAGCACGACGTGGTTGCGGCACATGCGGGCGCGCTCGACCGCGTCGACGACGGCCGGGGAGATCTCTCCTCCCCAGTGCATGAGCGTGCCGTCGATGTCGAGGCCGACGAGACGCCAGAGGTCCGGGGACAGCGGGGGACGCATCTCGCGGTCGTTCATGGGTCGACCCTACGTGGTGGGCCCGCCGGGACCGGCCACGCGCGGGTGACGGTCCGGTGAACGCGCGGGCCGCGGGTCAGCGCACCGGCTCCAGGCGCTCGAGGCCGCCGAGGTACGGGCGCAGGACCTCGGGCACGTGCACCGAGCCGTCGGCCTGCTGGTGGTTCTCGAGCAGCGCGACGATCCAGCGCGTGGTGCCGATGGTGCCGTTGATGGTCGCGACCGGCGTGGTGCCGTTCTCCACCCGCTCGCGCGTGTTGAGGCGACGCGCCTGGTAAGTCGTGCAGTTCGAGGTCGACGTGACCTCCATCCAGCGCTCCTGGCTGGGCAGCCACGCCTCGCAGTCGAACTTGCGCGCGGCGCTCGAGCCGAGGTCGCCCGCGGCGGTGTCGATGACCCGGTAGGGCAGCTCGAGGGCCTGGAGCATCTCCTCCTCGATCGCGAGGAAGCGCTCGTGCTCCGCGGCGGCGTCCTCGGCGTGCGCGTACGCGAACATCTCGACCTTGTGGAACTGGTGGACGCGGATGATGCCGCGGGTGTCGCGGCCCGCCGAGCCCGCCTCGCGGCGGTAGCAGGCGCTCCAGCCGGCGTAGCGCAGGGGCCCGTCGGAGAGGTCGACGATCTCGTCCGAGTGGTAGCCGGCGAGCGCGACCTCGGAGGTGCCGACCAGGTAGAGGTCGTCGCGCTCGAGGAAGTAGATCTCGTCCGAGTGCTTGCCCAGGAAGCCGGTGCCGGCCATCGTCTCGGGCCGCACGAGCGTGGGCGTGATGGTCGGGCTGAAGCCGCGGCGGTACGCGAGGTCCATCGCCGCGTTGAGGACCGCGAGCTCGAGGCGCGCGCCGATGCCGGTGAGGAAGTAGAAGCGAGCGCCGGACACCTTGGCGCCGCGCTCCATGTCGATCGCCTTGAGGCCCTCGCCGATGGCGAGGTGGTCCTGCACCTCGACGCCCTCGGCCGCGAAGTCGCGGGGCGCGCCCACGTGGCGCAGCACCGTGAAGTCGTCCTCGCCGCCTGCGGGGACGCCGGGCTCGGGGATGTTGCCCAGCGAGCGCGCGAGCTCGACCGCGCGCGCCGCCGCCGCATCGGCCGTCGCCTGCAGCTCCTTGACCTGGGCCGACAGCTCCTTGGTACGCGCGAGCAGCGCCTGCTTCTCCTCGCCCTGGGCCCGGGCGACGTCCTTGCCGAGCGACTTCTGCTCGGCGCGGGCGACCTCGAACTCCTTGAGCGCGGCACGGTTGGCCGCATCGGCCTCGAGCACCTGGTCCACGACCGCCGGATCGTCGCCACGGGACCGCTGGCTGTCCCTCACGACGTCGGGGTTGGCACGCAGGAGCTTGAGGTCGATCATGCCTGCCAGTCTATCGACGGCGGACGTAGGCTCTCCCCATGGCCCTCGAGACCACGATCGCGCTGATCGCGCTGCTGATCGCGATGAGCGCCCTGGTCCTGGCCGTGAGCGTGACGCGCCACATCGGCAAGCGCGACCCGGTCGCCGTGCCGAGGCGGTGGCGACGCCTGCTGCTCATCAGGCCGATGCCGACGATGGACCTGGGCGCGGCGACCGAGCGGTCCGATGCGCGCGAGCGCGTGGCGTTCATCGCGAACCCCACCAAGGACGGCGTGGCGGAGCTGCGCGAGCAGGCGCTGCGCGCGTGCGCGATCCGCTACCTGCCGCAGCCGATGTGGCTCTACACGACGGCCGACGACCCCGGCACCGGCGTCACGCGCGAGGCGATCGCGGCGGGCGCGGACCTCGTGGTCGCGGTCGGCGGCGACGGCACGGTGCGGGGGGTCGCGGAGGGCTGCGCGGGGACCGACGTGCCGATGGCGATCATGCCGATGGGCACCGGCAACCTCTTCGCACGCAACCTCGACCTGCCGCTCGGCGACACCGCGGCGCTGCTCCGCACCGCCCTGGAGGGCTCGGAGCGCCGGTCCGACGTCGGCTGGCTCCAGCTGGTCCGCACCCCGGATGGCGAGCTCGAGGACGAGCGCCACATCTTCCTCGTCATCGCCGGTGCGGGGCTCGACGCGGAGATGGTGGCCGGGGCGAACGACCGCCTCAAGCAGCGCATGGGCTGGGTCGCCTACTTCTTCGCGGCGGTGCGCCACCTGGGCAAGCGCATGGAGGCGCGCATCACCGTCGACGACGGCGAGCCGGTGACGAGCCGCATGCGCACGGTGCTGCTCGCGAACGTGGGCAAGCTCCCGGCGGGCATCCAGCTCATCCCGGACGCCACGTACGACGACGGCAGCCTCGACGTCGCGACGCTCGACGCGCGCGGCGGCATCGTGGGCTGGACGGAGCTGTTCGGCACCGTGGTCGCCCAGGGCGCCGGCATCCGCGAGCCGTGGCTGCTGCGGATCTGGAAGACGTCGCGCATCGACCACGTCCGCGGACGGACCGTCGACATCACCGTCACCGAGGCGCAGAAGGTCCAGGTCGACGGCGAGTCGCTGGGCCGTGCCACGCGCATCCGCGCCGAGGTCGACCCCGCGGCGCTCGTCCTGCGCGTGCCCCGCACGAGCGCACGCTCAGCCACCGGCGGGGACCAAGGGGAGAAGGCGGGCGCTGCGGGGGCCTCGGGGCCCTCGGGCGTGGCCGGAGTCCCGGATGCGGCGGGGCCGGGCGAGCCGACGGACTCCGCCACCGCAGACCCAGCGGATACCGCCCCTGCCGACGACGCGAGCGACGTGCCCGCCAGGGAGCCCGCGGGTTCCTGACCGGCGGCAGCGCGACGCGGCCGCGAGCCGACGTCAGTGACGCCCGGAGCGCAGGCCCTGGACCCACGTGCGCGCCTCGGCGAACTCCTCCTCCGAGGTTCCCGGGGTCACGGGCGTGGGGTACCCCGACGCGGCGGGGTACGAGCCGAGGAACACCACCACGGGGTTGGTGCGCTTGAGCCCGACGAGGGCCTCGGCGACGCGCGGCTCGTCGATGTGGCCGAGCGCGTCGACCGAGAACGAGTACTCGCCGGGGCGGTCCGAGCGCGGGCGGCTCTCGATGCGCGACAGGTTGACGCCGCGCGCCGCGAACTGCTCGAGCATCGCCAGCAGGGCGCCGGCACGGTCGTCGGGCAGATGCACCACGAGGGTGGTCTTGTCCGCGCCCGTGGCGTGGGGCACGGCGGTGGGGCGACCCACCTTGACGAAGCGGGTCGCGGAGTGCGGGTTGTCGGCGACGCCGGCGGCGAGGACCTCGAGGCCGAGCCGCGCGCCGAGACCGGGAGGCGCCAGCGCGGCGTCGAAGCCCGCGACGCCCTCGGCGAGCTCGCCCGCGGCGGCCGCGTTCGACGTGGCGGCCACCTGCACCGCGCCCGGCACGTGCTCGGCGAGCCAGCGCCGGCACTGCGCGAGGCCGTGCGAGTGCGCCGCGACGGCCCCGATGGACCCGACCGTCGTGCCCGGGCGCGCGACGAGCTCGAAGCTCACCGGCAGCACCACCTCGCCGAGGATGACGAGCGGGGCGCCGGTCGCGAGCGTGTCGAGCGTCGCGGTGACGCCGCCCTCGACCGTGTTCTCGATCGCGACCACCGCGAAGTCGACGTCGCCGGCGCGCACGGACGCGAGCGCCGAGAGGACGTCGATCGCGGGGACCATCTCGACCTCGTCGACGTCGACCATCGCGCGCAGGGCGGCCTCCGTGAACGTGCCGGAGGGTCCCAGATAGGCATACCGCGGCAGCGTCACGCGTCCTCCCTCGTCTCGGGGCCCTCGTCCGCGCCCGGTCGGAGGCGGTGGCCCACGGCGGTGCGGGCGGTGTCCACCCGGCCGCGGATGCGCCGCGCGCTCACCGCCGTCAGCACCTCACGGTACCGGTTGGCCCTGCCCATGGGGCTGCGGTCCTCGATCGAGGGACCCTTGTGCCGGATCTCGCACTCGACCTCGGTGATGGTGAGCCCCGCGTGGAGCACGTCGAGCGTCATCGCGGGCTCGAGCCCGTTGCCGCGCGCGAGCGGCATCGACGCCTCGAGCGCCTCACGCGTGAGGCAGCGGATGCGCCCGAGCGGCTGGCGGGGCGACCAGCCGGTCGCGCGCTCGACCGCCGCCCTGGCGATCTTGGACGGCACGCCGGGCGCGACCGCCTGCGCGTCCGTCAGCGCGACGGCGAGGTCGCACACCCCCTCGAGGACCGCGGGCACGAGCGGCGCCGCCCCGATCGCGTAGTGGCCGAGGTTGGGGTCGAGCAGCAGGACGGCGCGCGGCGTGCGGCCGGGCTCGTCGCGCATCGCGATGACCGATGCGCCGGTCTCGACCGCGGCGGAGCGGCCGCGGGTGTGCGAGTGGCGGATCACGACGGCGCCGGCGCGGCGCGCGAGCTCCTGGGTGTTGTCCGTCGAGCCGTCGTCGACGACGAGCACGAGGTCGACGCCGGGGATCGCGAGCGCGGCGCGCACCGTCGCCGCGATCCGGCGGGCCTGGTCGTGCGCGACGATCAGCGCGGCGACCGACGGCCCGGGCGGCGGGGGCGCGGCGGCACGGCCGCGCGCCCGGCGCGCGCGCGCCCGGGCCAGGGCGTCGGCGGACGCCTTCCGCGGCTCGGCTCCCTCGGCTGGTGACACGAGGCCCAGCCTAGTCACCCGTGACCCTCCCTGGTACCACCCTTTGCCTAGGCCTTACCCGATGCTGACCGTCCCGTGACGCGCGCGAGCCCTGGCACTCGCCCCTGGCGCGTGGAAGAGTAGGCCACATGCATGAGCGCGCTGGCACCCTTGCCCTTCCCGAGGACCTCATCGACGTCGACGCCCTGCTCGGCGACTACTACGACAAGGTGCCGGACCCCACGGTCGCGGGCGAGCGCGTCGCCTTCGGCACGTCGGGCCACCGCGGCAGCGCGTTCGACACGGCCTTCAACGAGGCCCACATCGTCGCGACCACCGCCGCCATCGTCGAGTACCGGACGGCTCAGGGATTCGACGGCCCCCTCTTCATGGGAAAGGACACCCACGCCCTGTCGGGCCCCGCCTGGGAGACCGCGCTCGAGGTGCTCGCCGCGGCCGGCGTGCGGGTGATGATCGACGCGCGCGGCGGCTACACGCCCACCCCCGCGGTGAGCCACGCGATCCTGGTCGCGAACGGCGCCACCTCGCCCGAGGGCCTGCGCACGTCGGGCCGCGGGCTCGCCGACGGCATCGTCATCACGCCGTCCCACAACCCCCCGCGCGACGGCGGGTTCAAGTACAACCCGCCGCACGGCGGACCCGCCGACACCGACGCGACGTCGTGGATCGCCAACCGCGCCAACGAGATCCTCGCGGGCGGGTGGAAGCAGGTGCCGCGCTTCCAGCTCGCGAAGGCGGTCGCCGCGGACACCACCGAGAAGTACGACTTCATGGCCGCCTACGTGCGCGACCTGCCGTCGGTCATCGACATCGACGCGATCCGCGAGGCGGGCGTGCGCATCGGCGCGGACCCGCTCGGCGGCGCGGCCGTCGACTACTGGGGCGCGATCGGCGAGGAGCACGGGCTCCAGCTCACCGTCGTCAACCCCACCGTGGACCCGCGCTGGGCGTTCATGACCCTCGACTGGGACGGCAAGATCCGCATGGACTGCTCGTCGCCGTCCGCGATGGCCTCGCTGCGCCGGCTCATGGAGGGCGACTCCGCGCCGTACGACATCGCGACCGGCAACGATGCGGACGCGGACCGCCACGGCATCGTCACCCGCGACGGCCTCATGAACCCCAACCATTACCTCGCGGCGGCGATCGCGTACCTGTACGGCGGCGCACGCCCGCAGTGGTCGCCCGACACCCGCATCGGCAAGACCCTCGTGTCGTCGTCCCTGATCGACCGCGTGGGAGCGGACCTGGGACGGCCGGTGCTCGAGGTGCCGGTGGGCTTCAAGTGGTTCGTCCCGGGCCTGCTGTCGGGCGAGGTCGCGTTCGGCGGCGAGGAGTCCGCCGGCGCATCGTTCCTGCGTCGCGGCGGCGGCGTGTGGACCACCGACAAGGACGGCATCCTGCTGTGCCTGCTCGCCTCGGAGATCACCGCCGTGACCGGCGCGTCGCCTGCGGCGTTGCACCGCGACCTCGTCGACCGCCTGGGCGAGAGCTGGTACGCCCGCGTCGACGCGGCCGCCTCCAAGGAGGAGAAGGCCCGCCTGGGCGCGCTGTCGCCCGAGCAGGTGCCCGCCACCACGCTCGCCGGCCAGCCCATCACCGCCAAGCTCACGGCGGCGCCCGGCAACGGCGCCAAGATCGGCGGGCTCAAGGTGACGACGGACGATGCATGGTTCGCCGCGCGCCCGTCCGGCACCGAGGACGTCTACAAGATCTACGCGGAGTCCTTCGTGTCGGAGTCGCACCTGGGCGAGGTGCAGGCCGCCGCGCGCGAGGTCGTGTCGGAGGCGCTCGAGGGCTGACGCCGCCCGGCGTGGCGCGCATGACATCGTCACCCCTGGTCTGACAGGGTGCTCCGCATGACGAACCGACTCCGCACCCTCGGCCTGGTCGCCGCGACGGCACTCGTGCTCACGGGCTGCCTCCGCGTCGAGATGTCCATCGCGCTCAACCCGGACGACACCGCCGACGGCAGCTTCCTCATGGCCATCGAGAAGGGCTCGGGCGAGGCCTTCGACGTGTCGGACGACGACCTGCTCGAGCAGTTCACGGCCGATTCCGAGGGCGACTTCGAGACCGGCACCGTCGAGCCCTACGAGGACGAGGACTACATCGGCACCCGTGTCTCGTTCGACGACGAGCCGCTGGGCTCGTTCGCCGGGGAGACGGACGACGACCTCGCGATCGTGCGCGACGGCGACGACTACGTGGTGTCCGGCTCGATGTCCGACGCGGAGGATGAGGACCTCGGCTCGCTTCCGGGCGCCGACATGGTGCTGAGCATCACGTTCCCCGGAGAGGTGAGCGAGCACAACGGCACGCTCGAGGGCACGACCGTCACGTGGGACCTCATGGACGCGCCCGAGGAGCTCGCGGCGCGGGGCTCCGCCTCGCCGCCCTCGGCGTTCCCGGTGTGGGCCTGGCCCGCGATCGGCGCGGGCGCCCTCGCGGTCGTCGCGATCGCCGTCGTGGCGGTGCTGCGCCGCCGGGGCGGCACGGACGAGAGCGCGGGGGACGATGCGGTGGTCCTTCCCGTCGAGACCGTCGAGTTCGTGCCGGGCCCGGCACCCGCGAGCACCGGCATGGACGCCCCGACCGCCGAGCTCCCCACCCCCGCGGATACGATCGAGACGGGGTCCGTCGAGGGCACGGACGGCGAGGAGGACCATCCGCGATGAGGAGGCTGGGTGCCGCGCTCGCCGTCGCGGCCGTCGCGCTCACCGGCTGCGTGCGGGTGTCGACCGAGACGACGTTCGGCGAGGACGACACCTTCTCCCAGCACGCGGTGATCGCGATGACGTCGCAGGCGCGCATGGTGCTCGACCAGCAGCTCGGGCAGCTCGCCGACCGGCTTCCGGAAGGAGTCGAGGCACCCGACGACACCCTCGACCCCGGCGCGCTGCTCGACCCGGACGCCGTCCTCGACCAGCTTGCCCCGCTCGAGGACGCCCACCCGGGTGCGGTCGAGGTCGCCCCCTACGAGGACGAGGACGGGCTCGAGGGCGTCGAGATCTCCATCACCGACGTTCCGTTCGACGCGCTGGACGATGCGGCGGGCGCCGCGCCCCTCACCGGCGGCACGGCCGTGACCCGCGACGGCGACGAGTACGTGGTCGAGCTCGCCACGGGTGCCGCGAGCGGCCTCGCAGCGGCGGGGGTGTCGACCGACCAGCTGGGGCTCGTCTCCGGCGCGGTCGACGTGGCGGTCTCCTTCACCTTCCCGGGCCTGGTGAGGTCCGCGAGCGCGGGCGAGGTCGAGGGCAACACCGTGATCCTCGGGCTGGCGGACCTGCTCGCGGCCGACGACATCCGCATCGTCGGCGGCGCCACCACCGAGCGGGACTGGGGCCCGCTGCTGCGCTGGGGCCTCGTCGCGCTCGGCGCGGTCGTGGTCGTCGGCGGCGCCGCGGCGCTCGTGGTCCAGGACCGTCGCCGTCGCCACCGCACCCACCTGCCGCCGCCGCGCGAGGGCGGCGAGGGCGGGCCGGGCACGCTCGACCGCGAGCCTCCGCCCGCCGCGTAGCCCCGGCGGCTCAGCCCCGGCCGCGTCGCACGACCAGCAGGACCGCACCGGCGGCCACCAGCAGCCCCGCCAGGCCCAGCGGCCACCAGCTGCCGAAGCCGGTGCTGCTGATCACGCCCGTGGTCGGGGGTGCCGCGAACCAGTTGCGGGCCGTCACGGTGACCGTGGCGCCGGCCTCGACCGTCACGGTGGCGCTGTCGGGATCGGAACGGTCGGGGAGCACGAGCACGTCGTCGGCGCCGCCCGAGTCGGTCTCCGTCACCACGCACTCCGAGCCGGAGGCGATGGTGTCGAGCGTGGCGGTGAGCGGATCGCCGCCGCCGAGCGACACCTCGTCGTCCCACGTGACGAGCGCGCCGCCGGGCTGGTCGAGCGTGCACACGACGGAGAACACGAACGGGCCCGAGCCGAGCTCGTCGGCGCCGGGACCGGCGACCGTCTTCTCGATGACGAGCTCGCCCGCCTCGAACGTGTTGGTGAAGGTCACCGAGTTCTCGCCGTCCGGCACGAGCTCCACCCAGCCGCCGGTGCCGTAGGTCACCGACGAGATGTCGCCCATCGTCGACACGACGAGCGTGTCGACCGCGCCCGCGCCGTCGAGCTCGGTGACGGTGCACTCCGCGCCCGCCGGCAGGCCGTCGATGGTCCACGTCTCGCCGCCGGACACCTGCCCGATCATCGGCTGCCCGGGACCGTAGCCGTCGCCCCAGACCTCCTCGCCGAGGAAGGTGCACTCGACGCCCATGGTGAACGGCCCGTAGTCCGGCATGTCGCCGTCGGAGTCGAGCGCGTCGGACTCGACGATCTTGGTGACCTCGAGGCTCGCGAGCTGGTAGTCGTTCGTGACGAACACCTCGTCGTCGACGCCGACCACCGCCTCGCCCGGCACGATCGTGCTGGACGTCTGTCCGGCGTCCTCCTCGGTGACGATGCACTCGGCGCCGTACGGGATCTCGTCCTGGATGATCACCGAGTAGCCGTTACCGGGGCCGAGCGTGAAGCTCTCCTCGAACACCGTCTCCCCGTCGACGGTGCAGACGACGGTGACGTCGAAGGCGTCCGGCGCGTAGTCGTGGCCCGGGCCCGTGATGCGCTTGCGGATCGCGAGGTCACCGGTGAGGAACGAGTTGGTGGCGGTGACGTCGACGCTCTCGTCGGCGCCGATGGTGACCGTGTCGGGCGTCACCTCGACCTCGTCGGCACCCGCCGCATCGGTCTCCGTGATGACGCATTCGGAGCCTGCCGCGATGTCGTCGATCGTGAGCACGGTGGCGTCGGGGTAGGCGAGCTCCACCTGCCCGTCCCACGTGACCAGGTCGCCGCCCGCCTGCGGCAGCGTGCACACCACGTCGAAGACGAAGGGTCCCCAACCGACGAGGTCGGCCCCCGGCCCGTCGACGATCTTCGTGAGCGTGAGGCTGCCGACCTCGTAGGCGTTGGTGACGAGCGCGGTGTTGTCGTCGGGCTCGAGCACGAGGTCGCCCTCGCTGCCGTCGATCACCTCGGGCTCGCCGTCGCCCGCCGTGACGGTCACGGTGACGCTCGCCGCCCCCGAGGTCTCCGTCTCGGTGACGGTGCACTCCGCGCCGGCGGGCAGACCGTCGACCGCGAAGGTGTCGCCGTCGCTGAGCGTGGCGTCCATGGGGTTGTCGACGTCGTAGCCGTCGCCCCACACCTCCTCGCCGAGGAACGTGCAGCGCACCTCGACGTCGAACGGCCCGTACTCGATCGGGTTGCCGTCCGCGTCGACCGCGTCCGACTCGACGAGCTTCGTCACCTCCAGGCCCGCGAGCTGGTAGTCGTTCGTGACGTCGATCGCGCCGTCCTCGCCGATGACCGCCTCGCCCGGCACCGTCGTCATCGTCGTCTGGCCCGCGTCCTCCTCGGTGACGACGCACTCCGCGCCGTACGGGATCTCGTCGACGATCTCGACGGTGTACCCGTTGCCGCCGTCGAGCGTGTACGTCTCCTCGAAGACGGTGCCGCCGTCGGCGGTGCACGTGACGGTCACGACGAACTCGTCGGGCGCGTAGCCGGCCCCCGGTCCCGTCACCGCCTTGGTGATGACGAGGTTGCCGGTGTCGAAGCCGTTCGTGGCCGTCACGTCGACGGTGGCCCCCGGCTCGATGACGATCTCGCCCGGATCCACCTCCACGGTGTCGGCGCCGGCGGAGTCCGTCTCCGTCACCGTGCAGGTCGAGCCGGCCGCGATGTCGGTGATGGTCTCCGAGGAGAACGTCGGGTAGGTGAGCGAGATCTCGCCCTCCCAGGTGACGATGTCGCCCTCCGGCTGCGGGAGGGTGCACACCACGTCGAACAGGAACGGCCCCGCTCCGACCAGGTCCGCGCCGGGGCCCGTGACGAGCTTGGTCAGGCGCAGGTCTCCCACGTCGAAGGTGTTGGTGACGAGGGCGGTGTTGCCGTCGCCCTCCCCGTCGGGCGCGAGGATGATCGTGCCCGCGTCGCCATCGTTCTCGACGGGATCGTCGTCGCCCGCGGTCGTGGTGACCGTGATGGACGACGCCCCCGCCGTGCCCGTCTCGGTGACCGTGCACTCCGCTCCGGCGGGCAGCCCGTCGACCGCGAAGCTCTCGCCGTCGCTCAGGGTGGCGTCCATGGGGTTGTCGGCGTCGTAGCCGGTGCCCCACACCTCGTCGCCGAGGAAGGTGCAGCGCACCTCGATGTCGAAGGGACCGAACTCGATGGGGTTCCCGTCCGCGTCGACCGCGTCGGACTCGACCGCCTTCGTGACCTCCAGGCCGGCGAGGTCGTAGGTGTTCTCGATCGTCACCCGGCCGACCACCGCATCATCCTCCCGCCCGACGGTGCCCTCGGTGATGACGGACGAGGTCTCGCCCGCACCCTCCTCCGAGATGGTGCACTCCGATCCGTACGGCAGGTCGTCGATCGTGACGACCTCGCCGACCGGCACGGTGAACGTCTCGTCGTAGACGGTCTCGCCCACCGAGGTGCAGACCACCGTGACCGTCACCTCGTCCGGCGCGAACTCGACGCCGTCACCCGTGACCTCCTTGAGCACCTCGAGCGGGCCCGTGGCGAGGATGACGCCCACCCGGTTGCCCTCGGTCGGGAGCAGCTCGCCCCCGGACGTCGTCACGCCGCCGGTGGCGACCGAGTTGTAGGCGACCGTGTCCGCGCCCGGGGTCTCGGACAGCGCGGGCGTCTGCGTCTGCATGTCGAGCGTGATGTACTCGCCGGGCTGCAGCGGCTCGTCGAAGACGATGTCGTACTGCAGCGCCGTCACCGTGCTGAGGTCGGCGATGTCGTCGATGGGTACCCAGGCGCCGTCGGGGCACGGCGTCGCCGGCGTGAGGTCGTCGGTGCAGATCGGGTCGTCGGTGGTGCCGTACACCTCGACCGTCGCGGCGGGGCCGCCGTACGCGACGAGCGCGTCGACGAGGAGCGGATCCCACTGCGAGCCGCGGTCGGTCGTGTTGATCGCGCCGGTGTCGCCCACGGTCGGCAGCAGGTCGATCGCGACCACGCGGTCCAGCGGCACGGTGCCCGTGTTCTGGAGCAGCATCCGCCAGGTCTCGGTGTCCCCGGGCGCGGTGATGGGCGTGCAGTTCGGACCGTAGAAGTCCTCGAGGTACGGCTCGCAGTCGGCCGGCTCGACACCGAGGAGGTCGTCGTCCGCCTTGACGAGCTTGCCTGAGCGCAGCGCGCCCGCGATGCCGAGCTCGACCGTGGTGTCGGCCTGGCACTCGCCCGTCTCCTCGTCGAACGTGCCGTCGCACTCGTCGAAGGGACGCTCGCCCACGATGCCGAAGCTGTTCGTCATCGGCACCTCGGCCGCGACGCCCGGACGCGGGAAGAGCGTGATGGTGATCGTGTAGGTCTGCCCCACCTCGAGCACCGTGCCGGGCGGGAACGTGAACTCGATCTCCGAGCCGTCACCGGACACCGTCGCGGTGACGTCGGCGGGGTCCGTCGGCATCGGCAGCCCGGTCGCCGGATCGGGGGCCGCGCCGGTGAGGCCGTAGGAGTACGGGTCGTCGTCGCCGAGCGCGAACTCGAGCATCGGGCCGTCCTCGTCGGTGGGGAGGCGGTCGGTGATGACCGGGTCGATGATCGGCCAGTCGCCCGTGTTGGTGATGGTGAGCACGAAGTCGGTGGTGCTGCCGGGCGGGATGGTGCCCGTCGGGTCCTTCTCCACGGACACCGCGGTGGTCGCATGCTCGTACAGCACGGAGGCGGTGTCGTCCTCGGACTGGACGGTGAGGAGCGGGTTGCCGCTCGCGTCCTCGAGGTACGAGCTCACGATGCCGTCGATCGTGTTGGTCGAGCGGCCCGGCTCGGTCTCGCCGGGCGCCGGGTCGTTGCCCGCCATGTCGGTGGGCACCTCGCCGCCGGTGAGCAGCTCGTCGCGCCGCTGCACGATGATGGGGATCTGCTGGTTGGGCGCCTCCGAGTTCTCCCACTGCGTGCCGTCCTCGCGCGTGTACGTGATGCGGATGCCCTGGACATCCTCCGGGTCGACCCCCGCGGGGAGCGCCGGGACGGGGCCGGGCTCGCCGTCCACCCAGTCCGCGCCGGTGACCACGACCTCGCCGTCGACCTCGGTGAACGTGCCGCCCGTGAGCACGTCGATCTGCACCTGGTCGATCGGATCGTCGAAGGAGAAGTCGCCGAAGCCGACAAACTCGTACGCGTTCCAGAAGGTCTCGTCCGTGTCCCGGATCTGCATCATGCCGATGCGGGCGGAACCGCTGGGGTGCGCCGTCAGCAGCATCCCGAACTGGCTCTGGTCGGGCTCGGTCTGCGAGAAGCCGTCCTGGGTCCAGTCGCTGCCGTCCAGCGGGCCGAACTGCTTCTCGACCGTGAGGCCCAGGTCGAGGCCGGTGATGTCGATGGTCGCCGTGTCGTCCACCGTGGGAGGGTCGGGCTGGACCTCGGGGTCGCGGCCCGCATCGTCCACCGTGGCCGTGGCCCCGTTGGGGATGGTGAGGACGTCGGGCTCGAGCGGCGCCTCGATGTCCTCGCCCGTGGTGCGGTTGGTCGCCCTCAGCTGGAGGTCGAACACGAGCACGGCCTGCGCGTCGGGCTCGATGCGGCCCTCGTAGTCGATCGACAGGCCGACCACGTTCAGCAGGTCCGCGCGCGGGATCGACGTGAGGGGCGTGGCGTCGTCGGGGTCCCCGGGGGTCGACGAGATCACGGTGGTGGTGTCCGCGACGCCGTCGCCGTTGCTGTCGACGTCGAGCGTCATGGTCCACGACTCGGTGCCGTCGGGCACCTGCATGCTCACGAAGCCGGTGAGGTTGAAGAAGTCGAACGGGCTCGTGCCCGCCGAGCTGGGGTCCTCGAGGACGAGGTGGTCGATGCGGGCCTGCGTGAGGTTGTCCGCCGTCAGCGTGACGCGGCCCGACGGGTAGTCCTCGGGCGCGGTGCCCGCCGGCGGGTCGCCGAGCGGGCCGCCGGTCCACTGCTTGTCGAGGCCCACGTTGAGCGGCACGTCGACGATCGCGATGACGTCGGAGTCCTCGTCCGTGTAGGTCTCGTCGTCGATCACCGCGGTGGCGCCCGCATCGTCCCGGATGAGCGCCTCGCCTTCGACCGGGTCGCCCTCGTTGTAGGAGTCGTGGCCGGTGACCGGGCTGCCGTCCGAGCGGCGGTCGTCGCGGATCTGGAAGTTGAGGGTGATGGGACGCGACTCGTCGAAGGTGCGCGCGACGCCGGATCCGGCCGGGGGCGCCGTCGGGTCGGTGGTGGTGAGACGGGCCGAGCCCTCGACGAACACGAGCCGCACGCCGATCGTGTCCGCCTGCTCCGCGGCGGTCAGCGTGTACCCCGGGAAGGTGCCGTCGCACGCGTCGGGGCACGGGTCGTTGGTGGCGTCGACCCAGCCCTGCCCCTCGCGGTACAGCTCGACGGCCGCCACCTGGTCCCACTGCATCAGGGGGTCGGTGGCGGTGGTGATCGGGTCGATCGAGACGAGGTCGAAGGCCTCGTAGAAGGACTCCGCGATCGGCGTGCCCGCGGGGTCGGGGATGTCGGAGATGGTCATCGAGTCGACGCCCGAGACACCGCCGGTGCCCCACAGGAGCTCGGCCTGGATGATGTCGCCGGTACGCGCGGCGACCACCTGCTGGATGATGTCCTTCTCGACGTACTCCTCCGTGCCGCCGTTGCCGTTGCCGCCCGAGTCGGGGTCGATCGGCAGGATCTCCACCTCGTCGCAGCCCTCGTCGGACAGCGCCGGGTCGGTGAGGTCGGAGGTGGCGCCCGCGGTCGCGCAGTTCTCGATGACGAGGGGCTCGTCGCCGAAGTAGTCCTCGGCGAGCTCGAAGACGATGTTCGGCTGCACCGTGGTGCCGGGCGGGAAGCCGGACTCGGAGGTCGAGTCGTAGACGAACTGGAGGCCGCCGATGTCGTCGGGCCACGGGCCCGTGTACGACCACGTCGTCGGGCCCGTGATGGGACCCGCGAGGGTCTCCCACGAGTCGCCGTCCCAGTAGTTGACGGTGAGGGTGCTGTCCGCGAGCACGGCGACCGACGCGATCTCGGTGGGGTCGAAGGCGTCCCAGAACTCGCTCGGCAGCACCGGGGTGTCGTCGGTCGCGCTGGTCGCGGGCGGGTCCTGCACCACGATCTGCCCGGCGCCGACGGTGGTCGCGTCGTCCGGGAAGGGGACCTCGGTGGGCGCGGTGGTGGTGCCGCCGGGCAGCGTCGCGACGATCCACTCGCCGGCGTTGCCGAAGATCGTGCCGGGGATGAGGTTCTTGCCCTGCGTCGCATCGAGCAGCGCGAGGAAGGTCGAGAAGTCGTCGTCGGCCTCGTCGGTGCCCGTGACGTCCGACGGCGAGGTGCCCTCGACGCCGACGGTGTCGTCGTGCTGGGTGAGCTCGTTGGGATCGTCCGGGTCCGTGCCGAGCGTGACGTTGACGGTCGCGCTGTCGCCGGGCGGCATGTCCCCGACGAAGTCGATGGTGAAGCGCGTGACCTCGCAGCCCGCGGGAGGCGGGGGCGGCGAGCCGCCGACGGGGATGTCCTGCGCGGCGGCGTCCGTGCCCGCGCACTCGTAGACGATGGTCGCGCTCGTGGCGCCGGCGGGCCACACGAACGGGTCGGCGAAGCCCTCGAACGACATCGAGTCGTCGAAGCCGGGCGTGCCGTCGGCGGGCTCGGTGAGCGTGAGGTGCTCGAGGTTCTCCGTCCACGTGTTCTCGCCGGTGAGCTCGGCGTTGAAGTCGCTGCCGTGCGGCGCGCTGTCCGGGGTGATGGTCTTGCCCGCCTCGACCGACGGCACGTTCGGCAGCAGCGTGTACGTGTCGTCGTCGCTGTCGGTCCCGGTCTCGTCGTCGCGCGAGACCTCGCTCGTGGCGGTGTTCGTCACGGGGATCGCGGTGTCGACCGCGCCGTTGTCGCGCTGCTCGAGGCCGGCGTCGATGGTCACCGACGAGCCCGGCTGGATCAGCCCGCCGGTGGAGCTCGAGTAGGTGACCCGGAAGCCGCCCACGTTGCTCGTGTCGGCCGGGATCTCGGTGACCGGCACCCATGCGCCGTCGATGTAGAGCTCGAGCTCGGCCTGGTCCGCGTCGGGCGGATACGGCGGCCCGTAGTCGAGCGAGCTCAGGGTGAAGTAGTCGAAGGTGCCGCCCGCCGCGGCGGGGTTCGCCGGGTCCTGGACCACCATCTCGGTGACGCCCTCGTCGGACGTGTTGGTGGCCGTGAGCGAGAAGCTCGCGTCCGCGCCGGGCTCCGCGAGCGCGGACGTGGGCGCGTCGAACGCCTTGGTGATGTCGGTGGTGAGGTCCAGCGGCACGTTGGGGATGACCGTGGCCGTGTCGGCGCACGGGGGCACCGCGTTGGGGGTCGCCGGCACGCACGTCGAGTCCGGGTTGGTCGCGTCGACGAGCGCCTCGTTGGTGAGCGGGACCCCGTCCTCCGAGTAGGGGAGGTCGTCGACCACGACGGTGATGATGATCTCGGCGGTGTTGCCCGCCGCCATGCCGATCGAGTCCGCGGGGTCCGAGATCGGGTCCGTGAACGTCACGTTCACGTTCTGCCCGTCGATCGACGAGGTGAAGCCCGAGTTGGACGTGACCGAGACGTTGATGGGGGTGAGCCCGGCGGGAAGCGCGTCGTTCAGCTGCGCGTTGGTGCAGCCCTGGGCGAACGTCGTGCACTGGATGTTGATGTTGAAGTCGAACGTCTGGCCCGGCACCACCTCGGTCTCGCTCGCCGTCTTGGTGATCGACAGCTGCGCGGCGGGCTCGGCGGCGGCGACGGTGGCGCCGGCGACGATGCCGAGGCTCGCGAGCAGGATCACCAGCAGAGCAGACAATCCCCGACGACGTGTGGGCACGAGACCTCCCGAGCGATGTCCTCGCCGCACCCACCGGCGCGCGCGCACCTTTCGTCACGTTAACCCCATCTGTCACATCTGGCGAGAGTTGTGCCCGAATCGTGCTCCGGCGCCCGGGATGGGAGCATTTCCAGGTGCTCGACAACTACCGCGTGATCCTCGCGCATCCCGGAGCGAAGGCCTTCGCGGCGGCCGGCCTGCTCGCCCGGCTGCCCATCTCGATGTTCAACATCTCGGTGATCCTCATGGTCCAGCTGCAGTACGACAGCTACGCCATGGCCGGCCGCGTGGCGGCGGTGGGGACGCTCGTGTGGGCCGCGCAGACCGTGCCGACCGCGCGGCTCGTCGACCGCATCGGCCAGCGCCGCGCGATGATCCCGCTCACGCTGGTCTTCGTCCTGGGCGCCGTCGGCGCGATCGTCACCGCGATGTCCGAGGGGCCCGAGTGGCTGCTGTGGCTCACCGTCGCGGTCGCGTCGATCCAGGGCCCGCTCGGGTCGCTCACGCGCGCCCGCTGGTCGCATCTGCTCGACACGGACCGCGACATCCACACCGCGTTCTCGCTCGAGGGTGCGCTCGACGAGGTGCTCTTCGTGTCCGGACCGGCCCTCGCGACGATCCTCGCGACCCTCGTGTGGCCGCCGCTCGGGGTGGTCGTGTGCCTCGCCGGCCTCGTGATCGGGATGGCCATCCTGCTCGCGCAGACGGGCACGGAGCCGGAGCCTCGCGCGGGCGGCTCGGCGGGCTCGCTCGGTCTGCGCCTGCCGGCCGCCGTCATCGCGGTGTCGCTCGTGACGGTGGGCATCGGGGCGATGTTCGGCGCCTTCGACATCTCGGTGGTCGCGTTCGCGGACGAGGCCGGCCGCCAGACGCTGTCGGGCATCGTCATAGCGATCGTCTCCGCGGGCTCGCTGCTGGGTGGCCTCTACTACGGGTCCCGCCACTGGCACGCCCCGCTGTGGAAGCGCACCGTGGTGACGGCGCTGCTCATGACCGTCGGCTTCGGCTCCCTCGCGCTCGCGCCGAACGTGTGGTGGCTCGCGGGGCTCGGCCTGCTGGCCGGTCTCACCATCGCGCCGACGCTCACCAACGCGGACACCGTGGTGCAGCGGGTGGTGCGCCGGGACCAGATCACCGAGGGCATGGCGTGGCTGCGCATCGGCATGGGCGTGGGCGTCGCGTTCGGAGCGTGGCTCGCGGGCGGCCTCATCGAGACCAGCGGCTCGCGGGCCGGCCTCGGGATGAGCGCCGCGGGCGCGGGGCTCGCGCTCGTCCTCGTGCTCGCGAGCGCCGGCGTGCTGCGTCGCAGCACCGAGCGCGGCGACGCGGCGGGGCTGCCCGATGCGCCCCCGCCGTCGGAGCGCGAGGAGGCCGTCGAGCAGCCCCCGACACCGCCCCACGTCTGATCCGCCACCGGATGCCGGAAACGACGGGACCTAGGTCCCCTCCGGTTCCGGCGGACGGCCGATACCGTCGGAGACACAAGGTTTTCGCGATGGCACAGAGGCCATCCGATGAGAATCGTGGCTCGGGCGTCCATCCGGGGACTTGGCCGCCCGAGCCGCACCCCTTCCGTGCGTCGGCGTCCCGCTCCCTCCCCCTGGGACGCCGACGCCGGATATTCCCCCCTCCACCAGGCGCATCGTCGCCCTAGGGTGGATCCATGGGTCCGGACCTCACCGTCGACACCCTCGTCACCGCGGTGCTCACGGTCGCCGTCCTCCCGCTCGCGATGCTTCCCACGCTCGGCCTCGTCGTGCGCCGCTTCGGGCGCCTCGCCCCCTGGCCGCTCCTCAGCGCTCTCGGGCTGGTGGCCTCCGCGAGCGCGCTCGCCGCCTTCACCGTCTTCCCGCTGCCGCGGCCGGGTCAGCTCGCGTGCGAGGGCGGCACCGTCGAGGCGGGCTGGCAGCTCATCCCCCTCGGCTCGGTCGCGCCGATCCTGCGCGACGTGGGCGAGGCGGGCCTCCTCGGCGCGCTCACCGGCTTCGCCTTCCTCCAGGTCGCGCTCAACGTCGCGCTGTTCGTGCCGTACGGCTTCTTCCTCCACCAGGCCACGCGGTGGCGCGCGGCCGCCGTCGTCGGCGCGGCGGCCGGCACCTCGCTGCTCATCGAGCTGGTCCAGGGCACCGCGGTGCTCGGCCTCTACCCGTGCCCCTACCGGACGTTCGACGTCGACGACCTGCTCGCCAACACGCTCGGCGGCGCGCTCGGCATGCTGCTGTCCCGCGCCGTCGCGCGCCGCCCGTTCGCCACCCCCGCGGCCGTTCCCGACCTCGCGCCGCCCTCCGTGCTGCGGCGCGCCCTCGCCCTCGCGGTCGACCTGCTCGCCGTCACCACGGCGTCCTTCGCGGCCACCGTCGCGATCGTGCTGACACTCGCCGACGGAGGGTCGCTCGCGGACGCGCAGGCCCGCATCGACCATCCCGCCCTCACGATCGGCGTCAACCTCGCCGCGGGCGCGGCCGTGATCCTCGCCCCGTCGCTCCTCGCGCGGGAGGGCACCACCCCGGGCCAGCTCCTCCTCAACATCGCGCCGGTCGACGTCGACGACGGCGGGCGTCCTCGGGCGGGGAGGCTGGTGTCCCGCTGGGCCGTGCGCTGGGCGCCGTGGGCGATCATCCCCTCGCTGCTGCCCGTCATGCTCGTCGCCGAGCTGCTGTCCGTGCTCGCCCGCCGCGACCGCCGCTCGCTCAGCGACCTCACCTCCGCCACCACGATGCGCACGCGTCCGGCGCTCGCCGCCGCCCGCGCCGCATCGTCCCGGCACGATGCGGCCGGGGACCCGTCCTAGGCAGCCTGCTCGTCGTGACGCGCGGGCAGCGAGACGCGCACGCCGAGCCCGCCCTCGTCGCCGGGCCACGCGTCGACGACGCCCTCGTGGACGCGGGCGACCCGCGCGACGATCGGCAGGCCCAGGCCGTGGCCCGCGATCTCGGAGCGCTGGTCGCCGCGCGAGAAGCGCTCGAACAGCGCGGGGATGTCCGCCGCCGCGAGCGCGGGTCCCGCGTTGGACACCTCGACGAACGCGCGACCCGCATCGGTCCGCACGCGGCACCGCACCCAGGGGTCGGCGTCCCGGTTGTAGCGCAGCGCGTTGTCGACGAGGTTCGCGAGCATCCGCTCGAGGAGCACCGGGTCGCCGAGCACGGGCGCGTCGGCGATGTCGAGGTCGATCGCGATGCCCGCCGCCGTCGCGCGCGGCGAGGCCGCGGACACCACCTCCGCGGCGATATCCGCGAGGTCGACCGGCTCGCGGGTGTGGATGACGTCGTCGGCGCGGGCGAGCGTGAGCAGGCTCGTCATGAGCGAGTCGGCGCGTCCCACCTGCTGCTCGACCTCCTCGGCGAGCTCGCGCGCCTGCTTCGACGGACGCGACGACGACAGCACGTTGTCCGCGGACGCCCGCAGCACCGCGAGGGGCGTGCGCAGCTCGTGCGAGGCATCCGCGGCGAAGCGCTGCCGCGCGTCGAAGGCGGCCTCGAGACGTCCGAGCATGCCGTTGAACGCGCGCCGCAGGCGTCCGAACTCGTCGTCCGGGCCGTCCTCGGGCAGCCTCCGGTCGAGCGTGCGTTCCGACAGCGTGCTCGCCGCGTGCGAGATCTCGTCGACCGGGCGCAGCACCCGGCCCGCGAGCCACCACGCCAGCGCCACGGCCACGAGCGCGGACAGCGCGAACGCGAGCAGCGAGCGCTGGAGCAGGTCGTCGAGCACGCGCTGGCGCGCCTCGAGGGCGATGCTGTCGAGCACCTGGCCCACCGCATCGTCCGGCCGCCCACCCGGCACCGGGGTCGGGCTGGGCGTCGCGGGCACCGTGATCCCCTGCTCCGCGAGCGCCTCCTCGAGGAGCTGCTGGCGGTCGGCACGCTGGGCCTCGGGGGTGGTCGCGCTCGCGACGAAGAGGTAGGCCGTGGTGACGAGGACGCCCGCGAGCACCACGAACAGCAGCGCGAACAGCGCGGTGAGCTTCGTGCGGATGGTGACCCTCATGCGTCGTCCCCCCAACGGAGCACGTAGCCCACGCCCTTGACGGTCTCGATGAGGGCCGGCTCGCCGAGCTTGCGGCGCAGCGTCACCATCGTCACGCGCACCGAGTTGGTGAGCGGGTCCGCGTACTCGTCCCACACCTTCTCGAGCAGCGTCTCGGCGGACACGACCCGGCCGGGGTGGGCGGCGAGCACCTCGAGCACGCCGAACTCCTTGGGCGAGAGCGTGATCGCGCGTCCGTCGCGCTCGACGACGTGCTCGTCGGGGCGGATCTCCAGCCCGCCGACACGCACGTGGGGGCGCGGGGCCGCTCCGGCACGGCGGCCGAGGGTGCGGACGCGCGCCGCGAGCTCGGCCATCGCGAACGGCTTCGCGAGGTAGTCGTCGGCGCCGAGCCCCAGCCCCTCCAGGATGTCCTCGAGACGGCCCGCGGCCGTGAGCATGAGGATGCGAGGCGGCTCGGGCGCGGCGGACAGCGCCCGGCACACCTCGTCGCCGGGCACGCGCGGGAGGTCGCGGTCGAGCACGACGACGTCGTACGGGTTCACCGCTGCCTTGGCGAGCGCCTCCTCGCCGTCGCGCGCCACGTCCACCGCGAAGCCGGACCTGCGCAGGCCGGTCGCGACCTCACGTGCGAGGACGGCATGGTCCTCGACGACGAGCACCCTCACGCCCGGCCTCCCTTCATCCGCGGGCCGTCCGGCGCACCCACGGGGGCGCGTGCGCCGGACGGCCGGGACAGCCTAGGCGCAGCCGGATTCGGCCAGCATAAGGATCGGACGAGGCTACGGTCCTCCGGCGTCGACCTCGACGGGGTCGCCGCCCACCGTGAGCCGGTAGACGCGCTCGTTGGCGCCCTTGCGGCACACCGCCTGCAGCTCGCCCGGGTCGCGGTAGGTGCCGGGCACGTAGGTGCCCGGCGCGGGCAGGCACAGCTGGGCCGGCAGGCTCGCCGCCGCGAGCCGCCACTCGTCCTTCACCAGGTCCACCACCACCCACGTGCCCGCGCCCGTGGAGCCAGGGTTGCGGCCCGAGTCGTCGAGCTGCTGCGCGAGGTAGACCGCCGTGGTGCCGCCCTTGCTGGTCCACACCTCCACGCCCGGGTCGGCCTGCGCGTCGACGGCCCCCTCCTCGACGAGGGTGTCGAGGACCCGCTGCGACGCGAAGGCACGGAACTGCGCATCGTCCTCGCGCACGAACAGCGACTGCAGGACGCCGGAGCCGGAGTAGCCGGCCCAGAGGGTGCCGCCGCCGTCGAACGGCCCGAACGGCTCGACGTCGTAGACGTTGCCCTGCCGGTCGCGCTGGAGGCTCGGGACCTCGCCGTCGCCCCAGGCGTCGAGCACGAACCCGGTGTCGAGCTCGACCTGCACCACCTGGAAGCCGTCGCCCTCGCCCTGGCGCGCGGTCCACGCGAGGCGTGCGTCGATGTCGGACTCGAGCACGGTGACGGCGACGTCGGTGCGCAGGTCGAACAGCTTGAGGAGGTCGCCGTCGGGGGCGGCGAGGTACAGCGCCTGCGCCGTGCCGCCGGGTCGCCAGGTGTCGCCGCCGGCGCTGTGCACCTCGACCGCCCACGACTCGTCGATGCACTCCCACGTCGCGTCGGTCATCCTGCGGGCCTGGGGAAGGCCCTCGGGCTCGTCCTTGAGGTAGCCCGGGCGCTGCTTCTTCCTGAGCGACTCCCAGACGCACCCGTCGACCTCGGCGGCGGTGGCCGAGGCGCTGGACGACGGGCTCGCGGAGGCGGCCGGCGCGGCTGTACGCCCGTCCTCGGGGAAGAGCACGGGGGAGACCGTGAGGTAGGTGCCGTAGAGCAGGCCCGCGCCCACAAGGACGCCCGCGGACGCCCCGAGCACCTGACCCCAGCGCGACATCGCCACCTCCTGACCGTGAGGGTAGCCGGGTGCGCCCGCGCGCGGGGGCCGTCCACGCCGGACGCTAGGTTGTCGAGCATGACCGCCCGGATCGCCATCGTCACCACGCTCGAGCTCTCCGTCCCCGACGCGGACGAGGACCTCCTGCTGCCGCACCTGCCGGAGGCGGCCCTCGTCGCGTGGGACGACCCGGAGGTGGACTGGAGCGCGTACGACGTCGCGATCCTCCGCAGCACCTGGAACTACCACGACCGGCTCGAGGAGTTCCTCGCGTGGGCGCGCGCCGCATCGTCCGTCACGCGCCTGCTCAACCCGGTCGACACGGTCGCGTGGAACACCGACAAGCGCTACCTGGGGGACCTCGCGGCCGCGGGCTTCCCGACGGTGCCGACCACGTTCGTCGCTCCCGGCGAGCGGCCGGACGATGCGGTGGTCGCCCTGGACGGGCACCTCGTGGTGAAGCCGTCGGTGGGGGCAGGCTCGAACGGCGCACGGCTGTTCGACGGCGACGAGGCGGGCGCCCGGGCGCACGTGGAGGCGCTGCACGCGCAGGGCAAGGTCGCGATGCTGCAGCCCTACCTCGCGGAGGTCGACACCGCCGGCGAGACCGCGCTGGTCTACCTGGGTGGACGCTTCTCCCACGCCGCCCGCAAGGCCGCCATCCTGTCCGCGGACATGTCGTGGGAGACGGGCCTCTACGCGGACGAGAAGGTGGCGGGCACCACCGCGAGCGAGGCCGAGCGCGACCTCGCCGACCGCATCGTCGCCGCGCTGCCGGGCCTGGGCCACCCCGACCTCGCCTACGTGCGCGTCGACCTGCTGCCCACCGCCGACGGACCGGTGGTGCTCGAGCTCGAGCTCACCGAGCCGAGCCTGTTCCTCGCGCTCGGCGAGGGCGCGCCGGAGCGCGCGGCCGAGGCCTTCCGCGCGCTGCTCTGACCCCGGTGACCCCTCCACGCGCCCGAGGCACTCCTCCACCCTCGCGCGGGAGTGTCCTCGGCGTGTCGCGCTGCGGACGCCCGAGATCCGGGGCTCGGCGGACCGCTTGTGTGGAGGGGTCATCCATCCCTTACCCTTGACCCTCGAGGGGAGTACTTCTCAAGCCCCGTTCCGGTCAGTACGAGATCTCCGTGGATCCTCCCGGGCGGGCGCCGCACCAGCGGCGAAGGAGACCTCAGGAGCTTGTCGTACCTGAGGAGACCCATGTCCCCGCTCGTCCTCGAGACGCCGGCCGCCGACGCCGCGCTCACCACCATCGCCACCCCGGCGCTGTGGATCGGCACGATCCTGGCCGTCATCGGCCTGCTGATCTTCGACTTCATCGTCACGCGGAAGCCGCACGAGGTGTCCTTCAAGGAGGCGCTCGGCTGGACCGCGTTCTACATCGCGATCCCGCTCGCGTTCGGCGCGTGGGTGTGGGCCGCCCACGGCCACGACATCGGCGTGAAGTACTACACCGGCTACATCGTCGAGAAGTCCCTGTCCGTCGACAACCTCTTCGTCTTCATCCTCATCCTCAGCGCCTTCGCGGTGCCGCGGATCCTCCAGCAGCGCGTGCTCCTCATCGGCGTGGCCGGCGCGATCGTGCTGCGCGGCATCTTCATCGCGCTCGGCGCGGGCCTCATCGCCACGTTCGACTGGACCTTCCTGCTCTTCGGCGCGATCCTGCTCGCCACCGCGATCAAGGTCTTCCGCGACGCGCGCAGCGAGGAGGACGAGGAGATCGACCCCGAGCAGATGCGCATCGTCCGGGTCATGAGCCGCTTCTTCCCCGTCACCGGCGAGTACGAGGGCACGAAGGCCACCGTGATCCGCAACGGCCGGCGCGCGCTCACCCCGCTCGCGCTCGTGATGGCGGCCATCATCTTCACCGACATCGTGTTCGCGGTCGACTCGGTGCCCGCCGTCTACGGCATCACCGCGGACCCCTACCTCGTCTTCGCGACCAACGCCTTCGCCCTGCTGGGCCTGCGCGCGCTGTACTTCGTGCTCGAGGGCGCGCTGTCCAAGCTCGTGCACCTGGGCTACGGGCTGTCGATCATCCTCGCGTTCATCGGCGTCAAGCTGGTGCTCCACTGGGCGCACGGCGTGTGGCCTGGCGTCCCGACGGTGCCGACCACGCTGTCGCTGGTCGTCATCGTCGGCGTGCTCGCCGTCACCACGGTCACCAGCCTGCGCGCCTCCAAGCGGATCGAGGCCGAGAAGGCGGCCGCGGAGGCCGCGCCGCACGCGGGGCTGGTCGACCCGACCCGCTGACCGCCCGCGCCGTCCGAGCCCTCCGAGCGGTCCGCGCGCCCGTGCCTCAGCGCCGGCGCGCGGGCAGCGCCGCGGCGGTCTCCGCGACCAGCCGCTGGAGCAGCGCGGGCTCCTCGACCGTCTCCGCGACGACGATCCGATGCGCCTTCGCACCCGGGTACGGCGCGCCCTCGGGGAGCCCGTCGGTCGCCGCGGTGGGCTTGAGGAACAGCACGTCGTCACAGATGACGCCCACGAACGTCTCGTCGCAGTAGAGCCCGTGCTCGCCGAACATCGCCCGGGCGCGCACGGGCAGCGGCTCCAGCTGCTCGAGCAGGTGGTCGACCGTCGCCCGCGAGGTGCTCATGGGCCCCACGCTACGCTCGGCGCGGGAAGCCCCGGCGCGGTGCGCGCGTTGTCGAACCCGGAGGTGCATCGATGAGACGCAGGTTCGGACGCTGGATGTTCATGGCGATCGCGATCCCGGTCGCCGCATGGGCGCTGGGGGCGATCGCGGACAAGGTCGAGGAGCGCAACGGCCCCGACTCGAAGGCCGCCAAGGGGCTGCGCGTCGGGAAGCAGGTGCTCCGGCCCGGCTCCTGACCCGTACCGGACCCGGACGATGCGGGGCTCCGGTTGACGCGCGACCCTCCTGCTATCAGGCTGAGGGCAGGACGGGCCGCGCGCCCGACGACCCTGGGGAGCGTGATGGACATCTCGTTCGAGGCGCCCGCCGATCCTCCCGTGCTCGTGTCGACCGCGAGGCTGGCGTTCCCCCTCCCGCGCGTGTGGACCGCCGTGACCGAGCCGCTCTACGTGCAGCAGTGGTGGGCGCCCCACGGCTACGTCAACCGCAGCGTCGACATGGACGTCGAGCCCGGCGGCTCGTGGCGCGTGGTGCAGTCGGACCCCGAGGGCAACACCTTCAGCTTCTACGGCCGCTACGACCGCGTCGAGCCGCAGTCCCAGCTCACCTACACGTTCATCTCGGAGCTCTTCCCCGACGTGCTCACGTGGATGCGGATCGACATGGGCGAGACGCCCGCGGGCACGATGCTCGTGACGAGCCACATGTTCCCCGACGACTACCACCGCACCGGCTACCTCAACCTCGGCGGCGTCGCGCGCATGCGCGAGTCGGCGGAACGGCTCGAGGCGCTGCTGCGGTCTATGGCCTGACCCGCCGCTCGGCTAGTGTCGGGCTCATGACCGCGGACCCGTTCATCGTCCCGCTCGAGCGCCTGCGGCGCCGCACCTCGGCGAAGTGGCGCCACTACGAGCCCGACGTCCTGCCGCTGTGGGTCGCGGAGATGGACGTCGACCTCGCGGACCCGATCCGCGAGGCCCTCGAGGAGGCCGTGCGCGAGGGCGACATGGGCTACGCGGGCTCGACCCCGTACGTCGCGGCCTTCGCGGGCTTCGCCCGCCGCACGTGGGCCTGGGACGTCGACGAGTCGCGCACCCTGCCGGTCGCGAGCGTGATCCAGGGCTACGTGGACGCGCTCGTCGAGCTCACCGACGCGGGCGGCGAGGTGATCGTCAACCCGCCGGTCTACCCGCCGTTCTTCCTCTACCTGCGCCAGGCGGAGCGCGAGATCCGCGAGGCGCCGCTGGGCGCGGACCTGCGGCTCGACCTCGACGCGATCGAGCGCGCCATGGCGGAGGCGACCTCGGGCGGGCGCCGCGCGGCGTACCTGCTGTGCAACCCCCACAACCCGGGCGGCACGGTCCACACCCGCGAGGAGCTGACCGCGGTGGCGGAGCTGTCGCACCGCTACGGCGTGCCGGTGGTGTCCGACGAGATCCACGCGCCGATCGTCTTCCCCGGCGCCACGTTCGTGCCGTACCTCGAGGTGGACCCCGCGGGCCTCGCGCTGCACGCGGCCTCCAAGGCGTGGAACCTCGCGGCCATCCCGGCGGCCGTGCTCGTCGGCGGCCCCGACGCGACGGCGCTCGACACGTACCGCTCGGGCAAGCACCACGGGCCCACGCAGCTCGGCGTGATCGCGCAGACGGCCGCCTACGCGCACGGCGGGGACTGGCTCGAGGGCATGCTCGCCGCCCTCGACCGCAACCGCATGCTCGTGCGCGACCTCGTCGCGGAGCACCTGCCCGGCGTGCGCTACACGGTGCCCGAGGGCACCTACCTCACGTGGCTCGACTTCGGGCAGCTCCTCGGGGACGAGCCGGCCTACGCGCTCATCGACCACGGTCGCGTCGCGCTCAACAACGGCCCGTACTTCGGCACGGGCGGCGCGGGGCACGCGCGGCTCAACATCGCGACGTCGCCGGAGATCCTCGAGAAGGCGGTGCGACGCATCGCGACGGGCATCGAGCGGGCTCAGGACGCGGGCTTGTCCCAGGTGAGCGTGTAGCGCCACAGCAGCTCGCGGCGGTACTCGGAGCCCGGCAGCACCCGCTCCGCCGCCTCCCGCACGTCGCGGAACGAGTGCGCCGCGGGCCAGCGGCAGTCGCAGCCGTGGTCCCAGTAGCCGCGGAACAGCCGGTGGAACTTGTCGACGAACGTGGCCCACACGTCGCGCGGGAGGTCCTGCGGCCAGTTCGCGTTCGCCATCCCGACCACGAGCAGCCGCCCGCCCGGCGCGACCAGGTCGCGCAGACGCGTCAGCCCCTCCTCGAGGTCGAGGTGGTGCAGCACGGCGGACGCGGTGACCACGTCGTAGGTCTCGAGCGGCGAGCCGAGCACGTCGCCGGCACGGTACGTGATCGACGCGGACTCGGCCGGCTCCTCCTCGGTCGAGGTGAGCAGCTCGACGGTGTGCCCCTGCGCCCGCGCGCGGGCGATCGCGGCCGGGTCGACGTCGATGCCCGTGACCTCGAGCCCCCGCGCCGCGAGGCTGCGCGCGAGGTAGCCCTCGCCGCAGCCCACGTCGAGGGCGGTGCGCGCGCCGTCCGGGATGCTCCCGAGCAGCGGCGACATGTAGTGGATGTTGTAGTTCCAGCGCTGGTGGTCGGGCCGCTCCTTCGCGGCCTGCGGCGTCTCGTCGCTCATGACGCACCATCATCCCCCACGCGGAGGGGGACCTCGGTCCCGATCGTGGGACAATCTCCCGCGTGAGCGAGGGCATGACGAGGTTGGGTCGCGCGGCGGGTGCCGCCGCGCTGTCCACGTTCTCCGCGCTCGCCCTCCACGTGCTCGCCGGCGGGCATGCGCCGTCGCTGCTTGCCGTCGCGGTGCCGCTCGCCGCCTCGTTCGCCGTCGCCGCGCAGCTCGCGGGACGCCCGCTCGGCCGCTGGCGCCTCGCCGCGATCCTCGCCGCGAGCCAGCTCGCCCTTCACACGTCGTTCTCGCTCGGCGCGGTCGAGGCCCCCGCGCTGACGGGCCACGCCGGCCACGATCCGGCCGCCCTCGCGGCGGCGCTCGGCACACCCGCGGCACACGCGCACGCCGCGTCGATGCCGCTCGCGCACGTGCTCGCCGGCGCGCTCACCTTCGTCGGCATCCGCCGCGCGGGCGCGCTGCTCCGCGCGCTCGCCCGCCTCGCCGCGCTCGTGGCGCGGGCGCTGCTCGCCGGCCTCTCCCTCTCTCCGGACGATGCGCCCGCCCCGGGCCGCCGCATCGTCCCCGCGCCGCGCGCATCCGGCGCCGTCGTCTCCGCGCTGCTCGCCTCCCTCCCGAGCCGCGCGCCTCCCGTGGCCGCCTGACACCCGCATCCCCGCGCGAGGCCTCGCGCACCTTCAGGCAACCCCGTGCGCCTGCGCACCCGCGCGCGCACCCCACCCGCAGGAGAGTCATGTCCATCCGTCCCCGCTTCCTCGCCACCGCCGCCGTCGCCCTCGCCGCCGCGACCGCGCTCGCCGGCTGCGCCTCCGACACCGCCTCGTCCGAGGCCGCGCTCACCGTCACCGACCCGTGGGTCAAGACCGCCGCGACGGAGGACATGATGTCCGCCGCGTTCGGCACCCTCGTCAACACGACCGACGAGGACGTCACCGTCGTCGCCGCCACCTCCGACCAGTACCCGGCGCTGGAGCTCCACGAGGTCGTCGACGGCGCCATGCAGGAGCTGGGCGACGGCATGGTGGTCCCGGCCGGCGGCGAGCTCGCCCTCGAGCCCGGCGGCTTCCACATCATGGTGATGGAACTGCCCGAGGCGATCGAGCCCGGCGACGAGGTCGACTTCACGCTCGAGCTCGCGGACGGCTCGACCGTCGGCTTCACCGCGACCGCCAAGGACTTCGACGGCGGCAACGAGGAGTACCACGACTCGGGCTCCGACGACATGGAGATGGAGATGGACATGTCCTCGGACGCCCCCGAGGCGGAGCCGTCGCACTGATCATGGGCGACACCCCGCGACGCGGCCCGAGCCGGCGGCAGCTCCTCCTCGGAGGGGCCGCCGTCGGCGCGGGCGCCGCCGCCACGCTGGGCGCCGAGCGGGCCGGGCTGCTTCCCGGCACCGGCCCCGCGGCCGACACCACCGGGGTGAACGGCGAGCGCATCGTCCCCTTCCACGGGGCGCGTCAGGCCGGCGTGACCTCGACCCCCGGCGCGTACGCGACCTACGTCGCCTTCGACCTGCTCGAGAGCACGGATCGCGACGGGATGCGCGCGTGGCTGAGCCTGCTGTCGGACGATGCGGCGCGCCTCACCCAGGGCCGCGGCGCCCTCGCCGACCTCGAGCCGGAGCTCGCCGTCCGCCCCGCGGGCCTCACCGCGACCTTCGGCCTGAGCCGCGAGGCCGTGCACCGCGCCGGAGCCGCCGCTCCCGACTGGTTGAGGCCCCTGCCCGCGTTCCCCAAGATCGACGCGCTCGAGGACCGCTGGTCCGGCGGCGACGTCGTGGTGCTGCTGCACGGCGACGACCCGACGTCGATCTCGCACCTGCTGCGCATGCTCGTTCGCGACTCCCGCAGCTTCGCGACGGTGCGGTGGCGCCAGGACGGCTTCCGGCGCGCGTACGGCTCGGATCCGCACGGCACCACGATGCGCAACCTCTTCGGGCAGGTCGACGGCACCACGACGCCGCGTCCCGAGGACGCCGGCTTCGACGCGGCGGTGTGGGCCGGCCCCGAGGCCCCCGCGTGGCTGCGGGGCGGCACCTCGCTGGTGCTGCGCCGGATCGCGATGAACCTCGAGACGTGGGACGAGGTGGGCGTCGACGGGCGCGAGAACGCGATCGGACGACGCCTGTCGGACGGCGCGCCGCTCACGGGCGGGACCGAGCACGACGACGTCGACCTCGAGGCGACCGACGCGAGCGGCTTCACCGTCGTCAACCCGGCCGCGCACGTGGCGCGTGCCCGCGTCGAGGACCCGTCCTCCCGCATCGTCCGCATCGGCTACAACTACGACGACCCTGTCGAGGCCGGCGCGGTCGACACCCAGGGCCGGCCCGCCGTGTCGAACGTCGGGCTGCTGTTCGGGTCGTGGCAGCGCGACGTCGACGCGCAGTACGTGCCGATGCAGCGCCGGCTCGCCGAGGCGGACCTGCTCAACACCTGGACCACGCCCATCGGCTCGGGCGTGTGGGCGATCCCGCCCGGCTGCGAGGAGGGCGGTTTCGTGGGCGAGACGCTGTTCGCATGATCGGGTGGCGGCGCCCGGAGGGCACCCGTAGCCTCGTCGCATGAGCACAACGGGGTGGTCTGCTCCTGCCGCCGACATCGTCGTCACTCCCGCGCTGGTCCGCTCGCTGCTCGAGCGCGACCATCCCGACCTCGCGGCGCTCCCGCTGGGGGAGGCGTACGAGGGATGGGACAACGTCACGGTGCGGCTCGGCGACGCGCTCGCCGTGCGGATCCCGCGGCGCGCCCACGCCGCGCAGCTCATCGAGCGCGAGCACGTGTGGCTGCCTCGCCTCGCGCCGGCGTGGGGCTTCGCGGCACCCGTGCCGCAGCGGCTCGGAGGGCCGTCGGACGAGGTGCCGTGGGCGTGGGCGGTGGTCCCGTGGCTGCCCGGCGCCCGCGCCTACGACGCTCCGCTCGGCGGGCGGGGCGCCGCGGATCTGGGGCGCGCCCTCGCCCGGCTCCACGCGCCGGCACCGCTCGACGCCCCGCGCAACCCGTTCCGCTCGGCACCGCTGGCGGAGCGCGCCGAGCGCTTCGACGACCGCATGGAGAGGCTGCTCGACGACGGCGTCGCGATCGACGCGGACCTCGCGCGCGAGCACTTCGAGGCCGGCGCGACGCAGCGCCGGCCGCTCGAGACGTGGGCGCACCTGGACCTCCACGGCGCGAACGTGCTGAGCGACCGCGGCCGCCTCGGCGGCATCCTCGACTGGGGCGACCTCGGGGTCGCCGACCCGGCCACCGACCTGGGCCAGGCGTGGTGCCTGGTCGGGAGCTCGCGCATGCGCGACCTGCTCAAGGGCTACGACGACGCCGTCACGCCTCTCGACGAGGCGGCGCTGCTGCGGGCGAGGGCGGAGGCGCTCGCCTACGCGGTCACGCTGGCGTCGCTCGACGAGCAGCCGTACCGCGACGCCGGCAGGCGCGCGCTGGTCGACCTCGACGTCGTGGGCTGAGCCCGGAGGCCGCGGCGCGCGCGATCGACCGGAACGGACCGGACGGGGTCAGGCGCCCATCTTCTGGAGGAACGGCTCGAGCTCGACCCAGTTCTCCTCGTCGGAGCGGTCCTCGCGCCACAGGGACATGTACTCGGCCTTGGTCGCCTCGGAGGCCTCGTTCCACACGCGCAGCGCGTGCTCGAGGTCCTTGTGCCAGTAGCCGACGATGCGGAAGTGCGTGAGCGGCAGCCCGTACCCGCGACGCAGCATGGTGCGGATCGCGCGGGAGTCCTTCGCCTCGCACGCGACCCAGATGTACGCCCCGGCCGCGGGGTCGAGGAAGCGGTCCTCGAGCGCGATCAGCGCGTCCTTGAGCCCCGAGGCACGCACACCGTTGCCGCCGAGGCGCCAGTCGATGGTCGCGGTCGCGGCGGTGGGCAGGTCGCGTGCCTCGGCCATGTCGGCGAGCTCGACGACCACGTGGAAGACCTCGTCCGGCCCGGCCTCGGCGAGCACGCGCGCGATCGCGGGCAGCGCGGTCGCGTCGCCGATGAGGACGCGCGTGCCCGCGCCCTCGGGCACCTTGTAGTAGCCCTTCGAGTCCGATACCTCGGTGCGGTCCCCGGGACGGGCGGTGCGGGCCCACGTGGCGCCCGGGCCGTCGCCGTGGATGAAGACCTCCATCTCGAAGCCGCCCTCGACGTGCCCGCTCACCGTGTAGTGGCGCGCGCTGTGACCGTCCGCGTCGGCGGTCTCCGCCCCCACCTCCACGTGCACGCACTCGTCGGGCGTGCCGTCCGAGACCCACGCGCCGGGATCGTCCAGCCGGAGCCGCAGCCGCATCATGTGCGGGGTGACGACCTCGCTCGCGGTGATGGTGGCGGCGTGGATGGTCTCCATGGGGCTCCGTTCGGGGATTCGCGGGTGCCGGCGAGGTAGGTGAGCCTCACCTCACCGTTGCAGTGTAGACCACATCCGCAACGGCGACGTTGCCTAATTCAAACGGCCGAAATGCCGGGGTCACACTGTTATGCGCGGCTATCGTGTGGCCGTGGCCTTCACACCCCTTCGTACCTCCAGACTCGTGCTCCGCCCCTTCACCGAGGCGGACGCCGAGGACTTCGCCGCGCGTCGATCCGATCCCGAGACAGCCATGTACCAGGCGTGGCGCATCCCTTACTCGGTCGAGAAGGCGATGGCGCTGATCGAGGAGAGCGAGCGTCACGACGGCCCGATGCCGGGCCACTGGTACCAGCTCGACGTGCAGCGCATCGCCGACGAGCGCACCGTGGGCGATGTCGCCGTCTACCTGCACGAGCACGGCCACACCGCCGAGATCGGCTACACGCTCCACAGCTGGGCGCGCCGCAAGGGCTACGCGACCGAGGCCGCCGCCGCGCTCATCGACCACCTGGTCGACGTGACGGGCGTGCACCGCGTCGAGGCCTCGACGCATCCCGACAACGAGCGCTCGATCCAGGTCCTCAAGCGCCTGGGCTTCGAGGCCGAGGGCGTCAAGCGCGAGGCCTTCTGGGTCGAGGACGAGGTGTCCGACGACGCGATCTTCGGCCTCCTCGCGCGCGACTGGCGGTCCCGCCGCGACCTGCTCGGGATCTGACTTCACGAAACCTTCACGAACGCGCCGCACGGCGCTTCACACGCGGGCGATGGACTGGGGTCATCCGAGGGAAGGAGACCCCCATGAACACGCGCACCACCCGCGTCGCGCTGACCGCCGCAGCCGGCGCCGCGCTCCTCGCCGTCCCCGTCGCCGCGTGGGCGGGGTCCGGCGGCGGCGATGACGACGCGTCCGGCAGCGGGAACCAGGCCCGCATCGAGACAGGCATGGGCATGATGGGCGGCTGGGGCCACGCGGACGACGACGATGACGACGGCTACGGCCGCGGCGGCATGGGGATGATGGGCGGCCGCGGGGCGGGGGACGGCCGTGGCTACGGCGACGGCTCGTGCCTTGACGATGCGGTCGACGGCGAGGCCACGGACGCGGACGCCGCGTCGCTCGCGGCGATGGCCGACGAGGAGCGCATGGCGCGCGACCTCTACACCGAGCTCGCGGACGCCTGGGACCTGCGCCTCCTCGACGCGATCGCCGGCGCGGAGGACCGCCACCTCGACGCCGTCGTGCGGCTCGCCGAGGCCTACGGGCTCGAGGAGCCGTCCGCGGGCGCGGAGGCCGGCGTCTACGCCGACGCGGACCTCCAGGACCTCTACGACGAGCTGCTCGCCCAGGGGTCCGAGTCCGAGACCGCGGCCCTGGGCGTGGGAGCGCTCGTCGAGGAGACCGACATCGCCGACCTGCGGGACCAGGACGTCGACTCCGACGCGATCGCGGGCCTCTACGCCCGGCTCGAGCACGCGAGCGGCCATCACCTCACGGCCTTCGTCCGCGCGCTCGACGCGTCCGACGCCCCGTACGAGGCATCAGTCCTGGATCCGGCCGAGGTGGAGGACATCACCGGCGTGCCCGCTCCGTAGGATGACGAGCGTGGGTGGGCGCACCGTGCTGGTGGTCGACGACGAGGAGAACATCCGCGACCTCGTCGGCGGCTACCTGCGCCGCGACGGCTTCGACGTCGCGGAGGCCGCGAGCGGCGAGGACGCCCTCGCGGCCCTCGCGCGCGGCCCCGTGGCGCTCGTCCTGCTCGACGTGCGGCTGCCCGGCATCGACGGCGTCGAGACCCTCCGCCGGATCCGGCGCACGTCCGACGTCCCGGTGCTCATGCTGACCGCACGCGCCGAGGAGGCCGACCGCATCGTCGGGCTCGAGGTGGGCGCCGACGACTACGTGACCAAGCCCTTCAGCCCCCGCGAGGTGGTCGCGCGCGTGCGGGCGATATTGCGCCGCGGCGACGCGGGCGCGCGCGGCGCCGACACGATCGAGGTCGGCGACGTGTCGATCGACCTCGCCGGCCGCGAGGTGACGGTCGGCGGCACCGCCGCGACCCTCACCGCGCTCGAGTTCGACCTGCTCGCGGCCCTCGCCTCCGCACCCGGCCGGGTCTTCACCCGCCGCCAGCTCATCGAGCGCGTGTGGGGATGGGACTTCTTCGGCGACGAGCGCATCGTCGACGTGCACGTGCGCAAGCTGCGCCGCGCCCTCGGCGACGACGCCGACCACCCGCGCCTGCTCCACACGGTGCGCGGCGTCGGCTACAAGCTGGCGGCGCCGTGAGGACCGTGCGCGCGCGGCTGCTCGCCTCCCACCTCGCGGTCGCGGCGGTCGGGGTGCTCGCGCTCGTCGCGGTCGGCACGGTGGTCGCGAACGTCACGGTCGAGCGGCGCATGGGCATGACGCGCGGCGCGATGATGGGCCAGGAGAGCGCGCGCGAGCTGCTCGCCGATGCGCTGCCCGTCGCGCTCGGCTGGGGTGCCGCGGCGGGCCTCGCGGCGGCCGCGGCCGCCGCGCTGCTGATGACGCGCAGGATCGCGGGCCCGCTCGCCGCGATCCGCGAGGCGACCAGGGCGATCGCCGCCGGCGACTACACGCGTCGCGTGCCGCGCCCGCCGGAGGAGGAGCTCGCCGCCGTCGCCGCCGACGTCGACGCGCTCGCCGCGCGGCTCGCCGAGGGCGAGGCGCGCCGCGTGCGCCTCATCGACGAGGTCGCGCACGAGATGCGCACCCCGCTGACGACCATCCGCGGCTCGATGGAGGGGCTCATCGACGGCGTCGTCGACGCGTCGCCCGAGGTCTACGAGCGGGTGGCCGCCGAGGCCGCCCGGCTCCAGCGCCTCGCCGAGGACCTGTCGACGCTGTCGCGCGCCGAGGAGAGCGCCCTCACGCTGCGCCCGGCCCCCACGGACCTCGCGACGCTGGTGCGCGAGGCCGCCGCGCGGCTGCAGCCCCAGTTCGAGCACCGCGGGGTGACGCTCGAGGTGTCGGCGGGTGCGGCCCCGACCGTGTCGGTCGACCGCGACCGGATCGCCCAGGTCCTCGTCAACCTGCTGGGCAACGCGCTCGCGCACAGCACGGACGGCGGCCGGGTGCGCGTGAGCGTCGACGCGGGCGCGCACGATGCGGCGGTCGAGGTCGCGGACGAGGGCGACGGGATCGCCCCCGAGGAGATCGACCGCGTCTTCGAGCGCTTCTACCGCGGCCCCGGCTCGGGCGAGCGGCCAGGGCGCGGCATCGGCCTCACGATCGCGCGCTCGCTCGCCCGCGCGCACGGCGGGGACGTCACGGCGCGCTCGCCCGGCCGCGGGCGAGGGGCGACCTTCGTGCTCACCCTTCCCCGCGCTCCCGAGGCCTGAACGGCTGCGCGGACCGATGTGTGACGCGGCTCCGCGCCGCCGCTAGGGTGTCACGCATGCTCCCTGGTACGCGGACGGAATTGCCCCTGGTGGTGACGGACGAGACGGTCCGCGCGCTGATCGACGACCAGTTCCCGCACCTCGCGGACGTCGAGCTCGGACGCCGGTACACGCTCGAGGACCACTTCGCGATCCGCATCGGCGACCACCACGGCGCGCTGTTCCCCCGCCTCGCGGAGGACGATGCGCTGTTCGAGCGGGTCACCGACGTGCTCGCGCCGCACCTCGACACGTGGGGCTTCCCCGTGAGCGCGCCGATCGAGCTCGGCCTCCCGGGCCGCGGCTTCCCGTACCACTGGGCCCTCGTCGACTGGGTGTCGGCCTCGACGGCCGCCTTCGTGCCGCTGCACTCGGCCTCGGCGCGGGACCTGGGTGCCGCGCTGCGCGAGGTCCACGCGCTCGCGCCGGCCGGCGCCCCGGACAACCCGCGTACCGCGCCTCCGCTGACGACGCTCGTGGAGCAGTGGGAGCGGCTGCTGGTCTTCGCGTCGCTCCGCGGCGCGCCGGAGAACCGTGTGCTCGACGTCGAGGCGGCCGACGCGGTGTTCCGCACCGGCGTCGCGACCCGCGTCGACGTGCCGCCGACGTGGACCCACGGGCGCCTCGAGCCCCGCTCGATCCAGTCGGACCGCGGCCGCTTCGCGGGGCTCCTCATCTGGCACAACTTCGGCGCCGGCGATCCTGCCGCCGACCTGGGCGGCGCCGCCACCGTGGTGCCGCTCGACATGCGCGACGAACTCTACGCGGGCTACGGCGACGTGAGCGCCGCGACCGCGTGGCGCGCGCAGTCGTACCAGCTGCTCGCGGCGGTGCAGCACATCGAGCTCGACGACCCGTTCCTCGCCCGCATGGCGTGGGAGCGGCTCATCGAGCTCGGCCTCGCGCACGAGGCCTGACCCGCACCCGCACCCGCACCCGCACCCACGACCACGCCCACGCCCACGCCCACGCCCACGCCCACGCGCACGCGCACGCGCACGCGCATCGTCCCGCCGCGGGCCGCGCCGTCTCCCCTCGACAGGCGCCCTATCAGGCGCGATGCTGGGGAGATGGGCGAGGCGACGATGCGGCGGGCCGGGCGCGCGCTGCTGGTCGCGTCCGTCGCGGGCCTGCTCGGCGCGTGCGGGATCCTGTCGGGATCCGACGAGCCGTGGGACGAGCCCGCCGACTACACGTACGACGCGACCATCACCGTCTTCGGCCCGTCAGCGGGCGAGTGGCGGATCACGGTGCGGGACCACGCGGTCGCGGGCGCCCGGCCCCTCGACGACACCGCCCTCGGCTCGTCCGCCACGCTCGACGACTTCGCGACGTTCGCCGAGTACGAGGCGGGGCACGCGCAGGCGCAGGAGCGGGGCGACGCCGTGAGCCGCCTCGTGCGCACCCGTGACGGCGCGCTCAAGAGCTACGAGCACGACGGCTCGAAGGACGCCGTCGACGACGAGTACCTCATCGTCGTGTCGCAGGTCACCGTCCCCTGATGCGCGTGCATCCTCGCCGGTAGAGGCCCGGACGTGGGACAGTAGGCCGCATGGACATCTTCGAGACCCCGCTCCCCGGAGTCGGCGTCCGCTACGAGTTCACCGCGGAGGGCGGAGACCACGTCGGCGTGGTGGTCCGTCGTGACGGGAAGCGCGACCTCGCGTTCTACGACCGTGAGGACCCGGACGCGTGCCGCGGCACCGTCGAGCTGTCCGAGGGCGACTCGGGCAAGCTGGCGGACCTGCTCGGCGGGACGAACATCATCGCCAGGCTCGAGGACCTGCGCCACACGATCGTGGGGCTGGCGATCGAGTGGGTGACGATGCCCGCGGTCGGCGGCCTCGTCGGCCGGTCCCTCGCGGAGGGGCGCATCCGCACGGAGACGTCGGCCTCGATCGTCGCGGTCATCCGCGGCGACCAGGGCATCCCCGGCATCGAGCCGTCCTTCATCTTCGAGCCGGGGGACGTGGTGCTGGTCCTGGGCTCCGACGAGGCCGTCGACCGCGCGGCCGCCATCCTCACGGGCTGACCGATGGACGCCGCGACCGCACCCATGACGGGCCTGCGCGTCGCAGTGGAGGGCGCCCACGGCGATACCGCGCTGGTGTTCATCGAGCTCGGCATCGTCTTCATCGTCCTCGCACTGCTGGGCAGGCTCGCGGGCCGCATCGGGATCCCCTCGATCCCGCTGTACCTGCTGGCGGGCCTCGTCATGGGCGAGGGCGGGTTCATCCCGATCCGCGCGGGCGAGGAGTTCCTGTCCATCGGCGCGCAGATCGGCGTGGTCCTGCTGCTCCTGCTCCTCGGCCTCGAGTACTCGCCGGACGATCTCCGGGTGGGCATGCAGACCACCTGGAAGGCCGGCATCCTCGACCTGGTCCTCAACGCGACCCCGGGCTTCGTCGTCGGGCTCCTCATGGGCTGGTCCGTCACGGCGTCCGTCCTGCTCGCGGGGGTCACGTACATCTCCAGCTCGGGCATCATCGCGCGCCTGCTCGACGACTTCGACCGCCTGGCGAACCGCGAGACGCCGGTGATCCTCAGCCTGCTCGTGATGGAGGACATCGCGATGGCGCTGTTCCTCCCGATCCTCGCGGTCATGCTCGTCGGCGCGACGCTGCTGCAGGGAGCCGTCGCCGCGGCCATCGCGATCGCGATCGTCGCCGTGGCCTTCCTGTTCGCGATGCGCTTCTCGCGGCAGCTGTCGACCGCGGTCCACTCGCACTCCCGCGAGCTGCTGCTGCTCAGCGTGCTCGGGCTCGCCTTCCTCGTCGCCGGCCTCGCGGAGGCCGTGCAGGTGTCGGCCGCGGTCGGGGCGTTCCTGCTGGGGCTGACGCTGTCGGGCAACGTCGCCGACCAGCTCCGCGGGCTCATGCCGCCGTTGCGCGACGTGTTCGCGGGGATCTTCTTCGTCTTCTTCGGGATCACCATCGACCCGCGCGACCTGGGCCCGGTCGCTCTGCCGGCCCTGGGACTGGCCGTCGTCACGCTCATCACCAAGGTCATCACCGGGGTGTGGGCGGCCCGCCGCGCAGGCATCGGCCCCAAGGGTCAGTGGCGCACGGGGCTCTCCCTGGTGCCTCGCGGCGAGTTCTCGATCGTCATCGCCGGCCTCGGCGTCGCCGGCGGCGCGCAGCCGCTGCTCGGACCGTTCGCGGCCGCGTACGTGCTCATCCTCGCCGTCGCGGGTTCGGTGCTCATGCGCTACGCCGACCAGATACCCCACCCCCTCAAGGCCGCCGCGGCACGGTCACGACCACGACCGGCCGTGTGAGACGATGGGCCATCGTCCCGGCGGGCCTCACCCGAAGGACGATGCGCCGGCCACGTCGCGCAGTTGGCGTGGCTTCCGCGCGAGGACGCGCGAGATGTCTTTCTCCTTGTGAGGTTCCGTCATGCTCACCCCTTATCGGGGCATCCTCGCCCTGCCCGGCGCCCGTGCGTTCACGGCCTGGGGACTGATCGCGCGCATCCAGATGGGCCTCACCGGCCTCGCGACGTTCCTGCTCGTCCAGATCGAGTACGGGCGGTACGAGTACGGCGGCATGGTGGTCGCCGCCATCGCCGTGTCCTACGCGGTCGTGTCGCCGCAGGTGGGCCGGCTCGTGGACGCGTACGGGCAGTCGCGTGTGCTGCGCATCGGGTACGCGATCGCGATCATCGGCCGCGTCGCGATGATCGTCGCGGCTCTCACCCACCAGCCGATCTGGGTGCTCATGCTCCTCACCCCGCTGTTCGCGGCGGGCGGCACGCAGTCGACGCATACGCGTGCCCGGTGGACGCACATCGTCCCCGACAAGGACGCGCTCAACACGGCCTTCTCGCTCGAGTCCTCCCTCGAGGAGGTGCTGTTCATCGCGGGTCCCGCGCTCGCGACGGTGCTCGCCACGCAGGTCGACTCGTGGGTGCCGTCGGTGATCGCCGTGGTGACGCTCGCGATCGGCGGCTACGGCTTCCTCGCGCTCACGTCGACGGAGCCGCCCGCCCGGCGCGCGGACGCCCGCCGCATCCAGGCGGAGCGCGAGCACAGCACCGCGCTCGTCATCGACGGCACGCTCGAGCGCATCGGCCTGCCGCCGAAGCCTCGCGGCATGCGCCGCTACCGCGGCGCGCTGCGCGGCCACCTGCTGGTGACGACGCCCGCGCTCGTCGTCACCACCGTCATCTTCGGCACCCAGGGTGCGATGTTCGCCTCCGTGGATGCCGCCACCGTCGCGTTCGCCGAGGAGCTGGGGCACAAGGACATGGCGGGCCTCGTGCTGGCCGTATGGGCGGTGGGCTCGCTCGTCGGCGGCCTCGCGTACGGCTCGCGCGTGTGGGCCCGCACCCTTGCCTCGCGCCTGCTGTGGGGCGTCTCGGTCACCGGCGTCGGCGCCGTGTCGTTCATGTTCGCGCCGGGGCTCCTCGCGCTCGGCGTGATGATGTTCCTCACGGGCCTCGCGATCGCGCCGACCATGGCCGTGGGCGACGGCGTCACGCATGCGCTCGTGCCCCGCTCGCGCCTCACCGAGGGCATGACGTGGACGCGCACCGGCATGGATCTCGGCATCGCCTCGGGCGCGTGGATCGCGGGCGCGATCATCGATCGGCACGGGGCGCAGGGCGGCTTCCTCGTCACCGCCTGCGCGGGCCTCGCGGGCGTCGCGATCGCCGCCGCATCGTGGCGCTACCTCCGCTCGCGCCGCGCCTACGAGGAGATGGTCGCTCGCGACGACGCGCTCCCCGTCGCGGCGTAGCCGCTCGGCCGCGCGGCGCGGACCGATAATGGGCGCGTGATCAGAGACGCCGTCCCCGCCGCGGACGCGGCCCGCATCGCCGAGATCTACGGCCACTACGTGACCCACGACACGGCGACCTTCGAGACCGAGCCGGTCTCCGCCGACGACATCTGGGCGCGGATCGCGGGCGTCCAGGACCGCGGGCTGCCGTGGATCGTGGCGGAGACGGACGGCCGCGTGGTCGGCTACGCGTATGCCGCGCCGTTCCGCGACCGCGCCGCCTACCGCCACACGCTGGAGACGACCGTCTACCTCGATGCGGATGCCCGCCGGGCGGGCACCGGCAGCGCCCTGTACGCCGCGCTGCTCGACCGCCTGCGCACCCTCGAGGGTTCGGCGCACGCACCCGTGCACTCGGTCATGGCTGTCATCGCGCTGCCCCATCCGGGGTCGGTCGCGTTGCACGAGCGGCTGGGCTTCCAGCACGTCGGCACCGTCGCGGACGCGGGCTTCAAGCTCGACCGCTGGATCGACGTGGGCTACTGGCAGCTCATGCTCTGAGATCGGGATCCCGAACCCACCGGCCCAGCCTCTGGAACCGGATGCGCTCGGCCGCGGAATGTCGGCGTTGCCCCCGCGCCACCGGGTCGATCTCGGCGTCGGCGATGCCACGCAGCAGCCTCCCGACCGCTTCTCGCGCCCTGTCGGGGCTGCCCGACCTCCAGGGGCTGTGCAGCAGGTCCAGCACGGTCTGGACGGGGCTGGCGACCCGGAAGATCCCGAGCTCTCCGACCATGCCGATGACGTCTAGTCCGTACGTGCGCTCGTCGCGGCGGCGCAGGTGCCACAGGGGGTTGCCGAGTACGCGCTCGTCGCGTGTGTGGAACTCGAGCAGGGTGCCGAGCGCATCCAGGCGCCGTGCTCGCACCTGCCGAGGCACCGTCACGTGGACGAGGGCGCTCGACCGCGCCGTCGCACCGTGGAGCGACGCGGCTGTGAGGCCCGACACGTACGGCACATCGAGGCCGAAGCGGGCTGCGGCCACGCGCCATCCCACCTCCTCGGCACCGGGCAGCCACGAGCGGTCCGCCCCATCAGGCACCACGACGTGCACACCCCGCGCGATCGTGACGATCCTCCCGTCCGCGCGGAGCGCTCGCAGGCGGCGGTCGGGGTCGCCGAGCAACCCGCGCAGGTCCGCAGTCGCGAAGAGCGGGTACGCAGGCGGCACCGAGAACACCTCGACGCCGCACAGCTCCGCCCATCCTTCGTCGTCGCGCATCGCCCCCCCTTCGGCGTGGGCGCCCGAGACTGTGTACGGCAGGCTCCCGTCATTTATGCACGATGGCGCGGGGCCGCCCGTCCTGCCCAAGCGGGCCCCGTACCCGGGGACGACGGTCGCACCCGAAGGGCAGGGGACATCACCCCTCGCCCGCCGTCGCTTCGTGCATAAATAGCGGGAGCATCTGCACTGCACACTCGGCCTGCCGATCAGGAAGCGACAAACCGGGCGCAAAAGTGCTGGTCAGGGCTAGGATGCGAGAGTGCCCCACGGGGCGCGGAACCTTGAGGGGGGTTCTCAGGAGGGGGAAGTTCACGCGCGCCGACGGCGGTTTCACGCTGGTCGAGCTGCTGGTGACCATGGTGATCATCGCGGTGCTGGCGGCGATCGCGCTGCCGCTGTTCCTGGTGCAGCGCCAGAAGGCCAACGACACCGCCGCGCGGGCGGACCTGTCGTCGCTCGGCACCGCGATCGCCGCCGAGTACACGGAGCCGAGCGCCTCGCCGTCGGTGGGGATCGAGGCCGGCCAGTACAAGGTCGACGCGAACTACGTCGCGAACGTCTCGGACGGCGTGGTGCTCCAGGGCTTCACGCCAGGAACCGAGACCACCTGGTGCGTGTGGGTCAAGCATCCCGAGGGCGACGTCGCCGCCACCGGGATCCGGTACTCCGCGGACGGCGGCCTCGAGCCCGGCACGTGCCCGTAGCGCTGTAGCTATGCGGAGGCCGCGGCGCGGGCGACGAGCTCCGCGATCATCGCCTCCTCGTCCTCGCCGAGGGTGACGAGCGCATAGGAGGTGGCCCACATCGCGCCGTCGTCGAGCGCGGCGACATCCTCGAAGCCGAGCGTCGCGTAGCGGGACTTGAACTTCTCCGCGGGCTTGAAGAAGCACAGCACCTTGCCGTCCTTCGCGTACGCCGGCATGCCGTACCAGGTACGGGGCGCAAGCTCCGGGGCCACCCGGGTGACGATGGCGTGCACCCCTTCCGCGAGCGCGCGGTCAGCGTCGGGCATCGCCGCGATCTTCTCCAGCACGTCCGCGAGATCCGCGGCCGCCTTGTCGGCGCCCTTGGCCCGCTTCGCAGCCGCGCGCCGCTCGGCCGCGGTCTCCTTCATCGCGGCGCGCTCCTCCTCGGTGAACTCGCTCATGGCTCCGATCGTGCCACGGCCCGGGCCTCGCGGGGAGGTCCGGGCCGTGGCGACGAGCGCGGGAGCTACGCGCGGACGGCGCGCGTCGCCTCCATCATGTGCTCGAGCGTCGCGGTCGTCTCCGCGTACGCGCGGGTCTTGAGGCCGCAGTCGGGGTTGACCCACAGCTGCTTGCCGGGGATCGACTCCTTGGCGAGCGCGAGGAGCTCCGTGATCTCCTCGGTCGAGGGGACACGCGGCGAGTGGATGTCCCACACGCCCGGGCCGATCTGGCGCTCGTAGCCGTGGCCCTTGATGGCGGGCAGCACCTCCATGCGCGAGCGGGCCGCCTCGATCGAGGTGACGTCGGCGTTGAGGCCGTCGATCGCGTCGATGATCTCGCCGAACTCCGAGTAGCACAGGTGGGTGTGGACCTGAGTGTCGTCGTGCGCGCCCGAGGTGGCGAGGCGGAACGAGTTCACGGACCACTCGAGGTAGGCCGCCTGGTCCTTCCTCTTGAGCGGCAGCAGCTCGCGCAGCGCGGGCTCGTCGACCTGGATGATGCCGATGCCGGCCGCCTCGAGGTCGCGGATCTCGTCGCGCAGCGCGAGCGCGACCTGGTTCGCGGTGACACCCAGCGGCTGGTCGTCGCGCACGAACGACCACGCGAGGATCGTCACCGGGCCCGTGAGCATGCCCTTCATCGGCTTGTCGGTGAGGGACTGCGCGTACGTGGTCCAGCGCACCGTCATGGGCTCGGGCCGCGTGACGTCGCCCCACAGGATCGACGGGCGCGTGCAGCGCGAGCCGTACGACTGCACCCAGCCGTTGACGGTCACGTCGAAGCCGTCGAGCAGCTCCGCGAAGTACTGCACCATGTCGTTGCGCTCGGCCTCGCCGTGCACGAGCACGTCCAGGCCCAGGTCCTCCTGCAGCTGCACGACGCGCGCGATCTCGGCCTTCATGGCCTCCTCGTACGCCGCATCGTCGACCTGGCCCTTGGCCCAGGCCGCGCGGGCCTTGCGGATGTCGGGCGTCTGCGGGAAGGAGCCGATGGTCGTGGTCGCCAGCTCGGGAAGCGCGAAGCGCGCGTCCTGGGCCGCGGCACGGACCGCGTACGACGGGCGGTCGAGGTCGGCCGGGGTGACCGCCGCGAGGGCGTCCCGGACGTCCGCCTTGTTCGTTCCCGGGTGCGCCTTGCGCGACGCGAGCGCAGCACGGGCGGCGGCGAGCGCATCGGCCACCGCCTCCTCGCCCCGGGCGCGCGCGGTCGCGAGGGTGACGACCTCCGCGACCTTCTCGTCCGCGAACGCGAGCCAGCTGAGCAGCTCCTCGCCCAGGTGCTCCTCACCCCGCAGCGTGTGGGGCACGTGGATCAGGGACGTCGAGGTGGAGACGGCGACCGTCGCGCCGAGCGCCTCGATCTCCTTGGCCTTGCGCAGCGCCGCATCGAGGTCGGTGCGCCAGATGTTGTGGCCGTCCACTACGCCCGCGACCACGGTCACGCCCGACAGGTCCGTGCCCGAGGGCACGCTGCCGCGGACGAGGTCGAGGCCGATTGCCTCGACGCCGGAGTCCTTGAGCACCGGCAGCGCGTCGTCGAGCGCGTTGTAGGGCGCCGCCACGAACAGCGCGGGCCGGTTGGCGAGGGCCGCGAGCGAGCCGTAGACCTTCGCCGCGTTCGCGAGGACCTCGTCGCGGTCCGCGTCGATGTCCGCGACCAGGATGGGCTCGTCGATCTGCACCCACTCGGCGCCGGCGGCCTTGAAGGCCTCCACCAGGTTGCCGTAGACCTCGAGGGCGTCCTCGAGCCGGTCGATCGGGCGGAAGCCCTCGGGCGCCTCGTCGCTGGCCTTCGACAGGTACAGGAACGTGAGCGGGCCGGTGATCACCGGACGCGTGAGGTAGCCGGCCTCCTTGGCCTCGACGAACTCGTCGACCCAGCGCGTGCTCGACTGCGCGAACACGGTCTCGGGACCGATCTCGGGGACCAGGTAGTGGTAGTTCGAGTCGAACCACTTGGTCATCTCGAGCGGGGCCTTGTCGCCCACGCCGCGGGCGATGGTCGAGTAGCCGGCGAGGTCGACCCCGCCGTCGGCGTCGCGCAGGTCCGCGAAGCGGGTCGGGATCGCGCCGAGGGTCACCGCGGCGTCGAGGACGTGGTCGTAGAACGAGAAGTTGCTGGGGATCGCGGACGCGTCCTTGTCGAGCCCGAGCTCCGCGAGGCGGGCCAGGTTCGCGAGCCGGAGCTCCTTCGCGGCCGTCTCGAGCTCGGACGCGCTCGTCGCGCCCTTCCAGAACGACTCGAGCGCCTTCTTCAGCTCGCGCATTCGGCCGATGCGGGGGTAGCCCAGGATGGTGCCGCCCGGGAAGGTGTGCGCAGGGACAGAGACGTTGTTCTGCTCAGTCATGATTCCTCATGGGGGTGGTGCGCGGCGGGCTCGCCATTGCGCTTGGTCGACGCGCGCAGCGCCGAGTTGCGCCGCGAGTCTAACTCTGCTCTTCGCACTTCGCCAAGGGGGCATGTCCGAGAGGTGGACAGCCGGTCCCACTTCGTGGACGCCTGTCGATCAGTCGGCGGCGGCCTCGACGTCGCGCATCTCGACCACCTGGAGCAGCGCCCCGGTACGGCTCACGCGCTCGCCGCGCGCCGTCACCTCCATGCCGAGTGCCTGGTAGACGGCGATGTTGCCGTGCTCCTCGGCGCGCACGAGGCAGCTCAGGCCGGACCGGCCCCTGGCCCGCGCATCGTCCCGCAAGGCGCGCACGAGCGCGGCGGCGAGCCCCGCCCCCCTGGCCTCCGGCACCACGCCGAGGCGTCCGAAGTAGAGGCTGCCGTCGTCCGCATCGTGATACTTGGCGACCGCGACCACCTCGCCCGCGACACGCGCGAGCGCGATCCGGATGCCGGCGCGCATCTCGTCGCGCAGGGTCTCGGCGGTCTCCGTGAGGGCGCCCGAGGGCTGACCCTTGAGCGAGTACTCCGCGAAGGCCCGATGCATCGCGTCGATCGCGGGCCCGGCCTCGTCGGGTCCGGCGTCGAGGTCGATCTCGACGGGCGCGGTCACGCCTGCGGCGCGTCGGCCTCGACGAGCGCGACCGGGACCCCGCCCTCGACGGTGCGCGACACGGTGCAGTGCTTCTCGTGCGAGGCGCGCAGCGCCGCGCCGATGCGCTTGCGCGCCGCATCGCCCTCCTCGCCCTCGGGGAAGGCGAGGTCGAAGAGCACGCGAATGTTCTCGAGGATGTTGGCGCCGTCCTCGGTCACCTTGTCGGCCGAGGCCGTCACCTCGAAGCGGTCCGGCGTCGCACGACGGGAGGTCATCGCGTCGACGTCGATCGAGGAGCAGCCGGCGATCGCGGCCAGCATCAGCTCGACGGGGCCGAGGAGGCCCTCGCCGCGGCCGAAGCGCAGCTGGGCGCCGTCGGCGTTGGTGGCGACGTAGACGCCCTCGGACTCGCGGGTGAGGGTCACGGATCGGGGGGTGGCGGTGCGCGTCATGGGTCGATGGTCGCACGCGCGCGCGTCAGTCGCGGACCAGGCCCATCGCGTCGACGAGCTCGAGCGCGGCCCGATGCTGGTTGAAGGTGATGATGTGGATGCCCGGGGCACCCGCGTCGAGGAGGTCGCGCGACAGGCGTGCGGCATGTCGCACGCCGGCGGCGCGCGCATCGTCCGTCCCCCCGGCCTCCTCGGCGGAGTCGAGCTCGGAGAACAGCCCGTCGGGCGTGCGGACGCCGGTGAGACCCTCGACGCGCACGGCGCGCCGCACGCTCGTGAGGGGCAGCACCTCGGGGATGACGGGCAGCTCGATGCCCTGCGCGGCGGCGTCCTCGATGAGCGCGACGTACTGGTCGGCGCGGTAGAACACCTGCGTGATCGCGAAGTCGGCGCCCGCGTCGCGCTTCGCGCGGAGCACGTCGAGCCCGGTCTGGCGGAAGCGCTCGATCGCGTGCTGCGCGGGGAAGGCCGCGACGCCGACGCTGAGGTCGTCGACCCCGTGGGCGTGGGCGACCTCCCGGAGCAGCACGACGAGGTCCGAGGCGTAGAGCAGGCCGTCGGGATGCGGGCGCCAGTCGGGCTGGCCCTGGGGCGGGTCGCCGCGCAGCGCGAGGAAGTCCCTCACCCCGTCCTCGAGGTAGGCCTCGATGACCTCGACGAGCTCGGCGCGCGACTGGTCCACGCACGTGAGGTGCGCGAGGGCAGGGATCCCGTGGCGCGCCCCGACGCGGTGGACCACGTCGAGCGACGTGCCGCGCGTGGTGCCGGAGGCGCCGTAGGTGATCGACATGAAGTCGGGACGGGTCGCCGCGAGCAGCGTCATCGTCTCCTCGAGCGTCGACTCGGCCGCGGGAGTACGCGGCGGGAACAGCTCGTACGACAGGGTCGGACGACCGGCGGCGAGGAGGTCACGGATGGTCATGGCGCGCTCACCATACCCGGCGCCCGCGGGACCGGCCAGAGGGGCGATGACCCCGGTCCCGGCCGTCCGCGAAGTGCTCCCCCGTGCCGAAACCGGGTGCCGGCGGTGTCGGATCCCGCCTGCACACTGGACGCATGATCACCGAGACGAACGACCTCGTGCGATGCTTCGGCGCCGGCGACCCGCTGTACGAGCGCTACCACGACGAGGAGTGGGGGCTGCCGGTCCACGGCGATGCCGCGCTGCTCGAGCGCATCGTGCTCGAGGGGGCCCAGTCCGGGCTCGCGTGGATCACGATCCTGCGCAAGCGCGAGGGCTACCGGGAGGCCTTCGCCGGCTTCGAGCCGGAGGCCGTCGCCGCGTTCGGGGAGGCCGACGTGGACCGGTTGATGGAGGACGCCGGGATCGTCCGCAACCGGCGCAAGATCGAGTCCGCGATCGTGAACGCGCGGGCGACGGTGGCGCTGCGCGACGCGGGCACCAGCCTCGACGCGCTGTTCTGGTCGTTCGCGCCCGAGCCGCGCGCCGCGGCGCCGTCGTCGTGGGCCGACGTGCCGGCATCGACGCCCGAGTCCGTGGCCCTCGCCAAGGAGCTCAAGCGCGCCGGCTTCGTCTTCGTGGGTCCCACCACGATGTACGCCGCGATGCAGGCGTGCGGCCTGGTAGACGACCACATCGCGGGCTGCGTCGCCGCACGCGACGACTGAGGCGCCGGACCCGCTTCGAGGCGGAACCACGCCCGTCACACCGCGCCACGTCCATCGCACTGGCACACGGGACCTTCGCCCGTCGCGAGTTGTCCACATTTGTATCCACTTGATGTGGATATGTCCGATTCGGCGCGCGCATACGCGCGGAACGTGCGCGGAGCCGTCGACGGGTCAGCAGTATGCGCGGCGGTGGCGTTCGATCGCGTCGTCGAGCAGCGCCTCGACGATGCGCTTGTCGGCGGGCAGCCACGGCACGTCGCGCCAGCCGCCGGGCTCGAGCCAGCGCAGCTCGTCGTGGTCCTCGAGGGGACGCGGCTCGACCGCGGCGCCGTCCGCGCCGGGCAGGATCCGCGCCCACCACACCCGCATCACGAGCCTCTCGAGGTCGGCGTCGCCGGGGCGCAGCATCCACACCGGGTCGTCGCCGCACGAGTCCTCGACGCCGTGACCGTCGTCCGGGCCGATCACCTCGTCGCCGATCTCGACCTCGACGCCGAGCTCCTCGCGCAGCTCGCGCCGGAGCGCGTGCTCGGGCGTCTCGCCGCGTTCGACCTTGCCACCGGCGAACTCCCACAGCCCCGCCAGCGCGGACGGGGCGCTCCGGCGCGCGGCCAGCAGCCGGCGCGGGGCCTCGAGGGAGTCGGTGATCGCCGCGGCGACCACGAGGCGGGTGTTGACAGGCACGGGGACCGCCCGCCGTCTACGCGGTGAGCGCCGCGTACGCCTCGGCGTCGAGCAGGTCCGTCGCGGTCTCGGAGATCTCGACCTTGAAGATCCAGCCGTCGCCGTAGGCGTCGGAGTTGAGGGTCTCGGGGGCGCTCTCGAGCGCCTCGTTGACGGCGATCACGGTGCCGGACACCGGGGAGTACAGCTCGCTCACGGCCTTGGTCGACTCGAGCTCGCCGCAGACCTCGCCCGCGACGACCGTGTCGCCGACGCGCGGGGCCTCGACGTAGACGATGTCGCCGAGCGCCTGGGCGGCGTGCTCGGTGATCCCGACGGTGACCTCGGCGCCCGCGTCGGGCTCACCGGAGACCCACTCGTGCTCGGCTGAGTAGGCGAGCTCCTCGGGAACGTTCGACATGGCAACCCCTCTCTGGGGACGGCGACTGTGCAGCGATGGTGCCGGCGGCCCGGCCCTGGGACGAGCCTACGAGGCCCGCGAGTAGAAAGGTAGCGCGGTCACGGTCATGTCCTCGCGCCGGCCGCGCACATCGATGCCGACGACCGTGCCGGGCTCGGCGAGGCTCGCGGGGACGTACGCCATCGCGATCGGGCGGCCGAGGGTGGGCGACGGCGCGCCGGAGGTCACGACTCCCACGGTCTCGCCGTCCGCGTCGAGCACGCCGTAGCCGGCGCGGGCCGCGCGCCGCCCGTCCCCGAGCAGGCCGACGAGCACGCGCGACGGCCCCTCCACCTTGGAGCGCAGCAGCGCCTCGCGGCCGACGAAGCCGCCCCGCGGCTTGGCGGGGGTGCCGAACACGACGATGCGCCCGAGGCCCGCGTCGAACGGCGTGGTCTCGCGGGTGAGCTCCTGGCCGTACAGCGGCATGCCCGCCTCGAGCCGGAGGGTGTCGCGCGACGACAGCCCGCACGGGACCATGCCGTCCTCCGCACCGGCCTCGAGCGCGAGCGCCCACACGGCCGCCGCCTCGTCCGCGTCGACGAACAGCTCGAAGCCGTCCTCGCCGGTGTAGCCGGTGCGCGCGACGAAGGCGTGGATGTCGCCCTGGAGCAGGACGTTCGCGGCCGAGTAGTAGCGCATCGCCTCGATGTCGTCGGCGCCGCGGGCGCACATGCGGGCCACGATGCCCTCGGCGCGCGGGCCCTGGACGGCGATGAGGGCGACCTCGGCGGAGATGTCCTCGAGAGTCGCGTCGAAGCCCGCGAGGCGGGCGCCGAGCTCCGCGACGACGACGTCCTTGTTCGCCGCGTTCGCGACGATGAAGAAGTGGTCCCAGTCGCGGCGGTAGACGATGAGGTCGTCGATGACGCCGCCCTCGGGCGTGCACAGCATCGTGTACTTCGCGCCCCACAGCGGGACCGCGGAGATGCGGCCCACGAGCGCGTGGTCGAGGAACGCGGCGGCCTGGTCGCCGCGGATCGAGATCTCGCCCATGTGCGAGAGGTCGAACAGTCCCGCGGCCGTCCGCACCGCGGTGTGCTCGGCGATGTCGCCCGTGTAGCGCACCGGCATCTCCCACCCCGCGAACGGGACGAGCGTCGCACCGAGCGCGACGTGCTGGTCGTGGAGCGGGGAGCGCAGGATGACGTCTGACATGCTGCTCAGCGTATCCGCGCGCGACGGCGGACCGGTGCCGCCGCTACAGCAGCGCGAGCGCGACCGCGACGGCGGCTGCCAGCGCGCCGATGCCCCCCGCGACCGCGAGCGCCCGACGCCGGTGCCGGGACCTGGACGCGGCGAGCCGCCGGTCCTCGCGGCCGGACTCGTCGAGCACCTCGGGACCCTCGTCGGACGTGCGCGGCGGCTCGGGCCACACGCCCGCACCGCGCGCGTCCTGGGTGTGGCGGATGCGCGGGTAGTAGTGCTGCGGCGAGTGCCCGAAGGCGCCGGCCCGGGCGGGCGGGACACCGTCGGCGGCGTCGATCCGCGCGGCCAGGTCCGGCGGCGGCCGCAGCACGTCGTCCTCCCGCCGCCGCGGCGCATCGGCCGCCGGTCGCGTCGAGATCTCGGCCGGATCGGGCGCGGCGGGCTGGGTCGCGCTCTCCGCGATCCGGCGCCGCGACATGCGTGTCGAGTCCGCCGTGGCGCGGTCGGAGACCGCGGTGTCGTCGGCGGGAGCGTCCTGGCCGTCGCGCGCGCGACGTGCCGAGACCCGGGTCTCGTGGTCCTCGGTCACGCGCCGCCCCGCCTCCTGGCGCTCGGCGTCGTGTCCTCGTGCGCGTCGGCGCCCCAGACCGGCCACGGTGCGGGGTCGGCGTCGCGGGGCGTGGTCGACGTGGCGTCGGCGATCACGACGGTGACGTTGTCGGTCGCGCCGCGGCCCACGGCCAGGTCGACCAGCGCCGCGGCGGCCGTCCCTGCGTCGCCGATGAGCCCGGCGACCTCGCCGATCTCGCGGTCCTCGACCTCCTTCATGAGGCCGTCGCTCGCGACGATCAGCCGCCGCCCGGGCACCTGCGGCACGAGCCATGCGTCCATCTCGAGGATGTCGTCGCCTATCGCCCGCGTGAGGATGTTGCGGTCGGGATGGACGAGCGCCTGCGCGGCGGTGATCCGGCCCGCGTCGACCAGGTCCTGCACGTGCGAGTGGTCCACCGTGACCTGGCGGAGCTCGCCGCCGTCGAGCGCGTACGTGCGCGAGTCGCCCACGTTCACCACCATCCACCACGGGCTGCCGCCGTGCACGACCGCGATCGCGCCGGTGAGGGTGGTGCCGGACGCCGCCCCGACGTCGCTCTGCACGGCCGCGACGTTGCGCCGCGCCTCGAGATGCGCGCGGGCGACGTCGTCCGGGGTCAGCGTGCTCGACCCGGCCAGCGGCTGGAAGGCCGCGATCGCCGCCCAGGCGGCCTCCGCGCCGGCGACGTGGCCGCCCATGCCGTCGGCCACCACGAACACGGGGGCCTCGGCGATGAACGCGTCCTCGTTGCGGGCCCGTCCGCCGACGGCGGTCACGCCCGCGCCCGCGACATCCGGTGCGGCGTCGGGGCTCACGCGGTGCTCCGGCGGCGGATCTCCACCTCGACGTCGCCGAGGATGAGCCGCCCGGCGACCGGGGTCGGCACGCCCTCGGCCACCTGCGCCTCGCGGCCGTCCGCGTCGACGAGGTAGGTGCCGTTGGTGGAGCCGAGGTCCTCGACCCACCACGTGCCGCGCTGCAGCACGAGCCGCGCGTGCGACTTCGACACGGTCCGCGTCGAGTCCGCCAGGTCGAGGCGCCGCGTGCCGTCGATCGGGGGCATGCCGCCGAGGCGGCCGAGCAGCACCGACGAGGAGTCGAAGCGGTGGGTGCCGCCCTCGGACGTCACCAGCTCCCAAGCCTCGCGCTGGCGTGTCGAGACCTGGGTGCGGTCGTCGTGCTCGGGCTCCGGCGCGGGGGACGATGCGGCGGGCACCGGGGCGGGCTCGGGGCGGGCTGGCGCGGCGGGCGGCGGGGTGATGACGAACGGGTGCGCGGCCGGCTCCGCCGCGGGGGGCGCCGGGGGCGCCGCGAGGTCGGCGGGCGGCACGGGCTCGGCGACAGGCGCGGCGGCGGGCTCGGCGACCGGCTCGGCGACGGGCTCGGGCTCCGCGATGGGCTCGGGCGCCTGCGGCATCTCGAACGTCGGCACGGAGGACGGGACGCGGGGCGGTGCCGCCGCGCCGCCCCGCATGTACGGGCTGATCGGCATGGTCGGCGTCGGCTCGACGAAGGCGGGCGCCTCGGGCCGCGCCGACTCCGGCTCGGGCTTGGGCTCCGACTCCAACTCCGGCTCCGGCTCGCGATCCGCGGCGGCCGGCCGGGCCTCGTCCGCGGGAGCGGACGGCTGGGCCGGCGTGGGGGACGATGCGGCGGGCGGCTCCGCGGGCGCGGCGTCCTCGCCGACTGCGGCGGTCCATGCCGCCTCCTCGGACGGCAGGGCGCGGGGAGCGAGGTCTGCGAACGGGGAGCGACGCTCGACGGCGGGGGTCTCGTCCGCGAGGTCGCGCGGCGCGAGCGAGGCGTACGGCGAGCGGCGGGTCGGGAGCGGCTCGGTGGTGGGCGCGGGCTCCGTGGCGGAGGCCTCCGACGGCTCCGGGACGGGCTCGTCCGCGATCGCGGCGGCGGGCTCCTCCGGCGCCGGTTCGGGTGCGGCGGCCTCGGATGCGGCGACGTCCACGGCGGGCGCCTGCTCGGGCTCCGCCGCGGTCGGCGCACGCTCCGGCTCCGCCTGCGAGGTCGCCGCCTCCCGCTGTCGCACGCCGGCGGAGCCCGGCATGGGCTCGTCCTCCGGGTAGCCGTCGCTGCCGGTGAAGGGCTCGACGGGGTACATCGCGGCGACGTCGGGGCGGTCCTCGGGCGCTCGCGCCCACAGCGCGGCCGCAGGGGTCGCGCCCCACGCCGGCGCCTCGACCGCGGCCTCCGCATGGCCGTCGCCCGCGGGCACGGTGGCGAGCACCGCATCGTCCGCGGCCTCGGCGGCCTCCTCGTCGGCCTGCGGCGCCCGCACCGGGACGGTGCCGGAGATCGGGCGCACCATCGACGACCAGCCGACGACGGCGGCCCACAGGCCGGGGGCGATCGCGGCGAGCACCGGGAGCGCGCCGGACAGGGAGTGGTCGAGGCCGAAGCGGTGGGTCTGCACGATCCAGAGCGTCCAGGCGGTGACGGCGGCGACGGAGGCGATGGCGACGCCCGTGAGCGCGACGGGCGCCGATCCGGCGAGGTAGGCGCCGTAGCACCAGACCGCGAGCCCGATCGCGGTCGCGACGCGGGCCGCGACGGTGCCCGCGACGGTCGACTGCGTGAGCTGCGCGAGCTCCGCGTAGCGCGCGACGGGGATCCAGGCGCGCGCCTGGCGAGCGCCGACCTTGCGGTAGATCGCGCCGAGCGCGAGGCCCATCCACACGAGTCCGGCGGCGTACGCGAGAACCGCGGCGCCGACCACCGCGATGCCCGTGGCACCGCGCATCGTCGCCTCGCCCACCACCTCGGTCAGGACCCCTGCCGTCATCCTCGTGCTCCTTCCCTCAAGCCCCACGCCGTCGTGCCGAGGACGAGCCGGGCCCCGTGGAGACGAGGCGCCAGCGCTCGTCGACGTGCACGCCCTCATGTCCCGGCGCGGCCGTCGTCACGTCCCTCCGACCCAGCAGCGAGCGGGTCGAGAGCCGTGCGCCGAGCCTACGCCACCACCCCTGGCGCGCCCGGAGCTCCGCGCGGTCGGCCGCAAGCATGTCCCACGCGCGGCGCGCATCGTCCTCCTCGACGCCCTCCCGCGTGAACGTCGCCTGGTCCGCGAGCGCCGCGAGCGCGACGCCGTTGGCCGTGCCGTAGGCCTCCGCGACCTCGTGGCGGGTCGCGAGCGGCATGAGCGCGAGACCGGCGTCGATGCCGAGGTCGACGTACTCGTCCCAGCCGCCCTCGGCCGCGGCACGCGGCGCGGCGCGGCGGCGCCGGGAGCGGCGCACCGCCTTGGCGACGAGGATCGCGAGCAGCGGGCCCAGGAGCAGCGCGAGCACGAGCGCGCCGCCGAGCACGGCCCGCACCCACCCGGTGAACCACGAGGCGCCCGACTCGACGACGGGGGCGGCCTCCCCGCCGCCGCTGCGACCCTTGAGCGCCGCGACGGCGTCGATGGGCTCGGCGCGGTCGGGGTCGGTCGCGGTCGGCAGCTCGGGCTCGCGCTGCGTGGCGACCGTGGGCGAGACGGGGTTCTCGTGCTGCGGGCTCACGTCGACCGGGATCCACGCGCCCGTGCCCGACCGCACCTCGGTCCACACGCTCATGTTGCGGCCGCGGCACACCTCCTGGCATACGGGCGGCGTCCAGCCGTGCACGTCGGTGTCGGCGACGCGCACGCCCACGACCACGCGCGCGGGGAAGCCCAGCTCGGCGGCGAGCAGCGCGACCGCCGCGGCGAACTGCTCGTCGTCGCCGACGGCCGCGACCAGCTGCGCGTCCGACGCGCCGGGCCCCGCCTCCGCCTCCCTCTCGACGAGCGCCGCGAAGAGGCGGTCGATGCGGTCGTACGAGTGGCCCGCGGCGGAGGGCTGGAAGGCGTATCCGCCCAGGTCCGTGACCCAGCGGGGCGCGCCGTCGGCGGTGAGCGCATGGCTGAGGTAGCCGCGGGCGCGGAGCCGCTCGACCAGGGACGCGAGGCCCGCCCCGTCGCGTGTCACGCCCTGGTCCTCGACCCACGCGCGGAGCGACTCGGGGATGAGGTCGGCCGGCACCCCGGAGGATCCGGGCGAGGCTCCCGCCTCCGCGAGCGTCGACGCCTCGACGAACGCCGCCGTGATGCGCAGCTCGTCTCCGGCCGCGACGCCGCCGTCCACCGTCACCACGCCCGCGGCCGCCTCTGGCGCGAAGTAGAAGCCGTCGGCGAGGGCGGCCGCGCGCGGACCGCCGAAGGCGGCGCTGCCGAGCGGTCCCGGGAGCGGCGTCCAGGGTCCCTCGAGGCCCTCGATGGTCACGGTGAGCGCGACCGTCTGCTCCGAGGCCATGGGCAGGGCCGAGGGCACGCGCTGGAACCTCAGGGGCGTGTACCCGTCGGGCGCCACCGCGGTGAACTCGCTGCCGTCGAAGAACGGCAGCGTCGCGACCCGGATCCGGCTGGCGTCCCCCGAGACGCCGGTCACGGTGAACAGCGGCGCGTCGTAGCGCTCGTCGGTGAGGTACGCGCGGTAGGTCGACAGCGGCGACACGGAGCGGTCGACCACGAGCCGCGGCTCGATCGTGGTGCGGGCGACATCCCGGGAGCTCGACTGCGCCGCCGGCACCGCGACGGCGGTGCCGACCACGACGGCGACCACGAGCACCGAGACGCCGAGGACGGCACGGCCGAGCGCCCGGCCGGGCGCACGCTCGCCGCGGATCCCGCCGCCCGCGGCGCGGAGGGCGCGGCGGCGCTCGTCCGCCATCCGCCACAGCATCCACGCGAGGGTCGCGCCGAGCGCGCCGAGCCCGATGAGGATCTCGCGGCTCAGCCCGGCGAAGGGCCCGGGCAGCGCCTCGAGGTCGGTGCGCGCCGCGGGACCGATCGCGATCGCGACGGCGAAGGCGCCGCCGCCGACGGCCGCGGCGGACCCCCACCAGCGCGGGCGCGTGCCGAGCCACACGATGCCCGCGGCGGTCGTGACGGTGAGCGCGAGCGGGACGGCGAGGGTGGCCCCGTACTCGCCGAGCGGGACGGGCAGCGTCACCACGTCCTTCCAGCCCGTCACGGGCGCACGGACGGCCTCGACGAGGGCCGCGGCGAACGCCTCGGGCCCGGCGGTCGCCCCGGGGATGGCCACGAGCACGGCTGCGGCGAGGTAGCCCGTGCCGGCGAGCGCGAGCAGCAGGACGGGACCGCGGCGGGCGAGGACCGTGACGACCCCCGCGAGCAGGCCGATCGCGAGGCCGACGACGACGACCAGGCCGTAGCGCGACACCACCGCATCGGTGGGCAGGTAGACGCGGCGCAGGGTGAGCCACACGACCTCGATCATCGTGGCCGCGTACATGCAGGCCGCGACGAGCACCGCGGTGGGCACCTTGCGCCGGGCGTCGCCCTCGATCGCGCTCATCCGCGTGCCGCCCCTCGCGCGAGCAGCTGACGCAGGTCCTCGAGCACGCCGAGGCTGACGAGCTGGAGGCCGCCGAGCACGTGCGTGCGCGGCTCGGAGGCCGGGTCGCACACCACCGCGCCGACGGCGACGTCGGCGGGGAAGCGCAGCGCGGCCGTCCGCAGCCGCTCGTGCGCGAGCGCGGAGCCTGTGACGAGCACCGCGAGCGACGTGCCCGGGTCGTCCTCCGCGACCATCCGCGTCACGGTCGCGAGATCCATCGCGGCGTGGGTGGACCCGACCGCGGTGAGGTCGTCCAGCAGCGGGCGCGGCGCGTCGACCCGCAGCGCGCGCAGCGCGCGCACGGAGGCCCGCGCGAACTCGGGGACCTCGCCGCTGATGACGGCCCGCACCTCGCGCCCGTCGCGGATCGCCCGCGTGCCGAGCGACGCGAGCGCGCTCACCGCCATCTCGAACTCGTCGTCGTCGCGGTACGAGTCGGGATCGACGTCGAGGACGAGCATGAGGAGCGAGCGGCGCGTCTCCTCGAACTGGCGCACCATGAGCGTGCCGGTCTTCGCGGTCGAGCGCCAGTGGATGTGCCGCTGCGCGTCGCCGCGCTGGTACTCGCGGACGGCGTGGAACGAGATGTCCTCGTTGGTGAGGATGCGCACCGCCTGGCCCTCGAGGTCGCGGATCCACCCGAGCGACGTGCTGGGCACCTCGACGGTGCGCGGATGGACGTACAGCGGCCGCATCTCGTCCCATGCGAGGTGGCGGCGCAGCAGCCGCAGCGGGTCGGTGCGGGTCGAGGCCGCGGGGCCCACCTCGACGATCCCGCGCGGGCGAGGCGGGATCACCACCCGCTCGGACCAGCGGGCGCCGGCCCGCAGCAGCGGCACGTGAAGCTCGACGAGCGCGTCGCCGACGGGCAGCTCGACGCTGCCCGGCAGCGCCGCATGCCGGCCCGCGTTCTCGACGACGATCTCGCCGCCGGCCTCTTCCCCGGCGACGACGGCGTCGCGCTCGAGGGCGAACTCGACGCGGTAGCGGACGTCGCCGAGCAGGAAGGGCACGGCGGCGACGAGCAGCACCGCGCCGACGATCCCGCCGACGAGCGCCTCCTCCCAGCCGAGCGCGAGCCCGAGCGTCAGCCCCACCGCGGTCCATCCCGCGACGGCCCAGCCGGCGGGCGTCACCACGGACCGCGCCGCGGCCCACCACCGCTCGAGCACGTCCGCCGCCGCGCGCGCGGCGCTGTCGACCCGCAGGCGCGCCCCGACCGCCCTCGCGCGCGGCACGTCGGCGACCTCCGTGCGCGTCGAGTACGTCCCGGTCGCGCCGCTGCGCGTCCGGGTCGCGGTCCGGTCGGGGCGCTCGCTCACGCGAGGTCCTTCTGGCTGGGCGGCGGGGTGTCCAGCAGGATCTGGCCGATCACGGCGCCCTGGGTGACGCCGTCGAACTCCGCCTCGGGATCGAGGATGAGGCGGTGCGCGAGCACCACCTCGGCGAGCACCTTGACGTCGTCCGGCACCACGTAGTGGCGGCCGTGCGCGAGCGCCCACGTGCGGCTCGCGCGGGCGAGGGCGAGCCCGCCGCGCATCGACGCGCCGAGGCGCACCTGGGTCGCGCCGCGGGTCGCGCCCACGATGCGCGCGATGTAGTCGGAGATCAGGGGGTGCTGCTGCACGTCGTGCGTGAGCGCGGACATCGCCGTGATGGCGTCGAGCTCCGCGATGGCCGGGACGGTGACGCGCGTGGGACGCCCCGGCTCGAGGATGCGCAGCGTCGCGGCGTGGTCCGGGTAGCCGAGCGAGGTGCGCATGAGGAAGCGGTCGAGCTGCGCCTCCGGCAGCGCGTACGTGCCGGCCTGCTCGACGGGGTTCTGGGTCGCGATCACCATGAACGGCGCGCCCACCTCGCGTGTGACGCCGTCGACGGTGACCTGCCTCTCCTCCATCACCTCGAGCAGCGCCGACTGGGTCTTCGGCGAGGCGCGGTTGACCTCGTCGGCGAGCACCACGTTCGCGAACACCGGACCGTGGTGGAACTCGAACCTCCCCTGGTCGTACACCGTGACGCCGGTGACGTCGCCGGGCAGCAGGTCGGGGGTGAACTGGATGCGGGTGCTGGTGCCGCGCACCGTCTCCGCCATCGCGCGCGCCAGCGACGTCTTGCCCGTGCCGGGCACGTCCTCGAGCAGGAGGTGGCCCTCCGCGATCATCGCCGTGAACGCGAGCTCAACCACGTGGCGCTTGCCCACGACCGCGCGTTCGACGTTGTCGGCGAGCTTGCCGAAGGTGGTCTCGAACCACTGCGTGTGCTCGGAGGTCAGGGCCACAGCGGCCTCCTTTCGTGTGGGCCCCGGCGGGGCCGGACGCCGCTCATGGCGCCACCGTCGTATCGGGGTCGGGGTCGGGCGGGGCGCCGTCGCAGGCGACGTCGGCGCTGGTCCATTCGGCGATGCCGGCGAGCGCGGCCTGGAACGCGACCGTCACCCGGGCGGTGCGCATGAGCGCCGCGTCCGTGGTGGGAGCTCCGGACCCGTCCAGCATCGTCACGGTGGCCGCGAAGTCCGCGGCGGCGCCGCCGAGGGAGACGGCCGGGGCGGTGCCGACGGTGCAGGACGCGAGCTCCACGGTCGGGCGGTAGCGGGCGCCGGACTCGGGCGTCACGGGCGTGGTCTGGTCGGAGCACGTGCGCTCGCCGCCGCCGAAGTCGACGCAGTAGTACGCGACCGCCGACACCGCGCGGCCCGGCACCATGACGTCGGCGAACGACGTCGACGTCGACCCGTCGGACCCGCGGTACCAGAGCTCGAGCCCGGCGCGCGGCTGCCACTGCGGCTCGCGCTCGAGCGCGGTGGTGCACGAGCTCCCGGCCCCGTCGCACGTCGACGCGACGCGGTAGCCGCGCTGCAGGACGGGCGCCCCGGGGTCCGTGAACGCGGCGAACACGACGTCGCGCGTCTCCGCCTGGCCGAACACCTGGCCGTCGGCGCGGCTCTCCGCGCACACGGTGACGGTGTTCGTCGCGTTCGCGTCGACGGGAACGGTGAACGATGCGGTGCCGCCCGACGCCTGGGTGGTCGCGTCGCAGCGGCCGCCGACCATGCGCCCCACCCACGTGGCGGACCCCGCGCCGCCGGCGGTGACGTCCGCGGTGATGGTGGCCTGGCCCGCCCCGGAGGTGTAGGAGTGGCTCGCCCCGTCGATGGTGGGCCGTCCGATGCCGTGCGCCGTGATGGTGACGGACGTGCCCGCGGCGGCCGCGCCGTCGACTGGCGGCAGGTCGAACACGGTGAGCGGGGTGAGGACCACGTCGACGGGCGTGTTGGAGCCGATCGCGATCCCCTCGATCCGCTGCGTGCCGGTGCCGACCGGGACGGTCTGCTCGGTGCCCGCGGTGGCGATGCGGACCTCGCTGGTCGACCCGTCCGTGACGTCGAGCACGAGGTCGATGCGGCCGCCGTCGCCGGACGTCACCGACGGCTGCCACGACACGACCGTGGGCGGGGCGGGCGGGGCGTAGGCCCACGCGGTCGCGGAGGCCGCCGCCCGCGAGCGCCCGACCGAGTTCACCGCGTAGACGGCGTAGGTCGCCTTCGCCCCGTTCGCGAGCCCGGTGATCGGCGCGCACACGCCGCCCGCGGTGCACGTCGTCACGGTGACGCCGCCTGACACGACGTCGAAGCGCTGGAGCGCGGGATAGGCCCCCGCGGCGCCGCCCGGCGCCACGGCGAGCGTGACCGAGCCGTCGCCGTAGTCCACCTGCGACACCTCCGCGGGCGCGCGCGGGAAGCCCTGCAGGTCGAGGCTGATGCTCCCGGAGCGGTCGGCGGCGCTCACGCGGCCCTGGGCGTCGCGCACCCGGAACACGGCGTCGCACACCCCGCCCGCGGCGTCGGCGGTCCAGGTGACGCGCACCCGGTCGCCGCCCGCGGCCTGGAAGCGCACGTCGGGGCAGTCGCCCGCGGCCTTGACGTCGACCACCTCGAGGGGGGTGCCCGGCAGCGGGTTGACCTCGCCCGCCGCCCCGACGACGGTGAGGGTGCAGCTGTCGCCGTCGGCCTGCGAGCAGCGCTCCACCACGGAGCCGCCCTTGGGGAGCTCGGACGGCGCGGGGCCGACGACGAGCGACAGCACGCGGGGCTGCACCTCGGGATGGTCGGGGAGCGACACGGTGACGGACTCCGCGCGACCGGGCGCCGCATCGTCCCTCGCCACGATGGAGAGGCGCGCGCCGTCGCGCCGCACGTCGAAGAGCTGCCCGGAGTAGGTGGCTACGACCTGGACGTCCGTCGCGGCGGCGCCCTCGGGCCAGCGCACCATCCGGCCGAGGTCGAAGCCCGCGGTGTCGCCGGGGGAGATCTCGAGCGAGGCGCTCACCAGCGTGGGCACCGGATCCGCCGGCACGATCGTCACCGGCACCGGCAGCACCGTCCACGCGTCCTGCCCCGCCAGCCGGACCGCGACCAGGCACGTGTCGGTGTAGGGCGCGCCGGCCCCCGCCTCGTACCGCACGGTGGTCCCGGCGACGGCGGCGCAGGACGCCTGGTCGCGCGCCCCGCCGGCACGCACCTGGGCGCCGTCGAGCTCGATCGCGGTGCCGTCGGGCGCCGCCAGCAGCGGGGCCACGTCGACGGTCACCGCGCCGCCCTCGTCCACGGACACGTGGGCGTCCTCGCGCAGCGCGAGCCGCAGGTCCTGACCGCCGAGGACCCGGAGGAAGCCGTAGCCGACGGCGGTGTCGCCCGCGAAGTCCGTGCCCTCGACACGGAACGGCACGATGCGGGTCGCGTCGGGCAGCGGGCCGGAGATCTCCGAGCCGGACACCGCGAGGTCGTCCTGCTCGCCCCAGAGCGACAGCCCCAGGGTCGCGGCGTCGCCGCTGGCCCAGGCGACGGTGCCGGCGAGCACGTCGACACCCGTCGGGAAGGCGTCCCTGGTCTCGAGGGTGAGGACGGTGTCCGCGACGATCGGGGTATCGGTGACCCGCTCGCGCACGGCCTTGAGGACGATGCGGCCCTGCGCGAGCGAGCCCGTCGCGTTGCGGACGGTGTAGAGGTAGGCGTAGGTGCCCACGTCGGCGCCGACCTCGAAGGTCACCAGCCCCTCGGCGAGCGCCTCGGCCGTGTTGAGGTCCGCGGGCAGCAGCGCCGCGAGCGCCGCGCGCTCGTCGGTGCCCTCGGCGGCGTCGGGTCTCACGTCGACGAGCTCGAGGTCGCCGCCCGTGAGGTCGAGGTCGTTGGCCAGCGGCTGGACCACCACCTTGCGCCCGGTCCCCGCCTGGACCTGCACGAAGTCGGTGTAGGTGACCGGCGCCGGGTCGGCCTCGACCGCGACGACGCCCACGCGGGCGGTCGCGGTCGCGGTGCGGCCACGCGCGTCGATGACCTGGAAGTCGAACTCGTCCTGCCCGGCGAAGCCCGCGATGGACGCGTAGACGAGGGCGGCGCCGTCCGCGCTCACCCGCGCCGAGCCCTGCGCGGGCTGCGACACGACCGCGTCGAGGCGCACCTCGTCGCCGTCGGGGTCGAGGCCGGTGCCGTCGAGCTCGAGGCGCACCTCCTCGCCCGACGAGGCGCGCACGGCGAGGTCGCGGGGCGTGGGGGCGGCGTTCTCGGAGCCGTCGGTGACGGTGACGACGATGACCCCGGTGTCGCGCTGCGATGGGAAGCCGAGCACGTAGGACGCGTAGGGGATCCGATACGTGCCGGCGCTGTCGGGCGCGAGGATGCGCACGAGCGGACCGGCGGCGAACGCGAGCCCGCCCCCCGCAGGCGCCTCGACCGACCCCGCGTCGAGCGCGATGACGGCGCCCGCCGTGGCGACGTCGTTGTCGAGCACCCGGACGTCCACCTGGCCGCCGGCGCGCACCGTGACGGCGTCATCCGCGACCAGCGGCGGCGCGGGCACGGCCGAGTCGAGCAGCACCACGGTGATCTCGCCGCGGACCGTCATCGCGGCCCGGCCGGAGCCGTCGGAGACGGTGTACGACACGACGCCGAGCAGGCCGGGCTGGCCGTCGCCCGTCGTGCCGGACAGGCGCAGCGCCCCATGTCCCACGATCGAGGCCTCGACGCGGGCGCCGTTGGACGAGTCGACCGAGGCATCCGACAGCAGCAGCACGCGGCCGCCGGGGTTGGTGACGGCGTCGAGGACGTCGACGGTGACGTCCTCGTGCGGCCGCACGAAGGCGGTCAGCGGCACGGTCGCGAGCGCCTCGTCCTGCGGCGCGAGCACCGTCACCCGCGCGGTCCCACGCGCCTGGACCGCACCGTCCACCACCGTCACGTCGACCGTGTAGGTGCCCGGCTGGCCCGCCTCGAAGAGGACGCCGGACGCGTCGGGCGAGACCTCCACGCTCGCGCCGTCGGCCGGGTCCACCGTCGCCTCCGTGACCTCCGGGGCGCCGGCGCCACCCGCGACCCGGTCCGCGAAGGCGATCGAGGTGCGCACGCCGGCGAGCGCCGTCACCGCGAGGGGCTCGAGCGTGAGCCGCGGCTCGCCGACCACCCCCACGCGCATCGTGCGCGTCGCCGTCGCCCCCCGCGCATCGGCGACCGTGACCTCGACCTCGACCTCCCGCGCGGTGCCCCCGTGGCGGACCACCACGGAGCCCTCGGGCGAGGCCGCCACCGCGACCTCCGCATCGGTCGTCACGGCGCTCCGGACGTAGACCGGGTCGCCCTCGGGGTCCACCCATCCGTCGAGGACGTCGACGGTGACGGTGCCGTCCGCCTCGACCTGGGGTGCGGGCCACTCGGCGACGCAGCCCTCGACGCCGCACCAGGCGGGCGCGGAGTTGCCGCGCGCGGCCGCGAGCGTGACGGTCGCCGGCTCGGACAGGCCCTGCGGTCCGGAGCCGTCGGAGATCGCGTACATGAACGACGCCGAGCCCTTCGCACCGGGCGCGACGGTGGCGACGAGCGACTGGCCGTCGTCGCCGATCGCCACCGTGGCGAAGGCGTCGTCGGGCTGCGTGAGGCTCGCGGCGTCGATCGTGAGCAGGTCGCCGTTCGCGTCGTGGTCGTTGAGGAGCACCGGCAGGCGGACCTGGCGGCCGGCGCGCACGCCGAGCGCATCGTCCTCCGCGACGGGCGGGCGCGGGTCGCGCACCTCGGCGGAGACGTCCTGCTGCTCCTCGGTGGCCGTCGTCTGCTCGTCGGGCACCCAGTCCTGCGACGAGCGGACGAGCGTGCCGGAGGGGACCTCCCACACCCAGCCCGAGCGCACCTCGTTGAGGACCATGCGCGCGCCGTTCGAGCGCAGCACCGGCTCGCGGCGCTCCCCGAGCGTGCCGCCGCCGTAGGCGAGCGGGATGGTCGGTCCGGCGGAGCTCCACAGCGTGCCCTCGCCGTCGCCGTCGGGCAGCCACGCCGCGTAGACGACGCCGTCGAGCTCGGCGGGCGCGGCCGGCACGCCCGCCGCGGCGTCCGAGCCGAACACGCGGCCCGCGGCGCCGTCCGCCGGCACCACCACGAGCCCGCGGCCGTCCGCGATCCGCACGTCGCCGCCCGTGCTCGGGCGCTGCAGGCGCGCATCGCCGTCGGTGTCCGTGACGGTCGCGCCGTCGACGCCCTCGCGCCACAGCTCGGCGGTCTGAGCCTCGAGCAGCACCCACGCGGAGCCCGCGAAGGACACCTGGTAGGTGCCGGTCTCGGGGGCGTCCGGCACCGGGTCGATGCCCGCGACCGCCCCGTCGGCGTCCGCGCGCACCACGCCGCCGAGGGTGGGGGAGTACGCCGCGAGGTCGCCGTCGGCGGTGACCGCCACGGCCACCGCACGCAGCCCGTCGCCCGAGTCGAGGACGATCTCGCGCGGCTCGAGCGCGGTGCCGTCGGAGATCCGGCCTGCCAGCACGTCGCCGTCCGCGGCGAGGTAGGCGACGACGTCGCCCTCCGCGGCGATCGCCGTCGTGCCGGCGGGGGTGTCGACGGCCCCCTCCGCGCCGGCCTCGAGATCGACCGGGTGCCCGGCGTCGAGCTCGGTGACCGCCGTGTACCCCGCCGACAGCACGAGCAGGCTGCCGTCGTGCTGGAGGATCTCGGACGGCGCGTCGACCTCCTTGACGGTGTCGACCTCGGCGAGCTCGGTGTTGACGCGCGCGTAGCGCTCGCCCGCTCCCGCCTGCAGCGCCCACACCGTCGGGTCGACCGCGACCGCCTCGCGCTCGTCGAAGCCCGGCGCCACGATCGCGCCGACGGTCGCGACGGCGAGCACCGCGCCCGCGACGATGCGCGCCGTGCGGCGGCGCCGCGCGGCCGTCGCGCGGCCGACGTCGGTCACCCGCCGCCCGCCAGCGTCATCACCAGGACGGTCGTGACGGTCGCCGCCGCGGCCGCGCCGAGGGCCCACGCGACGATCGTGCGCGGAGTCGCGTGCGGCGGCCGGGCCAGGGTGCCGGTCACGGTCCCCCGCCGGCGCTGCGCCACGGGCACGTGCGAGCGCACCGGGCCGCGCGGCGCATCGTCCACCGTCACCCGCGACGCCTGCGCCCACGCGTCGGTGGGCACCTCGAGGGGCGTCACGGGCAGCCCGAGGTCCCGCTGCACCGCCTGCAGCGCCTGCCCGAAGGCGAGCGCGCTGGGGAAGCGGTCGCCGGGGTCGCGGCGCATGCCGCCCGCGAGCGCCTCCTCGAGCGCGGCGGGGACGTCGTCGCGTCCGGTCGCGCGGTACCGCGCCTTGAGGATCCGCGCCTTGAGCTGCGCCGGCGGCAGGCGCCGGTCGGACTCGTCGAACGGGCTGTGCTGCGCGATCAGGGTGTACACGGTCGCCGCGAGCGACCACACGTCGGATGCCACGGTGCCCGAGCTCATGCGGTCGATGACCTCGGGCGCGCTCCAGGGCGGGCTCATGGCGACGTCGTCGGCGTCGCCTGCCATCACGGCGGTCGCGACGCCGAAGTCCGACAGGACGGGGTGGCCGAACTGCGTGACGAGGATGTTGGACGGCTTGATGTCGCGGTGGAGCATGCCGATGCGGTGGGCCGCCTCGACGGCGGAGGCGATCTGGACGCCGACGGCGAGCACGTCCGCGACCGGGATCTGCTCGGCCCGGTACCGGTTCGCGAGCGAGCCGGGGCAGTACTCGACCACCATGAACGGGCGCCCGTCGCCCGAGACCGACGCCTCGTGCACCGTGAGGATCGACGGGTGGGCGCTGAGCGCCGCCATGACGTCCGCCTCGACGCCGAGCGCGCGGGCCGCGGCGTCGTGGACGCGCGCGTGGAGCACCTTGACCGCCACCTGCCGCCGCGGCATGTCCTGCTGGAACAGGAACACGTCCGCGAAGCCGCCCTGCCCGAGCGGGCGCACGTACGTGTACCCGGGCAGCACCGGCGGCTGGAGGGGCTGTCGGCTCATGGCCCTCCGAGCCCGGGGTGGCGGCGGGAAGGCGACGGGCTCATGCCGACAGCGTAGCCATCGGACCGCCCGCCACGGCGGTGCGCGGCGCCGTGCCTCAGGCCTCGTACTCGTCGAGCGGGGGGCATGCGCAGACGAGGTTCCGGTCGCCGTGCGCGTTGTCGATGCGACGCACCGGCGACCAGTACTTGTCGAGGCGCAGCGACGGCACGGGGAACGCGGCCTGCTCGCGCGGGTACGCCTGCGCCCAGCCGTCCGCCACCACCATCGCCATCGTGTGCGGCGCGTGCCGCAGCGGCGAGTCCGTCGCCGCGATGTCGCCGCGCTCGACCGCCGCGATCTCCTCGCGGATGGTGATCATCGCGTCGATGAAGCGGTCGATCTCGACGAGGTCCTCGGACTCGGTCGGCTCGACCATGAGGGTGCCGGCCACCGGGAACGACATGGTCGGCGCGTGGATGCCGAAGTCGATGAGGCGCTTCGCGATGTCCTCCGCGGTGATGCCCGTCGCCTTGGTGAGCGGACGCACGTCGAGGATGCACTCGTGCGCGACGAGGCCCCCGGGCCCGCGGAACAGCACGGGGTAGTGGTCCTGGAGGCGGGTCGCGACGTAGTTGGCGGCGAGGACCGCGGTCTCCGTCGCGCGGCGCAGGCCGCCGTGGCCCATGAGCGCGATGTACGCCCACGAGATGGGCAGCACGCCGGCCGAGCCGTACGGCGCGGAGGACACGGGCGCGCCCTCGCGGGCGAGCTCCGCGGGCGACTGCACCGGCGCGAGCGAGCGCGGCAGGAACGGCACGAGGTGCTGCGCGACCGCGACCGGGCCCACGCCGGGGCCGCCACCGCCGTGCGGGATCGCGAACGTCTTGTGAAGGTTGAGGTGCGAGACGTCGCCGCCGAAGTGGCCCGGCTTGGCGACGCCCACGAGCGCGTTGAGGTTGGCGCCGTCGATGTACACCTGGCCGCCCGCCTCGTGCACCGCCGCGCAGACCTCGCCCACGTGCTCCTCGTACACGCCGTGGGTCGACGGGTACGTGATCATGATGCAGCTGACGCGCCCCTCGTGGGCCGACAGCTTGGAGCGCAGGTCCTCGAGGTCGACCTCGCCGTCCGTCGCGGTCGCCACCACCACGACGCGCATGCCGGCGAGCACCGCCGACGCGGCGTTGGTGCCGTGCGCGGAGGCGGGGATGAGGCACACGTCGCGCTCGGTCTCGCCGCGCGAGCGGTGGTACTCGCGGATCGCGAGCAGGCCGGCGTACTCGCCGCGGGATCCCGCGTTGGGCTGGACCGACACGGCGGCGTAGCCGGTGATCTGCGCGAGCCAGCCCTCGAGCTGCGCGATCATCTCGCGGTAGCCGGCGGTCTGGTCGGCGGGCGCGAACGGGTGGATCTGCGCGAATCCGGGCCAGCTCACGGCGGCCATCTCGACCGCCGAGTTGAGCTTCATCGTGCACGAGCCGAGCGGGATCATCGTGCGGTCGAGCGCGAGGTCGCGGTCCGCGAGCCGCCGCATGTAGCGCATGAGCGACGTCTCGGACCGGTGGGCGCTGAAGATGGGGTGCTGGAGGTACTCCGAGGTGCGGCGCAGCGCGACCGGGATGGTGACGGTCGGACCCGTGTAGACGGGGCGCTCGGCGCGACGGTCGAGGATCGCCTCGAGCAGCGCCGTGAGGATCTCGGGCGTGGTGCGCTCGTCGCACGCGATCGCGACGGCGTCCGCGTCGAGGCGGCGCACGTTGATGCCGCGGGCCGCGATGCGGGCCACCACGGAGTCCGCGCCGCGCGGCACCTCGACGACGATCGTGTCGAAGAAGTGGTCGTGGCGGACCGCCACGCCGCGCGCGCGGAGCGCGTCCGCGAGCGTCGACGCCATGGTGTGGACGCGCAGCGCGATCTCCCGCAGGCCCTCGGGACCGTGGTAGACGGCGTAGAAGCTGGCGATCACCGCGAGCAGCGCCTGGGCGGTGCAGATGTTCGAGGTCGCCTTGTCGCGGCGGATGTGCTGCTCGCGGGTCTGCAGCGCGAGGCGGTAGGCGGGGTCGCCGTCCGCGTCGACCGAGACGCCGACGAGACGGCCGGGCAGCTGGCGCTCGAGACCCTCGCGGACCGCGATGTAGGCCGCGTGCGGGCCGCCGAAGAACAGCGGGACGCCGAAGCGCTGGGTCGAGCCGACCGCGATGTCCGCGCCCAGCTCGCCCGGCGCCTTGATGACGCACAGCGAGAGGATGTCGGCGGCGACCGTGACGAGCGCGCCCGCCTCGTGCGCGAGGTCGATGAGGGTGCCGACGTCCCGCACCACGCCGGTCTGGCCCGGCTGCTGGACGACGAGGCCGACGAGGTCCTCGGGGGCCTCCCAGCCCTCGCCGAGCTCCTGGACCTCGAGCGGGAGGCCGATCGCCTCGGCCTGCGCGCGCACCACCGCGACGGTCTGCGGGAGGCACTCGGCGTCGAGGACGATGCGTCCACCGTCCTTGCCGCGCACGGCGCGGCGCATGAGGAGGACGGCCTCGGAGACCGCGGTCGCCTCGTCGAGGAGCGACGCGCCCGCGACGGGGAGCGCGGTGAGGTCGGAGACCATCGTCTGGAAGTTGAGCATCGCCTCGAGGCGGCCCTGCGAGATCTCCGCCTGGTACGGCGTGTACGCCGTGTACCAGGCCGGGTTCTCGAGCACGTTCCGCTGGATCGCCATCGGGGTGATGGTGTCGTGGTAGCCCATGCCGATCATCGACACCTGCACCGTGTTGCGGGCCGCCAGGCCCTGCAGAGCGGTGAGGACCTCGGCCTCCGAGCGCGGCTCGGGCAGCACGAGCACGTCGTCGCCGCGGATCGATGCCGGCACGGCGGCATCGACGAGCGTGTCCAGGGAGGCGTGCCCGACGGTGGCGAGCATGGTCTCGAGAGCGGGGGCGTCGGGTCCGATGTGGCGGTCGGCGAAGGAGGTCACCGGCCCATTCTTGCGCATCGTGCCCGGTGCCCCGCCGAGGTGTGGCGCACCGGACACCACGGACGGCCTGCGAGATCCCCTCCAGGCACGGGCACTAGCCTGAGGGCGTGAAGGTGACCATCCAGATCCCGTGCCTCAACGAGGAGACGACCCTCCCGCTCGTGCTCGGGTCCATCCCGGCCTCTCTGCCGGGCGTCGACGAGGTCGAGGTGCTCGTCATCGACGACGGCTCGTCCGACCGCACGGCGGAGGTCGCACGCTCGCACGGCGCGACGGTGATCCGGCACGCGCGCACGATGGGCCTGGCCCGGTCGTTCCGCGACGGCGTCGACCACGCGCTGCGCCACGGGGCGGACATCGTGGTCAACACGGACGGCGACAACCAGTACCCGCAGGAGCGGATCGGCGACCTGGTCGCACCCATCCTCGCGGGCGAGGCGGAGATCGTCATCGGCGACCGCCAGACCCACAAGATCGAGCACTTCTCGGCGTTCAAGAAGACGATGCAGCGCTTCGGGTCGTGGGTGGTCAACCGGGCGGCGGGCACCGACCTGCCCGACGCCGCCTCCGGCTTCCGCGCGTACTCGCGCTTCGCGCTGTACCGCCTCAACATCGTCACGCAGTTCAGCTACACGATGGAGACGATCATCCAGGCGGGCAGCAAGCGGCTCGCCATCACCTCGGTGCCGATCGACACCAACCCCAAGACGCGCGAGTCCCGCCTGTTCTCGAACATGTTCGAGCACATGCTCAAGTCGGGGCAGGCCATCCTGCGCTCGTACATCATGTTCCGGCCGTGGGGCATCTTCGCCTCGCTCGCGACGCTGTTCGGCGTGCTGGGCGTCTTCCCGTACGTACGGTTCGCCGTCCTGCGCGCGCTCGGCGACGACGGCAACCACATCCAGTCGCTCATGCTGGGCGGCGCGCTGATCTCGGGCGCCCTCATCTCGGTCGCGCTCGGCGTGCTGTCGGACCTGCTCAAGACCAACCGCATCCTCGCGGAGGACCAGCTGGAGCGGCTCAAGGAGCAGCAGTACGGTCCGGTGCGGCCGGCGGTGCGCGCTACCGCGGCCGAGGCCGCCGAGAAGGCGCCGGCGGAGCCTGCTCCGGCGCCCACCGCGACGACCCGGGAGGAGCCCGCCGTCAGCCCGGCGGAGGAGCCGACCCGCGCCGCGGGCGCGCGGCGTCCGGACGCCGCGCGCCGATAGCGATCCCGATCCCCAGGCCCGCGACGTCGGCCGCGGTCATGAGGAAGCGGCTCACGAGCGCGAGGCTGAGCGCCTGCGCGGGGGTCGCGACGGGCGCGAGCGCGAGCACGAGCGCCCACTCGCGCGCGCCGGCTCCGGCCGGGGCGACGACGACGAGGAAGCCCACGAGCCACGCGAAGGCGAACGCACCCGTCACGACCGCGAGGCCCGCGCCGGGGGCGAGCTCGCGCAGCAGCAGCCAGGCGTGCACGCCGAGCACGACCCACATGAGCGTCGACCACGCGGCCGACGCGAGCAACGCGCGTCCGCCGATGTGCGCCGGCTCCTCCGCGCGCCGCGTCACCCGGAACGCCAGCGCCACCACCCGCTTCAGCACCGCCGGCACCAACACGACCGCGAGCGCCGCGGCCACGGCGAGCACCCACCAGTAGGCCGCGAGCGCGTCCGGCACGGCGAGCACGAGCCCCACCGCGCCGACGACGGCGGACGTGACGACGCCGACGACCATCGCGACGATGGACCCGGTCATCGCGCGCGGCCGGCTCACACCGTGGTCGCGCGCGAACTCCGCCTGCGCCAGCACCGGCCACACCGATCCGGGCACGTACTTGCCCACCTGCGACAGCAGGAAGACCCGCATGGCCTCGGCCACCGTCGTGTCGAGCCCGATCGCGCGCATCACGGCGCGCCACGACATCGCATTGACGCCGAGCGCGATCATGCACGCGACAAGCGAGCCCGCGATCGCGCCCCAGGTGAGGTCGCGCAACGCGGTGGAGACCTGGTCCCAGTTCGACACGACCGCCCAGCCGAGCAGGCCGGCCGCGACCGCGAGGAATCCCCAGCGCAGCGCCGTCCTCATCGCGGCTGACGCTCCCACATGTCGGCGATGCCCGCGGCGAGCGGCACGCGCGGCTCCCAGCCGAGGGCCTCGCGCGCGAGGGCGATGTCGAGCCAGGTGGAGTCCGGGTCGACCCCGCGGGAGGGGCGGCGGTCGACCCGCATGCGGTCCGGACCGACCGCGTCGCCGAGCAGCTCGAGGAGCGCGGCGAGCGAGGTCGGCGTGCCCGAGCCGACGTTGACCACCGGCGGCGGCTGCGGCGCGTCGACGATGCGCGCCACCGCGTCGACCACGTCGTCGGCGTGGACGTAGTCCCGAGCGACCGCGCCGTCGCCGTGCAGCGCGATCGCCTCGCCGGCCCGGATGGCGCGCATCCAGATCGCGAGCACGCCCTGACCGTGCGCGCCGCGCTGGCCTGGGCCGTACGCGTTCGCGATCCGCATCACCGTCGCGGGCAGCCCGGCAGCCGCGAGGACGCGCTCCTGGGCGAGCTTGTACGCGCCGTACGCGTTGGGCGGGGCGGGTGCGTCGGTCTCGGCGTACGGCGGCACGGCCGGACGGCCGTAGACGGCGCCGCCCGAGGACAGCAGGACGATGCGCGGCGGGGCCGGGCGCGCCGCGGCGGCGGCCGCGAAGGCACGGAAGGCGCCGAGCTCGGCCGCGACGGCGTCGGGATCCTCGGCCGCGACGGTCGGGGTGATGCCTCCGGCGGCCCACACGATCACGGGGACGTCGGCCGCCCGCGGGGACAGCGCATCGTCCACGAGGACGGGATCCTGCCTGGTGAAACCCGTGACGCGGGCGCTGCGGGAGGTCAGGCCGGCGACGATCGCGGAGCCCAGGAAGCCGCCGGAGCCGACGACGGCCGCGTCATACACTGTGCTCACCCACCCGCCCCTCGACGTATCGGATGTCATCCTATGGCCGCGCCTCGCGTGCTCGTCCTGACCTCGACGCTGCCCGCCCGGATCGGCGATGGGACCCCCGCGTTCGTGGCGGACCTGTCCCGCGAGCTGGGGCGCGAGTTCGACGTGCGGGTGCTCGCGCCGGCGGTGCCCGGCGGCGCCGCGCGCGAGCGGCTGAGCGAGGCGGTCGAGGTGGTGCGGTACCGCTACTTCCCGGCGCGCTGGGAGGACCTCGCGGACGGCGCGATCCTCGAGAACGTGCGGACGCGGCGCTCCCGGATGGCGCAGGTGCCTTTCCTGCTGGGCGGCATGGCCGCCGCGGTGCGGCGCGAGATGCGCGAGTTCCGTCCCGACGCGGTCCACGCGTTCTGGATCATCCCCCAGGGGATCGTCGCGCATCGCGTCGCGCGCTCGGTGCCCACGGTGGTGACGACGCTCGGCGGCGACCTCTACGCGCTCGACAACGCGCCCGCCCGCGCCGAGAAGTCCCGCGTGGTGCGCGACGCCGCCGCGGTGACCGTGATGAACGCGGACATGCGCGAGCGCGTGCTGGCGCTGGGCGCGGACCCCTCGACCACGCACGTCATCCCCATGGGCGCACGCTTCGTGCAGGTGGACCACGACGACCGCCAGGTGTCGAAGCCCGCGACGTGGAAGCACCCCGTGCACCTGCTCGCGGTGGGCCGGCTGGTGGAGAAGAAGGGCTTCGACGTGCTGCTCGAGGCCATGCGCCGCTCCCATGCGCGCATCGACCTCACGATCGTGGGGGACGGCCCCGAGCGCGCGCGGCTCGAGGCGCTCGCCGAGGGCCTGCCCGTGACCTTCCGCGGCCAGCTGAGCCGCATCGAGCTGGACCAGGCCCTGTCGCGGGCGGGCATCGCGGTGTTCCCGTCGCGTCGCGCCGCGTCCGGCGACCAGGACGGGCTGCCGGTCGCGATGCTCGAGGCGATGGGCGCCGGCTGCGCGGTGGTCGCGTCCGACCTGCCGGGCCTCAACGAGGCGATCGAGCCCGGCCGCTCCGGCGTGCTGGTGCCCGAGGGCGACGCCGACGCGCTGGCCCGCAGCCTCGAGGTGCTGGCCGAGGACCAGGAGCTGCGCGCCGGGCTGGGCACCGCGGCGCGGGAGCGCTCGCGCCGCTACTCGGTCGAGGCCGTGGGCGAGGACTACCGGGCGCTGTTCCGGTCCGTGCTGGGCTGAGCCGCCCCGGTTGCGGTGCGGCCTACCGCCCGAGCCGCTGGTACCTGAGCTCCGTCTCGAGCTTCTGGGGCCGCCACCAGGCCTCGTGGGCGCGATACCAGTCGATGGTCGCGGACAGCCCGGCGCGGAAGTCTCCGTAGCGCGGCTCCCAGCCGAGCTCCTCGCGCAACCGGCTGGCGTCGATCGCGTACCTGAGGTCGTGGCCGGGGCGGTCGGGCACGTGCTCGTAGTCGTCGCGCTCGTGCCCCATGAGCTCGAGGAGCGTCTCGACGACGTCGCGGTTGGACGCCTCGCCGTCGGCGCCGATGAGATAGGTCTCCCCGATCCGGCCGGACTCGAGGATGGTCCACACCGCGCGGTTGTGGTCGTCGACGTGGATCCAGTCGCGCACGTTCAGCCCCGCGCCGTAGAGCTTGGGGCGGACCCCGTCGAGGAGGTTCGTGATCTGGCGCGGGATGAACTTCTCCACGTGCTGGAGGGGCCCGTAGTTGTTCGAGCAGTTCGACAGCGTCGCCTCGAGCCCGAAGGACCGCACCCACGCCCGCACCATGAGGTCCGAGCCGGCCTTGGTCGACGAGTACGGCGACGACGGGTTGTACGGGGTGTCCGGCGTGAACCGGTCGCCACCCTCGAGCGGCAGGTCGCCGTAGACCTCGTCGGTGGAGATGTGGTGGAAGCGCACTCCGTGGCGGCGGGCCGCCTCGAGCAGGTGGAACGTGCCCACGAGGTTGGTGTGGACGAACGGCCACGGGTCGTCGAGCGAGTTGTCGTTGTGCGACTCGGCCGCGAAGTGCACCACCGCGTCCGCCTCGGCCACCAGCGCGTCGACCATCTCCGCGTCCGCGATGTCGCCCTTGACCAGCGTCACCCGCGGGTCCTCGGGCAGAGACGCCGCGTTGCCCGCGTACGTGAGCAGGTCCAGCACCGTGACCTCGACGTCGGTCCGGGTCTCCAGCGTCAGCCGCACGAAGTTCGCCCCGATGAACCCCGCCCCGCCGGTGACGAGCAGCCTCATCGGGCCGCCTCCGCGGCCGCGCGCTCGCGCGCGAGCAGGTCGAGCAGGTACTGCCCGTAGCCCGACCTGGTGAGCGTCTCGGCGCGGGACCGGAGCTCGTCGTCGGTGAGGAAGCCGCGGCGCCACGCGATCTCCTCGGGCGCGCCGATCTTGAGGCCCTGCCGCCGCTCGACCGCCTGCACGAACTGGCTGGCCTCGAGCAGCGAGTCGAACGTCCCGGTGTCGAGCCACGCGGTGCCGCGCGGCAGCACCTCGACGTGCAGGCGCCCCCGCTCGAGGTAGTGGCGGTTGACGTCGGTGATCTCGTACTCGCCGCGCGGCGACGGCGCGATCGACCGCGCGATCTCCACCACCTCGTTGTCGTAGAAGTACAGGCCCGGCACCGCGAACTCGGACCGCGGGCGCTCGGGCTTCTCCTCGAGCGACAGCGCGCGGCCCTCCGCGTCGAACTCGACCACGCCGTACGCGCGCGGGTCCGCCACCCGGTAGGCGAAGATCGCCCCGCCCTCGACGTTCTCGAAGCGCTGGAGGTGCAGGCCCAGGCCGGGCCCGTAGAACACGTTGTCCCCGAGCACGAGCGCGACCGGCTGGTCGCCGATGAAGTCCGCGCCGATGGTGAAGGCCTGAGCGAGGCCCGCGGGGCTCGGCTGCTCCGCGTACTCGAGGCTGATCCCGAACTGGGAGCCGTCGCCCAGCAGGCGGCGGAACTGCGGCAGGTCGTGCGGCGTCGAGATGAGCAGCACCTCGCGGATGCCCGCGAGCAGCAGCGTCGACAGCGGGTAGTAGACGAGCGGCTTGTCGTAGACGGGCAGGAGCTGCTTCGACGTGCCCTGGGTGATGGGGTGCAGGCGCGTCCCTGAGCCGCCCGCGAGGATGATGCCGCGCATGGGCGCCAGTCTGCCGTGCCGGGACGATGCGCCGCCACCGCCGCCCGGCGGGCACGCCGGCCGTCCGCGCGCATCGTCCCCGCGCATCGTCCCTGCGCACGCCGCCGCGTGGGACGAATGTTAAATGTGCGAGACGTCCTGGGCGCGGCCCGCGGATAACGCTTACATTGGCCAGTGTGAACGACTTCCCGCCTCCCATGGCCGCGCCCGACCACACCGTCGAGGCCTTCACCTGGCACTTCCTCCACGAGATCAACTTCGGGCAGGGCGTCGACCTGTACCGCGCATCCGCGAACGACAAGTACCTCGCGCTCGCCCGGACGGTGCGTCACTACCTCGCGGCACGCTGGCTCGTGAACCTGCGCCACCAGCACGAGACGCAGTCGAAGTCCGTGGCGTACCTGTCGGCGGAGTTCCTGCTCGGCCCCCAGCTGGAGAACAACCTCCTCGCGGCGGGGCTCGAGGACATCGCGGCGCAGTCGCTCGCGAACCTCGGCATCGACATCGAGGAGCTGCGCGGCGTCGAGGTCGAGCCCGGCCTCGGCAACGGCGGCCTCGGCCGCCTCGCGGCGTGCTTCATCGACTCGCTCGCGACGCTCAACGTGCCGTCTGTCGGCTACGGCATCCGCTACGAGTACGGCATCTTCCGCCAGACGTTCGTCGACGGCAAGCAGGTCGAGAAGCCCGACAACTGGCTGGCCATGGGCTCGCCGTGGGAGATCGCGCACCCCGAGAACGCGGTCGAGGTGACCTTCGGCGGCCACGTCGAGGACGAGGGCGAGGGCCGCCGCTGGGTGCCCGCGTGGTCCGTGCTGGGCGTGCCCTACAACTACATGGTGCCGGGCTACCTCAACGGCCGCGTCAACACGCTGCGGCTGTGGAGCGCGGAGGCGACCAAGGCCTTCGACCTCAAGATCTTCAACGCGGGCGACTACGCCCAGGCGGTGCGGGCGCAGACGTTCGCGGAGAACATCTCCAAGGTCCTCTACCCCGAGGACTCGACGCCGCAGGGCAAGGAGCTGCGCCTGCAGCAGCAGTACTTCTTCGTCGCGTGCTCGCTGCGCGACTTCATCGAGACGGTGCTGCCGGAGGACTACGACCTGCACCGCCTGCCCGAGCGGATCGTGTTCCAGCTCAACGACACGCACCCCGTCATCGCGGTGCCGGAGCTCATGCGCCTGCTCGTCGACGAGCGCGGCTGGGACTGGGACGAGGCCTGGGCGGTCACGCAGCAGGTCTTCGCGTACACGTGCCACACGCTGCTGCCGGAGGCGCTCGAGGTGTGGTCGGTCGAGCTGCTCGGCCGGCTGCTGCCGCGCCACCTCGAGATCATCTACCGCATCAACGAGGAGTTCCTCGAGAAGGTGCGCGAGGCGTACCCGGGCGACGAGCTGCGCGTGCGCCGCATGTCGATCGTCGCGGAGCAGCCCGAGCGGGCGATCCGCATGGCGCACCTCGCGACCGTCGCGGGCCACAAGGTCAACGGCGTCGCGGAGCTGCACTCGCAGCTGCTCGCCGACAAGGTGCTCCACGACTTCGCCGAGCTGTGGCCCGAGAAGTTCACCAACGTCACCAACGGCGTCACGCCGCGCCGCTTCGTGCGGCTCGCCAACCCGAGCCTGTCGGGCCTCATCACGGAGGCGATCGGCGACGGCTGGGTGACCGACCTCGAGCAGCTGCGCCGGCTCGAGCCGCTCGCCGAGGACGCCGAGTTCCGGCGCCGCTTCCGCGAGGTCAAGGCCCTCAACAAGCGCGAGCTCGCGGAGACGCTCTGGGTCCGGGACGGGCTGGAGCTCGCCGGCGACGCGATGGTCGACGCGATGGTCAAGCGCCTCCACGAGTACAAGCGCCAGTCGCTCAAGCTGCTTCACATCGTGTCGCTGTACGAGGGCATCTCCTCGGGCCGCGTGCCGCTCGAGTCGGTGACGCCGCGCACGTTCGTGTTCGGCGCGAAGGCCGCTCCGGGCTACGTCCGCGCGAAGGAGACCATCGAGCTCATCAACGCCGTGGGCCGCACCATCAACGAGGACCCGGCGCTCGAGGGCCGGCTCAAGGTGGTGTTCCCGCCCAACTACAACGTCACGCTGGCCGAGCGGCTCATCCCCGCGGCGGACCTGTCCGAGCAGATCTCGCTCGCCGGCAAGGAGGCCTCCGGCACGGGCAACATGAAGTTCGCCCTCAACGGCGCGCTCACCATCGGCACGGACGACGGCGCGAACGTCGAGATCCGCCAGCTGGTGGGCGACGACAACTTCTTCCTGTTCGGCATGACCGAGCCGGAGGCGGCGGCGCTGCAGTCGAAGGGCTACGAGCCGGGCGAGTACTACGAGTCCGACCCGCAGCTCAAGGCTGCGCTGGACCTGATCGCGTCCGGCGCCTTCACCGAGGGCGATCGCGGCGGCGCGGCGGGCTCGATCTTCTCCTCGCTGACGGAGAGGGACCGCTTCATGGCGCTCGCCGACTTCCGCTCGTACATGGATGCGCAGGCGCGGGTCGAGGAGGCCTACGCGGACCACGAGGCGTGGAGCCGGTCCGCCGTCCTCAACGTGGCGCGCAGCGGCTTCTTCTCCTCGGACCGTTCGATCCGCGACTACCTCGACCGCATCTGGGGCGCGGACCCGGTCGACCACAGCTGACCCCCGCACACCGATTCCCAATGACAAGAGTGACAGGTGTGACGGGGAGGGGCGCGGCGGCCGTCGCCGCCGTCCCACCCGTCACGTTCGTCACAAGCGTCATGGGGAGTCGGAGAGGGCGCGCCTGACCTCCTCGATCACGCCCACCACGCCCGCCTCGACCTGCGCGAGCGTGGCGCGGAAGTCCTCGAGGCCGCCGTACCAGGGGTCGTCGATGTCGAGGAGGTGCTCGTCGAGCCGGTCGACGGCGGGCGCTTCCGGGTCGAACTCCCGGTACATCCGCACCACGGGCCTGTCGGTGAGGTCGCGCAGGCGGCGCGCGTGCCCGGCCGTCATCGCGAGCACGAGGTCGGCGGAGCCGAGGTCCGCGGCGCTCACGCGGCGGGCCGAGCGGCGCGGCACGGTGTAGCCGGCGTCGCGCAGCACGGACGCGGCGCGGCGGTCGATGGGGTTGCCGTGCTCCTCGGAGCTCACGCCCGTCGACCACACCTCGACCGCGTCGCCGAGGCCGGCGTCCGCGAGGCGCGCCTTGAGCACTACCTCCGCCATCGGGGAGCGGCAGATGTTGCCGGTGCAGACGGTCATGATGCGGAACGGGGACGCCATGGCCCCATCATCCCCCGGGCCGGTACCCGTCCGGCCGGGCGCCCGCATCCCACCTGTCACTTCCTTCACCCATGTCATTGGGAGTCGGTGCCGCACCCCTGCCAGGGGGCGTCAGCGCGGCGCGCGGCCCCTCAGGCGGTCGATCTCGCGCCGCTCCTTCTTGGTGGGCCGGCCCGCGCCGCGGTCGCGCTTGCCGAAGGGCGAGGCCAGCTCCTTCGGCGGGGGCGGCGGGCTGTGGTCGAGGTAGGCGGCCTGGGCCACGGGCGCCCCCACGCGCTTGGCGAGCAGCTGGCGCACCTCGACGATGCGCACCCGCTCCCCGCCGCGCACCTCGACGGTGCTGCCGAGGCCGACCTTCTGCGCGGGCTTGGCCCGTTCGCCGTCGATGCGGACGTGGCCCGCGCGGCACGCCGCGGTCGCCTGGGAGCGCGTCTTGTACAGGCGCACCGACCACACCCACGCGTCCACCCGCACCGCATCCGCCATCCGTCGAGGGTACGCCCGGAGCGCATCGTCCCTGCACCGCGCCTACGCTGAGGGGCATGGACACCGTGCTCGAGGTGATCGGCTGGATCGGCACCATCCTCGTGGTGCTGTCGCTCACGCAGTCGCGCGTGATGCGCTTCCGCTGGATGAACCTCATCGGCTCGCTGCTCGCGACGCTCTACAACGGGGTGATCGGGATCTGGCCGTTCTTCGCGATGAACCTCGCGATCAGCGTCATCAACACGTACTGGATCCTCCGGCTCAACCGCGAGCGCCACGACCCCGGCGTGTACAAGGTGCTCCCCATGGACCCCGAGGACCCGTTCCTCCAGCATGTGCTTGCCGTGCATGCCAAGGACATCGCGGCGCACCAGCCGGACTTCACGGCGAAGGCGCTCGGCGCCGCGCGGCGCGCCACGTTCCTGGTGACCCGCGGCGACGAGGCGGTCGGCGTGGTCGCCGTGCGCGACGAGGGCGGCGGCACGGGGCTGGTCGAGCTCGACTGGGTCAAGCCGCGCTTCCGCGACTTCACCCCCGGGGAGTTCGTCTACCGCGACTCGGGCGTGCTCACGGCGGCCGGCTTCCGGCGCGTCGAGATCGACACGCACGAGGCGCTCGACCGCGAGTACCTCCGCAAGGTGGGGTTCAGCACGCAGGGCACCCGCTGGGTGCGGGACCTGTAGCGCGCCGCTTCACTGCGCACGGTCTGCCCGGGGACGATGCGGCGTGTCGGCCGATCTGGTCCGCTCGGCCCGGCGCGGCGCGGACGGGACCGTGCTGAGCGAATGCGGGACGGCTCCGGGGCCGGCGCGGCCCGAACGCGTGACACACTTCTGAGGTGAACCGCACCGTCCACTTCGCCTCCGACAACTACGCCGCCGTCCACCCCGAGGTCATGGCCGCCATGGCCGCGGCCAACGAGGGTCACGACGTCGCGTACGGCGCCGACGCCGCCACCGCGGCCTTCGACGCGGCCATCGCCTCCACGTTCGGCGAGCACGCCCTCGGCTTCCCCGTCTTCAACGGCACCGGCGCGAACATCGTGTCGCTCATGGCGCTCAGCCCCCGCTGGGGCGGCGTCGTCGCGTCCGAGCACGCGCACATCAACGTCGACGAGAACGGCGCCCCCGAGCGCGTCGGCGGGCTCAAGGTCCTGCCGCTGCCGTCCGTCGACGGCCGCCTGCACCCCGAGCAGCTCGCCCGCTACGCCGGCGACCTCGGCGACGAGCACCGGGCACAGCCCGTCGTGCTCTCCGTCACGCAGTCGACCGAGCTGGGCACCGTGTACCCGCTCGACCAGATGGCCGACCTCACGTACGCGGCGCACGAGCTCGGCATGCGCGTCCACATGGACGGCGCGCGCATCGCCAACGCCGCCGCGGCCCTCGGCGTGAGCCTGCGCGAGGCGACCGCCGGCGCGGACATCCTGTCCTTCGGCGGCACGAAGAACGGCGCGATGCTCGGCGAGGCCGTCGTGATCCTCGCCGAGGACCTGCACACACGCCTCGCGCACGACCTGCCGTACCTGCGCAAGTCCACGATGCAGCTCGGCTCGAAGATGCGCTACGTGTCCGCCCAGCTCACCGCGCTGCTCACCTCCACGGACGTGGCGGGCGAGCCGCTGTGGCTGCGCAACGCCCGCCACGCGAACGCCATGGCCGCCCGCCTGCGCGGCGCCCTCGCGCCGCTCGCGCAGTCCGGCGCGCTGCGCTTCACGCAGCCCACCGAGTCCAACGCGGTCTTCGTCGAGCTGCCCCGCGCCGCCGCGGACGCCGTGCGCGCCGCGTTCCGCTTCTACGACTGGCAGCCGGGCGCCGCGCCCGACAGCGTCGAGGCCCGCTGGATGTGCTCGTGGGACACCACCGTGGAGGACGTCGACGGCTTCGCCCAGGCGATCGCCGGGGCGCTCGAGGCGGCCCGCTGATGGCCGCGGCCTGCCCCTGCGGCTCCGGCGCATCGTTCGCCGACTGCTGCCGCCCGTACCTGCGTGGGCAGGCCGAGGCGCCCACCGCCGAGGCGCTCATGCGCTGCCGCTACACGGCGTACGTGCGCCGCGACGCCGGCTACCTCGCCCGCACCTGGCACCCGTCCACGCGCCCGCTCGACCTGGGGGCCGGGCTGGACGAGGTCGAGTGGCGCGGGCTCGAGGTGCTCGCCACCGAGGCCGGTGGCGAGGGGGACGATGCGGGCACCGTCACCTTCGTCGCGCACCACGCGACGGGCGTGCTCGCGATGGACGCGCTGCGCGAGACCAGCCGGTTCGTGCGCGAGGACGGCCGCTGGCTCTACGTCGACGGCGACGTCGCGTAGATCACATCCGACGCATCGTCCCAGGTCAACCCGCCAACCCGTCCGAAATCGGACAAGTCGGAGGTGCCCCCGGGGGCACCCTGTGACGATGTGCCCACGCATCACCCCTGAAGTTCCCTCACAATGGAGTCCGTGACCGAACCCCTGCTTCTCGCGGTCGTGGTGCTGACCGCGCTCGCCTTCGACTTCACCAACGGGTTCCACGACACCGGCAACGCCATGGCGACCTCGATCGCCACGCGAGCACTCAAGCCCAAGCAGGCCGTGCTCCTCTCCGCGTCGCTGAACCTCGTGGGCGCGTTCCTGTCGCTGACCGTCGCCGCGACCATCGCCAAGGGCATCGTCGACGCCGGCATCATCACGCTCGACGTGGTCCTCGCCGGACTGGTCGGCGGAATCGTGTGGAACCTCGTGACCTGGCTGTTCGGCATACCGTCGAGCTCGTCGCATGCGCTCATCGGAGGTGTGGTCGGCGCGGCGCTCGCTGCCGCGGGCACCTCCGGCGTGCTGTGGTCCGGGCTCGCCGCCAAGGTCCTCATCCCCGCGCTGGTCGCGCCGCTCGTCGCGATCGCCGTCGGTTCGGTCGGCACGCGCCTGGTCATGCACTTCACGCGCGACGTGCCGGAGGAGCAGAACGACCGCATGTTCCGCTGGGGCCAGATCGGCTCCGCCTCGCTCGTCTCGCTCGCGCACGGCACCAACGACGCGCAGAAGTCGATGGGCATCATCCTTCTCGCGCTCATCGCCGCGGACGCGGTCCCCGAGGACTCCGGCGTCCCGTTCTGGGTGGTGCTCTCGTGCGCCCTCGCCATGGCCTTCGGCACCTACCTGGGCGGCTGGCGCGTCATCCGGACGCTCGGCAAGGGCCTCGTGGAGCTCGAGTCCCGCCAGGGCATGGCCGCCGAGACGTCGTCCGCCGCCGTCATCCTGCTGTCGAGCCACTTCGGCTACTCGCTGTCGACCACGCACGTGGCGACCGGCTCGATCCTGGGGTCCGGCGTGGGCAAGAAGGGCGCCGCGGTCCGCTGGTCGGTCGCCGGGCGCATGTTCATGGCGTGGCTCATCACGGTGCCCGCGGCCGCCCTGGTGGGCGCCGCCGCGTACGGCCTCGACGTGCTCGTCGGCGGCACCGCCGGCTCGTACGTGGTGTTCGCCGTCCTCGTCGCGGTGTCGTTCGGCATCTGGCTGTGGTCGCGCCGCGAGCCGGTGGGCCACCACAACGTCAACGACGAGTGGGAGCCCGAGACCGACAACGAGTCGATCGTCGCGGAGTCCGTGGTCGACCACGACATGGAGCTCCTGACGGTCGCGGCCGACGGTGAGCAGCAGCCGCGGGAGGAGCAGCGATGAGCGAGTTCGTGGAGTGGGGCGCGCTGGGCCAGGTGGTCCTCTTCGGCCTCCTCGTGGGCGCGGGACTGCCGGCCCTGTTCGCGCTCGGCGTGCGCACGCTCGCCGGACCGGGCGCGCGCGGCGCGGACGGCGAGGTGACCATCGCCCGCAAGGTGGTCGCGTACGCGTGCTTCGGTGCCGTGGTGCTGGCCGTGCTCGGCGCGGTCGCGTACATCGCCGCCGGCGGCCACTGAGCCTTCGGTGACCGGCACGTTCGCGGTCCGCGACGCGACCCTCGCGGACGTCCCCGCGCTCGTCGCCGTGGCCGCCGAGACGTTCCCCCTCGCATGCCCGCCGGGCACCGACCCGGAGGCGATCCGCGTGCACCTCCGCGACCGGCTGAACGCCGATGCGTTCGCGGCCTGGGTCGCGGACCCGACGGCGTCGCTCGTGGTCGCGGAGGACGATGCGGCGGTCCAGGGCTACGCGCTCGTCCTGACGGGACGATGCGGGGACGACCTCGCGGCCGAGTCGCTGGCCGGCCTCGGCGTCGACACCTCGCGGATCCACGAGCTGTCCAAGATCTACCTGCGCGCCGACGCCCAGGGCGGCGGCGCGGCCGGCGCGCTGCTGGAGGCCGCGACGAGCGCCGCATCGTCCGCCCACGGCGCCCTGCCGATGTGGCTCGGCACGAACGTCGCGAACGAGCGCGCGCAGGCCTTCTACCGCCGCAGCGGCTTCGAGGTCGTGGGCGGTCGCACGTACCGCGTGGGAGGCCAGGACCACACCGACGTGGTGATGCTGCGCCGGGCCTGACCCTCGCATCGTCCTGCCGCGCTGCGCCCGATGTGAGATCGGACACTTCATGCCACAAACGGCGCGGGGGCACCCCCGCGGCCGCCTAGCATCTCTCGACCCCTTCGAGAGATCCAGGAACACCCATGAGACGAGCCCTGTCCGCCCTCACCGTCGCCGTGCTCACGGCGGGCGCGGTGATCGTGCCCGCCTTCGTCGACGCCGGCGCGACCGCGGAGGCCACCACGAAGGTGGGCGTCCGCACGCTGCTGCGCCAGCTCGACGTCAAGGCCGAGACCAACGCGGGCTACGACCGCGCCAAGTTCCGGCACTGGATCGACACCGCGGACGCCGACGTCTGCAACGCCCGCTACGAGGTCCTCATCGCCGAGGCGGTGCGCAAGCCGTCGGTGTCGTCGTCCTGCAAGCTGTCGAACGGCAAGTGGCGCTCCAAGTACGACGGCAAGGTCACCACCAACCCCTCGACCTTCGACGTCGACCACATGGTCCCGCTGGCCGAGGCCTGGGGCTCGGGCGCGAAGCGGTGGACCGCCGCCACCCGCAGGGCGTACGCGAACGACCTCGGCTACGGCGCGTCGCTCATCGCGGTGAGCGCGTCCTCCAACCGGGCGAAGGGCGCGAGGGAGCCCGGCCAGTGGATGCCCGCCACGAAGTCGTACCGCTGTGCCTACGTGAAGAACTGGATCGCCGTGAAGTGGCGCTGGAACCTCGCCGTCGACCGCGCCGAGAAGACCGCGCTGTCCAACGCCATCACGCGCCACTGCGCGTCCTCGAGCACCACCGTGACCAAGCCCAAGCGGGCGACGGTCAAGCTGGCGTCCAGCTCGGGCTCGTCGACGTCGTCGAGCCGCCCGCAGGCAGACGCCGCGTGGAACAAGCCGGGCCCCGACCTCGACTGCTCCGACATCCGCAAGAAGGTGCGCGTGTACCCGCCGGACTACCACCGGCTCGACGCGGACGGCGACGGCTGGGGCTGCGAGTCGTACGGATGATCCGGGGGACGATGCGCGGGTGACGGTGCGCCGGGCCCGATCCGCGCATCGTCCTGCCGCGCCGCGCCCGTCGTGATGGACTGGACGGGTGTACGGCGCGAGCCCCGACGGGGCGCCGCCGGAGGACGCCGACGCGCGCGCCCGGGTCGACGCCGCCTTCGCGGCGCAGCCACGCACCCGCTTCCTGCCGCCGGGCTCCCGCTACGCGGCCGACGTCGACGCGCCGCTGCAGATCGGGTACGGGCAGACCAACAGCCAGCCGCGCACCGTGAGGGACATGCTGCTCCTGCTCGACGTGGAGCCGGGCATGCGGGTGCTCGACGTGGGCGCCGGCTCGGGCTGGACGACCGCCCTGCTGGGCGAGCTGACCGGGCCCTCGGGGTCGGTGCTCGGGACGGAGATCGTGCCGGCGCTCGTCGACTTCGGGGCGGGGAACCTGGGCGGCGCCGGCGTGCCGTGGGCGCGGCTCGTGGCGGCGCAGCCCGACACGCTCGGCGCGCCCGCCGAGGGCCCGTTCGACCGCATCCTCGTGTCCGCGATGGCGCACGGGCTCCCGACGTCGCTGGTGGAGCAGCTGGTGCCCGGCGGGATCATGGTCGTGCCGGTCGACGGCACGATGCTGCGGGTGGCGCGCGGGCGGGCACCGTTCGACGCGCCGGCCGATGCGGTGGTCACCGGGCACGGCGAGTACCGGTTCGTGCCGCTGCTGGGCGGGTGACTGCCCGGCCGCCCGCGCAACTCCGAACGCCCCGCACTCCACGCTCGCGAACCCGCGAAGCGGAACGAGGAGGCGGTGCAAGCCGAAGGGGTGAGGCCGCGGCATCCGCCGCGACCCCACCCCGTCAGGCGCCTGGGTACGAGGGTCAGTCCTCGCGCCCCGCCGCCGTCTTCGCATCGAGGCGTGCCCGGACCTCCGCATACCGCTTCTCGGTCAGCGGGTAGAGCGCGAGCGGGATGAACGCGAGCAGGGTGATGATCACCGGGAAGATGTTCGTCACCAGGTTGATGCCGTTGAGCGTCTCGATGGACTGCTCCTGGTTCGCGATGAAGCCGAAGGCGCCGATCGCCATGACGCCGACCGCACCACCGACCGCGGACGCGGCCTTGGTGGCGAGGCTGACGGTGGCGAACGCGGAGCCGTCGGTACGCACACCGGTCTTCTCAGCCGCGTAGTCGATGCACTCGGGGATCATGCCGAAGAAGATCGGCGAGCCGAAGTTGGCGACACCGTAGAAGAACGAGAGCACCAGCACGAGGGTCGGATTGTCCCAGCCGACGAGGTACAGCGCCACCAGGAAGGCCGACTGACCCACGAGCGAGATGGCAAGGCCCTTCTTCTTCCCGAGGCGGTTGACCATCGGGGTGAAGGCCGCGATACCGATGATCGCGCCGATGGACGGGAGCGCCATCGCCGGCGCGATCAGGTCGTAGCGGCCCACGTTGTAGATGAGGTAGAAGACCGCGACACCGAGGCGCCCGAAGAAGCCGGTCAGCACCAGGAACATCATCGCGAAGACGAGCATCAGCGGCTTGTTCGTCGCGACGGCGGCGAAGGTCTGCTTGAGCGAGACGCCACGCGTGGGGTTCTTCACGACCTCCTTGCAGCGCCACGCCACGAGCAGGAACAGCGCGAGCGCGACCACGGCGAAGATCGCGACGGCGCCGGTGTATCCCTCGATGGTCGGGGTGCCATCCGTGCTCTTCGAGAGCGCGAGGATCAGCGGCATGGTGCCCAGCGAGAGACCCACGACACCGATGTTCATGCCGACCATGCGGAAGGAGCCGAGCTCCATGCGCTCCTTGGGGTCGGTGGTCATCACGGTCACGAGCGAGCCGTAGGGCACGTTGACCATCGAGTAGACGATGCCGAGCAGGCCGTAGGTGACGATCGCGTAGATGAACTTGACGGTGGTGCTGCCCGGCACCGTCATGAAGGTGAGGACCATCAGGATCGAGAGCACGGGCGAGAAACGCAGGATCCACGTGCGGAACCGTCCGAAGCGGCTCTGTGTACGCTCGGCCGCCGCTCCGACGAAGGGGTCGATGAAGGCATCGACGATGCGGGCGAGGAGGATCAGCAGACCGACCGAAGCCGCGCTCAGGCCGACCATGTCGGTGTAGAAGACCGCGAGGTAGCTGGACGTCGTGGTCCAGACCAGCTGCGAGGCCAGGTCGCCGGTGCCGAAGGCGACCTTGTCGAGGAGTGAGAGCTTCTTGGGAGCGGACGTAGCCAGCGTCGCTGCCGCCTTGTCTGAGTTCTCGAGGGTTGTCATTGCTCTTCCTTTGTATTGCGTCCTTGCAACACGAGGCTCCGAGGGTATCCGGGTTCCGGAGTGTCGTGCGACATTGCACTGTCGGGATGGGGCACTGCAATCCGGGCGCGGGGCCCGTGGCCTGGGGAGGCCGGTGAGTGCTCCGGCCTCCCCAGGACGTCTAGACGGTCGCCGGCTCCGTGGAGTCGATGCCCGCGAGCTGGTTGAACACCACCGGCTGGCCGGTGCGCGCCGAGGTGTAGATGGCGTCGAGGATGTCCGTCACCACCGCTGCCTGGTCCGCCGTCACGTACGGGTCGGTGTCGTTGATGATGCAGTTCAACCACGCCTCCGCCTCGAGGCCACCCATGTAGGTGAAGCCGTCGGGCGCGCCACCCGGAGCACCGAAGTAGGCGGCGCCGGGCTCGGGGGACGTCTTGACGAGCTCGCCTCCCTGGACGTTGTTCAGCGTCACCTTGAGGTCGTTCTTGCCAGGAAGCATGTCCGTGTCGGCTCCACCGTCGGTGCCCATCAGCGTGACGCAGCCCTCGCGGGAGTCCTGGACATTGAGCGCCCAGGCGGCCTCGACAAACAGCGAGGCGCCGTTCGTGAACTTCACGAAGCCGAAGGCGGAGTCCTCCACTGTGTAGGTCTCGGGGTCCCAGGGTCCGGCCATGTTGCCCTCGGGCTTGTCGCCGAGCTTGTAGTTGACGACGCCGGTGACGGACTCGATCTCGTAGTTGTTCATGAACCACAGTGCCTGGTCGATTGCGTGGCCACCGAGGTCGATCAGCGGGCCGCCGCCCTGCTTGGTCTCGTCCGTGAAGACGCCCCAGATCGGGACGCCGCGGCGACGGACGGCGTGTGCCTTGGCCGCGTAGATCTCGCCCAGGCGACCCTCGTCGATCGCCTTGCGCAGGAACTGCGCCTCGTTGCGGAAGCGGTACTGGAAGCCCACCGACAGCTTCTTGCCGACGCGCTTCGCGGTCTCAGCCATCTCGTGCGCGTCCGCGCCGGTCACAGCCATCGGCTTCTCGACGAGGACGTGCTTGCCGGCCTCGAGCGCCGCAATGGTGATCTCCTTGTGGCTGACATTCCACGTGCACACGTGGACGACGTCGATGCTGGGGTCGGCCAGCAGCTCCTTGTAGTCAGTGGTCGCGTAGGCACCCTCGGCGCCGTGCGCGGCGAGCGCCTTCTCGGCGCGGTCGATCTCGTAGTCGCAGAAGGCGACGACCTCCGCCTTGTCCTGGTGCTGCGCGAGGCCGACCAGGTGCTTCTGGGTGCCGATGAATCCGAGGCCGATGATGCCGACCCTGAGCTTGGCCATGTCGCTTCTCCTTCGAAACGGTGAACTGTCCCGGCCGCTATGCCGGATTGCGACCTAACTTAAGGCGAGAATCGACATATTGCAAGCCGGAATCCGACGACGGGTCGATTTCGGCCGCCAACCTGGGCCCTTGACCGCCTCGATACCGCTCTGCGACCCCCGTCCCGGCCCGCTCGTCAGGGCGGCGGCAGCGCACGTTTGAGCGGGAATCCCGGTGCAGGCCCGCCTTGCGACTGTTGCCGACGTAAGTCAGTGTGCTACCGTCGGAAGTACCGAGGCCGGCACAGGAGCCGGGCTCATCCCGAGTCACCACCAGTGGCGACGAGGCGAAGGTGACGGCCCAGCGCAGCACGACGGAGCGCGGCGAGCCGGTCGACACCCTGGCCCCGCGCGAACAGCCGCCGCGGTTTCGCTCCTCATTGGGTGAAGGAGGCACACATGACCACCGCATCGCAGAGCTCTCGACTTCCCGTGACGCTGTTCACGGGGCAGTGGGCCGACATGCCCTTCGAGGAGGTGGCGCGCCGGGCGGCCGAGTGGGGCTACGACGGTCTCGAGATCGCCGCGTCGGGCGACCACCTCGACCTCAAGCGCGCCGACGAGGACGACTCCTACGTGAAGTCCCGCCTCGACATCCTCGACCGACACGGCCTGAAGGTCTTCGCGATCTCGAACCACCTCACCGGTCAGGCCGTGTGCGACGACCCCATCGACTTCCGCCACCAGGCCATCGTGCGGGACTACACGTGGGGCGACGGCGACCAGGAGGGCGTGCGCCAGCGCGCCGCGGAGGACATGAAGCGCTCCGCACGGGTGGCCCGCAAGCTCGGCGCCGACGTCGTCACAGGCTTCACCGGCTCCAAGATCTGGAAGTACGTCGCGATGTTCCCGCCCGTGGGCCAGGACGTCATCGACGACGGCTACGAGGACTTCGCCCGCCGCTGGAACCCCATCCTGGACGTGTTCAACTCCGAGGGCGTGAAGTACGCCCAGGAGATCCACCCCGGCGAGATCACCTACGACTACTGGACCACCGTGCGCGCGCTCGACGCGATCGGCAACCGTCCCGAGTTCGGAATCAACTGGGACCCCAGCCACATGTTCTGGCAGGGCATCGACACCGTCGCGTTCATCATCGACTTCGCCGAGCGGATCTACCACGTCGACTGCAAGGACACCCGCACGCGCCCCGCCACCGGCCGTGCGGGCATCCTCGGCTCCCATCTGCCGTGGGGCGACCCCCGCCGCGGCTGGGACTTCGTGTCCACGGGTCACGGCGACGTGCCTTGGGAGGACGCGTTCCGCACCCTGTCCTCCATCGGCTACACCGGCCCCATCTCCATCGAGTGGGAGGACGCCGGCATGGACCGTCTCCACGGCGCCGCCCAAGCCGTCGACTACATCCGCAGCCTCCTGTGGAAGCTCCCCGACGGCGCCTTCGACGCCGCCTTCTCGAACCAGTGACCCACCCGCCAGCAAGGAGTTGACATGCCATCCATCACCCAGTTCTGCATGCGCGAGCCCTTCGAGGCGCGCGTCGCGGACGACACCCTCGCGTTCCAGGTCTTCGAGCCCTGGTACCGCAGCCTCCCGGTGTCGTGCCTCGCAGGTCTCGACGTGACGCTCGACGGCGAGCCCGTCGCCGCGGACGCCGTGACGGTCGAGATCGACGGAGTCGAGCGCACCCTCGCGGAGTGCGACGCCGCGGTCGATGACGTGTGGTTCATCCAGGACCCCGCCACGGTGCGCGTCAAGGGCGCGACGCCGGCGGACCAGGTCCGCATCGGGGTGCACATGAACTCGCGCATCCCCTACATCATGGTGGGCCCGGAGGTGGCCCTCCCCAAGCACACGGTCCAGGAAGAGCTCTTCACGGTGGTGAACGCATGATCAAGCAGGGACTGACCCTCTACTCGGCGACGAACGAGTGGGTTACCGGAAAGTACAACCTCGAGTCGATCGTGGCGAAGGTCGCGGAGGCCGGCATCGGCCCCGGCGTCGAGGTGGTCGGCTACCAGAGCCTCCGTGGCTTCCCCGAGCTCACGCCAGGCTTCGCGGACTGGTGGCAGAACCTTCTCGCGCGCTACGAGCTGGTGCCCACCTGCCTCGCGTCGAACATCGACGTCGCGCTGCGGTCGGACCGCCTGCTTACCGACGACGAGATGACCGAGTCGCTCACCCGCCAGATGAAGGTGGCGAAGGAGCTGGGCTTCGGCATCGTCCGCACTCAGATCGGCGCCTCCCCCGTGGTGCTCGAGCGGGTCGCCCCGCTCGCCGAGGACTGGGGGCTGAAGCTCGGCATGGAGCTGCACGCTCCGGAGGGTCCGCGCACCGCGGCGATCCTGCCCGTGCGGGACCTCTACGAGCGCGTCGACTCCCCCGCGCTCGGGTTCATCCCCGACTTCAGCGCGACGATGCGCGAGATCCCGACCGGCCTGCTCGACACGCTGCGCGCGGCGGGTCTCGAGGAGCGCTTCATCGTCTCGCTCGACGAGGCGTGGAAGGGGGAGGGCGCCCCGTTCGAGCGGTACGGCCGCTGGGCAGGCGCCACCGAGGCGGCCGGCGCGCCCAAGAAGGCGATCCAGGCGGCGATGCTCGTCTTCACCATGTTCGGTCGTGAGCCGATCGAGAGCTGGTACGACATCGCGGACCGCATCGTCCACGTGCACGGCAAGTGCTACGGCTTCGATGAGGCGGGCGACGAGCCCAGCATCGACTATCCCGCGCTCATCGGGATCCTCGAGGACATCGGCTACGACGGCTACATCTCCACAGAGTGGGAGGGCCACTCCTATCTCGGGCCGGACGAGGCCGACTCGTTCGCCGAGGTCGCGAAGCAACAGGCCCTCGTGCGCCGCATCGTCGGAGCGCGGGTCGGCTGACCCCACCTCGGCACGCCCGCAACGCGACGGAGCCCGGCGCCCTCGACCAGGGTACCGGGCTCTGTGGCGTGAGGGCCGACGTCAGGCGAGGATCTCGTCGAGCACGATTCGCGCGGCGCCGACGACTCCGCCCCGGTCCGGGTGCTGCACCGTGCTCACGGCGAGCTGTCGCGTCGCCAGCGGCTGAGAGCGCTGGTAGATGGCCTCACGGATGCCGGCGAGGAGGGTCTCGCCCGATTCCGCCATCTCGCCGCCGATGACGATCTGGCCGGGGTTGAGGATCGAGACGCAGGTGGCGAGGACCTCCCCGATCATACGGCCGGCCTCGCGCGAGACGCGTGTCGCGAGCGGGTGCCCCGCGCGGACCAGCCGCACCACGTCGTCCGCGGAGGCCGCCTCGACACCCTCGGCCCGCAGGCTCTCGGCGATCCCGCGGCCCGAGGCGTAGGCCTCGAGGCAGCCGGTCTGACCGCATCGGCACAGTCGCGGCTGCGCGCCGACCACCTGGATGTGCCCGATGTCGCCCGCCGCGCCCTGCGCACCGCGCGTCAGGCCGCCGCCGCTGATGATGCCCGCGCCGATGCCGGTCGCGACCTTGACGACCACCAGGTCGGACTCGTCCGGGAAGCGCGTGGTCCACTCGCCGAGGGCGAGCAGGTTGACGTCGTTGTCGACCACGACGGGGACGTCGAACACCTTGCGGATCCTCCCGCGCACGTCGACTCCGTCCCAGCCAGGCATGATCGGCGGGCTCACCGGCATGCCGGTCGAGTGCTCGACCGGACCCGGGAGGCCCACGCCGGCGCCCCACACCGCGGCGGCGACCCCAAGCTCCCGCAACTGGGACTCCCATGCCTCGAGCACCGCCGACAGGACGGCGTCGGGACCCGCCGCGATATCGATGTCCTCCCGGCGATGGGCGAGCACCGTGCCCCCGAGGTCGACCACCGCGAGGTACGCGTGGCGAGCTCCGAGGTCGGCTGCGAGCACCACGCCGCCGGCGGCGTTGAACTCGTAGGTGACGGACGGTCGCCCGCCGGTCGAGACCACCCCGTCGCTCTCGCGCACGAGGCCGCGACCGGTGAGCGAGTCGAGGCGCATCGCGATCGTGGATCGCGCCTGCCCGGTGAGCTGCGCGAGCTCGCTCTTGGTCCTCGGCTCGCCCTCGCGCAGGATCGCGAGCACATCGGACGGTGCGGAAGCGGGTCGGGCCACCGTTGGCCCCCTCTCGGTTCGTCGACGTTTGTCAGCCCATCTTAGGGCGATGCGCGCCACGGTTATGGCGACGCCGGTTCGCAGATAGGCGACGATCTGTCGCGCTCGAGACCAGGTAGGACACGCGGGCTGCCCGCTTCGTCCCCGCGCGCACTCGTGGAGAGATCACCCTCGATATGGTGGTAATCGACATTAGTGATGCTAGACTCTCGCAAAAGGGCGCAGACCCTGCGGACGAAGGAGCGGCAATGCTGGCGCTATCAACGGATGCGAGCACGGTGCTCGCGATTCTCCGCGACGGGATTCCCCGCACCAAGAGCCAGCTCGCGGAGGCGGCCGAGTGCTCCCGGTCGACAGTGTCGGCGCACCTCGCGCACCTCGTCGAGATCGACCTCGTCTCGCAGCTCGACGAGACCCTCACCACCAAAGGCCGGCCGTCCACGCTGTACGCCCTTCACGCGACGAGCCGCGTCATCCTGGCCGCCGACATCGGCATGCGGCACGCGACGGTGGCCGTCACGGACCTCGCCGGTCGCGTCATGTCGCACCGCCTCCTCGCGGTCGAGGTCGAACAGGGCCCTGACATCGTTCTCGAGGCCGTCCTCCGAGAGGGGCACGCGCAGCTCGACGGTCACCACCTCGACGCTTCTCGGATCGCCGGCGTCGGCGTCGGCCTGCCCGGCGCCGTCGACCATGCCTCGGACCGCCCGATCCTGCCGCTGGCGATTCCGGGCTGGGACGGCTACGACCTCGTCGGGCGCATCCGGGCGGAGATCGACGCCCCGGTGCTCGTGGAGAACGACGTCAACGTGATGGCCATCGGCGAAGGCATCCTCACCTGGCCGCACGAACGAGAAGTCCTCATGGTCAAGGTGGCGACGGGCATCGGCGCCGGCGTGATCACGCACCAGCGGGTCGTGCGCGGCTCCGAGGGAGTGGCTGGCGATATCGGCCACATCCGCGTCGAGGCGGCCGGCGACCGCATGTGCACGTGCGGCCAGACGGGATGCCTCGGCACGGTCGCCAGTGGGCTCGGCATCGCCGAGACGCTGCGTCAGCAGGGCCTCGACACCGACGACGGTCGTCAGATCGTCGCGCTCGTCCGCTCCGGCTCGACAGCCGCAACCTCGGCGGTGAGACAGGCCGGTCGCGCGATCGGCGAGGCGCTCGCCGCGTGCATCGCAGTGCTGAATCCTTCGGTGATCGTCATCGGCGGAAGCCTCGCCGCTGTCGGCGAGCCGCTTCTCGCGGGTATCCGCGAGGTGGTCTACCAGCGCGCCCAGCCGCTCGCATCGCGGCACCTCCGCATCGTCCCCGCCCATGACATCGAGCTGGCCGGCATCGCCGGCCTGTCGCGCCTGGTCCAAGGCGTCGTCTTCCGGCTCGTCTGACACCGCGCCGCCACGGCGCATCGCCCTCAAGGAGGAGAACCATGCATTCGCTCGGAGTCGACATCGGCGGCACCAAGGTCGCGCTCGGCGTCATCGACGCGGACGGCGCGATCATCGAGCGCCGGGAGTACCCCACACCCGGCAGCCCGACCGGCATCGACGAGGTCATCGTCGCGGCGTATCGCGAGCTTGCCGAGCGCCACGCCATCGTCTCGATGGGCCTCGCAGTGCCCGGACTGGTCTCCTCGGATCGCGAGACCGTGATGTTCGCCCCCAACGTCAACTACCGGAACTACCCGATCGCCGCGCGAATCCGCACCCTCATCGACGACGAGGTCCCCGTGCTCGTCGAGAACGACGCGAACGCCGCAGGCTGGGCCGAGTACGCGCTGGGCGCCGGAGACGGCCGCGACATGCTCATGCTCACCATCGGTACCGGCGTGGGCGGCGCGGTCGTGCTGGGGGGCCAGGTGCTCCGCGGGGCGCACGGCGCGGGAGCCGAGGTGGGCCACTTGCAGATCGTCGACGGCGGGCTCACCTGCGGATGCGGTCAGCAGGGCTGCTTCGAGGCCTACGCCTCGGGGACCGCGCTCGAGCGGATGGCACGCGAGGCCGTGGGTCGGGGCTCGGCCGCCTCGGCACGCCTCCAGGCGATCGCCGCAGTGGACGGCGCGGTGCGCGGCAAGCACGTCGCCCTCGCCGCCGCCGAGGGTGACACGCTGTCGCTCGACCTGCTCGACCGGCTCGGCGAGTGGATCGGCCGGGGCGCCGCCAGCCTTGCGGCCGTCCTCGACCCGGCCGTCATCGTCATCGGCGGTGGAGTGTCGACGGTCGGCGACCCCCTCTTCACCGGCATCCGCCGCGGCTTCTCGCGCCACCTCACCGGCGGCGAGAACCGTCCCGTCGCGCCGATCATCCCCGCCGCGTTCGGCAACGAGGCCGGGATCCTCGGTGCCGCGGACCTCGCCCGCGCGGCCGCGAACGCCGCGCCCGCGCTCGCTCGATAGGACGTCGCCGGGCTTCCCGTCGGCCATGCGCGGCCGACGGGAAGCCCGGCGTCGCGGCGGTCGGCCACCCACCTCCGCACTTATGACGATGGTTGACATAAGGGCACGGCTCGACATACAATGACTTCAGCGTCCCAGCTTGGCAACGAGGCATTCGCCCGCCAAGACGGGACGCTTTCTGGTCCCAACGTGGGGCAGCCGGGACCCCCGACTCCACGTCACGGCTCCCGGATTCATCCGGCTCGCGCACCACCGCGCGGCACAACATCCAGGAGAGCCATGTTCCTCAAGTTCATGACACCGTTCGCGGGCGCCTCGTTCGGCGCGACCTACCTTCACACCGAGCAGCACGCCGCCGCCGATTCCGAGTCCGCCAAGCGGGCTTTCGAGGCGGAGTTCGAGCCCGAGTTCGAGCTCGCCGTCGCGCGCTGACCACACGGATCCCGCAGAAGGCCCGCGGCGCCGCAACCCGCCGGTCTGGTCGTGCACAAAGGCGTGCCGCCCTTCGGCCCCGGCGCGTGAGCCCGCCACCCTCAATTACCACAGCAACCGACGCAACTTAGTGACACGGGCTTTTGTTTTATAGCGATAATCGGCATAAGATGGCACCAACGCCGTCGCGCACCGAGGCGCAAGGCACGACCACCCCGGCACCGAGGCCGGGGAGAGTAGTGAAGGACACCATGCTCGACCGGAGCATCATCCAGAACCGCGGTTTTGCGAACACCTTCGACGGCGACCGGATCACCGGTTTCCAGGTGGCTCTGCGCAACCCGAACTACCGCGGGCTCACCTCGAGCCTCGTCGACGGCGTGTCGGTCACCGTCGCGGGCCGCACCTGGACCCACGAGGAGACGTCGATCGTGCTCCAGGGCCGCGCGTTCACGCTCGCCGAACTGCGCGCCTCGACCGGCGCGCGCTGGAACGCCGATGAGGTCGCGTGCGTCAAGGTGCCGCTCGAAGGCGGCCTTCCGCGCGGCGTCCACGACGTCGCGGTCGACATCCGCCTGCGCGCGCCCTACTTCCCCATCGAGTTCCAGCCGAACGTCTTCCATGCAGAGCGCGCGTGCACGCTCGTGTCCCCCGTGGCGCAGCCCCGCTTCAAGTACGGCGTCTCGACGTACAGCTACACCGGCGACATGCACACCATCATGACGCTCGAGGACGCGATGGCGGAGATCGCCGACATGGGCGCCACCGGCCTGGAGATCCTCGGCGAGGCGAACGTGCCCGGCTACCCCGAGCCGTCGAAGGCCTGGCTCGACACGTGGTTCGCCAACCTCGACAAGTACGGCCTCGAGCCCACCAATATGGGCTCGTGGATCGACAGCCGCATGTGGCTCGACCGCGACCTCACGGTCGAGGAGGGCGCCGCCGCCCTGGAGCGCGACATCCGTCTGGCGTCGCTGCTCGGCTTCAGCTTCGTGCGCCCGAAGATCGGCGTCACGTCGCTCGAGCTGGACCCGCACCCCATCTGGGACGAGGCGGTCGAGCGCAACCTTCAGCTCGCGGCCGACAAGGGTGTGGTGATCTGCCCCGAGATCCACAGCCCCACCCCGATCAAGCACCGTGTGGTGGACGACTACATCGCCTTCATCGAGCGCACCGGCACCAAGAACTTCGGCCTGCTGATCGACACCGGCATCTTCATGACCAAGCATGCGTTCTTCGGCCTGGACGGCATGGCCGAGCCCACGAGCGTGGAGGAGGTGCCCGTCCCGCTGCGCGCGCTCAACGTGCCCGCGAGCGACCTGCGCGAGGTCATGCCGTACGTGGTCTTCATCCAGTCGAAGTTCTACAACGTCGACGAGGACCTGGTCGACTCGCACATCCCGTGGGAGCCCGTGCTCGACGTCCTCTCCGAGACCGGCTACACCGGCTACCTCTCGAGCGAGTACGAGGGCCCGCGCGACCCGGGCCGCGGCACCGAGCAGGTGCGCCGCCAGCACGCGATGTTCCACCGCCTGGACGCGGAGGCCGGCAGGGCCTGACCCGGCTCCGCCCGCATCGTCCCGCCGCAAGAGCCGCTCCTCCGTCCCGGGGGAACGGCTCTTGCCGTGTGCGGCGACGGGTGAGCCGCGCGCCGCGCCGGCACTCTCCCGCGCCGCCACCATCCCCGGTGTCGGACTGATCGCCGATCGCACCGTCGTGCGAGCCGCCAGCAGCCCGCACGTCGGATCGATCCCGGAGGCCTCCGCCAGGCGCGCCGGCCCATGCGAAGGCCCCTCGCCCTATGGGGCGAGGGGCCTCACGGAGCGAGCGGAGCGGCTCTCAGTAGGTGACGTGCTCGGTGGGTCGCGCCAGGCCGCCGCTCGCGTGCTGGTCGGCGATGAACGCCCCGGCCCGCGCGGAGAGCGCCATGATCGTCAACGCCGGCCCCACCGTGCTGCTGCTGACGAACGAGGCGCCGTCCGTCACGAACACGTTGGGAGCGTCCCACAACTGGTTGACGCCGTTGACCACCGAGGTCGCGGGATCCGCGCCCATGCGCGCGCCGCCGCACTCGTGGATCGCGGCGCCCGGCACCACCGACAGCTTGATCCCCTGCTTGAAGATGAGGCGACGCACCGGGTTGAAGCGGGGCCACACCTTCTTGGACTCGAGACCGGCAGCCGAACCGATGAAGTTGGCGCGGTAGCCCGCCTCGTCGCCCATCTCCTTGAGGACGGTCATCGAGCGCTTGAGGAGCAGTCGGTCGTTGTCCGACATGGTGAGGTCGATGTGCGGCACCCGCATTCCCCAGCGGTCCTTGACGCGGCTAAGGGTGACCGCGTTCTCGCGGCGCGCGAGCATCTCTCCCGCGCCGCCGAGTCCGAGCACCGCCGGGTCGCCGTCCGGAGTGGGCATGCGCCCGCCTAGTCCCTGGAAGGAGATGCCCCGGAGGAACGATGCGTCGGCATGGTCGCCGATGTTCTCGTAGCGCGGGATGAGGATGCCACCTGGGACGCCGTAGAACGGGTCCGCCGGCATGTTCTCCGGCATCGCAGACATGCCCGCGTGACGAGGCGACTCGAAGAAGCCGATGCTGATCGTCTGGTCCATGAAGTAGCGGCCGAGCGTCCCGGACGAGTTGCCCAGGCCGTACGGGTGACGTGCCGAGCCGGAGTTGAGCAGCAGGCGGATCGACTCGATGGTCGACGCCGCGACCACGACCGTGTCGGCGCGCACCGAGTAGGCCTGCTTGGTGGTGCGGTCGACGAACTCGACCCCGGTCGCGAGGCCGGTCGCGTCGTCGGTCACGATGCGCGTGACCTCGGCCTCGGTGCGGATCGTGAGCCGTCCGGTCGCCTTGGCGGCGGCGATGCCGGGCGGTATGCCGTGCTCGAAGTTCGCCTGGCACCGCCACGAGATGACGCGTCGCTCGGGCCAGCGCGCCTCGACGCGCTCCTTGAAGTCGGTCTCGACGTCGGTGAGGTGGCCGGGCCCGACGTACCTCCCGTCCGGGGGATGGGTGAGCCCGTCCTTGTCGCCGTAGACGCCGATCGCGTCCTCGACCTTCTCGTACCAGGGGGCCAGGTCCGCGTACGCCAGCGGCCAGTCATCTCCGTACCCGTCCGCGCTCGCCGCCTTGAAGTCGACGTCCGACATGCGCTGCAGGACTCGTCCATAGCTGTGCATGCGCCCGCCGAGCAGCTTGCCACGCACCCACAGGTAGGGGTGCGTCGGCGGGTGCGTGTATGGATCCTGGAGGTCGTTGACCAGGAATCGGTTGGTGAGCGGGTTGTAGTACGGCCGCCGTGCCTGCGTGACCTGGCCGCGCGCCATCGCCCCGGCGCGTGGGAACAGGTCGAGGCCCACGCCGCCCTTCTTGCGACGCTTGGGGAAGGTGAAGTCCTCCTCGCGTAGCTCGCGGCCTGCGTCGATGAGCAGCACCTCGAGACCGCGCGCGGTCAGCTCCTGAACCGCCGAGCTCCCGCCCGGACCGGATCCCACGATGATCGCGTCGTACGCCCGTTCGGTGATGGACATGAGCCGCCCTGCCTCTCCCTTGAAACCGGCATCCGCACTTACGAGTGCGCTACTGCTACTTATAGAGGTTATCACCATAAGTGTCGCCCGCGCGCCTCCGGCCGAGGCGGGGACGATGGTCCTAGGAATCATCGCCGGGCGCCGCGTTCTGTGGTCACGGCCCCGAAGGCCGCACCGAGACGCGGACGCGAGACCGCCGGCGCCGTGACCCACATGGCCGTCGGCACTCCGCAGCGTCGCGCGACGATGTCGGCGTACCCGCCAGGCCTTCGCCGGCGCACCGGCCCAGCCTCGTCCTGCACGAAGACGGAGGCCTCCCCCGCTCCCGACCTCGACACCGCGGCGAGGGACCGGCTCGCGGCGCCCACCCGGCTCGCACGTCGTCCCTCCCCGCGAGCGACCGCGGGACCACCCGGCGGCCGATGCACGAACGTGGGCTCCGAGAACCGCAGGAGGAGGACGCCACCTTGTCGCCCGGGATCCTCGAGGCTGAGGCGCTGGCGCCTGTGCCGGCCGACGTGGCGGCACAGCCGACACCGCATCCGGACAAGAAGGAAGGCCCCCGGGGGATCCCCGGGGGCCTTCCTGATGGTGCGCGAGGGGGGAGTTGAACCCCCACGCCCTTTCGGGCACACGGACCTGAACCGTGCGCGTCTGCCTATTCCGCCACTCGCGCGCGCCGAGTTACTTTAGCACGTTTCTGGAGGCCTATACGATGGCCCGCATGGGTGTGCTGGACCGCTTCGAGCGCGGCGTCGAGAACGTGATGCAGAACGCGTTCGCGCGCACCTTCAAGTCGGGCGTCAAGCCCGTCGAGCTCGCGGCCGCGCTCAAGCGCGAGTGCGACGCCCGCGCCGCCGTCGTTGACCGCGGCCGCACCGTGGTGCCCAACGAGTACGGCATCGCCCTCTCGCCCGCGGACATGGAGACGGTCGACCAGTGGGGCGCCGATGCGATGGTCCACGAGCTCATCGAGTCCCTGCGTGCGCACGCCGAGCGCCAGCGCTACTCGTTCGTGGGCGCGGTCGACGTCGCCTTCGACGTCGACGACACGCTCGCGACCGGCCGCTACGCCGTCGTCTCGCGCACGACGCGCGGCCCCGTCGCCCCGGTGACGGGCACCAACCCCAGCTCGCGCTACCCGCTGCTCGACATCGACGGTACGCGCTACTACCTCACGGGCGACTCGACGACCGTCGGGCGCGGCTCTGAGTCGGACATCGTGGTCGACGACACGGGCGTGAGCCGCAAGCACGTCCGCCTCGAGGTCACCGACCACGGCACGATCCTCACGGACCTGGGCTCGACCAACGGGACGTTCGTCGAGGACCAGCGCGTCTCCGAGGCCACGCTGCTCGACGGCAACGCCGTCACCATCGGGCGCACCACCATCATGTACTGGGACGCAGTCGACGGGGACGAGGACTTCTGACGTGAGCCAGCTCTCCATCACCCTGCTCCGCATGGGCTTCCTGGTCCTGCTGTGGACCCTCGTGCTGTCGGCCATCGCGGTGCTGCGCGCGGACCTCTACGGCACACGCATCACCGCGCGCGGCCGAGGACGCGAGTCGCGCCGGGAGCACGATGCGCGGGCGGAGAAGACGGCCTCGCCCAGCCGGGCGGCGACGGGCATCCGCACCGGCTCGATCTCGACCAAGGACCCCTCGGCCGGCCACCTCGCGGTGACGGCCGGCCCGCTCAAGGGCACCACGATCCCGCTCGGCACCGCGCCGGTGCTGGTCGGCCGCGCGAGCACGTGCACCCTCGTCATCGACGACGACTACTGCTCGGCCCGCCACTGCCGCATCTACCTCGAAGGAGACCGCTGGATGGTCGAGGACCTCGGCTCCACGAACGGCACCTACCTCGGCAACCAGAAGGTCACGGACCCCGTGCCGTTCCGCGACGGCGACGTCATCCGCATCGGCGCCACCGCCCTGGAGCTGCGCGGCTGATGTATCTGGGCATCCACTTCGCCGCGCGCTCCGACGTGGGCCTCGTGCGCGCGAACAACCAGGACTCCGGCTTCGCCGGCCCGCACCTGCTCGCCGTCGCGGACGGCATGGGCGGCGCCGCGGGCGGCGACATCGCCTCCTCCATCGCGATCGCGCGCCTCGCGGCCCTCGAGGGCGAAGCCCACGGCCCCGACGACGCCCTCGACGAGCTCAAGGAGGCGATCTCCGACGCGCACGCGCAGATCGTCGAGCGGGCGCGCAACGACCCGGAGCTCTCGGGCCTCGGCACCACGGTGACGGCGCTGCTGCGCTCGGGCTCCACGCTGTCGATGGCGCACATCGGCGACTCGCGCGCCTACCTGCTGCGCGACGGCGACCTCGAGCAGATCACCACCGACCACAGCTTCGTCCAGCACCTCGTCGACACCGGCCGCCTCTCGGTCGCGGACGCGGAGCACCACCCCAAGCGCTCGATGCTGCTGCGTGTCCTCGGCGACATCGACGCGGACGTGCCCGTCGACATCTCCGTGCGCGAGACGCGCGACGGCGACCGTTGGCTGCTGTGCTCCGACGGCCTGTCGGGCGTGGTGAGCAAGGACACCCTCCGCAAGACGATGCTCGAGGTCGAGGACCCGGGCGACTGCGCCGACGCCCTCGTGGGCCTCGCGCTCGCCGCCGGCGCCCCCGACAACGTCACGTGCGTCATCGGCGACATCGTCGACATCGACGCGTCGCCCGACGGCATCGGACCCGCCACCACCTCGCAGATCGTCGGCTCCGCGGCCCGCGACCGTCGCAAGCCCTCCGCGGGCGGCGACTCCCCGGCGGGCAAGGCCGCCCGCCTCGCGACGCGCGACGAGCCCGACGACGACGAGGAGCCTTCCCGAGACCGCTGGCAGCGCATCCGGCCCTGGCTCCTGCCCCTCATCACGCTGCTCGTCCTCGTCTGCGCGGCGTGGGGCGGCTACTGGTGGTCGCAGCAGCAGTACTACGTGGGCGAGGACGCGGGCTTCGTCGCGGTGTACCGCGGCATCCCGGAGTCCCTCGGATCCGTGAGCCTGTCGCACGTCGTCGAGAAGACGGAGATCCTGGTCGACGAGCTCGCCCCCTACCAGCGCGAGCGCATCACGGACGCGATCCGTGTGCGCGACCTCGAGCAGGCGGCCGGGGTCGTGGCCTCGCTGGAGGCGGGCGACTAGTGGCCACCGTCTCCGACGTCATGGTGCGCACGGGTCGCCGCGGGGAGCTGGGCCTGCTCGGGCTCGCGGTCGCCGTCGCGGTGCTCGCGCGCGGCCTCGTCGACTACCACGCGGACTTCCTCGAGCTCGACGAGCTCGCGATCTACGCGGCCGGCTGGGCGGCGGTCGCCGGCGTCATCCATCTCGCGATCCGCCGGTGGGCGTCCTACGCCGACCCGGTCCTCGTGCCGGCGGTGCTGGCGCTCAACGGCATCGGCCTCGCGATGATCCGCCGCATCGACTTCGCGTACGCGTCGCGCGGGCGCGAGACGGACTTCGGCCAGGTGCAGGTGGTGTGGACCCTCCTCGGGATCGCCCTCGCGCTCGGCGTCATCCTGCTCATCCGCGACTACCGTCTGCTGCGCCGCTTCACCTACACCGCGGGCCTCGTCGGCCTCATCGGCCTGCTGCTGCCGCTCATGCCCGTCATCGGCACGCAGATCAACGGCGCCCGCATCTGGATCAATGTCTTCGGCAAGTCCCTCCAGCCGGGCGAGTTCGCGAAGATCGCCTTCGTCGTCTTCTTCGCCGGCTACCTCGTGTCCAACCGCGACACGCTCGCCCTCGCCGGGCCCAAGATCCTCGGGATGCGCTTCCCGCGCCCGCGCGACATGGGGCCCCTCGCGCTCGTGTGGGTCGCCGCGATGCTCGTGCAGATCTACGAGCGCGACCTCGGCACCTCGCTGCTGCTGTTCGGCATCTTCGTCGCGATGCTCTACGTCGCCACCGAGCGTCTCAGCTGGGTGGTGGTGGGCCTCGGCATGTTCGGCGTGGGCGCGGTGCTCGCCGGCACGCTGTTCAGCCACGTCGGCTCCCGGTACACCGCGTGGCTCCACGCGCTCGACTCGGACGTCTACAGCTCCGGCGCGAGCGAGCAGCTGGTGCGCGGCCTGTTCGGGATGGCCTCGGGCGGGCTCTTCGGGACCGGGCTGGGCGAGGGCCGCCCCGACCTCGTGCCCTACGCCGAGTCCGACTTCATCGTCGCCTCGCTCGGCGAGGAGCTGGGCCTCACCGGCCTCATGGCGATCCTCACGCTGTACGTCATCATCGTCCAGCGCGCGATGCGCACCGCGATCGGCGTGCGCCACGGCTTCGGCAAGCTGCTCGCGGCGGGACTCGGCTTCGCGATCGCGCTCCAGGTCTTCATCGTGGTCGGCGGCGTCACCCGGGTCATCCCGCTCACGGGCCTCACCACCCCGTTCCTCGCGTACGGCGGATCGTCGATGCTCGCCAACTGGATCATCGTGGGCCTGCTCCTGCGCATCTCCGACCAGGCCCGCCGCCCCGAGGCGGTGACGCCGTGAACGAGCCCATCCGCCGGCTGTCCATCGTGGTCCTCGCGATGATCCTCACCCTCATGGTGGCGGCGTCGTACATCCAGGTGATCGCCGCGGGCGACCTCAACGCCGATGCCCGCAACGTCCGCACCCTGTACCGCGAGTACGGCACGTTCCGCGGCCCGATCGTCGTCGACGGCGAGTCCGTGGTGTGGTCCGAGCCCGTCGACGATCCGTTCAACTACCAGCGCACCTACGCCGACGGCCCGCTGTACGCGGCCGCGACCGGCTACTACAGCATCGTCTTCGGGCGCACCGCGATCGAGCAGACGGAGAACGACCTGCTCTCCGGCACCGCCGACTCCCTTTTCTGGACCCGGCTGAGCAACCTCGTGTCCGGCGAGACGCAGCGGGGCGCCAGCGTCGAGCTGACGCTCGACGCGGCGGTCCAGGAGGCCGCTGCCGCCGCGCTCGGCGACAGCAGCGGCGCGGTCGTCGCGCTCGACCCGGCCACGGGCGAGGTGCTCGCGATGGTGACGAGCCCGACGTACGACCCGGCGACCCTGGCGGGCCACAGCTCAGCCGAGGTCAACGAGAGCTACCAGGCGCTGCTCGCGCAGGAGGACGGCCCGCTCGTCAACCGCGCGATCGCCGGCGACACGTACCCGCCGGGCTCGACCTTCAAGCTCGTCGTCGCGGCCGCGGCGCTCGAGGCGGGCTACGACGCGGACTCCGAGCTGTACGCGCCCGACCAGCTCGAGCTGCCGGACACGTCCCGCACGCTCGGCAACTACGGCGGCGAGTCGTGCTCCGCCAACGAGCGCCAGACGCTCGCGGAGTCGCTCGAGATGAGCTGCAACACGTCCTTCGCCAACCTCGGCATGCAGCTCGGCTGGGGCGTGGTCGAGCGCAAGGCCGAGGAGTTCGGCTGGGGCGAGCAGCTGTCGATCCCGCTCGCGGTGACGCCGTCGCGCCTGCCGGTCAACCCGGACGAGGCGCAGACCGCGATGGCGTCGATCGGCCAGTACGACGACCGCGCCACCCCGCTGCAGATGGCCATGGTGGCCGCGGGCATCGCGAACGACGGCGTGCTCATGCGGCCCTACCTCGTCGACAACGTGCGCGACGCGGACCTGCGGGTGGTCGAGGAGACCGAGCCCGCGGAGATGTCCCAGCCGATGACGCGGGCCGATGCGAACGAGCTCACCGACATGATGGTCGGCGTGGTCGAGTCGGGCACGGGCACGGCGGCGCAGATCTCCGGCGTCGAGGTCGCGGGCAAGACCGGCACCGCCGAGACCGGCACCGACGAGCGCCCCCACACGTGGTTCGTGGGCTTCGCGCCCGCCGACAACCCCGTCGTCGCGGTCGCCGTGCTCGTCGAGAACGGCGGCTCGACCGAGGGCGAGGTCACCGGCGGCCGCGTGGCCGCCCCCATCGCGCGCTCCGTCATGGAGGCCGCGCTGGCATCCCGGGGAGGGAGCTGATGTCGATCCACGCAGGCACCACGCTCGGCGGGCGCTACGTGCTGCGCTCGCTGCTCGCGGTCGGCGGCATGGGAGAGGTGTGGCGCGGCACCGACACCGACCTCGACCGCGAGGTCGCGATCAAGGTGCTCAAGGAGGGCGCCGCGGAGAACGAGACGTTCCTGCGCCGCTTCCGCAACGAGGCCAAGAACGCGGCGGGCCTGCTCCACGGCAACATCGCGCAGGTCTACGACTACGGCGACCACGACGGCACGCCCTACATCGTGATGGAGCTCGTCGAGGGCGAGCCGCTGTCCACCATCCTCGAGCGTGAGCGCACGCTCGACGAGGCGCGGCTCGTCACGATCATGCGCCACACGTGCCGCGGGCTCGAGGCGGCCCACGCGGCCGGCATCATGCATCGCGACATCAAGCCCGGCAACCTCCTCGTGCAGGAGGCGGACCACGTCAAGATCACCGACTTCGGCGTGAGCCGCGGCACCGACCAGACCACCCTCACCGCGACCGGCATGGTGATGGGCACGGCGCAGTACCTCGCGCCCGAGCTCGCGCTCGGCAAGCCCGCGACGCCCGCCTCCGACCTCTACGCGCTGGGGATCATCGCGTTCGAGGCGATGGCCGGCAAGCGCCCCTTCACCGCGGCGAGCGCGGTCGACATCGCGATCGCGCAGGTCAACGACCCCGTCCCGCCGCTCCCGAAGGGCGTCTCGCCGGAGCTCGCGGACCTCGTCATGCGGCTGCTCGAGAAGAACCCGCGCCGCCGCCCGGCCGCCGCGCTCGACCTCGACCGCGAGCTCGCGGGCCTCACGCTCCTCGAGCCCGGCACGGGCCAGCGCGTGCCCGTCGAGGCCTCGGCGCCGTCGTCGCCACCGCGTCGCGCCATGCCCCCGAGCATCGCCCCGCGCGAGTACCGACCACGCCCGGACGTCGAGCGCCGCAGGCCCGGACCGCGCTAGATGCGACAATGGCCCCCGAACACGGACCACGAAGGACACACTGAATGAACGACGAACCGAAGATCCTCGCCGGACGGTATGAGGTCGGCGACCTCATCGGCCGGGGCGGGATGGCCGAGGTGCATGTCGGCTACGACACGCGGCTCGGGCGCACGGTCGCCATCAAGATCCTCCGTGCGGATCTCGCGCGGGACCCGTCCTTCCAGACCCGCTTCCGCCGCGAGGCCCAGGCCGCGGCCGGCCTCAACCACCCCAGCATCGTCGCCGTGTACGACACGGGCGAGGACACCATCGTCAACCCGGACGGCAACCCGCAGGCGGTGCCGTTCATCGTGATGGAGTACGTCGAGGGCCACACGGTCCGCGAGATCCTCAAGGGCGACGTCGCCGCGCCCATCGACGAGGCCGTCGAGATCACCGCCGGCGTGCTCGCCGCGCTCGACTACTCCCACCACGCGGGCCTGGTCCACCGCGACATCAAGCCCGCCAACATCATGCTGACGCCCACGGGCGCCGTGAAGGTCATGGACTTCGGCATCGCCCGCGCCCTCGCGGACGCCGGCCAGACCATGACGCAGACGCAGGCCGTCGTCGGCACCGCGCAGTACCTGTCGCCCGAGCAGGCGCGAGGCGAGAACGTCGACGCGCGCTCCGACCTCTACTCCACCGGCTGCGTGCTCTTCGAGCTGCTCACCGGGCGCCCGCCGTTCGTGGGCGACTCGCCCGTGTCCGTGGCCTACCAGCACGTGCGCGAGCCCGCGCCGCGCCCGTCGCAGTTCGCGTCGGACGTGCCGCCGGAGCTCGACCAGGTGGTGATGCGCGCGCTGTCGAAGAACCGCGACGAGCGGTACGCGAGCGCGCAGGAGTTCCTCGCGGACCTCCGCAGCGTGATGGCGGGCGGCGGGGTCTCGCCGTCCACCGGCGCGGTCGCGCTCGGCTCCGCGGCGCTCGGCGCGGGGGCCGCGGGCGTGGCCGCCGCCGCCATGGCCGGCGACGAGGCCGCACCGGAGTCCGGCGCGACCGAGATCATGCCCGAGCCGATGACGTCCGGCCAGACCGCGGTCATGCCGGGCGGCGCGTGGGCGGCCGACGGCCAGCCGACCTCCGTCACCCCCGGCGGCGCCCCCGCGACCGCCGCGGTCGACACGATCGAGGAGGACGAGGACCCGGCCGCCATCCGACGGCGCCGGATCATCCAGTGGTCGATCCTCGGCGCCGCGCTCGTCGCGGCCGCGCTGCTCATCGCGGCGCTCATGATGATGACCCGCGACTCGCCGGCGGTCGAGCCGAGCCCCTCCGTGGCAAGCATCGACATCCCCGACCTCGAGGGCTTCACCAAGGCCGACGCGAGAACCGAGCTCGAGTCCCGCGGGCTCGAGGTCGAGTTCAAGAACGAGGCGTCCGACGAGATCGAGCAGGACCTGGTCACGCGCACCAACCCCAAGGCGGGGCGCAACGTCGACGAGGGCAGCACCGTCACGGTGTTCGTCTCGAGCGGTCCGGACGTGGTCACGGTGCCCGACGTCAAGGGCTACACCGAGGAGGACGCGATCCAGCGCCTCGAGGACGCCGGGCTGCGCGTGGTCGCCAAGGACACGGTCGACGACCCGTCCCTCGACGAGGGCCGCGCGTCCAAGACCGACCCGAAGGCGGGCTCCGAGGTCGCCAACGGCGAGGCGGTGACGCTGTACCTCGCCACCGGCCTGGTCGAGCTGCCGGACCTCACGGACCTCACGATCGACAAGGCGCGCCAGCGCCTGGGCAAGCTCAACCTGGTGCCGTCGGAGACGTACCAGGAGACCTCCGACGTGGAGGCCGGCACCGTCATGTCGCAGGACCCCGGCGCGGGCCGCGTCGAGCGCGGCTCGACCGTCTCGCTCGTGGTCGCCGAGGCGCCGTCGACGGTCGCCGTGCCCGACGTCACGGGCAAGTCCGAGAACGCCGCGAGGAACGACCTCGAGGGCGACGGTCTCGCCGTGGGCAACGTCACGGTCGACACGAGCGCGGCGGACCCCAACCTCGCGGGCACCGTGAAGTCGACCAACCCGAACTCGGGCACCCAGGTGGCGCCCGGCACGGCGGTCGACCTCGTGCTGTGGTGCGACGTGCGCGCGGTGCTCGTGACGCCCGACCCGGGTCAGCCCGACGTGACCGAGCAGCAGTACGAGTGCCGCTGACATCGCTTCGATCACGACGGCGCCCCCGGGGGAATACCCCCGGGGGCGCCGCTGTCTATGCTGACATGATGACGCCGCTGGGGACCGTCGACGGGGTGCGCGCCTTCGTCGACTCCGCCCTCGACGCCGTGCGCGCGACCCTCGACGACCACGTGACCCAGGCCATGGCGGAGCTGCCGGCCGCGGGCACCGACTACCGCAACCTCTGGGGCTCGCTGGGCGACCAGTACCTCGGGGGCAAGAACCTGCGCCCGTCGCTCACGCTCGCGGCGTACGCGGGCCTGGGCGGAGAGGACCCCGAGGCCGTGGTGCCGGTCGCCGCCGCGATGGAGATGCTCCACACGGCGATGCTCGTCCACGACGACATCCTCGACGGCGACGAGGTGCGCCGCGGCCGGCCCAACGTCGCGGGCACCCGCCGCCGCGCCCTCGCCGGCAGCCGCCTCAGCCCCGAGCAGGTCGAGTCCCACGTGCTGTCCGCGGCGCTGCTGGGCGGCGACCTCGCCCTCGCATCGTCCTACGACCTCATCTCGCGCGCGAAGCTGCCCGCGCACCACCGCATCGCCTGCCTCGACCTCGTCACGCGGGCCATCCGCACCACGATCGCGGGCGAGCTGCTCGACATGTACGGCGACATGGTCGCGCCCGAGGAGGCCAACTCCCTCCTCGTCGCGGAGCTCAAGACCGCGACCTACTCGTGCATCGTGCCGCTGCTCGCGGGCGCCCAGCTCGCGGGCGCCGACCCGACCATGGTCGGCCACCTCGAGAAGCTCGGCGCCTCGCTCGGGCTGAGCTTCCAGCTGGTCGACGACGACCTCGGCGTCTTCGGCGACCCGGCCGTCACCGGCAAGTCCGTGCTGTCGGACCTGCGCTCCGGCAAGCGCACCGAGCTGCTGCGCCTCGGCTTCCAGCAGGCGGACGATGCGGGCCAGGCCCTGCTCGCGGCCGCGGTCGGCAACCCCGACCTCGACGAGACGTGGGCGGAGCGGGTGCGCGAGGTGCTCGTCGAGTCGGGTGCGCGGGACCGCGCGCTTCGGGTCGCGCGCCAGCACGCACGGATCGCGCGGCGCGTCGCCTCCGAGCGGATCCCGGCGCCGCTGTCGGGCTACCTCGTGGACCTCATCGACAGCCTCGAGGACCGGCCGTCGTGAGCCGACGCTCCCGGCGCCGCCACCACGACGACGAGGCGGCCGCGCTGGCCCTCTACGACGCGACCGCGCGCGACGCCGCCGCGCGGGTCATCGCCCGCTACTCGACGTCCTTCGGGCTCGGCACGCGCATCCTGCCGCGCGCCGAGCGCGCGCACATCCGGGCCGTCTACGCGATGGTGCGCGTCGCCGACGAGATCGTCGACACGTACCGCGGGGACGATGCGGGGGAGCAGCTCGCGCGCTTCGAGGACGAGGTGCACCGCGCCATGGACGCGGGCTTCAGCTCCGACCTCGTGGCGCATGCCTTCGCGCTCACCGCACGCGAGGTGGGCATCACCCGCGAGCAGACCGAGCCGTTCTTCGCGTCGATGAGGATGGACCTCACGCGCACCGCCCACGACGAGGACTCCCTCGCGCGCTACATCTTCGGCTCCGCCGAGGTGGTGGGGGAGATGTGCCTCGCGGTGTTCGTCAACACGGGCCTCGGCCCGCGCCCGCTCGCGCCGGACGTGCGCGCGGGCGCCCGCAGGCTCGGCGCGGCGTACCAGAAGGTCAACTTCCTGCGGGACCTCGCGACCGACGACGGCGACCTCGGACGCTCGTACTTCCCCGGCGTGACCGCCGCGACGCTGGACGATGCGCGGCTCGCCGGGCTCGTCGCCGGGTGCCGCGCGGACATCGCGGCGGCCGAGGAGACGCTCGACGCCCTGCCGCCGCGCGCCCGTGCCGCCGTCGGCACGACGATCGACATCTACGGCCGGCTGCTCGACCAGATCGCCGCGACCCCGGCACGTCGGCTCGTGACCCGGCGCGTGCGGGTCCCCAACCCGGTCAAGGCGACCCTCGCGGCGCGCAACCTCGCCACGTCCCGAAGGAGGACCGCATGACCGGACCGCGGATCGCGGTGATCGGGGGAGGCGTCGCGGGGCTCGCGACCGCGGGCCTGCTCGCCCGCGGCGGCGCCGACGTGGTCCTGCTCGAGAGGCACGCGTCGCTCGGCGGACGCATGGGCCGGGTCGAGGTCGCCGGCCACACGTTCGACTCCGGACCCTCCTGGTACCTCATGCCCGAGGCCTTCGCGCAGTGGTTCGCGCTCATGGGGCGCGACGTCGGGACCGAGCTCGACCTCGTCGACCTCGACCCGCGCTACCGGGTCTTCTTCGAGGGCGACGATGCGTGGGGCGCCGCGGAGACGCTCGACGTGTCCGCGGACCCCGAGGAGAACTGGCGCCGCTTCGACGCGCTCAGCCCCGGCGAGGGCGACGCGATGCGCGCCTACGCCGAGGAGGCGGGCGTGCTCTACCGCTTCGCGCTCGAGCGGTTCCTCTACACGACCTTCGCGCGCCCCCGGAAGGCGGTCAACGGGGACGTGGTCCGCCGCCTGCCGCTGCTCGCGAGCCTGCTGAGCCGCTCGCTCGGGGCGCGCATCGGCGCCCGGGTGAAGGACCCGCGCCTCCGCCAGGTGCTCGGCTTCCACGCGGTGTTCCTCGGCTCCTCGCCCGCGCGCACGCCCGGCCTGTTCTCGCTCATGAGCCACCTCGATCTCACCGACGGCGTGCGCTACCCGCGCGGCGGCATGTACGCGCTCACCGAGGCGATCGCGCGGGTCGCGCGCGAGGAGGGCGCCGAGCTGCGCACCTCCGCCCCTGCCTCCAGGATCCTCGTCGACGACCGCGGCTTCGCCACCGGCGTCGAGCTCGAGTCCGGCGAGGTGGTGCGGGCCGATGCGGTGGTCGGGGCCGCCGACCTCCACCACGTCGAGACGGTGCTCGTGCCCGAGGACCGGCGCACCCACCCCGAGCGGTCGTGGCGGCGCCGCAAGCCCGGCGTGAGCGCCCTGCTCGTCATGGCGGAGGTCGACGGCGACGTCCCCGAGCTGGCCCACCACAACCTCTTCTTCACGCGTGACTGGGACGAGAACTTCGACGCGATCCTCGCGCGCGAGCTGCCCCCGGTGCCGGCCTCCGTCTACGTGTCCCGCGTGGGGGCGACGGACCCGGCGGTGTCGCCGGCCGGCAAGGACTCGCTGTTCATGCTCGTGCCGTTCCCCGCGGATCCCGACCTCGGGTCGACGCCGGAGTCCCGGGCCGACCTCATGGCGCTCGGCCGCCGCTACCTGGCGCAGGTGGGGGCGTGGGCGGGCGTGCCCGACCTGCCCGAGCGGTCCACCGTCCTGCGCGTCACCACGCCGGCCGACTTCGCCGACGGGCTCGGCGCCTGGCAGGGCGGCGCGCTCGGCCTCGAGCACACGCTCACCCAGTCGGCGGTGTTCCGGCCCGCGAACGTGTCCGCGAAGATCCCCAACCTGCTCTACGCGGGCGCCTCCACCGTGCCGGGCATCGGCGTGCCGCTGTGCCTCATCTCCGCGGAGCTCGTGGCCAAGCGGCTGCTCGGCGCCGTCGACGCGGGCCCCCTGCCCACCCCGGCGCCCCGCGGCTTCCTCGGGCGCTCGCGCGCCGGCGGCGTGCTCGGCAACCTCGCGCGCAGGGCCGGCGCGTGACGGGCTTCGCGTACCTCGCGGCGCTGCTCGTGTCGATCACGGGTCTCGCCGTGATCGATGCGCGCTACCGGATCGCGGTGTTCGACCGCCCCCGCCCGGCGCTGCTGACGATCGCGATCGCGGTCGCGGCCTTCCTCGCGTGGGATGCCGCCGGGGTGGGGCTCGGGATCTTCTTCATCGGGGACGCGCCGTACCTCACCGGTGTCCTGCTCGCCCCCGACGTGCCGCTCGAGGAGCTCTTCTTCCTCGTCCTGCTCACGTATCAGACGCTGCTGCTGTGGCGCTGGCTCGACCGCCGCCACCGCGCCCGGCGGGAGGCGGCCGCGTGACGTACGTGCTCCTCTCGGTCGCGGTCCTCGCGCTGATCGCCGCGGTGACGGTCCCCACCCTCCGGCGGCTCCCGCATCGTCCCCTGCTGCTCACCGGGCTCGCCCTGGTCGTGCTCACCGCGGTCTTCGACAACCTCATCGTGGGGTCCGGCATCGTCGCCTACGACGAGGAGCTCATCTCCGGCATCCGCGTGGGCTCCGCGCCGATCGAGGACTTCTCGTACACGCTGGGAGCCGTGATGCTCGTGCCGGCGCTGTGGACGTGGCTCGCCGGTCCGTCGACCCCCACCGGGCGGGGCTCCCGCCATGCTTGAGTCGCACGATCCGGCCCCGACGGGACGGCCGCCGGCGCCCGGGCTGCTCGTCTCGCTGGTCCGCGCCTCGCGGCCCGTGTCCTGGATCAACACCGCGTTCCCGTTCGCGGCGGCGTACCTGCTGGTCACCCGCGAGGTCGACGCGGTGCTCGTCGTGGGCACGCTGTTCTTCCTCGTCCCGTACAACCTGCTGATGTACGGCATCAACGACGTCTTCGACTACGAGTCCGACCTCGCGAACCCGCGCAAGGGCGGCATCGAGGGCGACGTGGTGCGCGACCGCGCGCACGCGCGACGGGTGCACCGGGCGATCCTGTGGGCGTGCGCGATCACGGTGCTGCCCCCGTTCGCATGGCTGCTCGCGCAGGGCTCGCTCGCGGCGGGGATCACCCTGGTGCTCGTGCTGTTCGGGGTGGTGGCGTACTCGGCGCCGGGGCTGCGCTTCAAGGAGCGGCCCTTCCTCGACTCGCTCACGTCGGCGCTGCACTTCTGCGGCCCGCTGCTCTACGCGCTCGTGGTCGCGGACGTGCCGCTGCTCGACGACGGCGCCTGGCCCGTGTGGGTCGCGTTCATCCTGTGGGGGATGGCCAGCCACGCCTTCGGCGCGGTCCAGGACGTGCGCGCGGACCGCGAGGGCGGGATCGCATCGGTCGCCACCGTGATCGGCGCGCGTGCGACCGTGTGGTGCGCGATCGCGCTGTACGCCGCATCGTCCCTGGTGCTGCTCGCGTTGCCATGGCCGGCGACGCTCTCGGCCGTGCTGCCGCTCGCCTACGTCGCCTCCGTGGCGCGCTTCACGCGCGTCACGGACGAGACGTGCGAGGACGCCAACCGCGGCTGGCGCACGTTCCTGTGGCTCAACCAGCCGGTGGGCTTCGCGGTGACGATGCTCGTCATAGCCACCTGGAAGGGCTGATTCCCAATGACAAGAGTGACGGGTGTGAATGCGTGGCACCGGTCGCGGGCGCCCCGTCCCCCGCGGCGCCATCGCCCGTGAGTCCCAACTGTCACCTTTGTCATTGGGAGTCAGTGGGCGCGGAGGCCCGACTCGAGGCGGTCCAGGAGGTCGACGACCGCCCCCGCCTCGGCGAGGTCGTCCCCCAGCGCGGCCCGCACGCGACCCGACCAGTAGGCGTGCAGGCGTCCCACGCCCTCGTCCGCGAGCGAGGTCGCCTCGAGCCGCTGCTGGCGCTGGTCCGCCGGATCCGGCGAGCGTCGCACCAGGCCCTTCTCCTCGAGGCTGCGCACCGCGGCCGACAGGTTGGGACGGCGCAGACCGGTCGCATCGGCGGCCGCGCTGGGCGACGTGCCGGGGTTCCTGTGCACCCAGCGGAGGACGGCGGTCTCGGTGCCGGTGAGCGGGACCACGTCGAGACCGGCCGCATGCGGGTCGAGATCGCGGGCGATGCGCAGGATCGTCTCGGCGAGCTCGGCGAGCAGCCGGTCGGTGGGGTCGTCCTCAACCATGACCGAGAGGCTACCGCTCCGCCCGGATTTTAGTTATACTTTCATAACTCAACCCTGGGAGGACCCTTCGATGACCGCTGCCCCGAGCACGCCCCGCACCGCCGCCACCCCGACCCAGGCGACCGCGGGAGCCGCCATCACGGCCGCCCTGCTCGCCGTGCTGGGCCTCCTCTCGGCGATCGCGCCGTTCGCGACCGACCTCTACCTCCCCGCGTTCCCCCAGATGGCGGCGGACCTCGGCACCGGCGCCACGACCATCCAGCTCACCCTCACCGCGTTCCTGCTCGGCGTCACCGCGGGCCAGCTCGTGTTCGGCCCGCTGTCGGACCGCTTCGGGCGGGTGCCGCCGCTCATCGCCGGCGCCGTGCTCATGGTGGTCGCCGGCGTCGCGACGGTGCTCGCACCCTCGGTGGGCGTGCTCGTCGCCGCGCGGCTCCTCCAGGGCCTCGGCGGCGCCGCGGGCATGGTGATCGGCCGCGCGATCATCTCCGACCTCGCGACCGGGAAGGCCGCCGCGCGCGCCTTCAGCTTCATGATGATCGTCGGCGGCGTCGCGCCCGTGGTCGCCCCCGTCGTGGGCGGCGTCCTCGTCGAGCCGATCGGCTGGCGCGGCATCCTCGGCGTGGTCCTCGGGCTGTCGGTCCTCATGCTCGTTGCGGTCCTCGCCGTGGTGCGCGAGTCCTACCCGGCCGAGCGCCGCCTCGCCGACCGCGCCGAGCGCATCGCGACCGGCTCGCCGCTGCGCGCGCTGCGATCGCGCGCCTTCCTCGGCTACGCCGCGACCTTCTCGTTCGCGTTCGCCGTGATGATGGCCTACATCTCCGCGTCGCCGTTCCTCTACCAGGACATGATGGGGCTCGACGCGACCGGCTACGGCATCGCCTTCGGCGTGAACGCCCTCGGGCTCATGGTCGTGAGCGCGGTCTCGGCGAAGGCCGCGCAGTCGCGCGACGTGCGCCTGCTGCTGAGCCTCGGCATCCTGCTCGTGCTCGCCTCGACGCTGGCCCTCGGGCTCATGGTGGCGCTGGGGCTTCCCGTCGGCTGGCTGGCGCTCCCGCTGTTCACCGGGGTCGCGAGCCTGGGTCTTGTGCTCGGCAACGCGACCGCGCTGGCGCTGGACGCGGTTCCCGCGGCGGCCGGGGCCGCCTCGGCCGTGCTGGGCGCCCTCCAGTTCGGGCTCGCGGCGCTCGTGGCACCGCTGGTCAGCCTCGGCGGCGCGACCGTCGTCCCGCTCGCCGCGGTGATGATGACGTGCGCCGTGATCGCGACGCTCGCCCTCATCTGGGCCCTCGGGTGGCGCACGGTGGGCGCGCGCATCCGGCAGACGGTATAGGTGCTCGATGCTCCCGCTATCTATGCACGAACGAGCGCCCCGCCCCCTCGTGCATATATAGCGGGAGCGTCGCGACACGAACCCTCCGCCCCTCCGCGCGTGGATCCCGCGGATGACGGCGCCGCCGTACCCGGCTACCTCCGCACGAGCGGGCTGAGCCCCTCCGCGCGCGCCTCAGGGTCGGGCATCCCGCAGACCTCGAGCCAGTTGGCGAGCAGCCGGTGGCCGCCCTCCGTGAGCACCGACTCGGGGTGGAACTGCACGCCGTGCAGCGGCAGCTCGCGGTGGCGCAGACCCATGATGATGCCGTTGGCGGTCGAGGCGGTGACCTCGAGCTCGTCGGGCACGGTCGGGTTCTCGACCGCGAGCGAGTGGTAGCGCGTCGCGGTGAAGGGCGACGGCAGCCCGCCCAGCACCGAGTCGCCGGTGTGGGTGACATCCGAGGTCTTGCCGTGCATGAGCTCGGGCGCGTGCGAGACGACGCCGCCGTAGACCTCGGCGAGCGCCTGGTGGCCGAGGCAGATGCCGAGCATGGGGATGCCGGTCTCGGCGCAGCGGCGGATGACGTCCATCGACGAGCCGGCCTCCGCGGGCGTGCCGGGCCCGGGCGAGATCAGCACGCCGTCGTACTCGGTGACGTCGCCCGCCTGCGCCACCGCATCGTTCCTCACGACGACGGTCTCGGCACCCATCTGCCGCAGGTAGCCGACGATCGTGTAGACGAAGGAGTCGTAGTTGTCGACGACGAGGATGCGGGTCATGGCACGGCCTCCACGTTCTGGTCCTGGATGTCGAAGGTGACGGAGAACCACGGGTACACCCATTGGAAGAGCACCGCGACGATCGCGGCGACGAGGACGAGGAGCAGCACCACCCTGAGCCAGGCGGGGCCGGGCAGCAGGCGCCACACGAACGGGAAGATCATGGCTGAGGGATCTCCTCGAGGATCTCGGGGGGCACGCCGATGCCGGTCGGGGCCCAGTACTCGAGCTCGCCGTGCACGATGTAGCGCTCGGCCGCCGAGTACATCGGGTGGCAGGTCGTCAGGGTGATGTAGTAGCCGTCCGGCGCCGCGTCGAGCTCGCCCGGCTTGGGCGCGATGACCTCGACCTGGTTCGGGTAGACGATGAGGTCGTCGGTGACCCGGTACACGTACCAGGCCTCCTCCGTCTGCACCACGAGCGCGTCGCCCCGCTGGAGCTCGGCGATGCGGTTGAACGGCTTCGCGTACGTGGTGCGGTGCGCCGAGATCGCGAAGTTGCCGTACGCACCCGGCATGCCCGTCCCCGGGTAGTGGCCGATGCCGAGCACGTCGAGCACCTCCGCGCGCGTCACGCCCTCGGAGACCGGCTTGACGTAGTCGGTGCCCCACCGGGGGACGTAGAACGTGGCGAACGTGCTCGCGAAGGCCGGCTCCTCCATCACGGGTGCCGTCTCGGGAGGCATGCGGGCGCCGGCAGGGATGACCTCCGGGCCGTCGTCCTCCTCCTGGTCCGCGGCGACGATGGGCTCGGTGTACGCCCAGTCGAGCGTCTCGAGCACGTGGTCCTGCTCCTTGCCGGCGATCACGTCGGTGTAGAAGAGCTGCCACACCACGTAGAGGCCGATGACGGCGCCCGCGATGATGAGGAGCTCGCCGACGAGCGCGACGAGGCGCGTGCCGATGCCCGCGCGGCCGGGCCTCGGCGCATCGGGCTCGGTGGGGACCTGGACGGATGCCGTCATGATGCGCCCAGCCTACGGGAGCCCCGCACCAGCGGGAATCCCGCTCCGGGACCCTCTCTCGGTACCCTTGGACCCATCCCCGCGCGCGTATGCGCGCGCAGAACCCACGGAGTTGACAGTGGCAGTCTCGAAGAAGCGCGACCAGAACGTCTACAAGGCCCCCCGCAACCTGGGCAAGCCCCAGAGCGACAACCCCAAGTGGCTCCTGCCCACGGCTCTCACGCTGCTGGTGCTCGGCCCGGCGTGGATCGTCGTCTACTACGTGTCGAAGGCGCAGTACCCGATCCCCGGCATCTACGACTGGAACCTCGGATTCGGGTTCGTGTTCATGGCCGCGGGCATGGTGCTGCTCACACGCTGGAAGTGAATCACACCCTTGTAGTTATCCCCATGCCCGTCCACAACGGTGGAGAAACCACACGGGTGTAGTTATCCCCGGCTGTGCACAACGGTGGGGATAACTACACGGATGTCATTCACATCTGTGGATGACTGTGGGGAAACCGGGGGATGAGCCCGTTCTTGTCCACAGGCCCCGCCTGTGGAGAGGATTCGGGCCCGCCTTGGGAGGCGCCGCCAGCGCGGCGAGTTCGGGCGGGCGGTCGTCGCCGGCCGGCGGCCCGCGCCGGCGGCACCGCGGCGCGAGGGACGATGCGCGGGAGACGCGAACGGCCCCGCCGCGACGCGACGGGGCCGTGACGGCGTAAGCCGCGGCTACGGGGTCCTGCGGTCCACCCAGCGCAGCATCGCGAGCATGGTGAGGGCGCCCACGACCGCGCCTCCGAGGTGTCCCTGCCAGGAGATCCCCGGGATCACGAAGCCGAGCACGAGCCACAGCCCCGCGGTGGTGACCAGCGCGCGGTAGTCGAGCCTCAGCTTGAGCAGCACGACGGCGTACGCGGCGATGATGCCGAAGATGGCTCCCGACGCGCCGCCGTGCGCGCCGCCATCCGCGAGGAGCTCGACCGCGGCCGAGCTTCCCACCAGCGACGCGCCGTAGAGCAGGCCGAAGCGGAGCCTTCCGAGGATGGGTTCGAGCTGCGACCCGAACTGCCACAGGACCAGCATGTTCATCGCGATGTGCCAGATGGAGAAGTGGACGAAGCCGGAGCTGATCCAGCGGTACCACTCGTCGCCGATGCCGCCGGTCGCCTCGCCAGCCGCGGGCAGCAGCGCCCAGCGCGCCCACCACAGCTGCTTGCCGAGCACCATGTACCCGTACACGAAGGCCGCGACGTTGGCGATGACGAGGCTCACCGTCACGTAGGGCGTGCCGTGGGCGGAGGTGAAGCCGAGCCGGTTGACGGTCGGCCGTACGTTCGCGCGCGCCTCGCGCACGCAGTCGACGCACTGGATCCCCACCGCGGCCGGGCGCTGGCACTCGGGGCAGGCGGGGCGTCCGCAGCGCTGGCAGCGGACGTAGGACACCCGGTCCGGGTGCCGCGGGCACGTGGGCGCAGCGGCACCCGGATCCTGGGTCATCCGCGTCTTACTCGGAGATCGTGACGCCGGTGATCATGACGTCCTCGAGGGGACGGTCACGACCATCGGTGGGCGTGCTCGCGATCGCGTCGACGATGGCCTTGGACTCGTCGTCCGCGACCTTGCCGAAGATGGTGTGCTTGCCGTTGAGCCAGCTCGGCTTGTCCACGGTGATGAAGAACTGCGAGCCGTTGGTGCCGCCGGGGCGCCCGGTGATGGGGTTGAGGCGCTGGCCCGCGTTCGCCATGGCGAGCAGGTAGGGCTCGTCGAAGCGGAGCTCGGGGTGGATCTCGTCGTCGAAGTTGTAGCCCGGGCCGCCGGTGCCGGTACCGAGCGGGCAGCCGCCCTGGATCATGAAGCCCGAGATGACGCGGTGGAAGACGAGGCCGTCGTAGAACGGGTCGGTCGACTTCTCCCCGGTCGTCGGGTTCTTCCACTCCTTCTCGCCGGTGGCGAGGCCCACGAAGTTCTTGACGGTCACGGGCGCGTGGTCGGGGTACAGCTCGATGCGGATGTCCCCTGCGGTGGTCTGAAGCGTTGCGATCATGCCCGCCATTGTTCCATGGCCCTCGCCACCACGCGCCTCAAGTGGCACGATGGACGGAAGGGTTGAGGACGAGTGCGAGTTGTCCGATGAGAAGGGACAACAAGGCACGGACCAGGAGGAGCGCAACATGGGCAAGGTTTCTTTCCAGAGCTTCGACGCCGACAAGGCGCGCGACCAGGCGGCCGATGCGGCGAAGCAGGCGCGCGTGGCGGCACGCGAGGCTTCCGATGCCGCACGCAAGGCCGCGAAGCGCGCCAAGGAGTGGGCCGAGCCGCAGTACGAGAGCGCCAAGGAGTGGGCCACGCCCCGCGCCAAGGAGGCGTATCACAAGGGCGCGAAGAAGGCCTCGCCCTACGTCCACAAGGCCGGCGACACCACCGAGCACTGGGTCGACGTCGCGCACGCCGCGATCGTGGGCGCCGCCATCCCGGCGGTCCTGGCGGCGGTGGACGATGCGGCGGGAGCCGACGAGGAGAAGGGCGGCCGCGGCTGGGGTCGCGTCCTCGTGCCGATCGCGCTCGCCGCGGCGGCCGGTGCCGCCGTCGTCGTGTGGGCCCGCCGCGACAAGGGTCGCGACGAGTGGGCCGGCGAGGACGAGGAGTGGGAGTTCGCCGCCGAGGGCGACTTCAAGGACAACCTGCGCCGCAACGTCAACAAGGCCGTCGACGCCGCCGCGGACGCCGCCAAGAAGGCCGCGGACGCCGCGACCGCGGCCGCCAACGCCGCAGCCGAGGTCATCAACGACAAGGCCGGTCCCACGTACGAGAAGGTGCGCGAGGCCGCCGGCCCCGCCGCCGAGCATGTCCGCGACACGGCCGTCACCGAGGCCAAGAAGGTCGCCGACGTCGCCGGTCCGGCCTTCACCAAGGTCAAGGACACCGCGATCACCGAGGCGAAGAAGGTCAAGGAGGCCGCGGACGAGGCCCGCGCCCGGGCGGCCGAGGAGGTCGTCTCGACGATCGACGACGCCGAGGACGTGTGGGAGGACGTGGTCGAGGAGGCCAAGCCCGACGAGAAGTAGCCGCAGACGCGACGCGAGGGGCCCGGCCGCATGGCCGGGCCCCTCGTCGTTCCCGGGACCAAGGGTTGACCTTGCCCCGGGCTGGAAGGATTACCGTCGGGGCATGGAGATCATGACCCACGTGCCCGGGACCGTCGTCGAGCTCGCCGTCTCCGGCATGACGTGCGACGGCTGCTCGTCCTCCGTCGAGAAGGCCCTCACGGGCCTGACCGGCGTCCGCTCGGCGTCGGTGGACCACGCCAGCGGCCGCGCCGTCGTGCTGCTCGACGCCGGCACCGCCGCCGAGGACTTCGCCTTCGACGCCGACGCGGCGATCCACGACGCGGGCTACACGCTCGAGGGCGCCCAGGCCCGGCCCGAGCGCGCGCCCCGCGCGGGCGGCGGCTGCGGCGGAGGCGGCGCCTGCGGCTGCGGAGGCGGCGAGGCGAAGGCCCCCGAGCCCGTTGCCGCCACCGTCACCGACGAGGCCGGGTGCTGCGGCGGCGGTTCCGACGGCTGCTGCTGAGCCCCATACGCCGCCCGCGACCGCCCCGCCGGGCCCCCGCTAGGCGGCCGACGGCGTCATGAGCGCCACGCCGGCGATCCCGGCGGTCGCGCCACCCGGGCCGGCCTCGAAGCGCACCTCGATCCCCTCCGACGCCACCGAGACCTCGTAGACCGCCTCGACCACGTCGCCGTACAGCGGCACGTTGCGCACGACGCTCGACACGGGCTCGACGACGGCGCCGCCCAGCCGCACCACCGCATCGTCCCCGCCCGCGGGCAGGCCCACGAGCGAGCGGATCCGCACCAGGTGCGGCCCGGCCGCCTTGGGCTTGAGCGTGTAGGCGAACCAGTCCTCGGCCATGCGCCAGCTGCGCGCGTTGATCCACTCGATGCGCGAGAGGTGGGACACGTAGCCGTGGTCCATCTCGGACTGCTGCTCGCCGGGCGCGACGACGTCGACCACGTCGGCGTCCTCCTGCTCGTCGCGGTCGAGCTCCGCAAGCATCTCCCGCACCTCGTCCGCGCTCTCGCCGAGGGGCAGGTAGACGGTGCAGCGCTCGTCGTGGATGCCGTTGTAGGGCTCGAGGTAGAGCTCGACCTGCGCGGGCGCGTCGCCGTCGAGGCGCCACGCCGTCACGGTGGCGGTCGCGCCCCACGCGGCGACGTCGATCTCGTCGCCGATCAGCGCCGGCGTCCCGATCATGCGGTGCCGGGGACCGATCGCCACGTGCGGCGCGTCCTTGCCGGTCGCGATCATGCCCTCGAGCGCATCGTCCCCGTCGCGGTGCGCGAGCACGTACGGGCCGTACCGGAAGGACGCCCACGGCGAGCCGTCGGGCAGGCCCTCGAGCGCGAGGCTCGGGCGCAGGTCGAGGACGATGCGCGTGGTCCCCTCCCAGCGCCGCTCGAGCGCGACCTCGCCGACGCCGGCGGCCGCCTCGATGGCCTCGCCGTCCACGCTGAGGTCCGCGCCCTCCGACCAGTCCGGGATGCGCAGGCGGACGATGCGGTCGTGCGGGGCCTCCGCGGTCACGTCGATCTCGACGCGCCAGGACGCCTTGAGGTCCGCGCGGACCTCGATCCGGATGCCGTCCCAGTCGAGGACGGCGGGCTCGTAGATCTCGACGCGGGGGCTGTCGCCGTCGCGCGAGAACAGGAAGCGGTCGTAGCGGCAGTGGCTCTCGAGGCCCGAGCCGACGCAGCACCACATCGACTCGCCGTGGCTCGAGTAGACGCGGTAGTGCGCGGGCCGCAGCGGGGAGAAGTAGACGAAGCCGCCGTGTCCCGGGTGCTGGGCCGTGAGCGCGTGGTTGAGGATCGCGCGCTCGGCGAAGTCGACGAGCTCGAGGTCGTCGGACTCCTGCCGGAAGAGGTCGGTGAGCTGGAGCATGCCGAAGGTGTTGCAGGACTCGGGGCCGAGGGCCTCGAGGACCATCGCGCGGAAGTCGTCCGCCGGGTGGAAGTGCTCGCGCACGCCGTGGCCGCCGATCGACACGGTGCGGTCGTGGACCACCTCGTCCCAGAACTGGTGGGCGGCGCGCGTGAGGTCGTCCGCACCCGAGCGGGCGTACCCGACGGCCTTGGGGACCTGGGTGTTGGCGTGGAGGCCCGTGAGGCGGTCCTCGCCCGCGAGGAGGGGGTCGAGCAGCAGGTGGTGGGACCAGCGGCGGCCCTCGGCGACGAGGTCCTCGCGGCCGGTGAGCGCGGCGAGGCGGAAGAACGCGTCGTTCATGCCGCCGAACTCGGCGGTGAGGATCGTCTCGATCTGCGCATCGTCCAGGCCCGCGCTGATGGCCATCCACCAGTCCGCCCACGCGACGGCCATGCCGAGCGCGTCGTCCTGGCCGGCGACCTCGTACGCGTCGACGAGGCCGTTGAGCACCTTGTGGAGGTTGTACATGGGCACCCAGCGGCCGTTGAGGGCGAAGGGCTCGGCCTCGATGCGGCCGGCGCGCAGCTCCTCGCCGAGCTCGACGCCGCGCGGGGTGCCGCCGAGGTAGCCGGTGCCCACGGCGTCCTGGCACTCCCGGAGGCCGTCGAGCATCGCGCGCAGGCGGGCGTGGATGTCCTCGCGGCGGGTCGCGGCATAGAGGTGGGACAGGGCGGAGAGGTAGTGGCCGCCGATGTGGCCGTCGAGGCCGCGGGACTCCCAGTCGCCGTACGGCTCGGCGGTCGCAGGGAGGCCGGCCTCGCGCCGGTACGGGGCGAGCAGGCGGTCGGCATCGTGGGCGAGCACCGTCTCGACCGAGCGCTCGAGCGCGGCGAGCAGCGGCCCGCCGGTGAGCGTGATGGCGCCCTGGGGGAACGCCCGGGCGCCGTGCATCGGCACCGTCGCGGGGTCATTACAACGTTGGAGATCGCCCATCCCACGATGGTAAGCCCGCAGGGGCGGGACCCGCGCCGCGGGTGCGCCGCTGCCGCGCGCCGGCCGCCGCCCGCCCACCCTGTCCACCCCCGACCGGAACGTGCGTTCCGTGGGATTCGTGGGATCTGTGGTGAATTGCACACGACGACGCGCGCCGCGCACCTTCCGGGGGACGAACCCCGTCGATAGGGTCCATACCAGGACAGGGAGGTGCGCATGCCGGAGCCGAAGCGACCCGCACGGACGCCCCTCCCGCGCGCCCACGAGGCGGTGCGATGACGGTCTGGCCCGAGGCGTACCGGGGCCAGGTGTCCGGCGGGACCGGCGTGCTCGAGAGGTCGAGCGCCCGGCGCGCGCGGCACTCCCGACCGGACGCGGCGGACGACCTCACCCCCACCGACCGGCCGGCGCTGCTCGACCGGCTGTTCGGCACGGCGCCCCACGACCTCACGCCCGCCGCGCGGCGGGTCCTCTGCGGCGCGGTGGTGCACGTCGACGAGCTCAGCGGGCGGGTGCTGCGCTGCACGCGCGACGACGGTCACGCGGGCCTCGAGCACGACAACCTCGGCGCGCAGGTGCTCACCGACTGGGCCGAGAGCGGCGGCGCGGCGCTGCTGACCTCGCCGATCCCGGTGACCCCGCTCGGGCAGACCATCCAGACGATCATGTCCCACATCCGCTCGTACGAGGGCGTGCGTCAGTGGCGCCTCGAGCGGGGCATGACCGCCGACGCCGCGGCCGCCTTCGAGCGCGCGGAGGCGTTGCGGCTGCTCGTGAGGACGCTCGGACGGTAGGTCCCGGCGCGGGCGCATCGTCCCGCCGCAGGCGCGCGGGCCCGGATGCACGAGGACCCCCGCCGGAGCGGGGTCGTCATGAAGTGGTGGAGCCTAGGGGACTCGAACCCCTAACCCCCTGCTTGCAAAGCAGGTGCGCTACCAATTGCGCCAAGGCCCCGTGGTGGGATGAAGGACATCGTCCCACAATCCGGGAGTGGATCTGAAGGTGATGAGCGCGATGTGCGGCCATCGAATCACCATGGTGGGCCCAGGAGGACTTGAACCTCCGACCTCTTCGTTATCAGCGAAGCGCTCTAACCGCCTGAGCTATGGGCCCCTCGCGGCTTCAGCGCCGCGGCGTTAAACGATACCGCACCGTCGCCGCGAGACAAAATCGCGGCGACGGGGGCCGTTCAGTCGTCCGTGAGGGTCACGTAGACGCCGCCGACGACCGACGACACGACGTTGTAGAGGAACGCGCCGATGGTCGCGAGGGCCGTCAGCAGGACCACGTTGACGACCGACACGAGGATCGTCGCGCTCATGACCTTGTTGCGGTCGAAGAACTGCATGATGTCGATCTCGGAGTCCTGCGCGAACAGCTTGACGACCCACTCGTTGACGAGCGCGAAGATGCCCATCCCGTTGAGCACGTTCCACAGCACGAACACGCCGACGACGAGCATGATGCCGGCCGCGATGGACAGCAGGAAGCCGAGCTTGAGGACCGACCACGGGTCGATGCGCGACATCAGCACGCGGGCCTTGCGGGGTCCGCCCTTGCTCGTCGGGACCGCGAGGTCGTCGCCCGCCTTGAAGCTCTCGGCAGCCCGGCCCGCGAGGCCCTTGACCTTCGCGGCGCCCGCGCCGATCGCGGCGGTTCCGGCGCCCACGGCGCCGTCGAGCCGCGAGGGCTCGGTGGTCGGGGCCGCGGCGGGCGCTCCCGTGGGGGAGAAGGCCTGCGGCTGCGCGGCCTCACGTGCGGGGGCCGGCTGCGCGGTCGTGGGGATGCCGCCCGGCGTGGACTGCGGGCGCAGCGCCGTGCGCTGCGGGATCGAACCCGTCGACGGCGCGGCGGACGATGCGGTGGGCGTCTGGCCCGTCACGGGCGTCCGGGTGGGCGTCTGGCCGCTGACGGGCGCCGCCTCGGCGGTCGGGTCGCCAACCGGCATGAAGGCTCGACGCGACGGCACCTGGCCGGTGGTCGGCTCGGTCGGTCGCGGCGTGTACAGGCCGCGGGTCGACGTGGTGGTGCGGTCGTCCGCGTTCATCTTGCTCCCTGTCATCTGACGCGCGAATGGCGTTCGAGTCATCCACGCGTGGGTGCGCGGGCATCTACCCAAGGGTAACCGAGGCACGTCCGCTGGTCATTCCCCCTGGCAGCGCGGCGCGATTCGCCCTCGCCGCGGCCCGCCCGCGCCGCTAGCGTGAACGCATGACCACGGATGCGACCGTCACCGCGGAGCCGTCGGCGCTGTCCCGCGCCACGGATCTCGCCCGCCGCCTGCCCGGCACCATCGCCGTCACGCTCGTCGTGCTCGCGGTGGGCGCGCTCACCGGGGCGCTCTGGACACCCGCCGAGGAGTCCGGCCTCGTGGACCGCTGGGGCTGGGGCGTCGACGCCTTCGCCGACGGCCACTGGATCAACCTTCTCGCCGGCGCCGCGATCGCCCCCGAGCCATGGATGTACGCGCTCATCCTCGGCACGTTCTGCATCGGCGGTGGCTTCCTCGAGCTGCGCTACGGCACGCTGCGGATGCTCATCGCCGTGGTCGGCACGCACATCGCCGCGGTGCTCGGCACGGCGCTGCTGCTGCTGGGCCTGGGCGCGGCGGGGGTGGGCTGGGCCGAGACGCTCGCGCACGTCCCCGACGTCGGGCTCAGCAACGGCGGCTTCGGCGCCCTGGGCGCGGCCACCGCGGGCATGCCGCTGCTGTGGCGCCGGCGGGTGCGCCTCGTCGGCTCGCTGTACTGCATCGCGATGATCCTCTACGCGGCGGAGATCTGGGACTTCAGCCACGCCATCGCGTTCTGGGTGGGCATCCTCATCGGCCCGTGGATCGTCGGCCGCGCGCGGGAGCCGTTCGACTGGCGCTTCGGCCCGCAGGAGGTCCGCGACACGGCCGCCGTGATCCTCGCCTTCGGCGGCCTCCACCAGCTGGTCACCCGCATCTGGCCGGGCGAGGGCGGCATCCTCGAGTTCGGCGGCGCGGCGGACGATGCGGGCCTCACCACGCTCGGCCTCGTCGGCACCGCGGTGATCTCGCTGGCGTTCGCCTACGCGCTGCACCGCGGGCGCCGAGGCGCCTGGTGGTTCGTGGTCGTGCTCACCGTGCTGGCGCTGCTCGCGAGCCTCCTCGTCGTCGCCGTCGGCGAGGGCACCCCGTCGGTGCTGCTCGACCTCGCGCTCGACGCGGTGCTCCTCGTGCTGCTGATCGGCTGGCGCCGGCACTTCGCGGTCAAGGCCGACCGCGCCACCCGCCGCACCGTCTGGCGCCGCGGGCTCCTCACCGTGGCGGGGCTCATGACGTTCACGGTGGTCGCCATCATGGCCCTCGGCTCCCAGCTGTCGCCCGAGCCCACCCTCGGCACCGCCATCGGCGAGGCCGCCGTCCGCGTCTTCGGCGGCACCACCGGGCTCGAGGGCACCACCGCGCTGTCGCGCGGGCTGCTGAGCGCGATCGGCGTGGTGTGGTTCCTCGCCTTCGTGATCTTCCTGCTCGCGCTGCTGCTGGGAGCGCGTCGCCACACCACCGAGGAGGCCGTGCGCGACCGCTTCATCGCGATCCAGCGCGACACCGAGGCGATGACGAGCATCGGGTACATGAACCGCTGGGACGGCATCGACCACTGGGTGTCGGAGGAGGGCACCGTCGGGCTGGGCTTCAAGCAGGTGGGCAGCACCGCGATCGTGCTGTCCGACCCCGTGGGGCGGACCGCGGACCTCGCGGCCGCGCACGCCGAGTTCGCGGACTTCTGCCGTTCGCGCGGCTGGCGCCTCGCGTACTTCGCAGTGAGCAACGAGGCCCGTGCCCGGTTCGAGGACGCGGGCTGGAAGGCGATCCAGGTCGCCGAGGACACGGTGGTCCGCCTGCCCGAGCTCGAGTTCAAGGGCAAGGCGTGGCAGGACGTGCGCTCGGCGATCAACCGCGCCAAGCGCGAGGGCGTGACGATGCGCACCTTCCGCTTCGCGGACGCGCCGCGCGGCGTCAAGGACCAGCTCGAGGCGATCTCCGCGCAGTGGGCGGGGGACAAGTCGCTGCCGGAGATGGGCTTCACGCTCGGGGACCTGCCGGAGGCCGCGGATCCGAACGTCGAGATGCACGTCGCGGTCGACGAGGACGGCACCGTCCACGGCATGACGAGCTGGCTACCGGTCTACCGCGGGGGCGACGTGGTCGGGTGGACCATCGACATCATGAAGCGCCGCCTCGACGACGGCGTCATGAGCGGCGTGATGGAGTTCCTCATCGCGGAGTCCGCGGTGGCCTTCAAGGAGGCCGGCTACGAGTTCATCTCGCTCTCGGCCGCGCCGCTCAGCTACTCGGGCGAGGTCGAGGGCACCGTCGAGCGGCTGCTCGACATCCTCGCCGACAAGATGGAGCCGTACTACGGCTTCACGAGCCTCGAGCGGTTCAAGGCGAAGTTCAAGCCCGAGCACCGCCCGCTGTACCTCATGTACCCGGACGAGGCGCAGCTGCCCGCCCTCACGCTCGCGATCCTGCGCGCCTACCTGCCGGACGCGACCGCCGCGGACCTCGTCAAGGCCGCGGTGACCCGTCCCGACTAGGCCCCTCGCGCATCTTCCCTCCCGCCGGAGGCGTGCCGGGTCAGTGCCCGGCGCCCAGGTGCCCGGTGATGCGGCCGTGGAAGTCGCGCGAGGCCTCGTTGAGGCCCACGATCTCGACCTCGATGCCGTGGAGGGCGTACTTGTGCTCGACGGCGTCGAGCGCCGCGACGGTCGACGCGTCCCACACGTGCGAGTGCGTCATGTCGATGACCACCTTGTCGGGGTCGCCCGCGTAGTCGAACTGGCTGTAGAGGTCGTTGGAGCTCGCGAAGAAGAGCTCGCCCGACACCGTGTAGCGGCGCACGCCGTCCTCGATCTCGCCGCCGACCACCTCGGCGAGGTGCGCCACGCGGCGCGCGAAGAGGACCGAGGCGAGCACCACGCCTGCGACGACGCCGTACGCGAGGTTGTGCGTGGCGACGACGACCGCGACGGTGACGAGCATGACCGAGGTCTCCGAGCGAGGCATGCGGCGCAGCGTCGACAGGCGGATCGAGTGCCAGTCGAACGTCGCCCACGACACGTAGATCATCACCGCGACGAGGGCCGCCATGGGGATCATCGCGACCACGTCGCCGAGCGCGAGCACGAGGATGAGGAGGAAGATGCCGGCCGAGAGGGTCGACAGGCGCGTGCGCGCACCGCCGGCCTTCACGTTGATCATCGTCTGGCCGATCATCGCGCAGCCGCCCATGCCGCCGAAGAGGCCCGTGATGACGTTCGCGGCGCCCTGGCCCCAGGCCTCGCGGGTCTTGTCCGAGTGGGTGTCGGTGATGTCGTCGACGAGCTTCGCGGTCATGAGCGACTCGAGCAGGCCCACGAGCGCGAGGCCGAGCGCGTACGGGAAGACGATGCGCAGCGTCTCGAGGCTCACCGGGACGTCCGGGATGAAGAGGCCGGGCAGGCCCTCGGGGAGCGCGCCCTCGTCGCCCACCGTCGGGACGGCGATCGCGGCGGACACGGTGACGATGGTGAGCAGCACGATCGCGACCAGCGGCGCCGGCACCACCTTGGTGAGGCGCGGGAAGAGGGCGATGATCGCGAGGCCGGCCGCCACGAGGACGTAGACCACCCACGGCACGTCGGTGAGGTGCGGCAGCTGCGCGAGGAAGATGAGGATCGCGAGCGAGTTGACGAAGCCGACCATGACCGAGCGCGGGATGAAGCGCATGAGCTTCGCGATGCCCAGCAGGCCCAGCACCACCTGGAGGATGCCGCCGAGGACCACGGCGACGATGAGGTAGTCGAGCCCGTGGTCGCGCGCCAGCGGCGCCACCACGAGCGCGACGGCGGCGGTGGCCGCGGAGATCATCGCGGGGCGGCCGCCCAGGAACGCGATCGACACCGCCATGGTGAAGGAGGCGAAGAGCCCGACGCGGGGGTCGACGCCGGCGATGATCGAGAACGAGATCGCCTCGGGGATGAGGGCGAGCGCGACCATGAGGCCGGAGACCAGCTCGGTGCGCAGCACGCGGGGCTTGAGGGCGGCGCGCCAGGACGATGCGGCGGTGGCCTCGGGCACGCCGGTGGCGGTGCGGGCGGCGGTGGGCATGGGGGACTCCGTCCAAGACAGGCGTGAGCGCGCGCGGACGCGCACGTCGGATGGGGGGAGGCCGGCATCGGCCGCAGTCATGGTAACCGGCCGCCCGTTCGACTCCCAATGACAAGGGTGACAGGTGTGACAAGCGCATCGTCGGAGGCGACGGTCACATGCGTCACCTTTGTCATTGGGAGTCGACGAAGGCCCGACCCCCTTGCGGGGATCGGGCCTTCGGGAACCGGGATCAGACGGAGACGGGCTCCACGCCGGTGCCGGGCTCGCCGGCCTCGACCGGCGCCTCGCCGGAGAGGTTCGCGCGGAGCTTCGCACCGAGATCGGCGTCGACGTTGGTCCAGTACTGGATCGCACGCTCGCGGATGTCGTCCGACTTCACCGCGCCGACGTGGCCGGTGATCTGCTCGAGGATGTGCGCCTTGCCCGCGTCGTCGAAGACCTCGCGGTACATCGTGCCGGCCTGACCGAAGTCGTCGTCCTCGGCGTGCAGGGTCGCGGCGGCGCGGACCATCTCGCCGTCCGACTCCCAGTTGCCCGCGTCACCGGCACGGGCGGCGTCGGCGTGGGCGCCACCGTGCGAGTTGGGCGCGTACACCGGGGTGTCGGGCGACGCGAAGGAGTAGCGCATCGCGCCGTCCTTGGCGTACGAGTGGCCGTTCGCGTCCGCGGCGTGCGGGGAGTTGACCGGCAGGTCGGCGTGGTTGGTGCCGACGCGGTAGCGGTGCGCGTCCGCGTAGGAGAAGATGCGCGCCATCAGCATCTTGTCCGGCGAGGCGCCGATGCCGGGCACGAAGTTCGAGGGGGCGAAGGTCGCCTGCTCGATCTGCGCGAAGTAGTTCTCGGGGTTCTTGTTGAGCTCCATGACGCCCACCGGGATGAGCGGGTAGTCGCCGTGCGGCCACACCTTGGTGAGGTCGAACGGGTTGAAGCGGTAGGTCTTCGCGTCCTCGTAGGGCATGACCTGCACGTAGAGGTCCCAGCGCGGGAAGTCGCCGGCCTCGATGTGCTCGTAGAGGTCGCGGATGTGGTGGTCGCCGTCCGAGCCCGCGAGCTGGCCCGCCTCCTCGATGGTGAGGCCGTGCACGCCCTGCTGGCTCTTGAAGTGGTACTTCACCCAGAAGCGCTCGCCCTCGGCGTTGATCCACTGGTAGGTGTGCGAGCCGTAGCCCTGCATCTCTCGCCACGAGCGGGGGAGGCCGCGCTCACCCATGAGCCACGTGACCTGGTGCGCCGACTCGGGCTGGAGGGTCCAGAAGTCCCACTGCATGTCGTTGTCGCGCATGTGCGAGCCGGGGAGGCGCTTCTGCGAGCGGATGAAGTCGGGGAACTTGATGCCGTCGCGGATGAAGAACACCGGGGTGTTGTTGCCGACGAGGTCGTAGTTGCCCTCGGTCGTGTAGAACTTCAGCGCGAAGCCGCGGGGGTCGCGCCACGTGTCGGGGGAGCCGTGCTCGCCGGCGACCGAGGAGAAGCGCGCGAGCATCTCGGTCTGGACGCCGTCCTGGAACAGCGCGGCACGCGTGTACTTCGCGATCTCCGGGTTCGTGGTGGTGAACGTGCCGAACGCGCCACCGCCCTTCGCGTGGACCACGCGCTCCGGCACGCGCTCACGGTTGAACTGCGCGAGCTTCTCGACCAGGTAGTGGTCGGTGAGCGAGGTGACGCCGTTGTTGCCGACGGTCAGCGAGTGCTGGTCCGAGGCGACCGGTGCCCCGGAGTTTGTGGTAGTGAACTTCTCCGACATGGGAGCGCTCCTTCGTGGTTGCGACGTTCAGAGGTGGACAGAGGCCGGGGACGGCACGGCGACCGCATGCTTGCAGTCCCCGCAGAGACCCCAGAACATGACCTCCGCCTCGGCGACCGCGAAGCCGTGGTCGTCGTCGGGGGTCAGGCATGGGGCGTGTCCCACCACGCAGTCGACGTCCGCGATCGCACCGCAGTGCGTGCAGACGAGGTGGTGGTGGTTGTCGCCCACCCGCAGCTCGTAGCGGGCGGGGTGGTCGCCGGGCTCGATCGAACGAGCGAGCCCGCGACCGGTGAGGTCGTGGAGGACGTTGTAGACCGTCTGGAGCGACACGTCCGGGAGGGTCTGGGACACCCGCGCATGGACCGCGTCGGCTGAGGCGTGCGGCAGGCCCGCGAGGGCCTCGAGCACCGCACGCCGGGGCTCGGTGACGCGCAGGCCGGCTCCGCGGAGCATCCCGTGCGTGTCGAGCTGTGTCATGACGGTCAGCGTACGTCCTTCTTTTGAATTCTTCAAATCACGACTCGCCGACGGCCGCCCGCCAGCACGCCCTGCGCGCGGAGGGCCCGCGTGCCAGGGTGGTGTGCATGGACGATGCGCATCCGCGTCGGGCGGCGATGTCGCCACCCGTACCAACGCGCGTCGCGCCGCGCGCGCTCCCCTCTCCCGCGCATCGTCCAACCGGGACCAGATACCCCCTGGTGCGCATACCCCGGGGGATATCTTCGTAATCAGGTTCGAGACCCCCAGGAGGGAACATGAAGCTGATCGTCGTCGGCGGTGTCGCCGCCGGAGCATCCACTGCCGCGAGGGCGCGGCGCCTCGACGAGTCGGCGGAGATCGTCGTCTTCGAGCGCGGCCACCACGTGTCGTTCGCCAACTGCGGCCTCCCCTACCACGTGGGCGAGGTGATCTCCGATCGCTCGCGCCTGCTGCTGCAGACGCCCGAGAGCCTGCGCGAGTCCCTCAACATCGACGTCCGCATCGCGACCGAGATCGTCGCGATCGACCGGAAGAAGAAGACCGTCACCGCGCGCGAGGTCGACACCGGCAAGGAGTACACCGAGTCGTACGACAAGCTCGCGCTGTGCATGGGTGCCGAGGCCGTGCGCCCGCCGCTGCCCGGCATCGACCACCCCGCCGTCGAGGTGCTGCGCCGCATCGGCGACATGGACCGCATCAAGGCCCGCCTCGACGCCGCCCTCGCCGCCCAGAAGGCCGGCAAGCGCGGCACCGTCACCGCGGTCGTCGTCGGCGCCGGCTACATCGGCCTCGAGATGGCCGAGAACCTCCACCACCGCGGCGTGCGCGTCGACGTGGTCGAGCTCTCCGACCAGATCCTCCCGCCCGTCGACCACGAGATCGCGATCCCGGTCGAGCAGCACCTGCGCATGCGCGGCATCGGGCTCCACCTGTCGACCGGGGCCGCCGCCTTCCAGGCGCTGGCGGACAGCGACGGCGACGACCGCGTGAGCGTCGAGCTCAACTCGGGCACCGTCCTCAAGGCCGACCTCGTCATCCTCGCCGCGGGCGTGAAGCCCGCCGTCCAGCTGGTCAAGGACGCCGGCATCGAGCTGGGCGAGCGCGGCGGCATCAAGGTCGACACCCACATGCAGACGTCCGACCCCGACGTCTACGCCGCGGGCGACGCCGTCGAGACGCCCCACCCCGTGCTGCCGGGCCAGTACCTCGCCCCGCTCGCGGGGCCGGCGAACCGTCAGGCCCGCGTGGCCGCGGAGAACATCTGCGGACGCGACACCGAGTATCGGAGCACCCAGGGCACGTCGATCGTCAAGGTCTTCGACATGGTCGCGGGCGGCACCGGCGCGACCAAGCGTCAGCTCGACGCCGCGGGCGTCGACTACCGCGTGGTGCACGTGCACCCGTCGGGCCACGCCGGTTACTACCCCGGCACCGCGATGATGCACATCAAGCTGCTGTTCTCGCCCACGGACGGCAAGGTCCTCGGCGCGCAGGCGTGCGGCTTCGACGGCGTCGACAAGCGCCTCGACGTGTTCGCGATGGCGATCCGCGCGGGCCTCACCGTCTTCGACCTCGAGGAGCAGGAGCTCGCGTACGCGCCGCCGTTCGGCTCCGCGAAGGACCCGGTCAACATGGCCGGCTTCGTCGCCGCCAACACCATCCGTGGCGACTTCACCCTCTGGTACGCGGAGGAGTGGCCGGTGCCCGACGGTGCGCGCCTCGTCGACGTGCGCACCCCCGAGGAGTACGGCATCCACCACCTGCCGGGTGCCGAGTCCGTGCCGCTGGCGACGTTCCGCGAGGCCATCAGGTCATGGGAGGACAAGGACCAGCCGATCCGCCTCTACTGCGCCGTGGGCTTCCGCTCGTACCTCGCGCACCGCATCCTCGTGCAGAACGGCTTCACGGACGTCGCGACCCTGTCGGGCGGCTCGACCACGTACGGTCACGTGCACGACAACCCGGCCGACCAGTACTCCGCGCAGCCTCCGATGGAGAACTACGCGGAGAAGGTCTCCGTCGCGTCGGCCGTCGCCGCCGCGACCGGCCAGATCACCGAGCTCGACTGCACCGGGCTCGCGTGCCCCGGCCCGATCATGCGCCTGGCGGACGCCATGAAGAAGGCCGATGCGGGCGACGAGGTCCGCGTCACCGTGTCCGACCCGGGCTTCGCCCTCGACGGCCCCGCGTGGGCGTCGAAGAACGGCCACACGCTCGTGTCGCTCGACCCCAAGGGCCCCGGCTTCGTGGGCACGTTCCGCAAGGGCGGCGTCGAGCCGGTCCAGACCGGCAAGGCCGCCGGGGGCCGCAACAAGACCTCGATGGTGGTCTTCAGCGGCGACCTCGACAAGGTCCTCGCGGCCTTCATCATCGCCAACGGCGCCGTGGCCATGGGCGACGAGGTGTCGATGTTCTTCACCTTCTGGGGCCTCAACGCCCTGCGCCGCACGGACCCGCCCAAGCGCGACAAGTCGATGATGGACACGATGTTCGGCGCGATGATGCCGCGCGGCGCCGAGAAGCTGACCCTGTCGCAGATGCACATGGCCGGCGCGGGCACCGCGATGATCAAGAACGTCATGAAGCAGAACGACGTCCCGTCGCTGCCCGAGCTCATCAAGTCGGCGCAGGACGGCGGCGCCCGCCTGCTGGGCTGCACGATGACGATGGACCTGCTGGGCATGTCGCAGTCCGACCTGCTCGACGGCGTCGAGCTCGCCGGCGTCGCGACCTTCCTGGGCGAGGCGAACGAGAGCGGCACCACGCTGTTCATCTGAGCCCGCGCTGACGGCACGAGGGCCCCGGGGTGATCCCCGGGGCCCTCGTCTATGCCGGCGGCGCGATCAGGCGCGCACGCGCTCGAGCGCGTCGAGCATGCCCCGCACGGTCTCCGCGCCACGGCCCGGCGCGACGAAGTCGGCGATCTTGACCATCGGCATCTGGAGCATCATCTCGGCCATGTCGTTGTCCTCGAAGAGGTCGGCACCCTGGCCCGAGGCGCCGGCGGCGACCACCTCGGCCAGCACGGCCGCACCCGCGGGGTGCGCGAGCCAGTCGCGGTACAGCGACTCCATGTCGAGCGAGGGGACGGCGGCGGGCATGTCGAGCGTGAGGGTGCGCGCGGCGACGATGTCGCGCGACGAGCGGCCCACCTCGACGACGTACTCGCCGGACTCGACGGTCCAGCCGCCGTCGCCCCAGTAGGCGAAGGCGCGGTCGTCGAGCTCGAGCGTCACCACGGTGGACTCGCCCGGCTCGAGGGCGACCTTGTCGAAGGCGCGCAGCTCGCGCACCGGCCGGTCGACGGCCGCGACCGGGTCGCCGACGTACACCTGGACCACGTCGGTGCCGCGGCGCGCGCCCGTGTTGGTGACGAGGACTCGCACCGTCGCGGCGGCGACCGCGGGGTCGGGCACGTCGACCGCGAGGACCTCGTGCTCGAAGGTCGTGTACGAGAGGCCGTGGCCGAACGGGAACGCGACGTCGCGGTCGGTGGCGTCGTACCAGCGGTAGCCGATGTAGATGCGCTCGCCGTGGCGGACGACCTTGTCGCCGCCGGGCCAGTTCACGTGGGCGGGGGTGTGGGCGAGGCGCCACGGCACGGTCTCCGCGAGGCGGCCGCCGGGCTCCGCGGCGCCGAAGAGGATCTGTGCGAGGGCTGAGCCGCCGGCCTGGCCGGCGAGCCACATGTCGAGGATGGCCGGGGCCTTGCCGACCACGTGCTCAAGCGAGACCACGGAGCCGTGCGACAGCACCACGACGACGCGCGGGTTGGCGGCGGCGACGGCGGCGAGAACGTCGAGCTGCACCTGCGGCAGGTCCATGTGCTCGCGGTCCCAGCCCTCGGACTCGACGGCGTCGGGCAGGCCGAGCATCAGGACCACGTCCTCCGCGCGGGCGGCCGCGGCGACCGCGGCCTGCAGCATCGCCTCGTCGGTCTCGCCGTCCAGGCGGAAGGCGGGCGCGAAGACGACGTCGCGGTGCGAGCCCGCGGCGATCTCCGCGAGCGGCTCGTCGAGGCGCGTGGGGTTCACGTGCGACGAGCCGGCGCCCTGGTAGCGAGGCGCGGTGGCGAACGGGCCGAGCACGGCGACCTCGCCACCCTCGGAACGGAGCGGGAGCAGGTCGCCGTCGTTGGCGAGGAGCACGGCCGAGTCGGCGGCGACCTCACGGGCGAGCGCGTGGTGGGCGTCGGCGTCGAAGGTCGCCTCGGTGGTGCGGGCGTCCCGCAGGCGCGCGTGCACGCCGACGATGCGCTGCACGGCCCGGTCGAGCACCGCCTCGTCGAGGCGGCCGTCGCGGACGGCGGCGACCACCGCCGCGGGACCGGCCTCGCCGGTGCTCGGCATCGTGAGGTCGAGGCCCGCCTCGAGCGCCACGGCCGGGTCCCAGGTGGCACCCCAGTCGGAGACGACGTAGCCCTCGTAGCCCCACTCGTCGCGCAGCACCTCGGTGAGCAGCCAGTGGTTCTCCGAGGCGCGGACGCCGTTGATCTTGTTGTAGGAGCACATCACCGTCGCGGGCTGCGACTGCTTCACGACGCGCTCGAAGGCGGGCAGGTAGATCTCGCGCAGCGTGCGCTCGTCCACCTCCGCGCTCACGCGCATGCGGTCCGTCTCCTGGCTGTTCGCGGCGTAGTGCTTGACCGACGCCCCCACGCCCATGGCCTGCAGGCCGGAGATCCAGGCGGAGCCGAGCTCGCCCGCGACCAGCGGGTCCTCGGAGAAGTACTCGAAGTTGCGGCCGCCGAGGGGGGAGCGCTTCATGTTGACGCCGGGGCCGAGGAGCACGTCCACCTCCTCGACGCGGCACTCGGCGGCGAGAGCGGCGCCCATGCGCGTCAGCAGCTCGCGGTTCCACGACGAACCGGTCGCGGCGGCCGTGGGGAAGGCGGTGGCGGGCACCGAGCCGTTGATGCCCAGGTGGTCCGAGCCGCCGGTCTGCTTGCGCAGGCCGTGGGGACCGTCCGTAAGCATCGCGGACGGGATGCCCTTCTCCGGGATCCCGACGGTGGTCCAGAAGTCGGCGCCGAACACGAGGCGCGCCTTCTCCTCGAGCGTGAGGGTGCTGATGTCGGGCATCGTTCTCTCCTTCTGCGGTGCCCCGGCCCGGGCCCACCGCTGCGCCTGGTCCGCGGCGACGTCGCCGCGTGGTTAACTTAAGCGCATAAGTTAGGTCCTCCACCATAAGCGTTCCTCTCCCGGATCGCAAGATAGGGTTCCCGTATGCCCGCTTCCGCGCGCGTCAAGGCGACCGACGTCGCCGCAGCCGCCGGCGTCTCCGCCGCGACCGTGAGCTACGTGCTCAACAGCACCCCGGGTCAGACCATCCCCGAGGCCACGCGTGCCCGGGTCCTCGCGGCAGCGGAGTCGCTCGGCTACGTGCCGAACGCGACCGCGACCGCCCTGGCCCGCGGCTCCTCCGACGTCGTCATCATCGACTTCACCGAGGTGCCGTTCGGCTCGCTCGTCGGCGCCATGGTGGCGACGCTGTCCGATGCGGTGCAGGACGCCGGCCTCGTGCCGATCGTCGAGCTCGGCGGCCGGTCGCTCGGCGACCACGCGAACGTCATCACCCTCGCGCGCGCCACCCGCCCCAGGGCCGTCGTCACCATGGCGATGCTCGATGCCGCCACGGCCGAGGAGCTCACCTCATCCGGCGTGCCCCTGCTCGTGAGCGTGATGCCCGCGTCCTACGACGCGGAGCGGGTCATCCACGATGCGGCGGTCACGCAGGTCGGTCATCTGGCCGGCCTCGGCCACACCCGCCTCGCCTACGCGCCGGCGGGCACCCCGGGCCTCGAGGAGGTCGATGCGCAGCGCTGGCGCGGGATCGAGGACGCGGTGCGCGCGCGCGGGCTCCGCGTGACGCGGCTCGCGCCGGCCACCGACGTGGCCTCCGCGGTCGAGGCGGTCGAGGCCGCGCGCCGGTCTGGCGCCACGGCCATCGCCGCCTACAACGACGAGGTGGCCCTCGCGATGCTCGCCGGCGCCCACGCGGCGCGTGTCGCCGTGCCCCGGGACCTGTCGATCATGGGCATCGACGACATCCCGCAGGCACAGTTCGCGGTCCCGGCCCTCACCTCGGTCCGGTACAGCACCACCGGGCTCGAGCAGGCGGTCGATCTCGCTGCGGTCCTGGCCGCGACGGGCGTGCGGCACCTCGCCTCGGACGCGCCGACCCAGCGGGTGATCGTGCGCGACACCACTGCCGCGCCCCCCACCGCCTGACGAGCCTCGCAGGGACGATGCGTGGGGGCGGTCAGCCGAAGGTGACCGTGAGCATCCCGTCGAGGAGCGAGACCCGCGCCGGCCAGCCGGCACGGGTCTGCACCAGGAAGTCGGCGCCGTCGCGCGCGAGGATGCCGTGGTCGAGGTAGTAGTCCGCGAGCTCCCCCTCCGTGACGGACACCGGCGTCGCCGCCCCCTCGCGCACCGCCTCGGCCTGCTCGGGGACCGGCCACGGGATCGCGGCGACGGTCTCCGCGCCCTGGACCAGCAGCCAGTCGAGCGGGAGCGCCGCGGTGTCGACCGTCGCGCCGATCTCGGCATCCGGGTCGTCGGCGACCAGCACCAGGGCGGCCGTCGGCATCGCCTCGGGCTCGGCGGCCGCGATGTCGCGCACGTCCACGACGCCGCCGACCGCGACGAGCGCGGTCATCGCGACCGCCGCCGAGGCGAGCACGATGGCGTGGCCGGGGCGCGCCTGCCAGCGCAGCAGCGCCGCCGCCCCCAGGGTGAGCACCAGCAGCAGGCCTGTCAGCACGAACCCTGCGCCCATGAGCACCCCCGATTCGCACGTTACCAGCGGCTTCGGCGACGCGCGCGGGCGCCGTCCGACGAGCGTGGAGACGCAGGAGGGGGGGGGGGGCCCCCCCCCCCCCCCCCCCCCCCCACCCAGGCCAAAACCCCCCCCGGGGGGCCCCGCCCCCCCCCCGGGGGGCCGGGCCCCCCCGCGCGCACCGTGCCGGGCGGGACCGTGAACGCGATCTCCGAGCCGTCACCGGACACCGTCGCGGTGACGTCGGCGGGGTCC
>NZ_JAUHPW010000007.1 GCF_030418455.1 Demequina litoralis
CCCCCCCCCCCCCCCCCCCCCCCCCCCCCCCCCCCCCCGGGCCCCCCCCCCCCCCCCCCCCCCCCCCCCCCCCCGTCCGGAGGATCGCATGACGACGTTCATCGAGGAGTTCGGCCTCATCTGGGGCGCGTTCCTCGCGACGCTGACGCTCACCGCGGTGTCGGGGGCGCTCGCGCTCGTGTGGGGCACGGCCCTGGCGACGATGCGCGTGTCGCCCGTAGGGCCGCTGCGCAGCTTCGGCACGGCTTACGTCGAGCTCGTGAGGAACACCCCGCTCACGCTCATGTTCTTCTTCTGGGTCTTCGTCGCCCCGAGCTTCGGGCTGCTGTTCCCCGAGCTCGGCTTCTGGCCCGCCGTCGTCGCCCTCACCCTCTACACGAGCTCGTTCGTGTGCGAGGCGCTGCGCTCGGGCGTCAACTCGGTGGGCATCGGCCAGGCGGAGGCCGCGCGCAGCATCGGCCTCACGTTCGGCCAGACGTTGTCGCAGGTGGTGCTGCCGCAGGCGTGGCGCACCTCGATCCCGCCGCTCATCTCGGTGCTCATCGCGCTCACCAAGAACACCTCGGTCGCGGCCGGGTTCGCGTACACCGAGATCGTCGCGATCCAGCAGCGTCTCACCAACGCGCACCCGTCGGACGGCTTCTTCATCTTCTTCGGGCTCGCGCTCATGTACCTCGTCATCACCATCCCGCTCGGCCTCCTCGCCGGGCAGGTCGAGCGGAAGGTGGCGTTCGCACGATGAGCGGATCGGTCCTCTACGACGCCCCCGGCCCCCGCGCGAAGCGGCTCGACCGGATCCTCAACTGGACGTTCTCCCTGGCGTTCGTCGCGATCGCGGCATGGATCGCGTACGCGTGGTACCAGCGCGGGATCTTCGACGACCGCTGGGCGATCCTGTGGGACCCGCCCAAGAACCAGACCGCCGCGGACGTGTGGATGTCGCTCGCGAGGGGACTGGGCAACACGCTCAAGGCCGCCGCGATCGCGGCGCCCATCGCGCTGCTCATCGGCGGCGCCATCGCGATCGTCCGCCGCGGCGCGCGCACCCGCTGGCTGTCCGGGCCGGCCGCCGTCACCACCGAGCTGGCGCGCGGCCTGCCCGTGCTCATGCTGATGTTCCTCGCGAAGCTCGTGTTCGGCTGGTCGCCGCTGTGGTCGGTCGTCTTCGGTCTGGTCGTCTACAACGCGGCCGTCGTCGCGGAGATCCTGCGGGCGGGCCTCGCGGCGCTGCCCAAGGGCCAGCGCGAGGCGGGGCTCAGCATCGGGCTGTCGACCATGCGCACCACGCTGCTCATCGAGCTGCCGCAGGCGGTGCGGATCATGCTGCCCGCGCTCGTGAGCCAGATCGTCGTCCTGCTCAAGGACACCTCGCTCGGCTACATCGTCGCGTACCCCGAGCTGCTGCGGACCATCAAGAACAACCGCGACTACTTCGGCGACCAGTACGTCATCCCGCTGTTCCTCGTGGGCGCCACCATCTACATCCTCATCAACATGGGCGTGTCCCGCCTCGCGACGTTCATCGAGCGCCGCCTGCGCGAGGGGGGCGGCGGCCGCGGGCTCAAGCCGCCGGAGATCGGCCCCACCGGGCCCATCCCGCAGTCGGGGATCGGCGGACCCGCGCGCGAGGAGGGCGCCCACGCGGGCGACCCGGTCTTCGCGGCCGGGCGGCGTCCCGAGTCCCATCCGGTCCCGCAGCGACGGCCGGGGGAGACCGACGGGGAGAGGCGCCGCCAGGCGTACCATGGCGATCCCGCTGCGCAGGCGCTCCGTGCCAACACGAGGACGGGCGACAGCGAGCTGTAGGCCCGGTCGCGCGCATCGTCCCCCGTCCTGTACCATGGACAGTCGCCGTAGAACGGCCGCGGATCCCAGTGCCCCGGAGAACATGCCCGGGTGCGCCGCGCAACGAACGAGAGAGAGTACACAGTGGCGCTCGACGCAGCAGTGAAGCAGTCCATCATGACCGAGTACGCGACCCACGAGGGCGACACCGGCTCTCCCGAGGTCCAGGTCGCGGTCCTCAGCCAGCGCATCAAGGACCTGACGGAGCACCTCAAGGAGCACAAGCACGACCACCACTCGCGTCGTGGCCTGCTCCTCATGGTCGGCCGTCGCCGCAACCTCCTGAACTACCTCGCGAAGACGGACATCAACCGTTACCGCGCGCTCATCGAGCGTCTCGGCCTGCGCCGCTAAGCGCAAGCCCACCAGGCGTCTGCCCGGCCGCTCCCCTCAGGGGTCGAAGCGGCCGGGCTTTCGCGTATCCGGGCACGATGCGCCGGCGGGCACGATGCGCCGGCGGGCGCCACGCCTGGGCGACCCGCGCATCGTCCCTCCCTGCTGTTAGGATTGTCGCGGCCCGGTTCGTCGGGCCGACCAACACAACCTGGCAGGCCAGCCGGATGCTGATCCTCGGTGGTGACCTCCAGAACCCCCTCCTCCGCATGGGGACCGTTCTGGGTGTTTCGACTGACGATCAGTGACGCGGCGTGAGCCGCATCCGCCTGCCTGCCACGAATAGGCAAGGAGCAACTCCTGATGGAGGGTCCTGAGATCCAGTTCGCCGAGGCCACGATCGACAACGGTCGCTTCGGCACCCGCACCGTCCGCTTCGAGACGGGCCGCCTCGCCAAGCAGGCCGCCGGCTCCGCCGTCGCGTACCTCGACGGTGAGACCATGCTGCTGTCCGCGACGACCGCCTCGAAGGCGCCGCGCGACGGCTTCGACTTCTTCCCCCTGACCGTGGACGTCGAGGAGCGCCAGTACGCCGCCGGCAAGATCCCCGGCTCGTTCTTCCGCCGCGAGGGCCGTCCCACCACGGACGCCATCCTCACGTGCCGCCTCATCGACCGCCCGCTGCGCCCGTCGTTCGTGTCGGGCCTGCGCAACGAGATCCAGGTCGTCGTCGACGTCCTCGCGATCCACCCGGACGACCAGTACGACGTCGTCGCGATCAACGCGGCCTCGATGTCGACGCAGCTCGCCGGCCTGCCCTTCTCGGGCCCCATCGGCGGCGTGCGCATCGCGCTCGTCGAGGGCCAGTGGGTGTGCTTCCCGCGCTGGTCGGAGATGGAGAACGCGGTCTTCAACATGGTCGTGGCCGGCCGCGTGGTGGGCGACGACGTCGCCATCATGATGGTCGAGGCCGAGGCGACCGAGAACGCCTTCGAGCTCGTCTCCGAGGGTGCGCAGGCGCCCACCGAGACCGTCGTGGCCGAGGGCCTCGAGGCCGCGAAGCCGTTCATCCGCGCGCTGTGCGAGGCGCAGGCCGACGTCGCCGCCAAGGCCGCCAAGGAGACCGCGGAGTTCCCGCGCTTCCTCGACTACCAGGACGACGTGTTCGGCGCCGTGGCGCCCGCGATCGAGGGCGACCTCGCCGAGGCGCTCCAGATCGCCGACAAGCAGACCCGCGAGAACCGCCTCGACGAGATCAAGGCGGGCGCGCTCGACCAGTTCTCGGGCCAGTTCGAGGGCCGCGAGAAGGAGATCTCGGCGGTCGTCCGCTCGGTCACCAAGCAGACCATCCGCCAGCGCATCCTCAAGGACGGCGTCCGCATCGACGGCCGTGGCCTCAAGGACATCCGTCCCCTGTCGGCCGAGGTCGCCGTGGTGCCCCGCGTGCACGGCTCCGCGATCTTCGAGCGTGGCGAGACCCAGATCATGGGCATCACGACGCTCAACATGCTCAAGATGGAGCAGCAGATCGACTCGTTCTCGCCCGAGACGCACAAGCGCTACATGCACCACTACAACTTCCCGCCGTTCTCGACGGGTGAGACCGGTCGTGTGGGCAGCCCGAAGCGCCGCGAGATCGGCCACGGCGCGCTCGCCGAGCGTGCGCTCGTGCCGGTGCTCCCGTCGCGCGAGGACTTCCCCTACGCGATCCGCGAGGTGTCCGAGGCGCTCGGCTCGAACGGCTCGACCTCGATGGGCTCGGTCTGCGCCTCGACGCTGGCCATGCTCAACGCGGGCGTGCCGCTCAAGGCCCCCGTCGCGGGCATCGCGATGGGCCTCGTGTCCGACACCGTCGACGGCGAGACCCGCTACGCGGCCCTCACCGACATCCTCGGTGCCGAGGACGCCTTCGGCGACATGGACTTTAAGGTCGCCGGTACCCGCGAGTTCGTCACCGCGATCCAGCTCGACACCAAGCTCGACGGCATCCCCGCCTCGGTCCTGGCCGGCGCGCTGTCGCAGGCGTACGAGGCCCGCGTCCACATCCTCGGCGTGATGGAGCAGGCCATCTCCGAGCCCGACGAGATGAGCCCGCACGCCCCGCGCGTCATCGCGGTGCGCATCCCCGTCGACAAGATCGGCGAGGTCATCGGCCCCAAGGGCAAGATGATCAACCAGATCCAGGACGACACGGGCGCCGACATCTCGATCGAGGACGACGGCACCGTGTACATCGGCGCCACCGACGGTCCGTCGGCGGAGGCCGCGCGCGCCGCGATCAACGCGATCGCGAACCCGCACGTCCCCGAGGTCGGCGAGCGCTTCGTCGGCACCGTGGTGAAGACCGTCGCCTTCGGCGCCTTCATCTCGCTCACCCCGGGCAAGGACGGTCTGCTGCACATCTCGCAGATCCGCAAGCTCGTGGGCGGCAAGCGCGTCGAGAACGTCGAGGACGTGCTCGGCGTGGGTCAGAAGATCCAGGTGGAGATCACCGAGGTCGACCCGCGCGGCAAGCTCTCGCTCGGCGTGGTCGAGGAGGCCGGTGCGGAGGGTTCCTCCGACGAGGCCGAGGAGACCGTCGAGGCGTAAGCCTGGTCTGACGCAGTTCCGTTCGAAGGGCGGTCCGGTTCGCCGGGCCGCCCTTCGGCGTACGTGGCCATCGATTCCCAATGAAGCATGTGACGTGTGTGGCCATCGATTCCCAATGAAGCATGTGACTGGTGTGACAAGCGCGTGGCATGCGGGTGGCGGGTAGCGGGTGGCGGCCACGCGCGCATCGGCCGCGGGCGACCACATGCGTCACATGTGTCATTGGGAATCGCGGATAGGCTCGCCCTCATGCCCCACATGCTTCCCCTCGTGCACGCGGGAGCCATCGGCTCCGACCTCACCATCGAGCAGGACCACGGCGCGGTGATCCGCCGGTCCGTGCTGCCGGGCGGGGTGCGCGTGCTCACGGAGCAGATCCCGGGCATGCGCTCGGCGACCCTCGGCGCCTGGGTGGGCGTCGGCTCGCGCGACGAGGCGCCCGAGCACGCCGGCTCGACCCACTTCCTCGAGCACCTCCTGTTCAAGGGAACCGGGCGGCGCAGCGCTCTCGACATCGCCGAGGAGTTCGACCGCGTGGGCGGCGAGTCCAACGCCCTCACCGGCAAGGAGTACACCTGCTACTACGCGCGGGTGATCGACACCGACCTGCCGATGGCGATCGACGTCATCCTCGACATGGTCACCAGCGCGCGCCTCGACCAGTCCGACTTCGACATGGAGCGCGGGGTCATCCTCGAGGAGCTCGCGATGAACGAGGACGACCCGGGCGACGTCATCCACGAGCGCTTCACCGAGGCCGTGCTCGGCGGCCACGTACTGGGGCGGCCCATCGGCGGTACCCCGGAGCTCATCGAGGCCGTCACCCGGGACGCCGTCTGGGAGCACTACCAGCAGCACTACACGCCCGCCGGCCTCATCGTGACGGCCGCCGGGGGAGTCGACCACGACGCCGTGTGCGCGATGGTCGCCGATGCGCTGCTCCGGGGCGGCTGGGACCTCGCCGACGGCGTGGTGCCGGCGGGCAGGCGCGACCGCTTCGCGCCCGTCGAGGCGACCCTCACCCCCGAGGTGCGCATCCGCCGCCACGAGCTCGAGCAGGCGCACGTGCTGCTGGGCACCCGCGGCTTCAGCGCCACCGACGAGCGCCGCTCGGTGCTCGCGGTCTACAACGCGATCCTCGGCGGCGGCATGTCCTCGCGCCTGTTCCAGGAGATCCGCGAGAAGCGCGGCCTCACGTACGCGGTGTACTCGTTCGGCGCGCCCAGCACCGAGACCGGCGTATTCGGCGTCTACGGCGCGTGCACGCCCGCCAAGGTCGACGAGGTCGAGCGGCTCATGGCCGTCGAGCTCGAGCGCATGGCCGAGGGCGTGACCGCGGGCGAGCTCGAGCGCGCCAAGGGGCAGATCGCCGGCTCGATGGTGCTGCGCCTCGAGGACTCGTACTCGCGCATGTCCCGCCTGGGCAAGGCCGAGCTCGTGTTCGGCGACCTGTGGTCCATCGCGGAGATGCTCGACGACGTCCACGCGGTCACCGCCGACCAGGTGCGCGCGCTGGCGGCGGACATCGCCGGCCGCGATCGCGTGTCGGTGCGCGTCGGACCCGCCTGACCCGCCCAACACCAGGGGCTTCCCGGCCCCGCGCGGGTGCTTATGGTGCCCTTATCCGATTGCCAGCCATCTCCCAGGAACCGTCCATACCTTCGCATCGACAGTCGGCGATGATCGAACGGACGGACGATGCCCAAGAACCCTTCCCGGTGGACCCGCGTACGCACGTGGGGAGTCCCCGCAGGAGCCGTGCTGGCCGGTGCCGGCCTCGGCGCCGGCGCGATGGCGCTGTGGGGCGGCGGAGGTGAGACCCAGCAGCGCGGTCTCGACGCGGAGGTCGCCGGCACGCAGACGGTGACCGTGGGCCTCCAGACCCTCGAGGAGTCCGTGTCCGCGACGGGCACGCTGGCGGCCGTGTCGACCGACGCGCTCGCCTTCGAGGCCTCCGGCGAGGTCACCGCGGTCCACGTCGAGGCGGGCGACGTCGTCGAGGCGGGCGACGTGATCGCCGAGATCGACACGCTCCAGCTCACGGCCTCCCTGCGGTCGGCGCAGGCGGAGCTCGCGCAGGCCAAGGCCAGCCTCGCCAACCTCGAGGACGCCGACGACGGCTCCGACGCGAGCGCCGCCCAGATCGCGGCCGCCGAGGCCCAGGTCAAGGTGCTGAGGAAGAGCGTCGCGGCGGCGCGGGATGCGATGGGCGACGCGGAGCTGGTCGCCGACATGGCCGGCCTCGTCACCGTGCAGCCCTACGAGGTGGGCGACGTCGTGTCGTCCGGCTCGAGCGGGTCGACGGGCGGGACCACGGCGTCCGCCCAGGCCGGCGGCATGACCACCACCGCATCGTCCACCTCGAGCGACGGCGGCGTGACGATCGTGGGCCAGGACGAGTGGACCGTCTCCGTGAGCCTGTCCGAGGACGAGGTCGCGCAGATCGCGGAGGGCAACCAGGTGACCTTCACCGCCGACGACGTCGACGGGGAGTTCTTCGGCCTCGTCACCGACATCGCGAACCTGCCCACCACCACCGGGGGCAGCGCGACCTACGCGGTCGACCTCCAGGTCACGGGCGCGGTCGAAGGCCTCTACGAGGGCACGTCCGTCACCGCGGACATCGTCTACCTGCGCCAGGTCGACGTGCTCGCGATCCCCACGAACGCGGTCACGACCACCGACGGCGTCTCGACCGTCACCGTGGTGGACGATGCGGGCGCGGAGGAGCAGCGCGAGGTCACGCTCGGCGACACGGTCGGCAGCTACACCGAGGTGGTCGACGGGCTCGCCGAGGGCGAGCTCCTCGCGGTCGCGACGGCGGTGTCCGGCGGCGCCGCCACCGACGGCGGCGACCAGCAGACCGGCCGGATGACGACGGGCCAGTTCCCGGGCGGCGAGATGCCCACCGGCGGCGAGATGCCCGGCGGCGGCCAGTTCCCGGGCGGGCAGGGCTGATGCGCGCTCCGGTCATCGAGCTGAGCGGCGCCCGCAAGACCTATCACACGGGGGACATCGAGTTCGAGGCTCTGCGGGGCATCGACTGCCGGATCTTCCCGGGGGAGTACGTGGCGATCGTCGGCCCTTCGGGCTCCGGCAAGTCCACGCTCATGAACATCCTCGGCTGCCTCGACGTGCTCACGAGCGGCCGCTACGTGCTGGCCGGCGAGGACGTGTCCCAGATGGACGAGGTCGCCCTCGCGTCGGCCCGCAACCGCCGCATCGGCTTCGTCTTCCAGCAGTTCCACCTGCTGTCGAGCCTCACCGCGCTCGGCAACGTCGAGCTGCCGCTCGTGTACGCGGGGATCGCGCCGGCGGAGCGGCGCGAGCGGGCCATGGTCGCGCTCGAGCGCGTGGGCCTGGGCGACAAGAGCCGCAACCACCCGGGCCAGCTCTCGGGAGGCCAGCAGCAGCGGGTCGCGATCGCCCGGGCGCTCGTGACCGAGCCCGCGATCGTGCTCGCCGACGAGCCGACCGGCAACCTGGACTCGCACTCGACCCGCGACGTCCTGGGCATGCTCGACGAGCTCCACGCCGAGGGCAGCACCATCGTCCTCATCACCCACGAGTCCGACGTCGCCGCGCGTGCCGGCACCGTCTACAACGTGACCGACGGCCAGTTCGTCGGCGCGGGAACGGAGATCGCCAAGTGAGGCTCGCCGACCTGCTCGCCAGCTCGTGGCGCGCGATCCGCTCGCACAAGATGCGCTCGGCGCTCACCATGCTCGGCATCATCGTCGGCATCGCGTCCGTGGTGCTCACCGTCGGACTCGGGCTCGGCACGCAGAAGGACGTGAGCGAGCAGATCGCGGCGCTCGGCTCCGACCTGCTCATCGTGTCCCCGGGATCGTCCACCGACGAGAGCGGCATGCGCGGCGGCTTCGGCAGCGGCGACACGCTCACCCTCACCGACGCCGACGCGCTCGCCTCCGAGGTCGCCGTGCCCGACGCGGCGGACGTCGCCCCGGAGAAGGCGGCGAGCCTGTCGCTCGAGTACGGCGAGAGCAACTGGACCACCGACGTCACCGGCACCACCACGAGCTGGCCCGAGGTGCGCTCCCGCGACCTCCTCTACGGCAGCTTCTTCACCGAGGACGATGCGGCGGACGGGGCGAGCGTCATCGTCCTGGGCGCCGAGACGGCCGAGGAGCTCTTCGGCACCACGAGCGTCGTGGGCCAGGAGGTCACCATCGACGGCGAGGCCCTCGAGATCGTCGGCGTGCTGGCGGAGGCGGGCTCGTCGGGGGAGACGTCGCTCGACGACATGGCCGTGGTGCCGATGACGACGATGGTCGAGCGGCTGGACGCCTCGGGCAGCAGCGAGTCCGTCGACACCATCTATGTCAAGGCGGCCTCGTCCGACTCGCTCAGCGCCGCCTCGCAGGAGACCACCGCGCTGCTGCTCAACCTCCACGGCATCGCGACGGCCGACGACGCCGACTTCACCGTCGAGGTGCAGGACTCGCTGCTCGACGCGGCGACGTCGGTGTACGAGAAGCTCACGGTGCTGCTCACCGGCATCGCCGCGCTCGCGCTCCTCGTGGGAGGCATCGGCGTCATGAACATCATGCTCGTGTCGGTGACCGAGCGGACCCGTGAGATCGGCCTGCGCAAGGCGCTGGGCGCGGCGCCGGCGAACATCCGCAACCAGTTCCTCATCGAGGCGATGATCCTCGGCCTCAGCGGCGGCGCCGTCGGCGTGATCATCGGCGTCGGCCTCGCCCTCGCGCTGCCGTCGGTGCTCGGCTCGACCATCGTCGTCTCCGGCCTCGCGCTGGTCGTGTCGGTCGTGGTCGCGGTCGGCATCGGCGCGATCTTCGGCGTGTACCCCGCGGCCCGCGCGGCCCGGCTGGCACCCATCGACGCCCTTCGCGACCAGTGACCGTGACCTTCAGAGAACAGGAACCCACCATGAACAAGACCCGCATGTCGATCGTCGCGGCCACGCTCTGCGCCGGGCTGCTGGCCGGCTGCTCCTCCGGGGAGGCGGCGACGTCCGACGAGGCGGCGGCGCCCGCCGCATCGTCCGATGCCGTGCTCGGCACCGTCGAGGGCATGGACGGCATGGAGCGCGAGCCGTCGGGGATCACCGGCGAGGTGGCGTACGCGTCGGACGGCCTCGCGCAGGTGCAGGACGGCTCGACGCAGACCGCCGTGAGCTGGACAGACGACACGGAGTTCACGCAGCAGGTGGAGATCGCGCTCGCGGACATCGCCGAGGGCGCGTGCGTGGTCGCGACGCTCGACGACGACGGCGCCGCGAGCGCGATCAGCGTGACCGAGGCCGACGACGACGGCGAGTGCTCGCTCGGGTTCGGCGGGATGGGCGGCCGCATGGGTGGCGGGATGCCGGACGGCGAGATGCCGGACGGCGCCGAGATGCCGACGGACCTGCCGAGCGGCGGGACCGAGCTGGGCGAGGTGCCCTCCGACATGCCGTCCGGCGCCCCCGGCGACGGCGAGATGCCCGCCGGCGGCTTCGATGGCTCGTCGCGAGTGGCCGGCGCGGTCGCCGCGGTGACCGGCGACGGTCTCACCGTCGAGGGCACCGACGGCGAGGAGACGGACGTGGCCGTCGCGGACGATGTGACCATCACCGGCACCGAGGCCGCGGATGCCGACGCGGTCGCCGTGGGCATGTGCCTCACCGCGGCCGGCGAGGCCGACGACGCGGGCGGCTATGCCGCGACCACGGTCGCCGTGTTCGACGCCGGCGACGACGGCTGCGTGTCGGCTAGCGCGTTCGGCGGCGGCCGGGGCGGGATGCAGGGCGGGCCCGGCGGTGCGCCCGGCGACACGGAGACCGGCACCTCGGAGCCGGCCCTCGAGAGCGGCGAGTGATGGCGCGCGGACTCTCCCTCGCGGGGCGCCGCCGCTGGATCCTCGTCGCCGCGCCGGTCGCGGTCGGCGCGGTCGCGGCGGGCGCGGTGCTCACCGGCGCCTCGTCCGCGTCCGCGACCTACCGGACGGCCACCGTGGAGTCGGGGGACGTCACCCAGACGCTGACCGCGACCGGGGCGATCGCCTCCGCCAGCCAGGAGGACCTGGCGTTCCAGGTGGACGGCACGGTGGCCAAGGTGAGGGTCGCCGAGGGGGACGTGGTGGAGGCAGGCGACGTCGTCGCGCGGCTCGACGCCGACGACCTCGAGGACGCCGTGACGGAGGCCGAGGAGGCGCTCGCGGACGCCAAGGAGGCGCTCGCGGACGATCTCGAGGCGCAGAGCACCGGCTCGACCAGCAGCACGACCGCCGCCTCGGCCTCGTACTCCTCGGGCGCCGTCGCGACCACCGCGACGGTCGTCACCGCCGTCTACACGCCGGCGGACACGCGCATCGTCCAGGCCGCCGACGACGCGACCGATCCGGCCGTCGAGGAGGCCCGCGCGGCCCTGCTCGCGGCGCAGCAGGCGCTGCTCGACCAGTACGACGTCGCGCAGGCGCTGCTCGAGGCCGCCCAGCAGGCCGCCACGGACGCCCAGGAGACGTGCGCGGCCTTCACGACCGTGGGCGACGGCGGGGACGATGCGGTCGACGGCTCGGCCGGCGACGGCGGGGACGATGCGTCCGACGATGCCGCGGACGGGTCGACCGACGCCACCGATGCGCTCGCGGCCTGCCAGGAGGCGACCGCCGCGGCGCTCGAGGCCTCGCAGGACTCGATCGAGGCGCAGGGGACGCTCATGGACCTCGCGGCCGACGTCGACGCGGCGGTCGCGGCGCTCCAGGAGGCGCTCGCGGACGCGGGCGCCGGCACGGGCGGCTCGGAAGGATCCACGGGTGGCACCGGAGGCTCGGGCGGCTCGTCGGACGGCGGCGGCGACGCGTCCGCCGGTGCGACCGGCGCTCCCGACGGCTCCACCGGTGCCCAGGGCGGCGACGCCTCCGGGCAGGCGCAGGGCGACGCGAGCGGCGGGCTGGACCAGTCCTCCGGCCTCGACGACGCGACGGGCACGCTCGGCGGATCGTCGAGCGACGACTCGGCCTCCGATCAGTCGCAGGGCTCGATGTCCGGCGGCTCCGACCAGGAGGACGCCGTGCCGAGCGCGGCCGACATCCTCGCCGACAAGGCCGAGATCACGGCGGCCCGCGCCGCGCTCAAGGTCGCGCAGCAGCAGGTCGAGCATGCCGTCCTGCGGGCGCCGGTCGCCGGCACCGTCGTGGCGGTCGGCATGGACGAGGACGACGTGGTGACCGCGGGCGACACCGCCACCGCGATCACCCTCGTCGCCGACAACTCCTACCTGGTCGAGCTGTCCGTGAGCCTCACCGAGGCCCAGCTGCTCGCCGTGGGCCAGGAGGCCGAGCTCACGCTGAGCAGCAGCGGAGACGTGGTCGACGGCGTGGTGTCGAGCGTGAGCAACGTCAACTCCGGCAACGACTTCGCGCAGGCCTACGCGGTCACGATCGCGGTGCCAGACCCCGGCTTCTCCATCAGGATCGGCGCGGCGACGCGGATGAGGATCACGGTCGCGGGGGCGACGGGCGTGCTGGTCGTGCCCACCTCCGCGGTCGCCGATGCGGCAGGGGACGCCACGGTGCAGGTGATCGGCGACGACGGTCTCGCGACGCAGGTCTCCGTCGAGACCGGCGCGATCGGTGCCGTCCACACCGAGATCGCCTCGGGCCTCGAGGACGGGGACGCGGTGATCCTCGCCGACCTCACCGCGGACCTCACGTCCGACGACGGGGACGACGGTGACGGCTCCGGCGGGCTCCTCTCCGGGCTCAGCAGCGAGGACGAGTCCTCCGACGCGCCCCAGATGGGGCAGATGCCCGGCGGCGGGATGCAGCAGGGCGGCGGCATGGCGCCGCCCGGCTTCTCCGGCTAGGACCGGACCGCCGCCCGCGGGGCGCCCGGTACGCTCGACGCATGATCTCCGTCGCCGTGCTGGGCGCCTCCGGGCGCATGGGTTCCCACGTCGTGGACGCCGTCAACGGCGCCCCCGACCTCGAGCTGGTCGCGGCTCTCGACCACGGCGACGACATCGCCGAGGCCGCCCGCGCGGGGGCCCAGGTGGCCGTCGACTTCACGGTGCCGAGCGCGACCGAGGCGAACGTCCACGCCCTCATCGACCTGGGGATCCACGCCGTGGTCGGCACCACCGGCTGGACCGAGGAGTCCCTCCTGCGCGTCGAGGAGCACCTCCGCGAGCGGCCCGAGCTGGGGGCGCTCATCGCCCCGAACTTCGCGCTCGGCGCGGTGCTCGCGATGCGTTTCTCCGCCGCCGCGGCGCGGTACTTCGAGTCGGTCGAGATCGTCGAGCTGCACCACCCCGACAAGGTCGACGCGCCCTCGGGCACCGCGACCCACACGGCGCAGGGGATCGCCGCCGCGCGGGCCGCCGCCGGCATCGGCCCGTCACCCGACGCGACCACCCACGACCCCGACGGTGCGCGCGGCGCGGTCATCGACGGGGTCCACGTGCACGCCGTGCGCCTGCGCGGGCTGGTCGCGCACGAGGAGGTGCTGCTGGGCAACCCCGGCGAGCAGCTCACCATCCGCACCGACAGCTTCGACCGCGTGAGCTTCATGCCGGGCGTGCTGCTGGGCGTGCGCGAGGTGGTCGGCCGTCCGGGCCTCGCCGTCGGCCTCGACCGGTACATGGCGCTGTGAGCGTGATGCGTCGCCCGGCGTTCCTCGCCGCGGTCGCGACCACGGCGCTGCTCGCGCTGCTCATGGGCTTCGTCGCGAACATCGCGCTCATGCTGCTGAGGTCCCCGGGCGCGGTCGCCAAGCTGTTGGGCGTGCTCGTGCTCGTGCTGCCGCTCATCGCCGCATGGTTCCTCGTGAACGAGTGGCGGACCGGCATCACGGTGCAGCGCATGGCGTCGCGCCTCGAGGCGGAGGGACGGCTGCCGCTCCACGACGGCGCGCGCGACGCGCACGGCCGCCTCACCGACGAGGCGAAGCAGGACATCTACGAGGTCGCCCACACCGGCGTCGACCTCGACCCCGAGAGCTGGGCCGCGTGGTTCCACCTCGCCTTCGCGCACGAGGCCGTCGAGGAGAAGGCCGAGGCGCGCAAGGCGCTGCGCCAGGCGGCGGCGCTGTTCCGCGCGCAGCGCTGAGGGTCACCGCCCCGGCTCGACCAGGCCGTGCTCGTAAGCCGCGATCACCGCCTGGACCCGGTCGCGCGCGCCGAGCTTCGCCAGCACACGCCCCACATGCGTCTTGACCGTGGTCTCCGACACGACGAACCGGGCAGCGATCTCGCCGTTGGTGAGCCCCGTCGCCATGAGGGTGAGCACCTCCAGCTCGCGCGGGGTCAGCGCGCCGAGCTGCGCGACGGACGCGGATCGCGGCGCGGTGCGGGACGCGGCGACCGTGTCGATGAGCCGACGTGTGATCGACGGGGCGAGCAGCGCGTCGCCGGCGTGCACCGCGCGCACGCCCGCGATGAGGAGCTCCGGCTCGACATCCTTGAGCAGGAAGCCGCTCGCGCCGGCCTCGAGGGCCTCGAAGACGTATTCGTCGAGGTCGAAGGTCGTCAGCATGATCACGCGGAGGTCGGGCCGATCCGCCACGACGCGCGCGGTCGCGACGATGCCGTCCACGCCGGGCATCCTGACGTCCATCAGGATGACGTCGGGCATCACGGCGCGCGCGAGCACGACGGCCTCGGCACCGTCCGACGCCTCGCCCACGACCTCGAGATCCGGCTCGATCTCGAGCATCATGCGAAGACCGCGGCGCACGAGCGCCTGATCGTCGGCGATCGCGACGCGGATGCTCATGGCGCCTCCAGCGGGACGACGGCCGTCAACGCGAAGCCTTGCGGGGTGGCCGTGGCGTCGACGGAGCCGCCGTAGAGGGCGACGCGCTCCCGCATCCCCGTGATCCCGTGACCAGGCGCCGGCGTCTCGGCGAGGGCGTCGCCGTCGTCGCGGACCGCGACGGTCACGTGGTCGGGGCCGCGGTCGACCACGACGGAGACGTGCGTGGCCTCCGGCGCGTGCCGGACGACGTTGGTCAGCCCTTCCTGGACCACCCGGAACACCGCCAGGCCGACGCCCGGGGGCAGGTCCGCCACGTCGCCGTCCAACGCGAGGTCCACGGCGAGGCCCGCTGCGCGGAAGCCGTCGACGAGCCTGGGGACGTCGGCCGCGGACGCGGGCGGCTCCCGATCCGCTGCGCCGCCGCCGTGCCGGAGCACGCTGACGAGGCGACGCATCTCGGCCATCGCCTCGCGGCCGACCCGCTCGACGCTCTCGAGCGCCTCGCGCTCGGCCGCCTGGTCCGCGGTAAGCCGCCGGCGCACGGCCGCCGCCTGCATCGTCATGACGCTCACGCTGTGGCCCACCGCATCGTGCAGCTCGCGCGCGATGAGGTTGCGCTCCTCGGCGAGCGCGCGGCTCGCCTCGGCCGAGCGTGCGAGACGGCGGTTCTCGGCGGCGCTGGAGGCGCTGCGCACCAGCGCGCCGACGAGCCACGCGATCACCAGGACGGAGACCCAGACGGAGGCCGCGAGGCGCTCCGGCCAGGTCCGGGTCAGCGGGTCGAATGCGATCCACGCGACGCCCGCGAGCAGCACCACCGGGAGGCCCCACCACATCGGATGGCGGCGGTCCCAGCGTGCCTGGGAGTACGCGGCGATCAGGACCGGCAGCTGGACACCGAATCCTTCGGGCGATCCGAACGCTGCGAACTCGAGCGCGAGCACACCGGCGATCGCGACGAGCGTCGCGAACGGGTGGACCCTGCGCCAGCTGAGCGCGAGCGCTGCGAGCGCATAGCCGGTGGCCTGCGCCCACGCGGGGCCCTGGCGCTGCGTCGCGCCGATGCCGAGCCACACCTCGAGCTGTCCAAGGACGAACACGAGCACCACGATGGACCCGTCGAAGGCCCACGAACGGCGCGTCATGGTCCGAACCTACGCCGCGATGCGCCGCGCGGTCGTCATCCCGCGGGAGGACACGGACCAGGCACGTCATGCCGTCGGGGGACGACGGGATCCGCCTGCGGCCCGACGACCGCCGACGTGTCGGCCACCTAGCGTCGAGGCGACGGCACCGCCCGGCGCCGTCCTCGACGAGGGAGGGAACATGTCCATCCACCGCAGCGCCGGCCTGGCGCTCATCTTCTACGGGATCGCCACGCTCGCGGCCGCCGCGCTGGCGGGCACCCCCGGCGGCGACTACGACGAGACCGCCTTGCGCGGGTTCGTCGGATCCGGTCATGCCGCGTCGCTCGCATGGGCGGCGGTGGGGATCGCCGGGGCGCTGGCGCTGCTTCATGCGGTCAGGGGTCTGAGCGTCGGCCGCGACGCGCACGACCCGGTGTGGGGGCTCGGGATCGCCGCTGTCGCGGTCGGAGTCGCGGGCTGGTTCATCGCGGCGGGCCTGCCCGTGACGTTTCTCGAGGCCGGCGATCACGTCACGTCCGCGATCCCGCTCCCGGTCGTCCAGGCGATCGGCGAGATCGGGGTCCTCGTGTCGCTGTGCGGGCCGGCCCTGCTCATGGGTGCCGTCGCGCTGCTCGTCGCGGCTCGACGGGACCTGCCGCGGTGGGTCAGGGTCGCCGCCGTCGTCGGCGGGCTGTGCGGGATCACGGCGCCGCTGTTCCTGACCGCGTTTGTGTATCTGCTGTGGGCGGTCGTCATGGGCACATGGATGGCGACCCGCGCAGCGGCGGTGCCCGCGGGCCCGAGGCGAACCGCGCCGATCACGGCGTGACCCGGTTCGCGTTTACGGCTCCTGGCCCGGGTGAGCATCCGGGCCAGGAGCCGTCGCGCTACAGCGCCGCGCGGTACATCAGCTCGACCAGGTCCCCGTCGGGACCCTCGAGCGTGCGTCGCAGCCCGCCCTCCGCGAGGCCCGCGGAGGTGAGGAAGGCGCGGCGCGCATCGTCCCCCTCGAGGGACCACGCGCGCACGTCCTCGCGGCCCTGGAGGCGCAGCGTGTCGATGCACGCGGACAGCAGGCGCGAGCCGTGGCCCGCCCGGCGGTGCTCCGGGGCGACCTCGAGCGCCATGATCTCGCCCGGCGTGATCGCGGCGAAGCCCACCACGCGCGGCCCGTCGCAGGCGACGAAGACCCGGTGGTCGCGGCTCGGCGGCGCGACGATCGCCGCGGCCCACTGCGCGCGCACCTGGTCCGCGGGCAGCGCATCCGCAGCCTCGCCCATCCACGCGCGCCAGGCCGCCAGCTGGATCGCGGCGATCGCGTCCTCGTCCCCGGGGACGGCAGGGCGGGCGGAGACGTCGGCGTGGATCATGCCGACCAGCCTAGGGCGGCTCAGCCCCACCCGAGCGCGCGCTGCCCCGCCGCGACGCCCGCCGCGACCGCCACCACCACGATGAACGGCGCCCGCCGCCACAGCAGCACGGCGGCCACCACGACGGCCGCGAGCCGGGCATCCGCCGTGAGCGACCGGCCGCTCGCGAACGTCTGCACCGCGACCAGCGCCGACAGCAGCGCGACCGTGACGAAGGCCGCGATGCGGTGCACGCGCGGGTTCTCGAGCCACGACTCGGGGACCGAGTGTCCCGCGAGCTTCGTCGCCCACGACAGCAGCCCGGCCACCACGATGCCGACCCACATCCACCAGTACGCGCTCATTCGGGCACCTCCTCGGGCCGGGGGTGGCCCCAGCCGGCGACGATCGCCACCGCTGCGGCCGCGAGGATCGGCACGCCGGGCGGCGCGATCGGGGTGAGCGCGAGCGCGAGCACGCACGATGCGGCGGCCACCGCCTGCGCGCGGCGGTGCGCGAGGCGCGGCCACACCAGCGCGAGGAAGGCCGCCGCGGCCGCCGCGTCGAGGCCCCAGTCGGCGGGGTCGCCGATGCGGGAGCCCAGCACCGCGCCCAGCACGGTGATGGCGTTCCACGCGACGAACACGCCCACGCCGGTCCACCAGAAGCCCGCGCGGCGGGCCGGCAGGTCCTCGGCGGGCTGCGCCAGCGCGACCGCGGTCGACTCGTCGATCGTCACCTGCGCGCCCCACGCCTTGCGCGCGCCGCGCAGCGGCCGCAGCACCGGGGCGAGGCCCACGCCGTAGAAGCCGTTGCGCAGGCCCAGGAAGGTGGAGGTGGCGACCGCGGCGGCCGCGCCGCCTCCCGCGCCGATCACGCCCACGAAGGCGAACTGCGAGCCGCCCGAGAACACCAGCAGCGACAGCGCGGCGGTCTGCCACACGTCGAGGCCGGCCGCGACCGACAGCGCGCCGAAGCTCAGTCCGTACGCGCCCGTCGCGAGCGAGACGGACAGCGCCTGCTGACGGGTCGCGTCGAGGCTCAGGCGGGCCACGGCACCTCGGTCCCGTCCTCGTCGGCCAGGCGGGGGACCGGCGCCGAGGCCAGCGGCTCGTGGTCCAGCACGGAGGCGTCCGCGACCCACCGCACCGCCTCCTCGCCGTCGTCGGTGTCCCGGGTGATCCCGTGGTCGACGAAGCCGAGGCGTCGCGGCACCGCGCCCGAGCGGGTGTTGCCCGGCCTGTGGAAGATCTCGACCGTCTCCGCGCCGGCAAAGGCGAGGCCCACCTGCGTGAGGGCCGTGACCGCCTCGGTCACGAGCCCGCGGCCCTCGTGCACCTCGGCGATCCAGTAGCCGATCTCGAGGCCCGGCCGATCGTCGAGCGGGTGCAGGCCGATGCTTCCGATGTACGCGCCCGTGCGGTCGAACATTCCCATGAGGAACTCGACTCCCGCCTCGTGGTTGACGATGTTGAGCGCGATCTTCTCCGCGCGCGCCTCGGGGGTCCGGGGCTCGTCCCGCGCCCACGACAGGTGGCGGACGAGGTGGTCCCGGTTCGCCGCGATGACCCGCGACACCTCGGGTGCGTCCTCGTGCCGGAAGCGGCGGATCACCAGCCGCTCGGTCTCGATCCGGGCGGGCACCTGCCAGACGGGCCACGGCAGCGTGGTGCCGGCCTCGTCGGCGAGCCGCGGGAGCCTGGTCGTGGAGGCCGGCTCGCGCGACAACGTCCCGAGATCCGCGACCCACACCTCGAAGCCCTCCTCGCCCCTGTCCTCTCGACCGCGGTGGTCGAAGCCGCACCGCGCGGCGACGGCGTTCGAGCGCACGTTCGCGGGGTCGCACCACAGCTCCACGTGCGCGGCCCCCGAGTACATCAGCGCGACCGCGGTGAGGGCGAGCACCGCCTCGCTCACGAGGCCCTCGCCCTGGCGGTCGGCGCGGATCCAGTAGCCGATCTCGAGCGCCTCGGGACCGACCCGCGTGTGCAGCCCGGTGCCGCCGACGTACTCGCCCGTGGCGCGGTCGAACATCCCGAGCGCGAAGTCCTCGCCCGCGTCGAAGGCCGCCGACATCTCCGCGACCTTCGCCTCGCGCTGCTCGCGGGTCTGCGGCTCGGCCGGCGCCCACGGGATGAACGGCAGCAGGTGCCCGACGTTCTCCAGGATCGCCTCGTGCATCGCGGTGACGTCCTCGGGTCCCAGGCGGCGCAGCACGAGCCGCTCGGTCTCGATGCGGGCGGGGACGGTCCAGGTCATGGCGTTCATCCTGGCACCGCTTCAGGCCTGGTGATGGCGCTCCGCTGGCACGTAGGTGACGAACCTGTAGGAGAGCCCCGACGCGGATACTGCGGGCTCGGTCGACCCCGCCACCGCCCAGTCGTCGGCGACCAGGTCCGGCGCGAAGGTGTCGCCCGCGACCACCGCGTCGATCTCCGTCACCTCGAGCGCGTCCGCATGCGCGAGCGCCTCCGCGAACAGGCCCGCCCCGCCGATCACCCAGCGCTCGGCGTCGCCCGCATGTTCGGCGGCCACGGCCAGCGCATCGTCGAGGGACGATGCGCGGAGGGCGCCGGCGGGCACGGGACCCGACGTGACGACGACGTTGACGCGCCCGGGTAGCGGCCGGAACCGCGGCGGCAGGGATTCCCACGTGCGCCGGCCCATGATGACGGCGTGCCCGCGGGTGAGCGCCTGGAAGTGCGCGAGGTCCTCGGGGAGGTGCCACGGCATCGTGCCGTCGAGACCGATCACCGGGCGGCCGGCATCGTCCCGCGCCTGCGCCCAGATCGCCTTGACCGTCACGGGCGGGTCAGACGGCCACGGGCGCCTTGATGCCCGGGTGGTGCTGGTAGTCCTCGATGACCACGTCGTCGATGTCGTAGTCGAGCAGCGAGTCCTTCTTCGCGAGCCGCAGCGTCGGGTACGGGTACGGCTCGCGCGACAGCTGCAGCTCGACCTGCTCCATGTGGTTGGAGTAGATGTGGCAGTCGCCCCCGGTCCACACGAAGTCGCCCGCCTCGAGGCCCGTCTGCGCCGCGATCATGTGGGTGAGCAGCGCGTACGACGCGATGTTGAACGGCACCCCGAGGAACAGGTCCGCGCTGCGCTGGTACAGCTGGCAGCTCAGCCTCCCGTCGGCCACGTAGAACTGGAACATCGCGTGGCACGGGGCGAGCGCCATGCTCGGCACGTCCGCGGGGTTCCACGCCGACACCATGAGGCGGCGCGAGTCCGGGTTGGTGCGGATCTGCTCGACGACCTCGGCGATCTGATCGATGTGGCGGCCGTCCGGCGCGGGCCAGGACCGCCACTGGTAGCCGTAGACGGGTCCGAGCTCGCCGTCCGCGTCCGCCCACTCGTCCCAGATGGTGATCCCGCGCTCCTGCAGCCACCGCACGTTCGTGTCGCCGCGCAGGAACCACAGCAGCTCGCCCACGACCGAGCGCACGTGCACCCGCTTGGTGGTGATGAGCGGGAAGCCCTGCGACAGGTCGTAGCGGATCTGACGGCCGAAGGCCGAGACGGTGCCGGTGCCGGTGCGGTCGCCCTTGGGCGTCCCGGTGGCCAGCACGTCGCGCAGCAGGTCCTCGTACGGGGTGGGGATGGTCACGCGGTTCAGGGTACGCCCGGGCGGGGACGATGCGGGGGTGCCGCTCCGTTTGCGGCCGGGGTGGCGCGGGGAGCCGCCGCCCCGGCGTGCTCGGGCGGTGGCGCGTCGCCCGGCGGGACGCCGCCGCGCGGTAGGTTGAGTGCCATGACTTCCTCCTCGCGACCGTTCGGAACGGTCCTGACCGCGATGGTCACGCCGATGCACGAGGGAGGCGCCCTCGACCTCACGTCGGCCCAGGAGCTGGCCCGCTACCTGGTCGCCCACGGCTCGGACGGCCTGGTGCTGTCGGGCACCACCGGCGAGGCGCCCACGACCCACGCGCCCGAGAAGGTCGACCTGCTCGCGGCGGTCCGCGAGGCCGTCGGCCCGGACGTCACCATCCTCACGGGCGCCGGCTCGAACGACACCGCCCACGCGGTGCGCATGGCGGAGCAGGGCGAGGAGGCCGGCGCGGACGGCATCCTCGCGCTCACGCCGTACTACTCCAAGCCGTCGCAGGCGGGCGTGGTTGCGCACTTCCGCGCCATCCTCGGCGCCACAGGCCTGCCCGCGATGCTCTACGACATCCCGGGCCGCACGGCGCTCGCGATCTCCGACGAGTCCTACGTCGAGCTCGCCGCGCACCCGCGCGTCGTCGCAGTGAAGGACGCGACCGGCGGTGTCGAGGCCGCCAAGGCCCGTATCGAGCGCACCGGCCTCGCCTGGTACTCCGGCGACGACCCGCTCACCCTCGACTTCCTCCGGGCCGGCGCCGTGGGCGTCGTGTCCGTGTCCTCCCACGTGGTCGGCCGCGAGATCGCCGCGATGATCGCGGCGCACGACGCGGGCGACGTCGCCGAGGCCGAGCGCCTCCACGAGTCCCTCCTCCCGGTGCACCAGGCCGTCTTCAGCGGCCCGGGCGCCACCAACGCGAAGTCCGCGATGCACTGGCTCGGCGTCATCCCGAGCCGCGCGATGCGGCTGCCGCTGCTTCCCAACACGCCGGCCGAGCACGACGCGCTGATCGCGCGCCTCGAAGCCGCCGGCCTCCATCCCTGAGAAGAGAAGAATGAGCTTCAACCCCGACCTCCTCCCGCCGCCCGCCCTCGAACCCGGCACGCTCCGCGTGGTCCCTCTCGGCGGCCTCGGCGAGGTGGGACGCAACATGCACGTCCTCGAGCTGGACGGCCGCCTGCTCGTCATCGACTGCGGCGTGCTCTTCCCCGAGGACCACCAGCCCGGCGTCGACCTGATCCTCCCGGACTTCGGCTACATCGAGGACCGCCTCGACGACATCGAGGCGATCGTCCTCACCCACGGCCACGAGGACCACATCGGTGCGGTGCCCTACCTGCTCCGCATGCGCCCCGACATCCCGATCCTCGGCTCGCAGCTCACGCTCGCCTTCGTCGAGGCGAAGCTGCGCGAGCACCGCATCTCGCCCCTCACCCACGCGGTGAAGGAGGGCCAGCGCGAGAAGGTCGGCCTCTTCGACCTCGAGTTCGTCGCGGTCAACCACTCGATCCCCGACGCGCTCGCGGTCTTCGTGCGCACGTCCGCCGGCACCGTGCTCAACACCGGCGACTTCAAGATGGACCAGCTGCCGCTCGACGGCCGCATCACCGACCTGCGCGCCTTCGCCCGGCTGGGCGCGGAGGGCGTCGACCTGTTCCAGGTCGACTCCACCAACGCCGAGGTGCCCGGCTTCACCACCGCCGAGGTCGAGATCGGTCCCGTGCTCGACCGCCTCTTCGCGCAGGCCACCGGGCGCATCGTGGTCGCGTCCTTCGCGAGCCACGTGCACCGCGTCCAGCAGGTCATCGACGCCGCCGAGTCGCACGGCCGCAAGGTCGCCTTCGTGGGCCGCTCGATGGTCCGCAACATGGGCATCGCCGCGGACATGGGCTTCCTGCGCGTGCCCGACGGCATCCTCGTCGACCCGAAGAAGGCCGACACCATGCCAGGCGAGCAGGTCGTCTACATGTCGACCGGCTCGCAGGGCGAGCCGATGGCCGCGCTCAGCCGCATGGCCTCCGGCGACCACAAGGTCACGGTGGGGGAGGGGGACCTGGTGATCCTCGCCTCGTCCCTCATCCCGGGCAACGAGAACGCCGTCTTCCGCGTCATCAACGGCCTCATGCGCCTCGGCGCGACCGTGGTGCACCAGGGCAGCGCGCGCGTGCACGTGTCGGGCCACGCCAGCGCGGGCGAGCTCCTCTACTGCTACAACATCCTGCGTCCCAAGAACGTCATGCCCATTCACGGCGAGGTGCGCCACCTGCTCGCCAACGGGCACCTGGCGATCCGCACCGGCATCCCGCAGGAGAACGTCATGTTCGCGGAGAACGGCACGGTCGTGGACCTCAAGGACGGCGTCGCACGCGTCGTCGGCGCGGTCGAGGTGCACCACGTCTACGTCGACGGCTCGTCGGTGGGCGAGATCACCGAGACCGAGCTCAAGGACCGCCGCATCCTGTCGGAGGAGGGCTTCGTGTCCGTCTTCGCCGTGGTCGACTCGAGCAACGGCCGCGTGGTCAACGGACCCGAGGTGCACGCCCGCGGCCTCGCCGAGGGCGACTCGGTGTTCGACGCGATCCTGCCCGACATCAAGAAGGCGATCGAGGAGGCCGCCCGCGGCGGCTCCACCGACACCCACCAGCTCCAGCAGGTCGCGCGCCGCGTCCTGGGCCGCTACGTCGGCACCAAGCTGCGCCGCCGGCCCATGATCGTCCCCATCGTCATCGAGGCGTAGCCCCCGCCCGCATCGTCCCTTTCGGGGGACGATGCGGGGGTTCGGCGGGGTGGCAACCCCGCCCTGTCGGTGCGGAGCGCTACCGTGCTGTGCCATGGCACAGACGCGACAGTCCCGACCCTCGACGAAGGCGCCGCCGTCCGCGCGGCGCGGCTCCTCGTCGAGCTCGCGCGCCTCCCAGGCCAAGCGACGTCCCCCCGCCCTGCTGCGCGGCGTCGCCGCCGTCGGCCGCGGCACCGCGAACGCGGTCGGCTCCGGCGTGCGCGGCATCGGCCACGGCGCGCGCGACGTGCCGCCCGCCGTCCGCCGCGACGGCATGGCGATCACGCTCCTCATCATGGCGATCCTCATCGCCGCCCGCGAGTGGTTCCAGCTGCCCAGCTGGGCCGGCACCGCGATCCACTTCGTCGGGGCCGGCCTGTTCGGGATCCTCGCGTACGGGCTGCCCATCGTGCTGCTCGTCATCGCGGTCCGCCTCATGCGCGCGCCGCAGGAGGAGAACACCAACCACCGCATCACGCTCGGCGCGCTCATGCTCGCCATCACCGTCGACGGCATCATCCACATCGGCCACGGCCGCCCCAGCCCGTCCGACGGCCTCGAGGGGATCCAGGACGCCGGCGGCATCCTCGGCTTCGGGATCGGCACCCCGCTCGCGGCGCTCGTCACGGCGCCGCTCGCGATCGTCGTGCTGGTGCTGCTCGCGCTGCTGTCCATCCTCATCATCGCGGGCATCTCGATGCGCGAGGCCGCCGCGTGGATCGCGGAGGTCTCCCACAAGGTCCGCCACGACGACGCGCGCGAGGACGACGACGCGCTCGACCTGCCCGAGCACCGCACGCTCGAGCGTCCCGGCGACCCGAAGGTCAAGGAGCCCAAGGAGCCGAAGCACAAGCGTCGCGGTCGCGCCAAGCGCCTCATCGAGCGCGCGCTGCACGGCGACCCGCCGCCCGAGGACGCCCTCGACTCGTACGAGGCGGACGAGGCGTTCGCGCAGGCCGCCACCGTCGACCACAGCGAGTTCGACGCGATCATCGACCCCGAGGCCTCCCGCCGCGCCGTCACCGAGCAGATCTCCCCCTACGAGGTGGCCGAGGACGTGCCGCCGTGGGACCCCGCTCCCGCGCCGGCCGCCGCGCCCGCTCCCGACGACGCCGCCACCCAGCTCATCGAGGTGCCCGGCGCCGAAGGCGAGGACCCGCACCTGCCCCCGGCCACGCACATCGTCCCGGCGGGGGAGCAGGGCGAGCTCGAGAACTCGAACCCGTACGTGCTGCCCGCGCTCGACATCCTCGCCAAGGGTGCCCCGCACAAGGAGCGCTCCGCCGCGAACGACCGCGTGGTCGCGTCGCTGCGGGACGTGCTCGAGCAGTTCGGCGTCGACGCTGAGGTCACCGGCTTCACGCGCGGCCCGACCGTCACCCGCTACGAGGTCGAGCTGGGCGCCGGCGTGAAGGTCGAGAAGATCACGCAGCTGAGCAAGAACATCGCGTACGCGGTCGCCAGCGCGGACGTGCGCATCCTGTCGCCCATCCCGGGCAAGTCCGCGATCGGCATCGAGATCCCCAACGTCGACCGCGAGACGGTCGCGCTGGGCGACGTGCTGCGCTCCCCGGTCGCGGCCCGCAACGACCACCCGATGGCGATCGGCATCGGCAAGGACGTCGAGGGCGGCTACGTCATGGCCAACCTCGCGAAGATGCCGCACCTGCTCGTCGCGGGTGCGACAGGCGCCGGAAAGTCGTCCTTCGTCAACTCGATGATCACGTCGATCCTCATGCGCGCGACCCCCAACGAGGTGCGCATGGTGCTCGTCGACCCCAAGCGCGTCGAGCTCACGATCTACGAGGGCATCCCGCACCTCATCACGCCCATCATCACCGACCCGAAGAAGGCCGCGCAGGCCCTCGAGTGGGTGGTGAAGGAGATGGACATGCGCTACGACGACCTGGCGCTGTTCGGCTTCAAGCACATCGACGACTTCAACAAGGCCGTCCGTGCGGGCAAGGTGAAGCCGCTGCCGGGCTCCGAGCGGAAGATAAAGACGTACCCGTACCTGCTGGTGATCGTCGACGAGCTGGCCGACCTCATGATGGTGGCGCCGCGCGACGTCGACGAGTCGATCCAGCGCATCACTCAGCTCGCGCGTGCGGCGGGCATCCACCTCGTGCTCGCGACGCAGCGCCCGTCCGTCGACATCATCACCGGCACTATCAAGGCCAACGTGCCCTCGCGCCTGGCCTTCGCGACCTCGTCGCTCGCGGACTCGCGCGTCGTGCTCGACATGCCGGGCGCGGAGAAGCTCATCGGCCAGGGCGACGCGCTTTTCCTGCCGATGGGGGAGAGCAAGCCGATGCGCGCGCAGGGCTCGTGGGTGTCCGAGTCGGAGATCCACGCCGCCGTCGAGCACGCCAAGCGTCAGGCCGACCCGGACTACCGCGACGATGTCGTGGTGGCCCAGCAGAGCGCCGTCATCGACGCCGACATCGGCGACGACCTCGAGGACCTGCTCGCCGCCGCGGAGCTCGTCATCACCACCCAGCTCGGCTCCACGTCGATGCTCCAGCGCAAGCTCAAGATGGGCTTCGCCAAGGCGGGCCGGCTCATGGACCTGCTCGAGACCAGGGAGATCGTCGGACCGTCGCAGGGTTCGAAGGCTCGTGACGTATTGGTCACACCTGACGAACTCGCCTCCACGCTTGCTGTCCTGAGGGGCGACTCTGGCGCTACGGTGGGCACGACCACGGCACACCGCGAGCCAGAGGACGGGGAATGGGTGGAGTCCTAGAGCTCTTCGCGCAGCCGGCCTTCGTCGCCGGCGTCGGCGCGCTCCTCATCCTGCTCGCGCTCAACGCGTTCTACTTCTTCTGGCGGTCCGGACGCGAGCGCGAGGCCCGGGACCGGGCGCTCGCGCAGGAGCGCGCGCTGCGGCGCCAGTTCGAGGCCGTGATGACCTCGTCGCGCGACGGCGTCGTGATCGTGACGCAGTCGGGCGAGGTCGCGCTGGTGTCGGACACCGCGTGCGCGATCCTCGGGCTGCGCCAGTCGGACTCGGTGGGCACGCCCCTCGCGCGGCTGCCCATCCGCGCCGTCGACGCGCACATGCGTCCCATGGTCCCCGGCGCGGCCTTTGCCCGCACCGAGGACGGCCGCCCGCGCGTCATCGGCGTCCCGGGACGGCGCGGCGCCGACGACATCCGCTGGCTCCACGTGCGCTCGCGCCCGGTGGACGATGCGGCGGACGGGCGTCCGCTCACGATCGTCACCGTGATGGACACCACCGGCCTGCGCGAGGCCGCCGAGGCGCTCAGCCGCTCCGACGCACAGTTCCGTCGTGCGATGGAGAACGCGCCCACCGGCATGGCGCTCATCGATCTCGAGTGGCGCCTCATGGAGGTCAACCGGGCCTTCGCCGAGATGATGGGCTCGACCGTCGCCGCGCTGCGCGGCACCCCGTTCAGCGCGCTGTCGCACCCCCAGGACCTGCACGCCGAGCGCGACCAGCTCCAGCGCCTCTACGACGGCCACCAGAACCACTTCTCGGTCGAGAAGCGGTACGTCAAGGCCGACGGCAACGTCGTGTGGGCGGTGCTCGACGTGGGCCTCGTCCGCTACGCGGGCGGCGCCCCCGACCACTACGTGGTGCAGGTGCGCGACACCACCGAGGTGCGCATGCGCTCGGAGCTCATGCAGCACCGCGCGATGCACGACCCCCTCACGGGCCTCGCGAACCGCAACCTCTTCAACGAGGTGCTGAGCGACCTGCTCGCGCAGCCCGACGCGGACTCCCGGGTGGGCGTCATCGCGGTCGACCTCGACGGGTTCAAGGGGCTCAACGACCGCTTCGGCCACGCGATCGGCGACAACGCGCTCGTGCACGTCGCCGGCGTGCTGCGCTCCGCGACCGGCGGCCGCGGCACCGTCGCACGCCTCGGCGGCGACGAGTTCGTCATCGCCGTCCAGGACACCGACTGCTCCAAGGCGCTCTTCGAGATCGCCGCGGCCATCCACGACGGGTTGCGCGCGCCGCTCGGCGTCAAGCGCCACCAGATCCAGCTGGCCGCGTCGCTCGGCATCGCCATGGCGGACGAGGACACGATCGCGGGCGGCTCCGCGGCGCTGCTGAGCGCCGCCGACGCCGCGATGTACCGGGCCAAGGCCGCCGGCAAGAGCCGCACCGAGGTCTACGAGCCCTCCATGCGGATCGCCGACGACAACCAGACCGCCCTCGCCGCCGAGCTCGCGCGCGCGATCGAGAACGGCGACCTGGTGCTCCACTACCAGCCGATCCTCGAGCTCGCGACGCGCACCGTCGTCGGTTACGAGGCGCTCGTGCGCTGGCAGCACCCCACCCGGGGCCTCCTCCTGCCGGGCGCGTTCCTGCCGCTCATCTCCGACCGCGGGCTCGCGTCGACGGCCGGCGCCGCGCTCGTCGAGCAGGCCGCCCAGTTCCTCGAGCGCTCGCCCTCCGACACGGTGTGGGTGTCGCTCAACGTGTCCGCGGACCAGCTGGGCGACTCGGCCTTCGCCGACGGCGTGCTCGCCGCGATCGGCCGCCACCACCTCAGCCCGCAGCGGGTGGTGGTCGAGCTCACCGAGGCCTCGCTGGTCAACCCCAACACCCGGATCCGTCACGAGCTCACCGAGCTGCGCAACGCGGGCGTCCCGATCCTCCTCGACGACTTCGGCACCGGCGTGTCGCCGCTGTCGTACCTGCGCGACCTGCCCGTGTCGGGCGTCAAGCTCGACATGTCGTTCGTCGCGGGCATCCCCGAGGACCCCGCCGGCGCGCGCGTGTCCCGTGCGCTCGGCGCCCTCGCGCGCGAGCTCGGCCTCGCGACCATCGCGGAGGGCATCGAGACCGAGGCGCAGGCCCAGTTCCTCGCGGACTGCGGCTGGCGCTACGGCCAGGGCTGGCTCTTCGGGGTCGCCCAGCCTGCCGCCACGGCGCTGTCCCAGCATCCGCACACGGGCACGAGCCTCATCGACCCGCGGCCCGCGGAGCCCGACCCGGTCCTGGGCGACCGGTAGCGGGCGGCGCCGGAGCGACCGCTCCGGCCATGGGACCGATGCGGGGGCGAGTCCTCGGCGCTACGTCGCGGACGGCGTCCGCGGCACGACGACCACCTCGTCGGCGAGCGGCTCCACCGGACGCTTGCGCATCGGCGCCTCGTCGCCCACCGCGTCGCGCACCGCCGCGAGACGGCTGCCCACCTCCCCGGCGGACAGCGTCCCGACTCCGTCACGGATGTCCGTGAGCACGTGCACGGCATGCCGGGCGAGGCGGTCGACCGTCGTGCCGTACCAGGCGGCGTCGACCTCGACGGCGCCGTCCGGGTCCACCGTGAACGTCGCCGACAGCAGCACGCCGTTCGTCGTGGCGGCCACGCAGCACTGGGTCCCCTGATTGGACAGGAAGTTGCCGAGCCCGAAGGCCGTCCACATGCCCTCGCCCGTCGGGCCGCCGGGGAGCAGCTCGATCGGCTGGGGCACGTGCGCATGGTGGCCGACGTAGAGGTCCACCTGCCCCGACTCCGCGATCTGCGTCGCGATCGACCGTTGCGCGTCGGTGGGCTCCGTGCGGTACTCGACGCAGCAGTGGACGGAGGCGATGACCACGTCGGCGCCCTGCTTGCGGGCCTGACGGGCGGCCGCGATGATCGGCCCCGCGTCCGCATCGTCCGCATCGAAGAGGTCGACCTGCCAGGGGGACGCCACGGGCATGCCGTTGGTGCCGTACGAGAAGCTGATGTTGGCCACGGTGACGGTGCGGTCGCCGGAGGTCACCTCGTACATCGCGGTGGAGGCGGCCTCCTTCTTCGTGCGCGCGGAACCGGAGTGCTGGAGTCCCGCCGCGTCGAAGGCGTCCAGGGTCGCCTCGACGCCCGCGGTGCCGCGGTCGACCGTGTGGTTCGACGCGGTCGAGCACCCGTCCCAGCCCACCTTGCCGAGGTCCCTCACCAGCTGCTTCGGCGCGGAGAACAGCGGGTATCCCGACGGCGCGACCCCGGCCGGCGAGACCGGCACCTCCATGTGGCACAGCGCGAGGTCGGCGCCCGCGACGTAGCGCTCGACGCCCTTCATCAGCGCCGCGAAGTCGTAGCCGTCCGCGGTCCGCGCGGAGTCGTTGACCGGCGTGTGCGGGAGCACGTCCCCGGCCGCGACCAGCGTGAACTGCACCGGCTGCGGCTCGGGTTCGGGCTCGACCGTGGCGGACGGGCTCGGTGCGGGAGAGGACGATGCGGCGGGTACGGGCGACGCATCGTCCGCCTCGACCGCCGCCACGGGGGAGGCGACGGGCGGCGCCTCGGCGGCCTCCCGGAGGTCGCGCGCACCCATCAGCCCGGCGGCGGCGCCCGCCACGAGCGCGACGGCCGCCACGGCGACGAGGCGGGTCGCGCCCGGCGTGCGGGCATGGCCGGGACGGTCGCGACGGGGCATGCGTCCAGTATCCCGGCACCTCCGACCCCCGGAACGCCACCGCTCCGGCATCGGCGCGACCTCGCGCGCATTAAGGTGTGTGCGTGACCTCCGCAGTTCCCAACGTGCTGACCGTCGCGCGCCTCATCATGGTGCCGGTGGTGCTCGTCCTGCTCGCGCTCGACGCGGGCGAGGAGGGGCCGCTCCGGTGGTGGGCCCTCGTGCTGTTCATGATCGCGGCCGCCACGGACTTCTTCGACGGCTACCTCGCGCGCCGCTGGGGCGTGGTGAGCCCGTTCGGCAAGCTCGCCGACCCCATCGCCGACAAGGCGCTCGTGCTCGGCGTGCTGGCGGTGCTCGTCGTGGTCGACGGGATCCCGTGGTGGCCGGTCGCCATCATCGCGGTGCGCGAGCTGTGGGTGACCGTCGGCAGGCTGCTCGTCGCGGCCGGCACCGTCATCCCCGCCTCGCCCGGCGGCAAGGCCAAGACGATGGCGCAGCTCCTCGCGATCTGGCTGTACCTCATCCCCGGGATGCCCTCGTGGGTGGACTCCGCGGCCTGGTGGGTGCTGCTCGTCGCGACGGCGCTCGCGCTCGTCACCGGCGTCGACTACACCGTGAAGATCGTGCGGGCGGCGCGCGCCCAGCGCGCCGGGGGCCATGCCGCTGCCTGACGAGGTGATCGCCAGGCTGCGCGAGCGCGGCGCGTCGATCGCGACCGCCGAGTCGCTCACGGGCGGGGCGGTGTGCTCGGCGCTCATCGCGGTGCCGGGCGCCTCGACCGTGGTGCGCGGCGGCATCGTCGCGTACACCCCGGCGATGAAGGCACGGCTGCTCGGCGTCGACCCGGACCTCATCCGCGAGGCCGGGGTCGTGTCCGACGCGGTCGCCGGGGCGATGGCCCGCGGCGTGCGCGAGGCGACCGGCGCGACGCTGGGCGTGGCGACCACCGGGGTGGCGGGTCCCGAGCCGCACGACGGCGCTCCCGTGGGCCGCGTGCACGTGGCCGTCGCGGGTCCGGCGGGGGAGTCCACCACACGCCTCGACCTTCCCGGCGACCGTGCCGCGGTGCGCTCCGGAACCGTGGACGCCGCCCTCGCGCTGGTCCTCTCGTCCCTTGCGGCAGATGTCACATTGCTGTAACCCCTCCGCGACCGGGGCGGAACAAGGGTGGGGTATGGTGCGTTGTGTCAGCATGGACAAGGGACGCATGACGACGATGAGGGGAGGGCGCATGCCTGTGCTTCGCAACGAGATCGGCGAGGTTCTGCGCGACGCGCGCCTGACGCAGGGCAAGACCCTGCGCGACGTCTCCTCCGGAGCGCGCGTGTCCCTGGGCTACCTCTCCGAGGTCGAGCGCGGGCAGAAGGAGGCCTCCTCCGAGCTCCTCGCCTCGATCTGCGATGCGCTGGACCTGCCCATGTCGACCATCCTGCGCGAGGTCTCCGACCGGTTCGCGCACGCCGAGTCCCTCACCGACGTGCCCGTCATGCCGTCGATCCCCGACACGGTGCCCGAGCTGCTCAGCTCGATGCGCTCCCGCTAGGGACGTGCGGCTCAGCGAGTTCTGGTCCCTGGCCGACGCGGTCTTCGGACCCGCGTACTCCCGCACGCTCGCGCGCGAGCTCGCGCTCGACGGCGTCGACTCGCTCACGCCGGTCGCGGCGATCGAGGCCGGGGTCGCCCCGCGCGACGTGTGGCACGCCTGGTGCGAGCAGATGGACGTGCCCGTCGACCGCCGCGACGGGGGCGACCGCGAGCGGATGGTCCCCCCGCCCCGCTGAGCCGACACGCCCGGGCGGCGTGTCGTTTCCCTTCGAACAGTTGTTCGATATACCGTGATCCCCAGGACGCCGCGCGACGGCGGCGCCTCCCCAGGGAGGGCCGGCGCCGTCGCGATGTCGGAGGGTCGGCGTAGCGTCGTCCTCGACACACGGCAGACCAGCCACGGATGGATGTGAGGAAGCGACATGGCAGCAGCAGCGGACCGCAGCAAGGCCCTCGAGGCGGCGCTCGGACAGATCGACCGCCAGTTTGGCAAGGGCTCGGCCATGCGCCTCGGCGAGCAGCAGCGCGTCGCGGTGGAGGCCATCCCCACGAGCGCCCTCGCGCTCGACATCGCGCTCGGCATCGGCGGTCTCCCGCGGGGTCGCATCGTCGAGGTCTACGGCCCCGAGTCCTCCGGTAAGACCACCGTCGCGCTCCACGCCGTCGCGAACATGCAGAAGGCCGGCGGCACCGCGGCGTTCATCGACGCCGAGCACGCGCTCGACCCGGAGTACGCCAAGAAGCTCGGCGTCGACACCGACAACCTCATCGTGTCGCAGCCGGACACGGGCGAGCAGGCCCTCGAGATCGCGGACATCCTGGTCCGCTCGGGCGGCATCGACATCCTCGTCATCGACTCCGTCGCGGCGCTCGTGCCCAAGGCCGAGATCGAGGGCGAGATGGGCGACAGCCACGTCGGCCTCCAGGCCCGCCTCATGTCGCAGGCGCTGCGCAAGATCACGGGTGCGCTCAACACGACCGGCACCACCGCGATCTTCATCAACCAGCTCCGCGAGAAGATCGGCGTGTTCTTCGGCAGCCCCGAGACCACCACGGGTGGAAAGGCGCTGAAGTTCTACGCCTCGGTCCGCCTCGACGTGCGTCGCATCGAGACGCTCAAGGAGGGCACCGAGCCCGTCGGCAACCGCACCCGCGTCAAGGTGGTCAAGAACAAGATGGCCCCGCCGTTCAAGCAGGCCGAGTTCGACATCCTCTACGGCCAGGGCATCTCGCGCGAGGGCGGCATCATCGACCTCGGCGTCGAGCACGGCTTCGTCAAGAAGTCGGGCGCCTGGTACACGTACGAGGGCGACCAGCTGGGCCAGGGCAAGGAGAACGCCCGCAAGTTCCTCAAGGACAACCCGCAGCTCGCGGACGAGATCGAGCGCAAGGTCAAGACCAAGCTCGGTGTCGGCGTCCCGGCCGGCGAGGAGAGCCAGGAGGTCCCCGAGCCCGAGGCGGCCGCCGCGCCCGCCCGCGGCAAGAAGGACCGTGGCGCCGACTTCTAGGCCATGACGGAGCTGTCCGAGACCCCGCGCGGGCGGCGTCGCAACCGACGCGCGCACGCGCGGGACCAGGCCCCCGAGCCCATCACCGACCCGGAGAAGGCGCGGGAGATCGCGCTCGGGATCCTCACCCGCGCGTCCCGGTCCACCGCCCAGCTGCGGGACGGGCTCGTCGCCAAGCACGTGGTCCCCGACCTCGCGGACGCGATCGTCGAACGCTACGTCGAGGTGGGGCTCGTGGACGATGCGGGCCTCGCCGCCACCATCGTCCGCACCCGCCACGCGGAGCGCGGCCAGTCCCGGCGCGCCATCCGCGTCGAGCTCGCGCGCAAGGGCTTCGACGAGGACGCCATCGGGTCCGCGCTCGACCAGATCGACGACGACGACGAGCGCGAGCGCGCCGCCGCGCTCGCCCGGCGCCGCTGGGACCAGCTCGCCGCGCACCCCGTCGACGTGCGGGAGCGCCGCGTCGTGGCGATGCTCGGCCGCAAGGGATACTCGAGTTCTCTCGCTTTCGCCCTCGTGAAACACTTGCGGGATGCCGATAGCGAGGATGACTAGTCTCGCGCGACACGGAAGGAGCGGCCGGTGGGGCAGACCCTGACGATCCTGGTGCTCCTCGGCGCCAGCCTCGTCGCGCTGCTGCTGGTCGTGTTCGCCCGGCGCGAGGCGACCGCCGAGCGTGAGGCGGGCCGCCGCGAGGTCGAGCAGCTGCGCCAGGACGCGCAGGCGCGCCTCGCGGACGCGAAGCGGCGCGAGGATCTCGCCCATGAGCGCGAGAAGGAGGTCGCGAGCGACCACCGTCACGCGCAGCAGTACGCGCGCCTGCTCGAGGAGCGTGCCGCGGTCGTCGTGCGCGACGAGAAGCGGCTCGCGGCGGACCGCGCCCGCATCGCCCAGGACCGTGCCAAGGCGCTCGCCGAGGTCGCGCAGACCACGCCCGAGGAGGCGCGGGCCGAGCTCGTCGCGGAGATCGTCGACGCCGCCCGCCACGACGCCGAGGTCAAGCTCCGCCGTCTCGAGCGCCGTACCCAGGCCGCCGCGGACAAGCGGGCCCGGGAGATCCTCGTCGAGGCGATGCAGCGCCAAGCCGCCGCATCGTCCGCCGAGCACGCCACCACGTGGATCGACCTGCCGAGCGACGAGATGAAGGGCCGCATCATCGGCCGCGAGGGGCGCAACATCCGCGCCTTCGAGGCGCTCACCGGCGTCACCGTGCTCGTGGAGGAGGGCGTCGACGCCGTCCAGTTGTCGAGCTTCGACCCCGAGCGTCGCGAGATCGCCGAGGTCACCCTCAACGCGCTCGTCGAGGACGGCCGCATCCAGCCCCAGCGGGTCGAGGCAGCGTACGCCCGCGCCGTGGCCGGGGCCTTCCAGCGCCACCGCGCCGCCGGTCTCGACGCGCTCACGGAGGCCGGCGTCTCGGGGGTCCCGTCGGAGATCGTCGACGTGCTCGGCAAGCTCCGCCTGCGCACCTCCTACGGGCAGAACGTGCTCGCGCACCTCGTGGAGACCTCGCAGATGGCCGCCGACATCGCCGCCGCGCTCGGCGCGGACGTCGACCTCGCCCGCCGCGGTGCGCTGTTCCACGACCTCGGCAAGGCGTTCACCCACGAGCAGCCCGGCACCCACGCGGCCCTGGGCGCGCGGTTCCTGGCCGAGCACGGCGAGGACGCGCTCGTCGTCAACGCGGTGTCCGCGCACCACGACGAGGTCCCGCAGGAGTCGCTCGAGGCCGTCATCGTGCAGGTCGCGGACGCCCTGTCCGCTGCCCGGCCGGGCGCGCGGCGCGAGGACCTCGACTCCTACATCAACCGTATGGAGAACCTCGAGAAGCTGGTGCTCGAGCACCACGGCGTCACGCGCGTGCTCGCGATGGCGGCGGGGCGCGAGGTGCGCGTCATCGTCGAGCCCGAGGAGATCGACGACGAGGGGACCCAGGCGCTGGCGCGTACAATTGCTGAGCACATCAGCAAGGACTTCACCTTCCCCGGAGAGATCAAGGTGACGGTGATCCGCGAACTACGGGCGGATGCCGTCGCAGGTTAGAGCATGACCCAGACTTCCCTCGCACCCACGTACCTCGTCAGGACGCTCGGGTGCCAGATGAACGTGCACGACTCGGAGCACATGGCCGGCCTCCTCGAGGGCGCCGGGTACTCTGCCGCACCCGCGGGCGCCGACGTCGCCGACGTCGTCGTCATCAACACGTGCGCGGTGCGCGAGAACGCCGCGACCCGCCTGTACGGCAACCTCGGCCAGCTCGCGGCGGTCAAGGCGCAGCGCCCTGGCATGCAGATCGCCGTCGGCGGCTGCCTCGCCCAGAAGGACCGCGGCGAGATCGTCAACCGCGCCCCGTGGGTCGACGTCGTGTTCGGCACCCACAACATCGACGTGCTGCCCGCGCTCCTCGAGCGCGCGCGCCACAACGCCGAGGCGCAGGTCGAGATCGAGGAGTCGCTCAAGGTCTTCCCGTCGACGCTGCCCTCGCGCCGCGACGCGATCGCTTCCGGCTGGGTGTCCATCTCGGTCGGCTGCAACAACACGTGCACGTTCTGCATCGTGCCGTCGCTGCGCGGCAAGGAGCGCGACCGTCGCCCCGGCGAGATCCTCGCCGAGGTCGAGGCGCTCGTGTCGCAGGGCGCCGTCGAGGTCACCCTGCTGGGGCAGAACGTCAACTCGTACGGCGTCGAGTTCGGCGACCGCGGCGCCTTCGCCAAGCTGCTGCGGGCCTGCGGGGAGATCGACGGGCTCGAGCGCGTGCGGTTCACGTCGCCTCACCCCGCCGCGTTCACGGACGACGTCATCCACGCCATGGCCGAGACCCCCACCGTCATGCCCAGCCTCCACATGCCGCTGCAGTCGGGCTCGGACAAGGTGCTGCGCGCGATGCGCCGCTCCTACCGGTCGGAGCGCTTCCTCGGCATCATTGACCGGGTCCGTGCCGCGATGCCGCACGCCGCGATCACCACCGACATCATCGTGGGCTTCCCCGGCGAGACCGAGGAGGACTTCCAGGAGACGCTGCGGGTCGTCGAGGCCTCGCGCTTCACCTCGGCGTTCACGTTCCAGTACTCGCCGCGTCCCGGCACCCCCGCCTACGACCTCGAGCCGCTGCCCAAGGCCGTCGTGCAGGAGCGCTTCGAGCGGCTCGTCGCGCTCCAGGAGCGCCTCACCCTCGAGGACTCGCAGGCGCTCGTCGGCCGCGACCTCGAGCTGCTCGTGCTCGACTCCGGCGGTCGCAAGGACGGCGAGTCCGCGCGCCTGTCGGGTCGCGAGCCCGGCAACCGCCTCGTGCACTTCGCGGTGCCCGAGGGCGCCGAGGTGCCGCGTCCGGGCGACATGGTGGGCGTGCGTGTCACCCACGGCGCCCCGCACCACCTCCTCGCGGACTCGGGTCTCGAGGGCGGCCCCTACGCGGTCCGGCGCACCCGTGCCGGCGACGCGTGGGACGCGGCCCAGGGCGGCGACCACGACCACGGCGGTTCGTGCGGCACCGGCGGCGGTGCCCCGGCGGGCCCCGTCGGCCTCGGCATCCCGACGCTGCGCGGCGCGTGACCACCGCGGGGCCCGGCGCCGCGCGGGACGATGCGCCGGTGATCGTCGCCGTCGTCGGCGCCACCGCGACCGGCAAGTCGGCGATCAGCCTCGACCTCGCCGAGTCGCTCGGCGGCGAGGTCGTCAACGCGGACTCCATGCAGTTCTACCGCGGCATGGACATCGGCACCGCGAAGCTGCCGGTGGCCGAGCGCCGGGGGATCCCGCACCGCCAGCTCGACATGCTCGACGTGCACGAGGACGCGTCGGTCGCACGCTTCCAGGAGGAGGCCCGCGCCGACATCGCCGCGATCCATGCGCGGGGCCGCCGCGCGATCGTGGTCGGCGGCTCCGGCCTGTACCTGCGCGCGCTGCTGGACCGCTTCGAGTTCCCCGGCACCGACCCGGAGCTGCGCGCCGCGCTCGAGGCCAGGGCGGAGGAGGAGGGCCCAGGCGTCCTCCACCGCGAGCTCGCCGCGCTCGACCCCGAGGCCGCCGCGAAGATCCCCTCCCAGAACGTCAAGCGGCTCGTGCGCGCGCTCGAGATCATCGCGCTGACCGGCTCGACCCAGAGCTCGCTGCCGCGCCACGAGTACCAGGCGCCCGCCCTGACGATCGCGCTCGACCTGCCGTACGAGCTGCTCGACCCGCGCATCGACGCCCGCGTCGACGCGATGTGGGAGCACGGGCTGGTCGACGAGGTGCGCGCGCTCGAGACCCGCGGCCTGCGCGAGGGCGTCACCGCGCGCCGCGCCGTCGGTTACGCCGAGACGCTGCGCCACCTCGACGGCGAGCTCGACGCCGCCGAGACCCGTGCGCTCATCGCGCAGCACACGCGACGCCTCGCCCGGAAGCAGGCGCAGTGGTTCCGGCCCGACCCGCGGGTGCGCTGGATCGACGCGCCGCGCGACCACGGTGACGTGGCACGCGCGGCCGCCGACGCATCGTCCCTGGTCGCGGCGGCGGATCGGGAGCGCGCCGCGCGCTGACTACGCTGGTGGGCATGACGCTCACCTTCACCAAGGGACACGGCACGGAGAACGACTTCGTGCTGCTGTTCGACCCCCACGGGGACCTGGACCTCACGCCTGCGCTCGTGCGCTTCCTGTGCGACCGGCGGGCCGGGATCGGCGGTGACGGCGTGATCCGCGCGATCCGGGCCGGGGCGCTCGACGCCGGCGCCGGGCTCGATCCCGCGACGTGGTTCATGGACTACTGGAACTCCGACGGGACCACCTCGGAGATGTGCGGCAACGGCGCGCGGGTGTTCGGCGCGTTCCTCGAGGCCGAGGCGGGGGAGGACCTTGCGCGCGGCCTCGAGTTCGGCACGCGCGGCGGGCCGCGGACGGTGACGGCGCTCGGCGGCGGCCGGTACGCGATCGGCATGGGCCGCTACGTCGTGGGCGACGCGACCGAGGGCTTCGACTCCGAGGTCGCGGCTCGCGGCCTCGACCCCGTGCGCCCCGCGCTGTCCGTCGACATGGGCAACCCGCACCATGTGGTCGCCCTGCCCGACGTCGACGAGCTGCGCGGCCTCGACCTCACCGAGGCGCCGCAGGTGCACCCCGTCCCGCCGCACGGCACCAACGTCGAGTTCGCGGTGGCGCTCGGCCATGCGGAGGTCGGCGGCGAGGCGCACGGACGCGTGCGGATGCGGGTGCACGAGCGCGGCTCGGGCGAGACCCGGTCGTGCGGCACCGGCGCGTGCGCGGTCGCCCTCGCCATGCGCACGTGGGCGGGCCCGGGCGCGCCCGACGTGTGGGACATCGAGGTGCCCGGGGGCGAGGTGACCGTGCGGATCGAGGGCGGGACCACCGTGCTCGAGGGGCCGGCGGTGCTCGTCGCGACTGGCGAGGTCGACGCCCCCGCCTGACATGCACCCGATCGAGCACGGCGAGGACGGCGCCCGGAGGATCCACCCCGAGGACGCGGACGAATGGCGTGCCTGGCTCGCGGCCCACCACACCGAGACCACGGGGGTGTGGGTCGCGACGTGGCGCAAGGCATCGGGGAACGTGGGGCTCACGTACGACGCGCTGGTGCGCCAGGCGCTGTGCTTCGGGTGGATCGACGCGGTCACGCGGAAGCTCGACGACGAGCGCACCCTGCAGTACTGCGCGCCGCGCAAACGCGGCTCCGGGTGGGCGCGCACCAACAAGACCCGCATCCGCGAGCTCGAGGAGGCCGGGCTCATCGCCCCCGCCGGGGTCGCGGTGATCGCGGCGGCGAAGGCCGACGGCTCGTGGACGCTGCTCGACGACGTCGAGGACCTCGTCGTGCCCGCGGACCTCGCAGAGGCCTTCGACGACCGGCCCGGTGCGCGCGACGCGTGGGACGGCTTCCCTCCGTCGGCGCGCAAGCAGATGCTCGCGCACGTCGCGCTGGCCAAGCGGCCGGCGACCCGCGCGGCCCGGATCGTGGCCGTCGCGGAGGCCGCAGCCCGCGGCGAGCGGCTCTGAGACGGACCCGGGGAGGCGACATCCCGGGCATAGCGGACAGCATTGTCCGGATCTGGAGCCGGATGATCCACGGACGGTGAATTCGCTGGTAACTTTCCCGCAGCGCGCTCCGAGCGGTGCCCGGGTCCCCAGGCACGCCGGCGCGCTCAGCAACAGGGAGAGGGACTGTGCAGAATCGTCATCTCGGCCGCGCCGCGGCCGTTCTCGGGCTCGTCGTCGGAGCCGCATGCATCGCCGCGCCGGCGTCCGCGGACGCCGGAGACATCGTCAACGCCTCCACGACGTGGGAGTGGGTCTACGACGAGGGCGGGCGGATCGACGATGCCGAGGCCCGCTACCCGGGCCTGGGCCCCGGTGGCGGTGCCATCTGGGGTTGGACCTCGGACGCCTTCGACGAGTTCGTCTTCGAGTACGAGTTCGTGACCGATGACGACGACGACTACCTCGACGCCTCGGACTTCGACGCGGTGTCGAGCACGCGCGTCGACGGCGGGGTCAGCACCTTCGTCTCCGCGGCGGGCTTCAGGCTGTACGACGACGTCGCAGGCGCGACCTTCGACTACACGGCGACGGTGACGCTCACCATCGAGGGCAGCTATGCGCAGTGGGACGTGGCCGTCGCCGCCGATGCGCCCTCCGCCGACACCGCACGCGTGATCGACGCGATGACCGTCGGGCTCCTGGGCAACCTCGGCTCCGACCGCGGCACCGTCTACGAGCCCGTCGACGCGAGCTCGATGATCTCGCACGACGAGGGCGGGTACGACCCGATCGTGGCGTATCACGCTGTCGCCGACTCCGTCGTCTTCGACGTGGTCGACGGCGACGACGAGCCGTGGGTGAACCTCGGACTCACGTCCGCGGGCGACGCCAGCCTCATCGTCGCGCTTCGCGACTACGCGCCCTGCGCGCGGGACGAGGCAATCGCCGCGCACATCGCGCTCGCGCCGACGCTGGACGCCTCGTTCGGCGAGGACATCTACCCGCCCGTCCAGGAGGACTGCGCCTCGGTCGAGGCGCCCGCGCCGGTCGAGGCGACGGTCGACTTCGAGCAGTACCTCGCGCTCACCCTCGAGGATGTCGCCGTCGAGGGCTGGGACTTCCTCGAGGCGCCCGAGACCGTCTTCGTCGATGCCTCGGTCGTCGAGGCGCCGGAGGGCGTCGACGTCGCGCTGGTCGAGGACGAGGGCACGGGCGACCTGTATCTCGCAGTCGCCGGCGTCGTCGCGGCGCCCGGCACGTACGACGTGCTCGTCGCCGTGTACCTGAGCGACGGCTACGAGTCCGGGTACCCCTACTTCGTGTCGTTCGCGCTCACGGCCACGGAGGCCGTCGCCGCGGCCCCGGAGGCCGACGAGACGGACCTCGAGGAGGTCGCCGAGGAGACCACGACCGCCGAGGACACGACGGAGGAGGCCGTCCTGGCCGACACCGGCTTCGACGGCGCGCCGCTGGTCGCGCTCGCCGGGACGCTGATCGCTCTCGGCGCCGTCTCCGTCGCGCGGGCCCGTCGCCGCGCCTGACGGCACCCGGAACGCAGGAGGGGCCTCCCGGCATCGCCGGGAGGCCCCTCCTCGCGTGTGGGCGCGTCAGGCGGAGATGCGCAGCACCCGGAAGCCCTTCGAGCTGCCGACCTTCTCGAACGCGCCCCAGCCCTGAGCCGCGATCCACTTCGCGAGCGAGTCCGCGCCCAGGTTCTTCTGGACGACGAGGTAGCCCTCGCCGCCGGGTGCGAGGCGCGGCAGCCACGTGGTGAGCAGCGCGTGCAGCGCCTCCTTGCCGATCCGGATCGGCGGGTTCGACCAGATGGTGTCGAAGACGGCGTCCGCCGGAACCTCCTCCGGCAGCGCCGCGTCGACCGCGACGCCCAGACGCGCGGCGTTGCGGCGGAGCAGGTCGAGGGCCCTCTCGTTGACGTCCACCGCGGTGACGGCGGATGCGCCGCGCAGGGCCGCCTCGAGCGCGATCGGACCCCAGCCGCAACCGATGTCGAGGACGCGCCCGCGGGGCTCGGGCACCTGGCGCAGCAGCACCTGGGTGCCGAGGTCGACGTGGCCGGGGGAGAAGATCCCGGGCGCGGTCTCGACCTCGACGTCGCGGCCCGCGAGGGTCACGCGGATGGTGCGGCGCTCGTCGGCCGACGCCGGGCGCGCGGTGAAGTAGTGGTCCTCGCTCACGCCCCGAGCGTATCGCCGCGCGACGGACGCCCGCGGCCTCCAGCGCATCGGTGGCCCCGGCGCATCGCCCGCCGCGCATCGTCCACCGTTCGTCCCCAGGCACGGCCGAGGACGTCGGACGGGGGTGAGACAATGGACGGGTATGAGCGAGACAGCAGCAGACGACCAGGACACGCCCGAGACCAGCCGCGCCGATGCGGTGATCGACCGGGTGCTGTCGCGCGCGGGCACGGCCGTCGCGGAGGGCGGCACCGCCGCGACCGACTACGACGGCGACCAGTACGACCGCGAGGAGCGCGCCGCGCTGCGTCGCGTCGCGAACCTGTCGACCGAGCTCGAGGACATCACCGAGGTCGAGTACCGCCAGCTGCGCCTCGAGAAGGTGGTGCTGGTGGGGCAGTGGTCGCACGGCACGTCGGAGGACGCCGAGATCTCGCTGCGCGAGCTCGCGGCCCTCGCCGAGACCGCGGGCTCCGAGGTCCTCGACGGCGTCCTGCAGCGACGCCCGCACCCGGACCCGGCCACCTACATCGGCAAGGGCAAGGCGCACGAGGTGCGCGACATCGTCGCGGCCGTGGGCGCGGACACCGTCATCGTCAACGACGACCTCGCGCCCAGCCAGCGCCGCGCGCTCGAGGACGTGGTGAAGGTGAAGGTCATCGACCGCACCGCGCTCATCCTCGACATCTTCGCGCAGCACGCGAAGTCCAAGGAGGGCAAGGCGCAGGTCGAGCTCGCGCAGCTCGAGTACCTTCTCCCGCGCCTGCGCGGCTGGGGCGAGTCGATGTCCCGCCAGGCCGGCGGCCAGGTGGGCGGCGCGGGCGCCGGCATGGGTTCCCGCGGTCCCGGTGAGACCAAGATCGAGCTCGACCGCCGGCGCATCCACACCCGCATGGCGCAGCTGCGCCGCGACATCAAGGCGATGGAGCCCGCGCGCGCGGTGCGGCGCGAGCGGCGGCTCGGCCTGCCGAACGTCGCGATCGTCGGCTACACCAACGCCGGCAAGTCGTCGATCCTCAACCGCGTGACGGGCGCCGGCGTGCTCGTCGAGAACGCCCTGTTCGCGACCCTCGACCCGACGGTGCGCCGCTCGCAGACCCCGGACGGGCGCGAGTTCACGGTGTCGGACACGGTCGGCTTCGTGCGCGACCTGCCGCACCAGCTGGTCGCCGCCTTCGCCTCGACGCTCGAGGAGGTGGCTCACGCGGACCTCATGCTCCATGTGGTCGACGCCTCGCACCCGGACCCCGAGAGCCAGATCCGCGCGGTGCGCGAGGTGCTCGCCGACGTGCCGGGCGCGGACCAGGTCAAGGAGGTGCTCGTCCTCAACAAGGCCGACATCGCCGACCCCGAGACCCTGCTGCGCCTGCGCGGTCGTCGCGAGATCACCATCGAGGTCTCCGCGCTCACCGGCGAGGGCATCGAGGAGCTCATGGAGCTCATCGGCCGGGAGCTGCCGCGCCCCGAGATCCCGGTGGACGTGGTCGTGCCCTACACCCGCGGCGACCTCGTGAGCGAGGTGCACCGCCACGGCGAGGTGCTCGCGCAGTCCCATGTGCCCGAGGGCACGCACCTCAGCGCGCTCGTCGACGCGGGCCTGGCCGCGCGTCTCGAGGAGGCCGGCGTCCCCTCGGCCTCCGTGTGAGCGGGCACGACGCCGACGCGCTGCTCGAGAGCGCCGTCGGCGCGCTCGGCGGCGAGCCGCGCGACGGCCAGCGCGAGATGGCGCGGGCGGTGGCCGATGCGCTCGACGGCGACGAGCACGCGCTCGTCCAGGCGGGCACGGGCACGGGCAAGTCGCTCGGCTACCTCGTCCCCGCGGTCGCGCACGCGGTCCGCACGGGCAGCCGCGTGGTGGTCTCGACGGCCACCCTCGCGCTCCAGCGCCAGATCTTCACCAAGGACCTGCCCCTCGTCGCCGAGGCGCTCGAGCCCGCGCTCGGGCAGCGCGCCCGCATCGCCCTGCTCAAGGGTCGCGGCAACTACCTGTGCCTGCACAAGATGGGCGGCGGCTACCCCGACGAGGGCGACGACGACATGCTGCCGATCGGGCCGACGAGCGAGCTGGGCCGCGAGGTGGTCCGCCTCAACGAATGGGCCGACGAGACCGGCACGGGAGACCGGGACGACCTGGTGCCGGGCGTGAGCGGGCGCGCGTGGGCACAGGTGTCCGTGAGCGGCCGCGAGTGCCTCGACCAGAAGTGCCCGCTGCTCGCGGAGTGCTTCTCGCAGCGGGCCCGCGAGACGGCCGCCAAGGCCCACGTCGTCGTGACCAACCACGCGGTGCTCGGCGTCCAGGCCACCGGGCACGACATGCTCGGCGACCACTCCGTGCTCATCGTCGACGAGGCGCACGAGCTGGTCTCCCGGATCACGTCCTCCGCCACCCACGAGCTCACCGTGGTCGCGGTCGACCGCGCCGCGCGCGACGCCCGCCGCTGCGGAGTCGTCTCTGAGGACCTCGACCGCGCCGCCCGCCACCTCGATGGAGCCCTCGGCGACTGCTCGCCCGGTCGCCTCCGGCTCGGCCTCCCCGACGCGCTAGCCATGGCCGTCGAGGAGGTGCGCGCCGCCTCCCGCGCGCTCGTCTCCGAGATCACCAAGCGCTCCGAGGAGCTCGGCGCGGGCGGCAAGGTCGCCGCCGCCTCGCTCGGCACGATCGTCGACGTGTGCGAGGAGCTCCAGGGGGAGCACGGCCGCTACGTCATCTGGCTCGCCCCGCGCGACGGCGACTACGACGCCCCGGTACCGGAGCGCATCGTCGCCGCGCCCCTCGACGTCGCGGGCCTCATCCGCGAGAAGCTCCTCGACGAGAAGGCCTCCGTCATGACCTCCGCGACGCTCGCGCTCGGCGGCGACTTCGGCGCGATCTCGCGCCACCTCGGCGTCGATCACGCCACCACGCTCGACGCCGGCAGCCCGTTCGACTACCCGCGCCAAGGCATCCTCTACGTCGCCAAGCACCTCCCGAAGCCCGGCATGGGCGGCATCTCCGACGAGGCGCTCGACGAGCTCGCCGCGCTCATCCAGGCCGCGGGCGGCCGCACGCTCGGCCTGTTCTCCTCGCACAAGGCCGCCCAGATGGCCACGGAGGCGATGCGGGAGCGGCTCGACGTGCCGGTGCTGTACCAGCTCGACGACCAGCTGCCCACTCTCGTGTCCCGGTTCAAGGAGGACGAGTCGGCCTGCCTGTTCGGCTCGACGTCGCTGTGGCAGGGCATCGACGTGCCCGGGCGCACCGCGAGCCTCGTGGTGATCGACCGCATCCCGTTCCCGCGCCCCGACGAGCCCGTCGCCCAGGCGCGCACCGAGGCGGTCGCGGCCGGAGGCGGCAACGGCTTCATGGCCGTGTCGGCGACGCATGCGGCGCTGCTGCTCGCGCAGGGGGCCGGCCGGCTCATCCGCGCGAGCTCGGACCGCGGGGTCGTCGCGGTGCTGGACCCCCGGCTCGCGACCGCGCGGTACGGCGGCTTCCTCACGCGGTCGATGCCGGACCTGTGGCCCACGACCGACCGCGAGGTCGCCCTCGGCGCGCTCCGGAGGCTCGCGGCGTCGTAGCGCCGGTGCCGCCGGGCGGGACGATGCGGGCGCAGCCGCCCGCGCATCGTCCCGTCAGACGCGGCGCAGGACCGAGACGACCTTGCCCATCACGCGTGCGTGCGTGCCGTCGATAGGCGTGTACGCGGGGTTGTGCGGCATGAGCCACACCTGGCCGTCCTTGCGGCGGAAGGTCTTGACGGTGGCCTCGTCGTCGAGGAGCGCGGCGACGATGTCGCCGTTGTCGGCGCTGTTCTGGCGGCGCACCACCACCCAGTCGCCGTCGCAGATCGCGGCGTCGATCATGGAGTCGCCCGAGACCTGGAGCATGAAGAGCTCGCCGTCGCCGGTGAGCTGGCGGGGGAGGGCGAAGGTGTCCTCGACCTCCTGCTCCGCGAGGATCGGGCCACCGGCCGCGATGCGGCCGACGAGCGGCACCATCTGCACGACGCCCTCGTCCCCGGGTGATGCGGGTACCGCCGGCGCCGGGGCCTCGACGGCCGCGGGCTCGGCGGGCTGCTCGCCGGGGAGGACGACCTCGATCGCGCGGGGGCGGTGCGGGTCGCGCCGCAGCACGCCCTTCGCCTCGAGCGCGGTGAGCTGGTGCTTGACCGACGAGGGCGAGGTGAGGCCGACGGCGTCGCCGATCTCGCGCATCGACGGCGGGTAGCCGCGCTCGAGGACGGTGGCACGGATGAAGTCGACGACCGCCCGCTGACGGGCCGTGAGGCCGGTCGCGGGGTCGCGCAGCTCGTGCACGGTCGCATCGGCGGGCTGCGCCCCTCGACCCTCGCCGCGTCCCGCGCCTTCCTGCGTCATCCCTGGCCTCCCGTCAGGTGGATGTCAGACCCCGGTGGTCCTCTTGTCTCACGACGCTAGGGCAATCCCTGGTGGAAATCAAACATATGTTCGAGCGTGTCTTGTCAGTGTCGGAGCACGGTGCTACAACTAGAACACACGTTCGATAGAACACCTGTTCGAATCGAGGAGGCAGAGATGAGCATCTACGCACCGCAGACCCCCGAGGCACGGGCCCGGCGCACGCGCACCGGCCGCATCCTGGCCGTGCTGCTGCTGCTCGTCGGGGCCGCGGTGATCGGGCCACAGGCCTTCGCGTCCGACGGCGCGGGCGAGCCGGTCGCGGTCGACGTGTACACGGTCGGCACGGGGGAGACGCTGTGGGACATCGCCTCGTCGATGACGCCCGCGGGCGACGACGTGCGCGACACGATGGTCGACATCCAGCACCTCAACGCGATGACCGACACGGCGCTGATGGCAGGCGAGCAGATCTACCTCCCGGTCGCCTGAGGCCCGGGGCGTCGCCGCACGGCGGCGCACGTGGCGCGCGTGTTGGGCGGGCGCGGTGCTTCGTGGCAAAGTGATCGCATGCACTGCCCGTTCTGCAGGAACCCGGACTCCCGTGTGGTGGACTCGCGCACCGCGGACGACGGCTCGTCGATCCGCCGCCGCCGCGAATGCCCCGCGTGCGGCAAGCGCTTCACCACGGTCGAGACCGCCAGCCTGTCGGTGGCGAAGCGCAACGGCGTGACCGAGCCGTTCAGCCGCGACAAGATCGTGTCGGGCGTCAAGAAGGCATGCCAGGGCCGGCCCGTCAGCGACGACGACCTCGCCCTGCTCGCGCAGAAGGTCGAGGAGACCGTCCGCGCGAGCGGCCAGGCGGAGATCAACGCGCTCGACGTCGGTCTCGCGATCCTGCCGCACCTGAGGGACCTCGACGAGATCGCCTACCTGCGTTTCGCCAGCGTCTACCAGGCCTTCGACACGCTCGACGACTTCGAGGCCGCCATCGCGCGCCTCCGCGAGGAGGACGCCGCTAGCGCCCGTTCCGAGGCTTCCGGGGCTTCCGACTAGAGCTGTCGTAGCCGCCCTTGGCGGGCTTCTTGCCGTACGGCTTGTCGCCCTTCTTGTAGGACTTGTCGCCGCCCTTGCCGCGCGCGCCCTTGTCGTAGCCGCCCTTGGCGGGGCGGTCGTCGTAGCGACGCGGGCCGCGGTCGTCGAGCTGCGCCTCGCGCTCGGCCAGGCGGCCCTCGCGTGCGGACAGCGCCGCCTCCCGGTCGGAGAGGTCGCGCTCGATGCGGGCGAGACGCTCCTCCATGCGCTGCTGCGTGGCCATCATGTCGTCGGCCCGCGAGTCGTCGCGGCGCGGTCGGTCGTCGCGGCGCGGTCGGTCGTCGCGATCCCACTTGCGCGGCGGGCGGTCCTCCCACCGCCGCTCGGAACGACCACCACGGTCGCCCCCGCGCGCGGGACGGTCGCCCCGGCCGGGACGCTCGTAGCGACCACGACGCTCGGGACGCTGCGGACGCGGCTCGCGCACGGGCTCCCACGACGGCTCCCGACCGCCGGTGAGGTCGTCGACCATCGCGAGGGACTCGGCGTCCTCGCCGCGCACCTTGCGGAACGTCGCATCGACGCCGGCACGCTCGAGCATGCGGTCGGTCGAGCGGCGCTGGTGGGGGAGCACCAGCGTGACGACGAGGCCCTCCTCGCCCGCGCGCGCGGTGCGGCCCGAGCGGTGGGTGTAGTCCTTGTGGTCGGCCGGCGGGTCGATCTGCATGACCAGGTCGACGTGGTCGACGTGGATGCCGCGCGCCGCGACGTCGGTCGCGACGAGCACCGGCACGTCGCCGGCGCGGAACGCGCTGATCGCGAAGTTGCGCTCGGCCTGCGAGCGGTCGCCGTGGATCGCGAGGGCGAGCACGCCGGCCTCCCGCATCTCCTCCGCGATGCGCTCGGTCGCGAGCTTCGTGCGCACGAACACGATCGTGCGGCCCTCGCGCGCCGCGATGCGGGTGGCGATCTGGTACTTCGCGTGCGGCGGCACGTTGAGCACCACGTGGCGCATCGTCGCCGGCTGGTCGTCGCCGTCGGTGACGTCGTGCGTCACGGGATCGTGCATGTACTGCGTGACGAGGCGGTCGACGTCGCCGTCGAGGGTCGCCGAGAACAGCAGGCGCTGGCCCCCCTCGGGGACGCCGGCGAGGATCTCGGTGATCTCGTCCATGAAGCCCATGTCGGCCATGTGGTCGGCCTCGTCCATGACGATGAGCTCGAGCTCGGAGAGGTCCGCGTGGCCGTTGCGGACGAGGTCCGCCATGCGGCCCGGCGTTGCGACGACGAGGTGGACGCCGCGCTCGAGCGCCTGGATCTGCTTCGACATCGACAGGCCGCCGGCGACCAGCTTGAGCGACACGTGCATGGCGTGCGCGTAGGGCTCGAGCGCGTCGGACACCTGCATGCCGAGCTCGCGGGTGGGCACGAGCACGATCGCCCGCGGGCGCCGCTTCTCGGGGCGCGGACCCTCGGACAGGCGCACGATCGCGGGCAGGCCGAAGCCGAGCGTCTTGCCCGAGCCGGTGCGGGCCTTGCCCAGCACGTCCATGCCGGCGAGGGCGTCGGAGATCGTCGCGGCCTGGATCGGGAACGCGGTCTCGATGCCGTGCCGGTTCAGCGCCTCGACGAGCGCCTCGGGGAGCCCGAGCTCGGCGAAGGAGACGGCGGCGGCGGTGGGGTCGGTGGCGTTTATGAGAGCACTCGCAGACGCACGGTGCCCGGCATGCTCGACAGCGCCTGCACCGCTTCCTTGTCGAGGCCCGACGCCACATCCGTCACCACGTAGCCGAGCTCGCCCCGGGTGCCGAGGAGCTGGGCGTCGATGTTGACGTTGTGGGCGGCGAAGACCTGGTTGACCGCGGCGAGCACGCCGGGGATGTTCTCGTGCAGGTGGGCCACGCGGTGCGATCCCTGGACCTGGTCGAGCGAGAGGTTGGGGAGGTTCACGCTCAGCGACGTGGACGCGTGGTTGACGTAGTCGCGCAGGCGCGTGGCGACGAAGATGCCGATGTCCCGCTGCGCCTCCTCGGTCGACCCGCCGATGTGCGGGGTGAGGATGACGTTGGGCATGTTCTGGAGGGGCGACTCGAACGGGTCGCCCGTCTTCTTGGGCTCGTCGGGGAACACGTCGACGGCGGCGCCGCCGATCGTGCCGGATTCGAGGCCGGCCTTGAGCGACTCGAGGTCCACGATGAAGCCGCGGGAGAGGTTGAGGAAGATCGCGCCGTCCTTCATGGCGGCGAACTGCTCGGGGCCGAAGAAGCCGCGGTTGCCGCTGCGGCCGTCGACATGCAGCGTGACGACGTCGGCCTCGTTGAGCAGCGCCTCGAGCGTGGGCATGCGGGTCGCGTTGCCGAGCGCGAGCTTCTCCGCGCTGTCGTAGAAGATGACGTTCATGCCGAGGGCCTCGGCGATGACGGACAGCTGCGAGCCGATGTTGCCGTAGCCGACGATGCCGAGCGTGCGCCCGCGGATCTCGTGCGCGCCGGAGGCCGACTTCGACCACACACCCGCGTGGAGGCTGCGGTTGTGGTCGGGGAGGCGGCGGGTGAGCGAGATCATCTCGGACACCGCCATCTCGACCACCGAGCGGGTGTTCGAGAAGGGCGCGTTGAAGGCCGCGATGCCCTTGCGCGCCGCGTGCGCGAGGTCGATCTGGTTGGTGCCGATCGAGAAGGCGCCGACCGCGATGAGGTCCGGACACGCGTCGATGACGCGCTCCGTGAGCATCGTCTTGGAGCGGATGCCGAGGAGCTCGACGCCCTGGAGGGCGTCGATGAGCTCGTCCTCGTCCATGGCTCCGCCGTGGTTGTCGACGGCGATGCCGGCGGCCTCGAGGATCTCGGTGGCCTTGACGGAGAGGTTCTCTAGAAGGAGTGCGCGCACGGGCGCTATCGTCTCGCATTTCCTGCCCCTTCTCCAACTCGGGACGGGCCTGCACGGCCCCGCGGGCGTGCCGGCGCGGGTGCTTGGCCGTGGCAGAGTGTCTGCATGGGCTCGGCGGGCAGGACGGTGGTGGTCACCCTCGCGTGCGCCGCGCTGTTCGTGGCGGGCGCGTCGTGGCAGGGCGTGACGTGGTCGGACGTGCGCCACTGGGGCACGCCGCGCAACGTCATCGAGGCCGAGGGCGAGACGGTCCGCATCCCCGTGACGCAGGGCACCGAGCAGCGGGTCCTGCCCGAGGTCACCGTCGACACCACCGGCTCGTACGACTTCCTGTTCCCCGACGGCGGCGCGGGCGGCGGCCCCGTCCGCTACGACCCCTGCACCGTGCTGTCGTACGTGATCTCGCCGGCCGACATGCCCGACGGCTTCGACACGGTGGTCCACGAGGCCGTCGCCGACGTCTCGGAGGCCACGGGTCTCGCCTTCTCCTACGAGGGCTTCACGGACGAGCAGGCGTCCTTCGAGCGCGACCTCGTGCAGGAGCGCTACGGCGATCGCTTCGCGCCCATCGTCATCGGCTTCCAGAGCGAGGCGGACAACGCCGACCTCGAGGGCACCGTCACGGGCCTCGGCGGCTCGAGCGCGGTGCCGGGTGCGTACGGGCCCGAGCGCTACCTCCGCTCCGGAGTGGTCATCATCGACTGGGAGGACGTCGCACGGATCCGTGTGGACGGCGCGGGCGACGATCTCTCCCGTGCCGTCGTCGAGCACGAGCTGGGCCACGTGGTCGGGCTCGCGCACGTCGGCGACAAGGACGAGCTCATGCACGAATCGAACCTCAGCCTCATCGACTGGGGCCCGGGCGACCTCGCCGGGCTCGCGCTCGCGGGCGCGGGGGAGTGCGAGGCCCGGTAGGGACGATGCGCCGCCCTACAGGGCGAGCCCCTGCGGCAGCGGCTCCGCGTGCACGACCTCGAGCCGGCGCGTGGGACGCGTGAGCGCGACGTACAGGTCGCCGGGCCGCTCCGCGATCTCCGCGGGCTCGACCACGACGGCCACGTCGAACTCGAGGCCCTTGGACTCGCGCGCCGTGTAGACGTCGATCGCCGGGGTGCCGAGCGCCTTCCGCAGGGCACCGTGGAGGCGCGGCGGCGCGATGACGGCCACGAGGCCCCCGTCGCCGCCGGCGAAAGCGTCGGCGTGGCGGTGCGCGATGCCCGCGGCGGTCGCGATCGGGTCGCGGTGCCGCGTCGACGCCGTCGCGTCGTCGAGCTCGCGCGCCGCGCGCAGCTCGCTCACCGGCAGGCGCGCCGCGCGCGCGTACGTCTGCGCCGCATCGGCCACCGCGGCGGGGATGCGGTACGAGATGGTGAGCTCGCGCAGCTCCCAGCCGGTCTGGAACAGCGGGTCCATGGTCTCCGGCCACCAGCGCGTGCCCGCGACGGAGGTGGTCTGGGCGACGTCGCCCACGATCGTGAACGAGCGCGTGGGGCAGCGGCGCATCAGCATGCGCCAGGCCATGGGGCTGAGCTCCTGGGCCTCGTCGACGACCACATGGCCGTACGTCCACGTGCGGTCGCTGCGCGCCCGCTCCGCCACGGACAGGCGGGCCGTGCCGCCCTTCATCCGGGCGGCGAGCGCCTCCGCGGTGACCATGCCGCCGTCGCCGAAGGTGTCGAGCACGTCCTTCGCGTACTGGATCTCCTCGTCCGACGGCTCGTCGGGCCGACGCCCGCGCCCGCCGGGCATCTCGCCGAGCAGCTCGGCGGCCTCGTCGAGCAGCGGCACGTCCGCCTCGGTGAACGGGGCCGCGGAGGGCCGCAGCAGGAGGTCGCGCTCGTGCTCGGGGAGCATGCGCGCCGCGTGGTCGAGCAGGTGCGGCTTGGAGAACAGGTCGCGCAGCAGCTGCTGCGGCGTGATCGGCAGCCAGCACAGGTTGATGGCGATGCGCACGTTGCGGTCGTCGCGCACGTCCCGCTCGAGCTCGATGCGGTCCTCGTCCGAGTACACCTCGAGCTGCTCGACGAGCTGCTTGGTGAGGCGCCCGATCATGTCCTTGGCGAACGAGGCGCGCGCCTCGTTGTGGGGGCGGCCCTCGCGGCGCGCCCTGCCCTGGGCGTCCTTGACGTCGGAGCGCTTGATCACGACCGTGCGGCCGTCGATGCGGATCTCCTTGTCGGCGCGCGGGACGCGCTGGCGCTCGCGCACCGCGGCCTTGATCACGTCCGACATGAGGGTGCGGCCCTTGATCTCGGCGGAGCCGTCGGGCTCCACCGCGGTGACGTCGACACCGGGGACGAGCCCCGCGAGGGTGGTCGACACGGCGCCGGTCTCGCCCAGCGAGGGCAGCACGTGGTCGATGTACCGCAGGAACGTCCTGGACGGGCCGATGAGGAGCACGCCGCGCGACTCGAGCTGCTCGCGGTGGTGGTAGAGCAGGTAGGCGGCGCGGTGGAGCGCGACCGCGGTCTTGCCGGATCCGGGTCCGCCCTGCACGACGAGCGCGCCGGTCATGGGCGCGCGGATGACGGCGTCCTGCTCGGCCTGGATGGTCGCGACGATGTCGCCCATGCGTCCCGTGCGGCGGGCGCCGAGCGCGGCGAGCAGCGCGCCCTCGCCGGCGAGCGCCTCGTCGGCGCCCATCTCGCGCAGCGCGTCGACGTCGAGCACGTCGTCCTCGACCGCCGTGACGCGGCGGCCCTGAGTGGTGAGGTGGCGGCGGTTGACGACGGGACCGGGGTTCGCGGCGGTGGCCGAGTAGAAGGCGCGCGCGGCGGGCGCGCGCCAGTCGGTGAGCAGCGGCACGTGCTCGGCGTCGGACAGGCCGATGCGTCCCACGTAGAAGCGGTCGCCGTCGCGCAGGTCGAGGCGGCCGAAGCACAGGCGGTCCTCGACCGCGTCGAGCTGCGCGATGCGGTCCTCGTACAGCGTCGCGAACGCGTCGCGCTCCGAGCGGTTCTGCGGCGAGCCCGAGGGGCCCTCCTTGCGGATCGCGCCGAGACGGTCGTCCGCCTCGCCGCGCAGCTCGTCGAGGCGTGTATAGAGGCCGTCCACGACCTCCTGCTCGGCCGCGAGGCCGCTCCGCTCGGCCGTCAGTCCGCGCTCGTTCGCCATCGGCATTCCCTCCGCACACCCTGGGTCGACTTCAACAGGGCAGTCCCTCATTATCGCGCGTCCCGGCGCCTGCTGGAAGCACCCTCGCCGCATGAGGGTTTCGCGGAGGGCGAGAACGGCAGACGCGGGCGGGCGTCGGTGGAAGGATGGATGATCATGGAACGACCGCTGCTGAGCTGGGACCCGGACGGCGTCCAGGCGTGGGCCGACGTCGCACCGGAGCACGGCTCCGTGCTGGTCCACTCCCTGAGGGGCTTCATCGACGCGGGGCGTGCGGGCGCGCTCGTCGCGGACCACATCCTCGAGATCGGCGACCCGCAGCGCATCGCGACCTTCGACATCGACCAGCTGCTCGACTACCGCTCCCGGCGTCCCGAGATGACGTTCTCGGTGAACCAGTGGACGGCGTACGACGAGCCGCACCTCGCGCTCGACCTCGTCCACGACCAGGAGGGGTCGCACTTCCTGCTGCTGCACGGCTTCGAGCCCGACATCCAGTGGGAGAGGTACATCTCGACCGTGCGGGAGGCCGTGGACCGGCTCGGCGTGGGCCTCACCCTCGGCTCCCACGGGATCCCCATGGCGGTGCCGCACACGCGCCCGCTCACCGTGACCATCCACGGCACGGACCCCGACCTGCTGCCGGACTCTGCCTCGATGTTCGGCACCGTCACGGTGCCTGCCTCGGCGCAGAACCTGCTCGAGTACCGCTTCGGACAGTGGGGGCTGCCTGCCGTCAACGTCGCGGTGCATGTGCCGCACTACCTCGCGCAGTCCTCGTACCCGCAGGCCGCGCAGCGCGCGCTCGAGGGCCTGGAGGACCTGTCGGGGCTCGACCTGGACCCGGCGTCCCTCGACGACGCGGCCGCGATCGCGTCCGAGGAGATCGACCGCCAGCTCGCCGAGAGCGAGGAGGTCCAGGCGCTGGTCGAGGCGCTCGAGAACCAGTACGACGCGTTCCACGAGGCACGCGGTCGCGGCCTCGAGGTCGAGGGCGGGCTGCCCTCCGCGGACGAGATCGCCGCGGAGTTCGAGAAGTTCCTCGCGCAAGAGCGCAGGGATCCCCCCACTCAGCCCTGATTTCTGCCACACTTGGCGCGGTTGCAAGAACGTAGTGTGCAGGAACCTGTCTCACCTGGGTCGGGGAGTGGCATTGCGGCGACAAGGTGGGGCACGGGGTCCCGCCTTCCCGTCCTCCGGGCAAGAAGGTAAGGAATGACAGGCATGGCACAGGGCTCTGTGAAGTGGTTCAACGCCGAGAAGGGTTACGGCTTCATCGCGCAGGACGGCGGCGGCGCCGACGTCTTCGTCCACTACTCGGCGATCGAGACCGACGGCTACCGCAGCCTCGAGGAGGCGCAGCGCGTCGAGTTCGAGGTCACCAACGGCCCCAAGGGCCCGCAGGCGGAGAAGGTTCGCCCGCTCTAAGGCGTCGACACGTCGGACGGCCGTCGTCCCCTCCGGGGGGCGGCGGCCGTCGGCGTTCCCGGGGACGATGCGCGGGAGGCCGCGCGTCAGCCCGCCCAGTCCGCGGAGACGCCGGTGGGCAGGGGCGCGGATGCGGCGTAACGGCGCAGCGGATCCGCGTCGAGCGTTCCACCGCGGACCGCCGCGATGACGACGTTGCCGCGACGCCGGCCCTTGAGGACCGCATGCTCGCCGATCGCGACGACGTCGCCGAGCGCCGCACGTGCCGCGGCGACGTCCGCCGCCGCCGTACGGTCGCCCGGGCGAGTGCCGACGTTGGCGAGCGCGAGGCCGCCCGGCCGGAGCGCCCGCGCCGCCTGCGTCCACCACTCGGAGGAGGCGAGCGCCGGCGGCGTCGAGTCGCCCGCGAACGCGTCGCGGACCACGAGGTCGAGGCTCTCGTCCCGCCGCGTCGCCACGGCCTCGAATCCGTCCTGGGCGCGGATGCGCAGGCGCGGTGCGCGGGGGAGGTCCCACCAGGTCCGGACCAGCTCGGGGAGCGTCGCGTCGACGTCCACGGCGATGTGGCCCGAGTCCGGGAAGCGATGCGCGAGGTGGCGCGGGAAGGCGCACGCGGCCGCGCCGACGTGCAGCGCGAGCATGCGCGGCGGCGGCCCCCACGCGTCGACCGCGGCGGACAGGTGACGCATGTACTCGAAGGCCAGCGACTCGGGGTCGAGGTCGAGCGGGGAGCTGGGAACTCCGTTGACCCACAGGAACGTTGTCCCATCGGGTTCGTCGCGCAGCTCCGCGACGCCCGTCGCGATGGCGAACTCGACGCCGCGGGGCACGTCCGGGGCGACGCGGGCGGTCCGGTGGCGAGGCATTGCCTCACCCTAGACGCTCGTCTGGTCTGCGGGACGCGCGACGGATAGACTTGAGAACACCGTGCAGGGAAGGAGGGCGAGATGCCGCTGTCGGAATACGAGCAGCGCGTGCTCGAGCAGCTCGAGAGGGATCTCGGCTCGGACGCGAAGCTCGGCTCGGCGATGGCGAGGGCGTCGAGGCCCCGCGGTCGCTACATCTGGGCCGGCGTCGGCGTGGTCGCCGGCCTTGCCATCGTGGTCACCGGTGCGGTGAGCCAGCTCATCGTCGTGGGCGTCGCGGGCTTCGCCGTCATGCTCGCCGCCGCGGTGTGGGCTCTGCTGACGCCCCGGCCCTCGGCCGGACGCACGGCGGGCGCGGCTCCCGCGCGTCGCCGCAAGGCCGACAAGAGCTTCATGACGCGGATGGAGGAGCGCTTCGAGCGCCGCCGCGAGCAAGGCGACATCTAGCCTCCGCAGTTCCGTTGCCGGAACTGCGTAGCGCAGACTGCAGCACGGCCGAGGCCGTGCTGCAGTCGCATGTCAGGTCGGGGCCGTGATCCGTTCCCGGTGACGTCCCGGTTCAGCCGCGGGCCTTCTCGCCCCGTTCGGCCTCCTTCGCCGCGTGCGTGACGTCGTCGACCCAGCGCGACAGCGCCTCGGCGTCGACGGCGCGGCTCGTGGGCGCGTAGCGCGCGTCCTCCACCGCGGCCCGCAGGCTCGCGAGCGACGCGCGCGCCGCGTCGCCCAGGTCGGGCCCCTCGCTCACGATCCATCGCTCGGTCTCGGCGGGGGTGAGCGTCTCGTCGCCCGCGCGCACGCCCAGGCGCCGGCGCATCGTCGCCCATGCCGACTCGGCATCCGTCACCGCCGACGCCCTCGCGCGCCCGCGCGCCCACAGCGCGGCGCCGCCTCCCGCGGCCGCCAGCGCGAGCACCACCACGGTGATCCAGGGGAAGCCGGCGGAGCCGTCCTCGGTGGGAGCCTCCGCGCCGACCGTCGGCTCCGGGACGGGGGCGCGCGACGGCACCGCCGTCGGCCGCTCGGTGGCGAACGGCTGCTCGGGCTCGTTCTCCGGGGTGTCCTGCGGCGTGTACGCGGGCCGGTCGCCGGTCTGGACCGCGGGCGTGGGCTCGAAACGGACCCAGCCGTGGCCGGGGAAGTAGAGCTCGGGCCACGCGTGGGCGTCGCGGCCGCGCACGACGTACTCGTCCCCGTCGGCGGTGCCGCCGAGGTAGCCGATCGCCATGCGTGCGGGGATGTCGAGGGTGCGTGCCATCACCACCATCGCGGTCGCGAACTGGACGCAGTAGCCGTTGCCGTCCGCGAGGAACGTCGACACCGCGTCGCCGGTGGTCTGCGCGACGTCGGTGCTGTAGGTGAAGTTGGGGCCGCGGAAGTAGTCCTGGAGGGCGACCGCCTGCTCGTACCGGCCGGTGGCCGAGCCGGTCACCGCCTGGGCGACCTGGCGCACCTTGTCGATGTCGATGCGCTCGTTGAGGTCGAGGTAGCGGGCCGGCACCGCGGAGTCGCCGCCGGCGGCGACGAGCGCGTCGGCGGCGCGAAGCGTCTCCTCGGTGTGGAAGTCCACCGCCAGCCGGACGGTGTACCGCAGGTCGGTGGTGCCCTCCGGGCGATCGATCAGCACCTCGTCGGTCGACGCGTCGTAGCGCCACTCGCTGCCGGCCGCGAGGGTGCGCGGGACGGCCGGCACGAACACGCGGGACTCGGCGCTGGCGCCGAACCGGATCGCGAGGGTCCCAGGCTCGGCGATGAGCGGGCTGCCCGTGTCCTCGGGCCACAGCACGCCCGTCGCGGGCGCGGTGTCGCCGACGGGGTCGCGGTCCCAGCTCGTGCCGTCGAACGTCCCGAACGAGTATGCGCGCAGCACGTCCATGCGTCCCGAGTCCGACGTGTAGGTGAGCACGGGCTCGGCGGACTGCTCCGTGAGCGAGTTGCGCAGGTCGATCTCGAGGTCGAGCCGCGAGTTCCCGCCGAGCGAGGCAGGCAGCGTGAGCCGAGGCATCGCGCCCCATCCCGGCCCGCCGATCGCGAGCGGCGCCGCGACGAGCGCGACGAGCAGCGTGGCGGCCGTGGCGGCGAGGGCGGCGCCCGGGGCCGCGGGCGACGCCCCGTCCCGTGCACGCGCTCGCCACGTCCCCCGATCGCTGCGCCGCGACAGCGCGATCACGGCGAGCCACGCGCCCAGCGCGCCCGCGAGCGCGAGTGTGGGCACGCGGCGCTCGAGCGTGAGGGCGGGCAGCCACGGCGCGAGGAGCAGGAAGCCGGACGATGCGGCGAAGCCCGCGCCGACCGCCAGCGCGTCGACCGCGAGGAACAGCGCGACGACGGCGAGCGTGATCGCGCCGGCCAGCGAGGCCTCGACCTCCGCGGGCGCCACGCTCGTCTGGGCGTACCAGTACGCGCGCTCCGCGACCACCCGCAGCCCGTCGAGGGTCTCGCCCCGGGGGAGCCACGTGGTGCCGCCGTCCGGTCCGGGCACGTAGGCGACGACGATGAGCCACGCGCCGGCGAGCGCGCCCGCGACGCTCGGGAGGAAGGGCCTGCCGGTCGCGAGCCGCGCGAGGACGACGACCGCGGCCGTCGCGCCCAGCACCGCGCCGGTGGGACGCAGCCAGTCGCCGAAGACGACGAGGCCCGACAGCCCGCCCACCCCCAGCCCCGCAGCGATCGCGATGAGGGGGGTGGCGAGGAGCCGCCAGCGGCCGCCGTTCACGCGTCCTCCTCCGCGAGCAGGCGCGCCCAGGCCTCCTCGAGCGGCTCGGGCTCGAGGGTCATGGCGGCGCGCCAGCCGGTGGCGCGCAGGGACTCGACGGTGCGCTCGGCCCGCGCCCGTGCCGCGAGCGGCGCGCGCACGAGCGCCCACGCGCGTCCCGACTCGCCCAGCGGTGCGAGCGCGCGCAGCGCGACGGGGCCCGAGGGCTCGATCACCGCGACCACCACGTCCTGGTGCCCGGGATCGAGGCGGGCGGCCCCGGCCGCGATGAGCCGGTCCGCCTCGGCGGTGTCGTGCGTGGGGGAGAGGTCGACGGTCGCATCGAGGATGGTTGCGCGGGCGGACTCGGCGGCGCGTCCGTGCGTGTCCTGCACGACGGTCTCGAGCGTGCCCGCGACGAGCTTCACCGGGTGGCCGGCCTCGACCACCGACAGCGCGACCGATGCGGCGGCGGTGATGGCCCACTCGAGCCCGGTCTGCGCCGGCGGCAGGCCGAGCAGGACGGTCGCGGCGGTGCGCCCCTGCTGCTCCTCGGAGCGCACCAGCAGCGTCCCGCGGCGGGCGGAGGACGCCCAGTGCACGCGGCGGAGGTCGTCGCCGTCGCGATAGTCGCGTAGCGAGGCGTCGTCGGCGGCGGGGGTGCGTGCGCCGGCATGCGCGCGGTCGGCGGTACCCATGAGCTCGCCCGCGCTCGCGGCGAGGTCGACGACGACCGGCCACACGGCGACCTCGAGCGATCCGCCCACCGCACGGTCGGACCACGCGAGCCCGAACGGGTCCGCGGTGCGTGCCAGCGCGGGACCCAGGAGCCACCGCCCGCGCCGGGTCGGGGAGAGGCGGTAGCGCAGCTCGACCGAGCCGGGACGCCGCGCGATCGCCGCACGCGTGCCCGCGCCTCCCGTGAGCTCGGCGGCCGCCTGCTCGCGCAGACGGAGGCCGCGCGCGAGGGCGCCGCGCGCCGCGACGCGCACCACCACGTCCCCGGGGGTGCCGGCGCTGAGCGTCGCCGGGGTCACGCTGCGGGTGACCGCGTCGACCCGGGCGCGGGTCGCGAGCACCTGGGCGAGGATCCACGCGGCGGCCACACCCACGGCGGCGACCACGGTCGCGCCGATGAGCACGAGCGGGGCCGAGGCGAAGCCGATGCCGACGAGCAGCAGCGCGCCGCCGCCCGCGGCGAGCCCGACCCCGCGCGGGGTCACGACGGTCTCGGCGCCCTCCGCGCGGCGCTCGGGAGCCGGTCCGCGCCTCATCCCCGCGACAGCGCCTCGGGGGCGCGTGCCGCGGGCACCGCGACGCGCGCGAGGATGTCGTGGATGACCGCCTCCGCCGAGCGGCCCGCCGCACGCGCCTGCGCGGCGGGGATGACGCGGTGCGCGAGCACCGGCGCGGCGAGCGCCTTGACGTCGTCGGGCAGCACGTGGTCGCGGCCGGCCATCGCGGCTCGCGCCTTCGCGGCGGCGAGCAGCTGGAGGCTCGAGCGCGGGGACGCGCCGAGGCGCAGGTCCGCGCTGCCGCGCGTGCCGCGCACCACGTCGACGAGGTACTGCTTGACCGCGGGCGAGGCGTAGATGCCCCGCACGGTCGCGATCGCGCGCTCGAGGTCGGCCGCCGTCGCGACGGGCCGCACCTCGGCGAGCGGGTCGTGGCCGTCGTGCGCGTCGAGCATGGCGATCTCGTCGCCGGGGCTGGGGTAGCCGACCGCGATCCTCGTCATGAAGCGGTCGCGCTGCGCCTCGGGCAGGGGATAGGTGCCCTCCATGTCGATCGGATTCTGCGTGGCCACGACGAGGAAGGGGCTGGGCAGCGGGCGCGTCTCCCCGTCGACCGTGACGGCCTTCTCCTGCATCGACTCGAGCAACGCGGCCTGGGTCTTGGGCGAGGCGCGGTTGATCTCGTCGGCGACGACGATGTTCGCGAAGACCGGACCCGGGCGGAACTCGAAGCGGTGCTCGTCGCCGCGGAACACGCTCACGCCGGTGACGTCCGACGGCAGCAGGTCCGGCGTGAACTGGATGCGGCCGACCGTGGTGTCGAGCGCGCGTCCGAGGGCGCGCGCGAGCGTCGTCTTGCCGACCCCGGGGACGTCCTCGAGGAGCAGGTGGCCCTCGGCGAGGATCGTCGCGAGCGTCGCGTCCACCGCATCGTCCAGGCCGGACAGCACCGTGTGCAGCTGCTCGCGCACGCGGCGGGCGAGGTCGGCGACCTCGGCGAGCTGCGCGGCGGTCGGGACGGTCGTCGTCATGGTTCCCCTCTCCCTTGCTCCGAGCCTAGTTGAGCAGAATGCGCCGTGGGGAGGCAATTTCCCTCCACCACACTCCACCCGATCTACCTGGCTTTTTATGTGAACTCAGCAAGTTTTCTGCGCAATTCCCGAGACAGGTGGAGAGAAGTGGAGTAAAGTGGAGGCACTGGGAGGGACGGGGAGCCTGAGGGGAGGGCCGATGTCTGAGACCACGACGTTCGGGCTTGGCCCCACGGGCGTGTTCCTCGGCACGTTCACGCCCCGCCTCGATGACAAGGGGCGGCTCATCCTCCCGGCGAAGTTCCGCGGCCGCCTGTCGTCAGGGCTGGTCGCAACCCGCGGTCTCGACCGCTGCGTGTTCCTCTTCCCGCTGGACGAGTTCGCGCACATCCACGACCGGCTGCGCCGCGCGCCGCTCGAGAACAAGGCGGCGCGGGACTACCTGCGCAGCTTCCTCGGGCACGCGAGCGACGACATCCCCGACAAGCAGGGCCGGATCCTGCTGTCGCAGCCGTTGCGCCGCTACGCGGGGCTGGAGCGCGAGGTGGCCGTGGTGGGCATGGGTTCGCGTGTCGAGGTCTGGGACGCGGAGCGGTGGGAGCAGTACCTCGAGGCCGGCGAGGACGCGTATGCGGAGACGGCGGCGGAGATCTTCGACGACATGTAGTGAGAGCGCGTGCCCTGTGGCCTCCTCCCGGATCGCTCTGGCGGACTTCCCCCCGCCAGAGGAGCTCGGAGGGAGACCACGGGGCACGGGCCGGACCCGGTGAGGAGGGTCGATGGGCGAGCAGGAGCACGATGCGCGGGACGCCGCGGCGTCGCGGCACACGCCGGTGATGCTCGAGCGCTGCGTCGACCTCCTGGCGCCCGCGCTCGACCACGAGGGCGCCGTCGCGATCGACGGCACGCTCGGCATGGGCGGCCACACCGAGGGCATCCTCGAGCGCTGCCCGCAGGCCCGCGTCGTCGGCATCGACCGCGACCCGAACGCGATCGCGCTCGCGAGCGCGCGGCTCGCGCGCTTCGGCGACCGCTTCATCGCCCACCACGCGGAGTACGACGACATCGCCGGCGCGCTCGCGGCCGCGGGCGCCGACCACGCGGACGGCATCCTGCTCGACCTCGGGGTCAGCTCGCTGCAGATCGACGACGCGGAGCGCGGCTTCTCGTACGCGCAGGACGCGCCCCTCGACATGCGGATGAACCCCGAGGACCCGGTGTCCGCGGCAGACCTCCTGCGCGACGCCGACGAGCGCGAGCTCACGCGCATCCTCCGCGAGTACGGCGAGGAGCGCTTCGCCTCCAAGATCGCCCGGTCCATCGTGCGCCGCCGCGAGACCGCCCCCATCACCCGCTCGGCCGAGCTCGTCGACCTCGTGCGCGCCTGCATCCCCGCCGCGACCCGCTCGCCCGGCGGCGGCAACCCGGCCAAGCGCACCTTCCAGGGGCTGCGGATCGCGGTCAACCGCGAGCTCGAGGTGCTCGAGCGCGCGATCCCCGCCGCGATCGAGGGCGTGGGCGTCGGCGGCCGCGTGGTCGTGGAGTCGTACCACTCGCTCGAGGACCGCATCGTCAAGCGCGCGTTCGCCGCCGGGGCCGAGTCCCAGGCGCCGCCCGGGCTGCCGGTGGTCCCCGAGGCCGACCAGCCCTACCTGCGCCTCCTCACCCGCGGCGCCGAGAAGGCGTCCGCCGAGGAGGCCGAGGCCAACCCCCGCTCCAAGCCCGTCCGGCTGCGCGCAGCCGAGCGGCTCCGTCCCACCCCGCCCGAGCGCCTGAGGAGGCTCGCATGAGCGCCGCACCCGTGCGTCAGCAGCGTGCCCACGCCCCCCGGCCGGAGGCGGCGCCCCGGCGCCACCTGCGTGCGGTCGCGGCCCCCGAGACGGCGCGCTCGCTCGTGCCGTTCGCCATCGCGTGCGTCGGCGTGGTGCTCGCGGCGCTCGCCGCGGTGCTCCTCATCAACACGACGATGGCGGAGGGCGCCTACGAGCGCCGCGACCTCAAGATCCAGATCAGGGACCTGCACGTCCAGCAGGCCGCCCTGCAGGAGACGCTCGACACGAACGCCTCTCCGGAGGAGCTCGCCCGACGCGCATCGGTGCTCGGCATGGCTCCCGCCTCGGCCCTCGGCTTCGTGTCACTATCGGACGGCATCGTCCTCGAGACAGGGAAGAAGTAGACCGCATGCCTTCGCCCCGCGCGCCCCGCCTGGCGGACCCGCGGCTGCGACAGCGGATCATCACGGGCGTCCTGCTCGCCGTGCTGGTCGTGTTCGCGGCCCGGCTGGTGATGATCCAGGCGGTCAACTCGCAGTCGATCGCGTCCGACGCGCTGTCGCAGCGCCTCGTCACCAAGGAGCTCACCGTCCCGCGCGCCGACATCGTCGACCGCAACGGGGTGGTGCTCGCCACCTCGGTGGAGCGCTACAACGTGGGCGTCAACCAGCAGAAGATCAAGGAGTTCGTGCGCACCGAGGACGGCGAGGTGGTCGCCTCGGGGCCCGCAGGGGCCGCCGAGATCCTCGCACCGCTGCTCGACGCCGATGCCGCCGAGCTGGGTGCCAAGATGATCGGCGACAGCACGTTCGCGTACCTGGTCAAGGACATCTCGCCCGAGACGTGGGAGCTCATCGCCGCGGAGAAGATCCTCGGCATCGAGCCCGAGCAGGTCTCCAAGCGCGTCTATCCCAACGGCACGCTGGCGGGCAACGTCGTCGGCTTCATGGGTGGCTCGGCGGAGGGCACGGGCACAGTGGGCCTCACCGGCGTCGAGGCGGCGTACGAGGACGAGCTCGAGGGCGAGTCCGGCTCGCTCACGTACGAGCGCGACTCGACCGGCGCGTACCTCATCCCCACCGGCGTCCAGGAGGAGACCGCCGCGGTGCCCGGCCAGGACGTGGTCCTCACGATCGACCGCGACATCCAGTGGTACGCCCAGCAGCGCGCCCAGGAGGCGATCTCCGCGACCGGCGCCAGCCAGGCCACCGTGGTGGTCCAGGACACGCAGACGGGGGAGATCCTCGCGCTCGTAGACTCGGACAGCGTCGACCCGAACGATCCCGGCGCCTCGGAGGCCGACGACCGCGGCGCGCGGTCCGTGTCGACCGTGTTCGAGCCGGGCTCGACCGCCAAGGTGATCACCATGGCCGCCGCGATCGAGGAGGGCATCGCGACGCCGCTGACCCAGTTCAAGGCGCCGTACAAGTACACGACCGAGAACGACCAGACCTTCACGGACTCGCACGAGCACGAGACGCAGAAGCTCACGCTGTCGGGCATCCTCGCGACGTCGTCCAACACCGGCACCGTCCAGGTGGGCGAGATGATGACCTCGGAGACCCGCTGGAAGTACCTCAGGAAGTTCGGCTTCGGGCAGACCACCGGCGTGGGGCTCAACGCCGAGTCCGCCGGCATCCTGGCCGGCTGGGAGGACTGGGACGGCCGCCAGAAGTGGACCACCACGTTCGGTCAGGGCCTCGCGGTGACCGCGCTGCAGACCAGCCAGGTCTTCTCGATCATCGCCAACGACGGGCTCAAGGTGCAGCCCACCGTCGTCAAGGGCTACCAGGACGAGGACGGCACGTTCACGGCGCGCGAGACCGAGGAGCCGAAGCGCGTCGTGTCGAAGTCCACCGCGACCCAGGTGCTGACGATGCTCGAGGACGTCACGCAGGACGGCGGCACCGGCGTGCTCGCACGCATCGACGGCTACCGCGTCGCGGGCAAGACCGGAACCGCCCAGGCCGCGGGCGCCGACGGCCGCCTCACGTCCATCGTCGCGTCCTTCGTCGGCATCGCGCCGGCGGACGATCCGCGTATCGTCGTGTCCGTCATCCTCCTCGACCCGAAGACCGAGATCTGGGGCGGCACCACCGCCGCCCCCGTCTTCAAGGATGTGGCAACCTTTGCGTTGCAGTCCCTGCGGGTGCCGCCGTCCGCGTCGGAGCCCACGCTGTACCCGACCACCTGGAAGTGAGAATGCCGGACCTCTCGATGCGTCCCTCCCGCGTCGCCGGCGCCCTGCTGACCGCCATCGAGGCGCGCGTGGGCGCAGACCTGCACGGACCCGACGTCCGGGTCACGGGCGCCACCGTCGACTCGCGCGGCGTCGAGCCGGGCGACCTCTTCTGCGCGCTGCCGGGCGAGAACGTCCACGGCGCGCGCTTCGCCGCGCAGGCCGTGGCCAACGGGGCCGCCGCGATCCTCACGGACCTCGAGGGCGCCGCCGAGGCCCGTGCCACCGGCGTGCCCGTCCTCGTCACGACGCACGCGCGCCGGGCCTGCGGGCTGGCCGCCGCCGAGGTCTACGGCGACCCGTCGCGGGACGTCCCGCTCATCGGCCTCACCGGCACCAACGGCAAGACCACCACCGCCTTCCTCGCCGAGGGCGCGCTGCGCGCCGTCCACGACACCGTGGGCCTGCTCGGCACCGTCGAGATGCGCATCGGCGACGAGGCCGCGCCCGCCGCGCGCACCACCACCGAGGCGCCGATGCTCCAGGGGCTGCTCGCGCGGATGCGCGAGGCCGGCGTGACGGCGGCCGTCGCCGAGGCCTCATCCCAGGCGATCGCGCTCGAGCGCGTCACCGGCACCCGCTTCGCGGTGGTGCTCTTCACCAACCTCTCGTACGAGCACCTCGACTTCCACCACACGATGGAGGAGTACTTCGAGGAGAAGGCGCGCATCTTCACCCCCGAGTTCGCGGAGCGCGCCGTCGTCCTGGTCGACGACGAGTGGGGGCGGCGCCTCGTCGACGAGGTCACGGTGCCCGTCGAGACGGTGGCGACCCGCCCCGGCTCGCCGCGTGCCGACTGGAACGCGGTCGACGCGTGGCCCACCGAGCGGGGTGGCATGCGCTTCGTGCTCGTCGCTCCCGACGGCACACGCCACGACGTCGACATCCCGCTGCCGGGCCTCATCAACGTCTCCAACGCGACCGGCGCGATCGTGTCCGCGCACGCGCTCGGCGTGCCGCTCGAGGACGCCATCCGCGGCGTCGAGACCGCGCGCCCCGTGCCCGGCCGCACGGAGATCGTCACGACGCGCGACGCCGAGACCCCGATGACGGTGGTCGACTACGCCCACACGCCCGACGGCATCGCGAGCGTGCTCGACGCGATGCGCCTCGTCACGCCCGGCCGGATCATCATCGTGTTCGGCTGCGACGGCCTGCGCGACGACTCCAAGCGACCCGGGCTGGGCACCGCCGCCGCGACCCACGCGGACGTCGTCATCGTCACCGACGAGAACCCCCGCACCGAGCCGCCCGAGCACATCCGGGCCCGCATCCTCGAGGGCGTCGACGCCGAGCGGCCCGACCGCCGCGACGTCCACGAGGTCTTCCCGCGCACGGCCGCCGTCGAGGCCGCCGTCCGGATGGCGGGACCTGAGGACACCATCATCGCCACCGGCAAGGGGCACGAGACCACGCAGGAGATCGACGGAGTGCACCACCCCTACACCGATGCCGGCGCGTTCCTCGCCGCCCTCGCCACGGTCCGCGAGGAGCGCGCGTGAGGCCGGTCACCGCGCAGTGGGTGGCGAACGCCGTCGGCGGCACGCTCGCGGCCGACGTCGACACCCTCGTCACCGGTGTCGAGAAGGACTCCCGCGCCATCGAGCCGGGCTTCCTCTACGTCGCCTTCGTGGGGGAGCGGGTGGACGGCCACGACTATGTCCCGCAGGCCGTCGCGGCCGGCGCGGCGCTGTGCCTCGTGTCCGAGCCCGTCGACGCGCCCCACGTGCTCGTCGCCGACGTGCAGGCCGCGCTCGGCGCGCTCGCCCGCGCCTACCTCGCGCTGCTGCGCGCCGAGGGCGAGATCACCGTGATCGGCATCACCGGATCCAACGGCAAGACCACCACCAAGGACCTGCTGTCGCAGGCGCTGCCCGCCGTGGTCGCTCCGGTCGGCAGCTTCAACAACGAGATCGGCATGCCGCTCACGGTGCTGCGCGCGGGCCCCGAGACCCGCCACCTCGTGCTCGAGATGGGCGCGAGCGGGCTCGGCCACATCGACTACCTCACGTCGATCGCGCCGCTCGACGTCGCGGTCGCGCTCACCGTCGGCACCGCGCACATGGGCGAGTACGCCTCGCCGGACGACGTCGCGGTCGCGAAGAGCGAGATCGTCACGGGCCTCCTGCCCGGCGGCGTCGCGATCCTCAACGCGGACGATCCGCGGGTGGCGCCCATGGCCTCGCTCGCCGCGCGCGCGGTCCTGTTCGGCATCGGCCACGGCGACCTCGCCGCCCGCGACGTCACCACGGTGCGCGGGCGGGCGTCGCTCGAGGTGGTGCTCGCGGGCGACCCGGAGGTCGAGCTGGAGCGCCGCACCCTCGCGCTCGTGGGGGAGCACCACGTCACGAACGCGCTCGCCGCCCTGGCGGTGTGCCTCGAGTGCGGTCTCGCGCCGGAGGAGGCGTGGGAGCGCGTCGCCGCCGCCGGGCCCGTCTCCGCCCACCGCATGGCCGTCACGGAGCGCGCCGACGGGGTGACCGTGATCGACGACGCCTACAACGCCTCCATCGAGTCCGTGCGGGCGGCGCTGCGCGCGCTCAAGCTCGTCGCGGAGGGCGGCCGCACCGTCGCCGTGCTCGGCGAGATCCGCGAGCTCGGGGACGCGTCGGCGACCATCCACGAGCAGATCGGCACGGACGTCGTGCGCCTGCGCATCGACCACGCGATCATCGTCGGCGCGGGCGCCCGGCCCGCGTACGTCGCCGCCGTCCGCGAGGGCTCGTGGGGCGACGAGGCGGCGTACGTCGATACAATCGGCGAGGCGCGCGCGCTCCTCGAGGAGACGCTGCGCCCCGGGGACACCGTCCTCGTCAAGGCCTCCCACGGCTCCGGGCTGTGGGAGCTCGCGGACCAGCTCGTGGGAGGAGTCGGATGAAGGCCGTCGTCTTCGCGGCAGGGCTCGGAGTGCTGCTGTCGCTTCTTGCGACCCCGGTCCTCATCCGGTACCTGACGCATCGTCAGTTCGGCCAGTTCATCCGCCAGGACGGACCGGCGAGCCACCACGTCAAGCGCGGCACCCCCACCATGGGAGGCGTCGTCATCATCCTGGCCGCGGTGCTCGCGTGGCTGGGAGGCAACCTGCTCGTCGGCCGCGCGCCCAGCGCATCGTCCATCCTCGTGGTCTACCTCATGGTCGGGCTCGGCCTCGTCGGCTTCCTCGACGACGCGATCAAGATCTCGCGCGAGAGATCCCTGGGCCTGCGCGCCCGGTGGAAGTTCCTCGGCCAGGGGGTCGTCGGCATCTCGTTCGGCATCCTCGCGCTGCAGTTCCCCGACGGCCGCGGCGTCACGCCCGCGTCCACCGCGATCTCGTTCCTGCGCGACACCAAGCTCGACCTGGCGATCTGGGGGCCGGCGATCGGCCTCATCCTCTTCGTGGTGTGGTCGAACCTCCTCATCACGGCCTGGTCCAACGCGGTCAACCTCACGGACGGGCTCGACGGCCTCGCGAGCGGCACCGCCGTGATCTTCTTCGTGGCGTACATCCTCATCAACCTGTGGCAGATCAACCAGGCCTGCGGCACCCCCGGTGCGGGCTCCACGTGCTACGAGGTGCGCGACCCGTGGGACCTCGCGATCCTGGCCGGCGCCATCGCGGGCGCCTGCCTGGGCTTCCTGTGGTGGAACGCGAGCCCGGCCAAGATCTTCATGGGCGACACCGGCTCGCTCGCCATCGGCGGCGCGATCGCGGGCATGACGATCGTGACGCGCACCGAGCTGCTCGGCGTGATCGTGGGCGGCCTCTTCGTGCTGGTGGTCGCGAGCTCGGTGCTGCAGATCGGCTACTTCAAGATCTCCGGCGGCAAACGCCTGTTCAAGATGGCGCCGCTGCACCACCACTTCGAGCTGATGGGCTGGGGCGAGGTCACCATCGTGACCCGGTTCTGGATCATCGCGGCGATGTTCACCGGCCTCGGCGTCGGCATCTTCTACGCGGAGTGGGTGGCCTCGCTGTGACCGACCTGACGACCCTCGAGGGCCGTCGCGTCCTCGTCCTGGGGGTCGGCATCGCCGGCACCTCCGCGGCCGAGGTGACGCGCGAGCTCGGCGGCACGGCCGTCACCGTCGACGCGAACGGCGCGGCCGACCATCGCGACGTCTCCGAGGTCGACCTCGCCTCGTTCGACGTGGTGATGGCGTCGCCGGGCTTCGCGCCCCACTCCGCCGCGGTGCGCGCGTGCGAGGCCGCCGGGCTGGAGATCTGGTCCGAGATGGAGTTCGCGTGGCGCGTGCGCCGCCCCGGCATCCCGTGGGTCATGGTGACCGGCACCAACGGCAAGACCACGACCACGCAGATGGTCGGCGCGATCGCGCGGGCGGGCGGGCTCGACGTGCGCGTGTGCGGCAACATGGGCGTCCCGGTGATCCACGCGGCGCGCGAGGAGTCCGATCTGGTCGCCGTCGAGATCGCGAGCCTGCAGCTGCACTTCGCGCACACCATCTCGCCGCACGCGGCCGTCTGCCTCAACGCCGACGACGACCACACCGACTGGCACGGCAGCCTCGAGGCGTACCGGGCCGACAAGGCGAAGGTGTACCAGCACGTCCAGGTGGCATGCGTGTACCCGGCGGCCGATGCGCTGGTCGAGTCGATGGTGGCCGAGGCGGACGTGGTCGAGGGTGCCCGCGCGATCGGCGTCACGCTCGGCTCGCCCGGGCCCTCGCAGCTGGGCCTCGTCGAGGGGCTGCTCGTGGACCGTGCCTTCGTGCCCGACCGGCACCGGCAGGCCGCCGAGCTGGGCGAGGTCGACGACCTCGCGCACCTCGTCGCGGGCGACGTGCCCCCGTACCTCGTCACCAACGCGCTGGCCGCGGCCGCGCTGTGCCGCGCCGTCGGCGTGCCGCCGGAGGCCGTGCGCGACGGGTTGCGGTCCTTCCGGCTCGACCACCACCGCACCGCATGGGTGCGCGACCTCGACGGCGTCGCCTACGTCGACGACTCGAAGGCCACCAACGCGCACGCGGTCGAGGCCGCCTTCGGAGGGCGTGCGGACGGGTCCGTCGTGTGGATCGCGGGAGGCCTCGCCAAGGGGCAGGAGTTCGGCGCCCTCGTCGAGGCGATCGCGGGCCGCGTGCGGGCGGCCGTGCTCATCGGCGTCGACCAGGAGCCGCTCGCCGCGGCCCTCGCGACACACGCCCCGGATATCCCGGTCGTCCCGGTTCCTCCGGGGGAGGATGTGATGAGCCGGGCGGTCGAGGCCGCCCGGGGGCTCGCGGAGCCGGGGGACACCGTGCTCCTGTCACCCGCGTGCGCATCGATGGACCAGTTCCGCAGCTACGCGGACCGAGGAGAGGCGTTCACCAGGGCGGTGGAGGCGTGGGACCGCTAGGAGGTGGCATGACGGCGACCGCGGCACGGCCCGAGAGTACCGTCAGCGCCTGGCGCTCGCCCCTCGCCTCGTACTACCTGCTCGTCTCGGCGACCGGGATCCTGGTGCTGGTGGGCCTCGCGGTGGTGCTGTCGAGCTCGTCGATCGCGTCGATCCGGACCGCCGCGGGCAACGCGTACGCGGGCTTCCTCACGCAACTCATCGCGCTCGCCGTGGGCATGGCCGCGCTCGTGATCGGCTCGCGCATGCCCATCGCCTTCTGGAGGCGCGCTGCCCCGCTCGTGCTCTACGGCTCCATGGCGCTGCTCGTGGTCGTGCTCGTCACCGGGTACGCCGTCGGCGGCAACAAGGCGTGGATCCGCATCGCGGGCTTCAGCCTGCAGCCCTCGGAGATCGCGAAGCTGGGCCTCGCGCTGTACCTCGGCGTGGTGCTGTCGCGCTTCCGCCACCGGCTCACCAACCCGCGCGACATCATGCTGCCCGGCGGCCTCATGGCCGCCGCCGTCATCGGGCTGGTGCTCGCGGGCAAGGACATGGGCACCGCGATGATCCTCGTGGTGATCGTCCTGGTGGCGTTCTGGGTGGCCGGCGTCCCCGCGCGCTTCTTCGGGATGGTCGGCGTGCTCGGCGCGTTCGGCCTCGTCGCGCTCGTGTTCTCCGCGAAGTCGCGCGTCGCGCGCATCGAGCAGTGGTTCACGGGCGAGTGCGTGGGCGACGCCTGCTGGCAGCAGACGCACGGCACGTGGGCCCTGGCCTCGGGTGGGCTGTGGGGCCTCGGGCCCGGCATGAGCCGCGAGAAGTGGGGCTGGCTGCCGGCCTCCGACAACGACTACATCTTCGCGATCATCGGCGAGGAGTTCGGCCTGCTCGGCACCCTGCTCATCCTCGCGGCCTTCGCCATGATCCTCGTGGCCGTCACGCGCATCGTCACCCGCAGCACCGACAGGTTCGTGCAGATCGCCGGCGCCGCCATCGGCGCGTGGATCGTCATCCAGGCGGTCGTCAACATCGCGGTCGTCCTCGAGTTCCTGCCCGTCACGGGCGTCCCGCTCCCGCTCGTCTCCTCCGGAGGTTCGTCCCTCATCATGTCGCTCGCCGCCATGGGCGCCCTGCTGTCCTTCGCCCGTCACGAGCCCGGCGCGGCCGAGGCGCTCGCGGCCCGCCCGTCCGTGGTGCGCCGCTCGCTCGCCGTGCTGTCCAGGGGGCGCCGTCGTGGCTAGCCTCCTGCTCGCCGGCGGGGGCACCGCCGGCCATGTCAACCCGCTGCTCGCGACCGCCGCGACCCTGCTCGAGCGCGGCCACGACGTCACCGCCGTGGGCACGCCCGACGGCCTCGAGGCGGACCTCGTGCCGCGCGCGGGCCTCGAGCTGGTCGAGATCGAGAAGGTGCCGTTCCCGCGCCGCCCCGACGGCGCCGCCCTGCGCTTCCCGTTGCGCCTGCGCGGCGCGATCCGCGCGTGCGAGGACGCGATCGACCGCCTCGAGGCCGATGCGGTCGTGGGCTTCGGCGGCTACGTGTCCACGCCCGTGTACCTGGCGGCGCGGCGCAAGGGGCTGCCGATCGTCGTGCACGAGGCCAACGCCAAGCCCGGCATCGCCAACAGGCTGGGGGCGCGCCTCACCGAGCACGTCGCCGTGACCTTCCCGGGCACGCCGCTGCGCCACGCGACCGTCACGGGTCTGCCGCTGCGGCCCGAGCTCGAGTCGCTCGCCCGCACGCTCGCCGACCCCGACAGCCGCGCGCGCGCCGCCGCCGCGGCCCGCGCGGCCCGCGGCTGGGCCCCCGACGCCCACGTGCTGCTCGCGTTCGGCGGCTCGCTCGGCGCGGCGAGCCTCAACGCCGCTCTCGCGCAGGCCATCGGCACGCTCGTGTCGCACGGCGTCCACGTCATCCACCTCACCGGCAAGGGCAAGACCGAGGACGCGTACCGTGCCCTCGCGGAGCTGCCCTCGTCCGACCGCGGCATGTACGCGGTCTCGGAGTACGCGCACGACATGGCCGCGGCCTTCGCCGCCGCCGACGGCGTCGTGTGCCGCTCCGGCGCGGCCACCGTGTGCGAGATCGGGGCGCTCGGGCTGCCCGCGCTGTACGTGCCGCTGCCGCACGGCAACGGCGAGCAGGCGCTCAACGCCGCCTCCGCGGTCGAGGCGGGCGCGGCGGTGCTCGTCCGGGACGCCGACCTCACGCCCACGAGCCTCACGCTGCACGCCGAGCGCATGCTGCTCGACGCCGACGCGCGCGACGCGATGCGCGAGGCCGCCCGCGGCATCGGCATCGCGGACGGCGCCGCGCGCCTCGCGGACCTCATCGAGGGGGCCCTGTGAGCGAGCGCATCCACTTCATCGGCGTCGGCGGCTCGGGCATGTCCGCGGTCGCACGGCTCATCGCCGCCCGCGGCTACACGGTGTCCGGCACCAACCTCGCCGAGACCGCCTACTTCCAGGCGCTCGCCGACGCGGGCATGGACGTCCAGCTGGGCCACGACGCGGCCCTCGTCGACGGCGCCGCCGCCGTCGTGGTGTCGACCGCGGTGCGCGAGACCAACGTCGAGCTGGCGCGCGCCCGCGAGCTGGGCATCCCGGTGTGGCACCGCTCCGAGGCGCTCGTGCGCGCGCTCGAGGGCCAGCGCCTCGTCGCCGTCGCCGGCTCGCACGGCAAGACCACCACCTCCGCTATGGTCGCGCACGCGCTCCACGCGAGCGGCATCGACGCGGGCTTCGCGGTGGGCGCGCGCGTCTTCGGCATCGAGGGTGCCGTGGCCGGCGGGTACGCCGGCTCGGCCGGGATCTCGGTGCTCGAGGCCGACGAGTCGGACGGCTCGTTCCTGCGCTACCACCCCGAGGTCGCGATCCTGCTCAACATCGAGCCCGACCACCTCGACTTCCACGGCACCGTCGAGAACCTCCACCGCGCCTTCGCGGACTTCGCCGCGCAGTCCCGCACCGTCATCGCGTGCGTGGACGATGCGGTGGTCCGGCGGCTCGCGGACGAGGCCCGCGCCGCGGGCGTCCGGGTGCTCACGTACGGCTCGCCGAGTTCGGGCGCCGATGCGGTCGTGGGCCCCGAGACCCTCGCCTACGAGGGCCGCGAGGTTCCCCTCGCGGTGAGCGCGCCGGGCGCGCACAACCGCCTCAACGCGACCGCCGCGTGGCTCGCGGCGGTCGAGATGGGCGCGGACCCCGAGGCCGCCGCCGCATCGTTCTCCACGTTCGCCGGCACGGGGCGCCGCTACCAGCTGCGCGGCGACGCCGCCGGCGTGCGCGTCATCGACGACTACGCCCATCACCCGACCGAGGTGGCCGCTCTGCTGCGCGCGGCCCGGGACGGGGGAGCGGGCCACATCGTGGTGCTCTTCCAGCCGGCGCTGTTCACCCGGACGCAGATGCACGCGGAGAGCTTCGGCCGCGCGCTGTCGGTCGCCGACGCGGACGTGGTGCTCGCGCCCGTCCACGGCGACCGCGAGGATCCCATCCCCGGCGTCTCCTCGGCCTCGATCGCCGCGCATGCGGTCATGCCCGAGGGGTCCACGCTCACGCTCGCGGACGACCTCGAGCACGCCGCCCGGCTCGCGGCCGACGCGGCGCGGCCCGGCGACACGGTCTACACCGTGGGCTCGGGGACGGTGACCCTGGCCGCCGACTGGATCCTCGCCCGCCTCGCGGAGCGCGATGTCTGAGGTCCGCCGTCCCCCACGCCCGGCCGCCCGCCGGGAGCAGGGCAACGCACCGGCCGCCTCGACCGGTGCGACCGAGCGCCCGCGGTCGGGCAGCGTCGCCACGGGCACGCGGCCCCGCTCCACGGGTGTGCCGGTGACCGCGGAGTCCGACGAGCTCGCGCGGCCGTGGCGCCGGGACGCCGACCGCCGGCGGCCCGCGCGCGCCGCGGAGCCGGCGGCCGAGCCCGCACGCGGCTCGCGCTGGCGCGGCCTCGTGAAGCGCCGCACGACGCGTGGCGCCGAGGCGGCCGCCGAGCAGCTCGGCAACGTCACGCTGCGGCTCCAGGCGCGGCTCAAGGAGCAGGCCGCCGCGCAGCGCCGCCTGTCGGCGATCGTGTGGGCCCGCCGCGCGGGCTACGTCGCGCTCGCGGGCGCGCTCGCGTGGGTAGTGCTCGCCTCGCCCGTGCTCGCGCTCGACCCCGAGCAGGTCGAGGTCACCGGCTACGGCACCGTGGTGGATCCCGCGGACGTCGCCGCGGTGGTCGAGGCGAACGAGGGCCGCTCGCTCGCGACCCTCGCCTCGTCCCGCGTCGCCGACGAGCTGCGGGAGGTGCCCGGCGTGCGCGACGCGTCCGTCGAGCGCGTGTGGCCGCGCGGGCTGCTCATCGAGCTGACGTCGCGCGAGCCCGTCGCCGCCGTGCCCGACGGCGAGGGCGGCTACGACCTGCTCGACTCCGAGGCGACCCGCGTGGGCCGCTCGGACGCGACGCCCGAGCGGCTGCCCGTCGTCACGGTCCCCGTCGGCAAGGGCAACGAGCGCATCCTCGAGTCCGTGCTCGGGGTCGTCAACCAGCTGCCCGTCAAGCTCCGCAACCGCGTCCAGGACATCTCGGCGACCACCGAGGACACCGTGACCTTCGTGCTGCGCAACGGGCCGCAGGTGGACTGGGGGAGCGCGGAGGACTCGGCGCTCAAGGCCCGCGTGCTCCAGGTGCTGCTCGACTCGGGCCAGGCCGACGACGTCACCGAGATCGACGTGTCGGCGCCCACGCTGCCGACCACCACGTCGAGCTGAACGGGGGCGCGCCACGCGCGCCGAACCGGGCACGTCCTCCGGGCTGAACGGGGGCGCGCCACGCGCGCCGATAATTCTTCGCGACACGCGCGTGTCGCCGTCCGTATCGGACCGGCTCGACCGTACCTTCGTCAATGAACGACTTGACATAACTATAACCCTCAACTTGAGGGTTAAGGTTGAAGGGACAGGCACATGGCCGCACCGCAGAACTACATCACGCACATCAAGGTCGTCGGCGTGGGCGGCGGCGGCGTCAATGCCGTGAACCGCATGATCGATGTCGGCCTCAAGGGGGCCGAGTTCATCGCGATCAACACCGATGCCCAGGCGCTCCTCATGTCCGACGCGGACGTGAAGCTCGACATCGGTCGCGAGCTCACCCGCGGCCTCGGCGCCGGCGCGGACCCCGAGGTCGGCAAGAAGGCCGCCGAGGACCACGAGGACGAGATCGCGGAGGCCCTGCGCGGCGCCGACATGGTCTTCGTCACCGCGGGCGAGGGCGGCGGCACCGGCACCGGCGGCGCGCCCGTCGTGGCCCGCATCGCGCGCTCGCTCGGCGCGCTCACCGTCGGCGTCGTGACCCGCCCCTTCGGCTTCGAGGGCCGCCGCCGCGCGGACCAGGCCGAGAACGGCATCGCGACCCTGCGCGACGAGGTCGACACCCTCATCGTCATCCCCAACGACCGCCTCCTCGACATCTCGGACACGCAGCTCAGCGTGCTCGGCGCGTTCGCCGCGGCCGACCAGGTGCTCCAGGGCGGCGTCCAGGGCATCACGGACCTCATCACCACGCCGGGTCTCATCAACGTGGACTTCAACGACGTCAAGTCCGTCATGCAGGGCGCGGGCACCGCGCTCATGGGCGTGGCCAGCGCCCGCGGCGAGTCCCGCGCGCTCGAGGCCGCCGAGGGCGCGATCGCGTCCCCGCTGCTCGAGGCGTCGATCGAGGGCGCGCACGGCGTGCTGCTGTCGATCTCGGGCGGCTCGAACCTCGGCATCAAGGAGGTCGAGACCGCGGCCCGCCTCGTCCGCGAGGCCGCGCACCCGGAGGCGAACATCATCTTCGGCACCGTGATCGACGACTCGCTGGGCGACGAGCTCCGCATCACCGTCATCGCGGCCGGCTTCGACGGCGGCGCCCCCACGCACCGCGCGCACGCCGGCGCGCTGGGCGCCATCGAGTCGACCCCGGCCCCCAAGGCCGAGGAGCTCGAGCCCATCGACGCCCCCGTCGAGACCGACGTCATCCCCGCCGGCCCGACGGGCGAGGCGAAGGACCCGGCGCCCGCGACCGACGCGATCCCGCTGACGCCGCCGGCCCGCCCGGCAGCCGACACGCTCGACGTGCCCGAGTTCCTCCGGTAGGGAGGGGTGCTCGACGCCGGGCTGCCGGTTCGCGCGTTCTTCACCACCCGGGCGGGCGGCCTCTCGGCCGGCCCGTACGAGTCGCTCAACCTCGCCACCCACGTGGGTGACGACCAGGAGACGGTCGCGCGCAACCGCGCGGCCGTCTCCGTCATGGCGGGCGCGCCCGTGTCCTTCCTCCACGCCGAGCACGGCATCCGCGTGGCCGAGGTGACCTACCCGGGGGAGGACCCCGAGGTCGCCGACGTGCTCGTCACCCGCACGCCCGGCGTCGCGCTGGGTGCCATCGCGGCGGACTGCGTGCCGATCCTCATGCACGATGCGGCGACCGGTGCCGTCGCCGCGGTGCACGCCGGGCGCGAGGGCGTGCGCCTGGGAGCCGTGGACGCCGCCGTCGCGGGGCTGCTCGACCTGCGGACGCCCGCGCAGCGGCGCGCGCGCGGGGGCATGTCGGCCAGCATCGGGCCCGCGGCCTGCGGGCGCTGCTACGAGGTGCCCGCGGACATGCGCGACGCCGTCGCCGCGCGCCACGCCACCGCCCGCTCGACCACGCGGGCGGGCACGCCCGCGCTCGACCTGCCGCGTGCCGTCGAGACCCGCCTGGGCGAGCTCGGCTTCACCTCGGTGCTGCGCCAGCGCGTGTGCACCATCGAGGACGCGCGCCTGTTCTCGCATCGTCGCGACGGCGTCACGGGACGTCACGCCGGCGTCGTCGTCTGCGGCGTGTCGGTCCGCTGACCAGGCCCGTCACGGCCCTACCGTGAAGGCGTTGAACGGCACCACGACCAGGGGGTCATGATGAGCGCAATGCGCAAGGCGATCCAGTACCTCGGCTTCGACGTGAGCGAGCAGGAGGAGTACGGCTACGCCGAGCCCGACCTCGCCCCCGTGACGAACCTGCACGACGTGTCGGAGGTCAAGCAGGCGCAGCACGGCCCCAAGGCCGCGCCCGCCAAGCAGACCCGCGCGCCGCGCGAGGGTGCCGCCGCGCCCGCGCAGGACCTGCGCCGCATCCAGACCATCAAGCCGCGCAGCTACAACGACGCGCGCCTCATCGGCGAGGCCTTCCGCATGGGCATCCCGGTGATCATGAACCTCACCGAGATGACCGACGCCGACGCGAAGCGTCTCGTCGACTTCTCCGCGGGCCTGTCCTTCGGACTCCACGGCTCGATCGAGCGCGTCACCACGTCGGTGTTCCTGCTCTCGCCCGCGCACGTCGAGATCGGCATCGACGAGGAGCCCGTCCAGGACCAGGCCTTCTACAACCAGTCCTGAGCCGCGCGGTAGGCTCGCAGCGTGTCCTTCCTCTTCGGCGCGCTGCAGTTCGTGCTCTTCCTGTTCATGATGGCGCTGCTCGGCCGCGTCATCGTCAGCCTCGTGATGGCCTTCGCGCATGACTGGCGCCCCACCGGTGCCGCGCTCGTCGCCGTGGAGGGCGTCCTGACCGTCACCGACCCGCCGATCAAGGCCGTGCGCAAGGTGGTCCCGCCGCTGTCGCTCGGGCAGGTGCGCATCGACCTGGCGTTCCTCATCGTGTTCCTCGCGGTCTCGCTGCTCTACCAGGTGGTGAGCGCGGTCGCGATGAGCCGCTGACTCGCAAGTCTCAAGTGCGTGCCGATACATCTGTCGGTACAGTGACGAAGTATCCGCAAGGCCGGGAGACCGGCCCCGACCCGCGTGAGGTGGAAGTCGACATGGCATTGCTGACCGCCGAGGACGTCCTCAACAAGGCCTTCTCCAAGACCAAGTACCGCGAGGGCTTCGACCAGGACGAGGTGGACGACTTCCTCGACGAGGTCGCGGCCACGATCGCGCAGCTCACCCAGGAGCGCGACGAGCTCGCCGCCAAGGTGCAGGAGGGCGGCGTCGCGCCGGCCCCCGCCGAGCCCACGCAGGAGACCGGCCTGCTCCAGGCCGCGACCGACGTCAACCCGCCCACGCCGACCGGCATGCTCGCGATGGCGCAGAAGCTGCACGACGAGTACGTCGCCGCCGGCGAGGAGGAGAAGGAGCGCCTCGTCGAGGAGGGCAAGGCCAAGGCCGAGTCCATCGTCGAGCGCGCCGAGACCGACGCGCAGGCCCGCATGGACGAGCTCACGACCGAGCGCTCGCTGCTCGAGACGAAGATCGACGACCTGCGCCGGTTCGAGCGCGACTACCGCGCCCGCCTCAAGTCGTACCTGTCGAACCTGCTGGGCGACCTCGACCACGCCGAGGGCACCGCCCCCGCGCCGGTCGCGTCGTTCGTCGGCGAGGAGCTCGTCGACGACGAGCCCGAGGCCGCCGAGGAGGACTTCGCGGCGGAGGCGCCGGCCGAGTCCGCGGACGAGGGCGAGGGTGAGGGTGAGGAGGCCCCCGAGGCCGCCGCCGAGGAGTCCGAGGAGGCCGCTGACGAGGCCGCCGAGGAGGACGCGGAGGAGCCGCACCCGTTCGCCCCGGTCACCGGCATGACCCCCAAGCTCGCGGAGCAGCCGTACCAGCCGCAGGCGACGCAGTACGGCACGCCGTACACGCCGCAGAGCCCCTGGAGCCAGCCGTCCGAGGGCGACGAGGAGAAGCGGGACTGACGCTTCCGACACGCGACGCGCCGCGCCTTCGGGCGCGGCGCTTTGCTATGTGCTCCGGAGGGGACTACCCTCCTTTCACCAGGCAGAGACGAGGACAGTCATGAGCAGCACCGATGTGACCATCGTGGTGGTGGACCCCGCCGAGCTGAAGCCGGCGGATGCGAAGAAGCTTCCCGTGCGTGACGGCGACGACGCCTGGAAGATCACGGACCTCCGGCAGATCGTGGAGGTGCTCAACTCCGACGTCGAGCGCCTCGTCACCGAGCTGGGCGTCACCGAGCACGAGCTCGACGACCTCCTGCACACGTCCGAGGGCGCCGGGGACGACCAGGCGGACGCCGGGTCGACCGCGCTCGAGCGCGAGCAGGAGATGTCGATCGTCAACAACACGCGCGACATGCTCGAGCAGAGCGTCGACGCGCTGCGCCGCATCAAGGCGGGCACCTACGGCGCCTGCCAGTCGTGCGGCCAGGGCATCGGTCGGGCGCGCCTCATGGCGTTCCCGCGCGCGAACCTGTGCGTCACGTGCAAGCAGCGCGAGGAGCGCCGTTGACCTGGAGGCCGGCCTTCTGGCTGTACGCCGCGGGCGTGGTCGTCGTCGACCAGCTCACCAAGCAGTGGGCGCTCGAGACCCTCGAGCCGTACGTGGAGCACCCGGTCCTGGGTGACCTGCTGTCCATCCAGCTGGTCTTCAACTCGGGCGCGGCGTTCAGCCTCGGGGACGAGACCACCTGGATCCTCACGATCGTGGCGGCGCTCGTCACGGTCGGCATCGTCGTGTACGGGCGGCGCGCGCAGCGCCCCTGGGCGGCCGCCGTGTTCGGCATCGCCCTCGGCGGCGCGCTCGGCAACCTCATCGACCGCATCTTCCGGCAGCCGTCCTTCGGCGAGGGCCACGTGGTCGACATGATCAACTACGCGGACCAGTTCGTCGGCAACGTCGCCGACATCGCGATCGTCGGCGCCGCGATCGCCATCGTGGGCGCGGGCCTGTTCTCCAAGCCGATCCTCGAGCCCGCCGAGGGCGACGCCGGGGACGATGCGGGGGACACGTCCGCGTCGACGTCCGCCGACGCCGACGCCACCGGGACCGGGTCGGACGCCGCCGCATCGTCCCTCGACGATGCGGGGATCGACACCGACGCCGACACGGGCGGCGCGTCGCGCCGTGGCTGAGACCCGCTACCTGCCCGTCCCCGACGCGCTCGTGGGGGAGCGCGCGGACGCCGCGCTCTCGCGCATGCTCGGCATGTCGCGGACCAAGGCGGCGGACCTGCTCGACGACGGCAACGTGATGCTCGACGGCCGCAGCGTCGGCCGCTCGGACCGCCTCGGCGACGGCATCCTCGCCGTCGACATCCCCGAGGAGCGTCCCGCGGCTCCCGAGCCGCCGATCGAGGGCGGCCTCGAGGTGGCGTACGAGGACGAGGACATCGTCGTCGTGAACAAGCCCATCGGCGTGGCCGCGCACCCGTCGCCGGGCTGGACCGGCCCGACCGTGGTCGGCGCGCTCACCGGCGCCGGATACCGGCTCGCGGAGGCCGGCCCGCCGGAGCGCCAGGGCATCGTCCACCGCCTCGACGTCGGCACGTCGGGCCTCATGGTCGTCGCCCGCACCGTGCCCGCGTACTCGGTGCTCAAGCGCGCCTTCAAGGAGCGCACCGTCGAGAAGATCTACCACGCCGTCGCGCAGGGGCACCTCGACCCGACCGAGGGCACCATCGACGCCCCCATCGGGCGTCACCCCAGCTCCGACTGGAAGTTCGCGGTGGTCGAGGGCGGCAAGCCGTCGGTCACCCACTACGAGGTGCTCGAGATGTTCCCGAGCGCCTCGCTGCTCGAGATCCACCTCGAGACGGGCCGCACGCACCAGATCCGCGTCCACATGGCCGCGATGCGCCACCCGCTCGCGGGCGACCTCACCTACGGCGCGGATCCGACGCTCGCGAAGCGCCTCAACCTCACGCGCCAGTGGCTGCACGCGCACGAGCTCGCGTTCGAGCACCCGACGCGCGGGGGAGAGGTGCGGGTGACCTCGCACTACCCGGACGACCTCGCGGCGGCCCTCGAGGCGCTGCGAGGCTGATCGCCGGAGCGGCCCCCGCGCCACGACGTCCTGCGCGGTGCAGTGGCGGCACCGCCCCGTGCGGCGCGCTCGCGTGCACGTCGTGTTCGCGTATTTCAGGAATCGCTTGAACAGCCCCGCCGGAGGGGCGGTTCCGCTGCCCGCCGCGAGGCCTGTTCACGCCTGCGTTGAAATACGCGGACACGAGGTGTGCACCCGCCCGCCGACACGCGTACGCCACGACGCGCCGACACGCGTGCGCCCCGACGCCCCGACACGCCTGCGCCCCGACGCCCTGACCCTCGACGACCTCCTCGACGCCGCGTGACGCATCGGCCGCCTGCCTTGGAGGCCCCGAGCGGGCGCCGAGGACCTCCCAGGAGGGTGCCGAAGGTCGCTGCTCCGAGCAGCGTGCCGCTGGCTGCGGCGGGGGTCAGCCGGTCGCGTCGAGCAAGGCGAGGCTCGCCGCCACGATGGCGTCGCGCGCCTCGTCGTCCGAGATCGTCGGCACGCCGTCGCCCGGCTGCGCGCCGTACGACCCGAACTGCGCGTGCACCGCGCCCTCCACCTCGGTGAAGACCGCGTCCCCGGGCAGGTCCGCGCGCGAGGCGTCGATGTCGGCAGGCGTCGCGAGGCCGTCCTCCGAGGCCGACACCGAGGCGACCGCGCCCTCGTACGACGACATGTCGCCCGCCGGGTACGAGCCCCACAGGAGCAGCCCGGCGGGCCTCTCACGCTCGGCCTCGAGGGCGGCGACCGTGCCGCCGAGCGAGTGCCCGGCGACCACCCAGGTGCCGCCGCGCTCGTCCATCTCGGGGGCGAGCGCGCCCATCGACAGGAAGGCGATTCCCAGCGGCTCCTTGACGATCACCACGGTGTGGCCCGCCTCCGCGAGCGGCCGCAGGTGCGCGGCGTAGGCGCGGGCGTCGACCCGCGCGCCCGGCTGGAAGAGCAGGCTCACGTCGGCTGCCTCGCCCGCGGGCTCCATCACGATGCGCGTCGCGCTCTCGGTGACGGTCACCGCGCCGTCCGTCGCCATCGCGGACAGCGCGGGCTCGGTGGCGCCGAACGGCTTGAGCCACGCGACGAGCGCCACCCAGGCGAGGCCCGCGAATACGCCGAGCATCCGCAGGAGGAGCGTGCCGGCGCCGCCCGCCCGGCGGGGACGCCGCCACCGCCACAGCGTGAGCCCGCCCGCCACGACCGTGAGGACGAGCATCACCGCGTACGCGGGGTGGCCGTGCACGACCGCACCCCACGCGACCGCCGCGAGCACCAGGGCCACGACCACGGCGAGCGCCGCGACGCCGCGGATCGTCCACGCCTCCCACTCGGGGGAGGTGCGGGGTGCCTCGGGCGCGGGGTCGGGGTGCGGGGCTGCGGTGTCGTCGCCGGTCATGCCTCGCAACCTAGCCGATCGCGGCCAGCGCCTTGCGGATGCGCTGCTCGCTCACGGGCCCGTCGGTGCCCAGGCGCTGTGCGAACAGCGACACCCGCAGCTCCTCGACCATCCATCGCACCGCGTCCAGCGCCGCGACCGTCGCGGGGTCGGGGCGGCCCTTGGTGCGGGCCGCGCGCACGGTGTCGTAGGCCTCGACCACCTGGGAGACCTGCCATGCGAGCTGGGCGTCCTTCGCGGGGTCCAGCCGGGCCTTCTCGAGACGATGCGCGGCGGCCTTGAGGTAGCGCGCGAGGTGGGGGAGGCGGTCGGCGGGCGTGGCGCGGACGAAGCCGTCGCCCACGAGCGCCGCCGACTGCTCGCGCAGCTCCTGCAGCGTCGACAGCAGCGCCAGCGACGTCGCGCCGCGTACCGCGACGTCGAGCTCGCGCGCCGCGGTGAGCGCGGCGGCGGCCTGGCGGGCGACGTCCAGCACGGCGTCCTCGAGCCTCGCCCGGACCTCCGCGCGCAGCGCCTCGTACGACGCCCGGTCGCGCACGGCCCCGGCGCCCGGCGCGAGCGTCGCGACCGCGGCCATCTGAAGGTCGTCGACGAGCGCCTCGGTCGAGCGGTACGGCGACGCCCCGAGCGCGAGCGACTCGGCGGGGGACCAGCGCGTGGTGACCCGCTTGACCGGCAGCCCCACCTCGGCGACCAGCAGCCGGCGCACGCCCCGCGCGTGGGCGGCGTCGCGCTCCGTCTCGTCGGCAAGGACGCGCAGGGCGGCACGCGGCCCCTTCTCCTCCACGATCGCGGGGTAGCCGCGCGCGACCACGCCGTGCACGGTGCCCTCGACCTCGTCGGGAAGCACCTCGAGGTCGGGCCACGAGGTGAGCGACTCGACCTCGGCGACGGCGGCGCTCGCCGGTCGGGGAGCGGGACCACCCGCCCCGCCCGCGGCCGCGGCGACGGCCGCCGGCGCGGCGCCGTGCGCATCGTCCCCCCGGCCGCGGCCCCCGCGACCGCGTGCCGCCGCGTCCGCGGCCCGCTGCACCGCCGTGCGCACCGCGGCCTCCGCCTGCGGCGCGAGGGAGCGCTGGAGCAGCACGAGGTCATGCGACTCGTCCAGGATCCGGTCTCCGCCGCGGCCGCGCGGCTCGACCACCCGAAAGGTCATGCGCAGGTGGGCGGGCAGGCGCTCCTCGAGTCCGTCCCACGCGTCGTCGGGGATGTCCACGTCGCGGAGGTCGCGCACCGCGCGCGTGAACGCCTCGCGGAAGGGCTCGGCCATGTCGCCGGCCCGCACCACGTCCTCCCACGCGGGCAGGTTCCCGCCCATCCACGCGACGATGTCGCGTGCGGCGTCGGGCGCGGGCACGAGCAGCCGGCGCACGGGCTTGGGCAGCGCCCGGATGGTCGCGGTGACGAGCTCGGGCAGCATGCCGGGCACCAGCCAGTCGAAGCCCTCGGGGATCACCCGCGCGAGCACGCCGACCGGGACGTGGACGGTCACGCCGTCCGCCGCGGTGCCGGGCTCGAACTGGTACGTGAGCGGCAGCTCGAGGTCGAGCTGCGGCCAGCGCTCGGGGAACTCCGCCGGGTCGACCGCGGCGTGGTCGGGGACCAGCTCGTCGAGCGTGAGGGTGAGCAGCTCGGGGTCCTCGAGGCGCGCGCCCTTCCACCAGCGGTCGAAGTGGGCCGCCGACACGATCGACTCGGGCAGGCGCGCGTCGTAGAAGCCGTAGAGGGTGTCCTCGTCGGCGATGACGCCGCGCGTGCGCGACCGCGCCTCGACCTGGGCGGCCTCCTCGAGGACGCGCTGGTTGCGGCGCCAGAAGCCGTGGTGCGTGGTCCACTCGCCCTGCACGAGCGCGTGCCGGATGAAGAGGTCGCGCGCGCCCTCGCGGTCCACCTTGGCCCACAGCACGGGGCGGTCGGCGACGATGGGCACGCCGTAGAGCAGCACCTTCTCGGTCGCCATCGCGGCGCCGCGCCTCGAGGACCAGTGCGGCTCCGAGTAGGTGCGCTTGGCGAGGTCTCCTGCGAGCTCCTCGGCCCATGCCGGGTCGATGCGGGCGACGTCCCGCGCCCACAGGCGGCTCGTCTCGACCAGCTCCGCCGCCATGACGAACTCCGGCGGCTTCTTCGACAGCGGCGAGCCGGGGCTGATCGCGAAGCGGATGCCGCGGGCCCCGATGAACTCGTTCGACGCGCGCTTGCGGGCACGCCGCATCTCCTTGGCGCGCGCCTCGCCCTTGAGGTGGGAGAAGGAGCTGGCCTTGAGCTGCAGCACGTCCTGCGCGCCCACCTGCGACAGGAGGCCCGCGAGGATCGAGCGGTGGATCGCGTCGTCGTCCCACACGTGACGCAGCGCGCCGGTGCCCTCGGGGTCCTCGACGGGCGAGGGCTTGCGGTACGCCATCGCGATGTCGAGGGACTTGGCGGCCTCGCGCAGCTGCTGGACCAGGTCCTGCCATTCGCGGATGCGCAGGAAGTTGAGCATCTCGGACCGGCACAGGCGACGGAACTGGTTGCCGGACAGCGCGTGCTGGCGCTCGCGGACGTGCTCCCACAGGTTGAGGTAGGACAGCAGGTCGGAGCCGGGGTCCGCGAAGCGACGATGCAGGAGGTCCGCCTCCTCGCGGCGCTCGGCCGGGCGCTCGCGGGGATCCTGGATGCTGAGGGCGGCCGCGATCACGGCGACCTCGCGCGCGACGCCGTGGCGCGCGCCCTCGACGATCATGCGGGCCTGACGCGGGTCGATCGGGAGCCGGGAGAGCTGACGGCCCACCGCGGTGAGCGACGTCCGGCCGCCGGCCGTGCTGATGGCGCCCAGCTCGGACAGCAGCTGCACGCCGTCGCGGATCGCGCGCGTGTCCGGCGGCTCGACGAACGGGAAGCGTGCGACGTCCTCGGGGGACTCGACGACGCCCACCGAGATCATCTGCAGCAGCACCGCCGCGAGCGAGGTGCGCAGGATCTCGGGCTCGGTGAAGGCCGGCCGGGACTCGAAGTCCTCCTCCGAGTACAGGCGGATCGCGATGCCGTCCGCGAGGCGTCCGGCGCGGCCCGAGCGCTGGCGAGCGCTCGCCTGCGAGATCGGCTCGATGGGGAGCCGCTGAACCTTGGTGGCCTTGGAGTAGCGCGAGATGCGCGCGGTGCCCGGGTCGACCACGTAGTGGATGCCGGGCACGGTGAGGGAGGTCTCCGCGACGTTGGTCGCGAGGACGATGCGCCGGGCGGAGTGCCGCTCGAAGACGCGGTGCTGCTCCGCGGCGGACAGGCGCGAGTACAGCGGCAGGATCTCCACCCGGCGCGGGTGGCGAGGACCGCGGGCACGGTCGCCCAGGTGCGCCTCGAGGCCGTCGGCGGCGTCGCGGATCTCCCGCTCGCCCGACAGGAACACGAGGACGTCGCCGTCGCCCCACGTCATGAGCTCGTCGCACGCGTCGACGATGCCGGTGACCAGATCCTTCTCCTCGCCCTTGGTCGCCCCCTCGAGCGGGCGGTAGAGGATCTCGACCGGGTAGGTGCGACCCGTGACCTCGACCACGGGCGCCATCCGGGGGTCGTGCGCGCGCTCGTCGGCGACCGCCGCATCGTCCACCTGCGCGGGCTGGGGCAGCGGGCCGCCGGCCGCGAAGTGGCGGGCGAAGCGCTCGGAGTCGATGGTCGCGGAGGTGATGACGACCTTGAGGTCGGGGCGGCGCGGCAGCAGGTTGGTGAGGTAGCCGAGCAGGAAGTCGATGTTGAGGCTGCGCTCGTGAGCCTCGTCGATGATGAGCGTGTCGTACGCGAGGAGGTCGGGGTCGCGCTGGATCTGGGCGAGCAGGATGCCGTCCGTCATCACCTTGACGAGCGTGGTGTCCGAGCTCTGGTCGGTGAAGCGCACCTGGTAGCCGACGATCCCTCCCAGCTCCGTGCCGATCTCCTCCGCGATGCGCTCCGCGACGGAGCGGGCCGCGATGCGGCGCGGCTGCGTGTGCCCGATCTGGCCGGCGCGGCCGCGCCCGAGCTCGAGGCAGATCTTGGGCAGCTGCGTGGTCTTGCCCGAGCCGGTCTCGCCCGCCACGATGACCACCTGGTGGTCGCGGATCGCGGCGGCGATCTCCTCGCGGCGCGCGGAGACCGGCAGCTCGGCGGGGTAGGCGATCGCGGGGACCTCGACGGCGGCGCGCTTGGCCGCCGCGGCCTCGAGCGCGCGCCTGCTCACCCGGGGACGATGCTCGGGCGAGCGGGCGGCGCCGGCGCCCCGCGCATCGTCCCGCCGTCCGCGTCCGCGCCGGTTCCGCCGGGGCCTGGTCTCCTCGCTCACCCGGACATTCTCCCAACTTGCGCCGACACTCCCGACCGGCCGCCGCATCGTCCCCTCGCTGTCGGCCGGGGCTCCTAGAATCATCCCCATGCCCGGCAAGGATTTCGTCCATCTCCACGTCCACACCGAGTACTCGATGCTGGACGGAGCGGCGAAGATCGGCGACCTCTTCACCGAGGCCGAGCGGCTCGGGCAGAAGGCGATCGCCACCACCGACCACGGCTACCTGTTCGGCGCCTACGAGTTCTGGAACAAGGCGCAGTCCACGGGTGTCAAGCCGATCATCGGCCTCGAGGCGTACCTCACGCCCGGCACCGCGCGCGGCGACCGCACACGTGTGCGCTGGGGCGAGCGCGGTCAGGAGGGCGACGACGTCAGCTCGGGCGGCGCGTACACGCACGCCACGATGTGGGCGCGCGACACCGCCGGCATGCACAACCTCTTCCGCCTCGCGTCGTACGCGTCGCTCGAGGGGCACTTCTACAAGGCGCGCATGGACCGCGACCTGCTGCAGCGCTTCTCCAAGGGCATCATCGCGACCACGGGCTGCCCGTCGGGCGAGGTGCAGACGCGCCTGCGCCTGGGCCAGTACGACGAGGCGCTCAAGGCGGCCGCGGAGTTCCAGGACATCTTCGGCAAGGACTCGTACTACGTCGAGCTCATGGACCACGGTCTCGACATCGAGAAGCGGGTCTTCGAGGACCTGCTGCGCATCTCGAAGGCGATCGGCGCGCCGCTGGTGGCCACCAACGACCTCCACTACACGAAGAAGGAGGACGCGACGGCGCACGAGGCGCTGCTGTGCGTGCAGTCCGGCTCGACGCTGAGCGAGCCGACGTACGACCAGGGCGGCAAGCGCTTCGCGTTCTCGGGCGACGGCTACTACGTCAAGTCCGCCGAGGAGATGTGGCAGATCTGGGGCGACTACCCGGAGGCGCTCACCAACACCCTCGCCATCGCGGAGCAGTGCGAGGTCGAGTTCAACACCAAGGCCGACTACATGCCGGTCTACGACTGCCCGCCGGGCGAGGACGAGCACTCGTGGTTCGTCAAGGAGGTCCAGAAGGGCCTCCACGAGCGCTTCGGCCCCGAGATCCCCGCGCACGTGCAGGAGCGCGCGAACTTCGAGATCGAGGTCATCGCGGGCAAGGGGTACCCCGGCTACTTCCTCGTCGTCGCGGACTTCATCCAGTGGGCCAAGGACAACGGGATCCGCGTGGGCCCGGGCCGAGGCTCCGGTGCGGGCTCGATGGCCGCGTACGCGATGAAGATCACGGACATCGACCCGATCGTCCACCAGCTCTACTTCGAGCGCTTCCTCAACCCGGAGCGCGAGTCCAAGCCCGACTTCGACATCGACTTCGACGAGCGCAGGCGCGGCGAGGTCATCCAGTACGTGACGGACAAGTACGGCCAGGACCGCGTGTCCATGATCGTCACGTACGGCACCATCAAGGCCAAGCAGGCGCTCAAGGACTCGACGCGCGTGCTCGGCAAGCCCTTCTCGCTCGGCGAGCAGCTCACGAAGGCCTACCCCGAGGCCATCATGGGCAAGGACATGCCGCTCATCGGCGTCACCGACACCGCGCACGCGCGCCACCACGAGGGCCAGGACTTCCGCGCGCTGCTCGAGCAGGACCCCGAGGCGCAGCAGGTGTTCGAGCTCGCGCAGGGCCTCGAGGGCCTCAAGCGGCAGTGGGGCGTGCACGCGGCCGGCGTCATCATGTCGTCGGACCCGCTCATCGACATCATCCCGATCATGCGCCGCGAGCAGGACGGCGCGGTCATCACGCAGTTCGACTACCCCACGTGCGAGACGCTCGGCCTGGTCAAGATGGACTTCCTGGGCCTGCGCAACCTCACGATCCTGGACGATGCGCTCGAGAACATCGTGGACAACGGCAAGGAGCCGCTGGTCCTCGAGGAGCTCGAGCTCGCGGACGAGGGCGCGTTCGACCTGCTCGCGCGCGGCGACACGCTCGGCGTGTTCCAGCTCGACGGCAACGCGATGCGCCAGCTGCTGCGCCAGATGAGGCCCGACAGCTTCGAGGACATCTCCGCCGTCCTGGCCCTGTACCGGCCGGGCCCGATGGGCATGAACTCGCACACCAACTACGCGGAGCGCAAGAACGGCCGCCAGGCGATCGCGCCCATCCACCCCGAGCTCGACGAGCCGCTCAAGGAGGTGCTGGGGATCACCTACGGCCTCATCGTCTACCAGGAGCAGGTGCAGCGCATCGCGCAGATCGTCGCCGGCTACACGCTGGGCGCGGCCGACCTGCTCCGACGGGCGATGGGAAAGAAGAAGAAGGAGATCCTCGACAAGGAGTTCGAGCCCTTCAAGAACGGCGCGCTCGAGCGCGGCTTCTCCATCGAGGCGATCAACGCCCTGTGGGAGACGATGCTCCCGTTCGCCGACTACGCCTTCAACAAGGCGCACACCGCCGCCTACGGCGTGCTGTCGTTCTGGACCGCGTACCTCAAGGCGCACTACCCGACCGAGTTCATGGCGGCGCTGCTCACCTCGGTCGGCACGGACAAGGACAAGTCGGCGCTCTACCTGGCCGAATGCCGCCGCATGGGCATCACGGTGCTGCCGCCGGACGTCAACGAGTCGAAGGCGACCTTCGCGGCCGTCGGCGAGGACGTCCGCTTCGGCCTCACCGCGGTCCGCAACGTCGGCGCGAACGTGGTGGCGGAGATCGTCAAGGCGCGTCAGGAGAAGGGCGCGTTCACGTCGTTCGCGGACTTCCTCGACAAGGTGCCCGCGACGGTGTGCAACAAGCGCACCATCGACTCGCTCATCAAGTCGGGCGCCTTCGACTCGATGGGGTACTCGCGCCGCGCGCTCAACGCGGTCCACGAGCAGGCGATCGACTCGGTCATCGGCGTCAAGCGTCAGGAGGCGACGGGACAGTTCGACCTCTTCGCCGACGCCGAGGACCTGGGCGGCGGCGTCACCGTCGAGGTGCCCACGCTCGACGAGTGGGACAAGAAGACCAAGCTCAACCTCGAGCGCGACATGCTCGGTCTGTACGTGTCCGACCACCCGCTGTCGGGCCTCGACCACGTCATCCGCTCGGAGGCCTCGCACCAGATCCTCAACGCGACGCCGACGAACGGCGTCAAGGAGAACGACCAGATCGTTCTCGCGGGCCTCGTCACCCGCGTCGACCGCCGCATCGCGAAGTCCGGCAACCCGTACGCGATCGTCACGCTCGAGGACATGACGGGCGAGACCGAGGTGTCCTTCTTCGCGAAGGTCTACGACACGTACGCGCGCGACCTCGCGGACGATGCGGTCATCGCCATCAAGGTGCGCTGCCGTGAGCGCGGCGACGGCGGGCTGCAGTTCTCCGCGGTCGACGTGCGGATCCCCAACCTCAACCAGCAGGACAACTCCCCGGTGGCCATCACGGTGCCGGCGTCCCGCGTGACCCCGCCGCTGGTCGAGCAGGTCAAGGGCATCCTGCGCTCGCACCCCGGCTCGATCGAGGTGCGGATGGTGCTCACGGGCCCGGACAAGCCGCTCACCATGAGGCTCGGCGACGAGTTCCGCGTGGCGCGCTCGTCGGCGCTGTACGGCGACCTCAAGGCGGCGCTCGGGCCCAGCTGCCTGAGCGGGGCGGCGTAGCGGGTCCTGGCTGTCCCGCCAGGACGCCGCATCCCGCCCCGCGCCCGCCCCGCGGCCCCACCCGCCCCCACCCACCTACCCCGCGACCCCACCCGCCCGCTGCGGGGAAGCCAGCGACGGTTCTGAGAGGTTCTCGACTCCTGCGGGGAAGTCGGCGACGCTGGGTCCATGACCCCGATCGCCTGGCAGCGCCTCGAGGGAGCGGTCGTCGCCGCGGCCGCCTACGTCGCGGTGATCGTGCTCGACCTCGCGTGGTGGTGGCCGCTCGCGCTCTTCCTCACCTTCGACCTCAGCATGGCGGGCTACGCGGTGGGCGCCCGGGCCGGTGCGGCGCTCTACAACGCGGCCCACAACTACGCCCTGCCGGCGGCGCTGGGGGCGATCGCGCTGCTCGCCGACCTGCGCTGGATGGGCCTCCTGGCGCTGTGCTGGGCCTTCCACGTCGGGGCGGATCGGGCGCTCGGCTACGGGCTCAAGCTCGGGGACGGCTTCCAGCACACGCACCTCGGATGGATCGGCAAGGGCGCGGCCCGCTCGGATCAGTAGACTCGACCCGTGCTTTCCAGGATCGATCTGCGCGACCAGGACCTCTCCGCCCGCGAGCTGCTCGCCGTCGTGCCGCGCGCCGACGTCAACGTGGGTGACGCGCTCGCCGTCGTGGAGCCCATCATCGAGGACGTGCGCGTGCGCGGCGAGGCCGCGCTGCGCGAGCTCGGCGAACGCTTCGACGGCGTGGTCCCGCCGCATCTGCGGGTCCCCGCCGAGGAGATCTCGCGCGCGCTCGAGACGCTCGACCCCGCGGTGCGGGAGGGCCTCGAGGAGGCCATCGACCGCGTGGGCCGCTTCCACCGCGCCACGGTGCCGCCGCCGGTCGATGTCGAGCTGGCAGACGGCGCTACCGTGTCGCAGCGCTGGATCCCGGTCGGCCGCGTGGGCCTCTACGTGCCGGGCGGCCTCGCGGTCTACCCGAGCTCGGTGGTGATGAACGTCGTGACGGCGCAGGCGGCCGGCGTGCCGTCGATCGCGGTGACGAGCCCGCCGCAGCGCGAGTTCGGCGGCCTGCCGCACCCGACGATCCTCGCGGCCTGCGCGCTGCTCGGCGTCGCCGAGGTGTACGCGGTGGGCGGTGCCCAGGCGATCGCGATGCTCGCGCATGGCGTCGAGGGCCTGTGCGACCCCGTCGACGTCATCACGGGTCCCGGCAACGTCTACGTGGCGGCCGCGAAGCGCGCGGTCAACGGTCTGGTCGGCATCGACTCGGAGGCCGGTCCGACGGAGATCGCGGTGATCGCGGACCGGACGGCCAACGCGCGCTACGTCGCCGCCGACCTGCTCAGCCAGGCCGAGCATGACCCCATGGCGGGCTCGGTGCTCATCACCGACTCGCCCGAGCTGGCCGAGGACGTCGAGCGCGAGCTCGGCGCGCTCGCGGATGCCACCAGGCACCTCGCCCGCACCAAGGAGGCGCTCACCGGCCGCCAGAGCGCGGTGATCCTGACGTCAGGCATCGACCAGTCCGTCGCCGTCGCGGACGCCTACGGCGCCGAGCACCTCGAGATCCACACCGCGGACGCGCGCGAGGTCGCGGGGCGCATCCGCAACGCGGGCGCGATCTTCATCGGCGAGCACTCGCCGGTGCCGCTGGGCGACTACCTCGCCGGCTCGAACCATGTGCTGCCCACCGGCGGCACGGCGCGCTTCGCGTCCGGGCTCGGCGTGACCGCCTTCCTCAAGGCCGTCTCGTACATCGACTACAGCGCCGACGCTCTCGCGGCGGTGGGGGAGAAGGTCGTCGCGCTCGCCGAGGCGGAGGACCTGCCCGCGCACGGCGCGGCCATCAGGGCGCGGCTCGAAGGCTGACGCGCGGGCGCTCCGCCATCCGGCAGGTGCGCACGCCTCGAAGGCTGACGCGCGGGCGCTCCGCCGTCGGGCGGGTGCGTACGCCTCGACGGCTGCGGGGCGCCGGGCGACCGGGCCGCGCTGTCCCGGCACGGGCCCCGCCGCACCGGCGTTGCCGCACGCGGGCTGACGTCAGCGCACCCCCAGCACGAATGGATGCACGGCTTCCGCTCCTGCGCGTCGCAGCAGGCGTGACGCGACGGTGAGCGTCCACCCGGAGTCGGTGAGGTCGTCCACGAGCAGCACGCGCTGCCCGGCGAGTACTTCGCCCGCATCGGGCGACGGCTCCAGCTCCAGCCCGAGCCGACGCACCACGCCGGCCAGCCGGATCGCGGAGTTGACGTCGTGCCGCTCGGGTGCCTCGCGCCCCGGCACGGGCGCCACCGCTCCGACGAACGGCACCTGCAGCCACCGCGCCAGCCCGCGCGCGAGATGGTCGACCAGCACGGGCCGCGACGCCGACCGCACCGCCACCACCCCGTCGATCACGGTCCGGGAGGTGTCGCCGTCCCAGATCGCCTCCCAGTCCTGGAGCACCCGCACCGCGGCGCTGCGCAGCGGCACCGGCGTCTCGCCGTCGATGAGCGCACCGTCGGCGTCCCGGGACTCGAGCAGCTCCCGCAGCTGCACCGACCAGCCAAGCCCGTCGAGACGGGCGACCGCCCGCCCGGGCGCCGCCTGCTCGTCGGCCGGGATGCGTCCGCGCAGGTCCAGCCCCAGCGCGCCGAGCCCGGTGGGCCACTGCCGCCGCGCGACCACCTCGACGCCCACGCGGTCGAGCCCCGCCTGCGCGGCCTCGACCGCCTCGACGCTCGGCGCCTCCGGCAGCTCGACGCCGCCGCACGCGTCGCATCGTCCGCATGCCCAGCCGTCCGCGAGCTCGGGGTCGTCGAGCACGCCGCGCAGGAAGGCCATGCGGCACGCGCCCGCCGTGCCCGGCTCGAGCCGCTGGTAGGCGAGCATCGTCGACTCCTCGGCGCGCCGCGCGGCGGCCACGCGGGCGTAGCGCTCCGCGTCGTAGGACCATGGTTCGCCGGTCGCGATCCAGCCGCCCTGCACGCGCTTCACGGCGCCGTCGACGTCGAGCACCTTGAGCATCGCCTCGAGCCGTGACCGGCGCAGGTCCACCCGCGCCTCGAGCGCGGGGATCGACGTCGCCGCGTCGGTGGCCAGCGCCGCGAGCGTCGCCCGCACCGTCTCCTCGGGTGGGAAGGCCTGCGAGCCGAACCACTCCCAGATCGCGCGGTCCTCCTTGCCCGGCAGCAGCACCACGACGGCGCGGTCGACGCCGCGGCCCGCGCGGCCCACCTGCTGGTAGTACGCGATCGGTGAGGAGGGCGCTCCCAGGTGCACCACGAACGCGAGATCCGGCTTGTCGAAGCCCATCCCCAGTGCCGACGTCGCCACCAGCGCCTTCACCCGGTTGTCCTTGAGCTCGCCCTCGAGCCGCTCGCGCTCGGCCGGGTCCGTCTGCCCCGTGTAGGCGGCGACCTCGAGCCCGGCGGCGCGCAGCTGCGACGCGACCTCCTCGGCCGCGGAGACGGTCAGGCAGTAGACGATCCCCGAGCCCTTTATCGTCCCGAGCGACTGCGCGAGCCACGCCACGCGCGCGGCCGGGTCGGGCAGGTCGAGCACGGCCAGGTGGAGCGACTCGCGATCGAGCGGTCCCCGCAGCACGAGCACCTCGGCGGACGCCTCGGAACCCGTCACCCCGAGCTGCTCCGCGACGTCCGCGGTCACGCGCGCATTGGCGGTCGCGGTGGTCGCGAGCACCGGGATGCCCGCGGGAAGGTCGGCGAGCAGCGTGCGGATGCGACGGTAGTCGGGCCGGAAGTCGTGACCCCAGTCGGAGATGCAGTGCGCCTCGTCGATCACCACGAGTCCCGCGTCGGCCGCGAGCCGTGGCAGCACCTCGTCGCGGAACGCCGGGTTGTTGAGCCGCTCGGGCGAGCACAGCAGCACGTCGATCTCGCCGCGCGCGATCGCGGCGTGCACCTCGCCCCACTCGGTGACGTTCGCGGAGTTCACCGTCGCCGCGCGGATGCCGGCGCGCGCGGCCGCCGTGATCTGGTCGCGCATGAGCGCGAGCAGCGGCGACACGATCACCGTCGGCCCGGCGCCGCGGTCGCGCAGCAGCCGCGTCGCGACGAAGTAGACGGCGGACTTGCCCCATCCGGTGCGCTGCACCACCAGCGCGCGCTCGTGCCGCGACACGAGCGCGTCGACCGCCGTCCACTGGTCGTCGCGCAGGGCGGCGTCCTCCCGCCCGACCAGGCGCCGCAGCGCGGCCTCGGCGTCGTCGCGGAGGGACGATGCGGCGGTGACGGGGGCGGCCTCGGGAACCATGGCCACCAGGGTAGGGCGGGGCACCGACAGGGCCCGCGCATCGTCCCCCGAGTATCACCCGCACCCGCACCCGCCCGCGGAGCCATCAGCGCGAACGATGCCGCGCATCGGCACGACGCGCACCGCCGCGTCCCACGCCCGGTCAAAGTTCGGCTAGCCTAACTTTCGTGCGACGGCGCCCGACCCGCCGTCGCGCATCGGTCCGGGCACTCCGGGCCGGGCAGCAGATCGGCCGGCCGCAGGAGAGGGGAGCGACGGGTGTCGAACACGTTGGTGGAGCGCAACCGCGAGGAGGCCGAGCGCACGCGCGGCCCCATCCGACGCATCGTCACCCTGATCGGCCCGGCCTTCGTCGCGGCCGTCGCCTACGTCGACCCCGGCAACGTCGCCGCGAACCTCACCGCGGGCGCCGAGTACGGCTACCTGCTCGTGTGGGTGCTCGTCGTGTCGAACCTCATGGCGGTGCTCATCCAGTACACGTCCGCCAAGCTCGGCCTGGTGACCGGGCGCTCGATGCCCGAGCTGCTGCGCGGCCGCCTGGGCCGCCGCGGCCGCCTCGCCTACTGGGGTCAGGCGGAGATCGTCGCCGCGATGACGGACCTCGCCGAGGTGATCGGCGGCGCGCTCGCGCTCTACCTGCTCTTCGACCTGCCGCTGGTGATCGGCGGCCTCATCGTCGGGCTCGTGTCGCTTGCGCTGCTCGCGGTCCAGTCGCGGCACGGCCAGCGCCAGTTCGAGCTCGTCATCATGTTCCTGCTCGCGATCATCGCGATCGGCTTCATGGCGGGCCTCGTGGTCTCCGACACCGACTGGGGTGGCGCGGCCGCCGGCCTCGTGCCCCGGTTCGAGGGTCCGGGCACCGTGCTGCTGGCCGCCTCGATGCTCGGCGCGACGGTGATGCCGCATGTGATCTACCTCCACAGCTCGCTGGCGCGCGACCGCCACGGCGTGGGCCACGACAAGCCCCGCCTGCGCCGCCTCCTGCACGCGAGCAAGTGGGACGTCGCGGCCTCCCTCGTGATCGCGGGCTCGGTGAACATCGCGATGCTGCTGCTCGCCGCGGGCAGCCTGCGCGGCGTCTCCGGCACCGACTCGATCGAGGGCGCCCACGCCGCCATCGAGTCCGCCCTCGGCCCGATCATCGCGGGCGCCTTCGCGGTAGGCCTGCTCGCGTCGGGCCTCGCGTCGACCTCGGTGGGCTGCTACGCGGGCTCGGCGATCATGGGCGGCCTCCTGCACCGCCACATCCCGGTGTGGGTGCGCCGCTCGGTGACGCTCATCCCGGCACTCCTGCTGCTCGGCGCGGGCGCGAACCCCACGTGGGCGCTCGTCATCTCGCAGGTGGTGCTCAGCCTCGGTATCCCGTTCGCGGTGATCCCGCTGGTGCGCCTCACCTCCGACCGCGAGCTCATGGGCGAGCACGTCAACTCGCGCACCACCCAGGTGGTCGCATGGACCGTGGTCGCGCTCATCGTCGCGCTCAACGCGGCGCTGCTGGTCCTCACCTTCGCGGGGCAGATCTAGGGGCACCCGGGGGCGGCCTCGCGAGGGCGCGGTGCGCAGGGACGATGCGGCGCATGCCCCGCCGCGCGCGCTCACTAGAATCGCCCCATGACCCTGCCGATCCGCCCCGACCTGGTCGGGCTCGAGCCGTACGGTGCGCCGCAGCTCGAGGTCACCGCGCGCCTCAACGTCAACGAGAACCCGTACGCGCCCCCGAACTCGGTCGTCGACGCCATCGCGACCGCCGTCCGCAAGGCGGCCGAGGGCCTCAACCGCTACCCGGACCGCGACTTCCTCTCGCTCCGTCAGGACCTCGCCGCGTACCTCGCGGCCGAGAGCCACGTCGACTTCCTCGAGGCGCGCAACATCTGGGCCGCGAACGGCTCGAACGAGGTCATGCTCCACCTGCACCAGGCGTTCGGCGGCCCGGGCCGCACGGTGCTGAGCTTCGCGCCCACCTACTCGATGTACCCGGAGTACGCGCGCGACACCCTCACCGGGTACGTCACCTTCCCGCGCAGCGACGACTTCACGCTCGACATCGACGCCGCGGTGGCCGCGATCCGCGAGACGGCACCCGCGATGGTGATCGTCGCGAGCCCCAACAACCCGACCGGCACTGCGCTCCCGCTCGCGCACGTCGAGGCGCTGCTCGCGGCGGCGGGCGACGTCGAGGGCGGCTGCGTCGTCGTGGTGGACGAGGCCTACGCCGAGTTCCGCCGCCGCGGCGTCCCCAGCGCCGCGTCGCTGCTGCCGGCCCACCCGAACCTCGCGGTGAGCCGCACCATGTCGAAGGCCTTCGCGCTCGCGGGCGGCCGGCTCGGCTACCTCGCCGCGCACGAGGAGCTCATCGACGTGCTGCGCGTGGTGCGCCTGCCGTACCACCTCAGCGCCGTCACCCAGGCGACGGCCTGCGCGGCGCTCGCGCACCACCGCGAGCTCCAGGCCCAGGTCGACGAGATCCGCGCCGAGCGCGACGAGACCGTCGCCTGGCTACGCGCCCAGGGCTGGACGGTCGCGGACACGGACGCGAACTTCGCGCTGTTCGGCCCGTTCGAGGATCGTGAGAGGGTATTCCAGGGCCTGCTCGCGCGCGGGGTCCTCATCCGCGTCACCGGCCCCGAGGGTTGGCTGCGCGTGTCGATCGGCACGCCGCAGGAGATGGCGCTGTTCCGCAGCGCGCTGCTGGAGGTCACTGCATGAGCCGCACCGGTCGCATCGAGCGCACCACGAGCGAGTCGTCCGTCCTGGTCGAGCTGGACCTCGACGGGTCCGGCCGCACCGAGATCAGCACGGGCGTGCCGTTCTACGACCACATGCTCACCGCGCTCGGCAAGCACTCCCTCATGGACCTCACGGTCCGCGCCACCGGCGACGTGCACATCGACTCGCACCACACCGTCGAGGACGTCGCGATCTGCATCGGCGAGGCGCTCAAGCAGGCGCTCGGCGACAAGGCCGGCATCTCCCGCTTCGGCGACGCCCTGGTGCCGCTGGACGAGGCGCTGGCGCAGTGCGTCGTCGACGTGTCCGGGCGCCCGTACTTCGTCCACGTGGGCGAGCCGGTCGGCCAGGCCACGCACCTCATCGGCGGCAACTTCGCGGGCTCGCTCACGGGCCACGCGCTCGAGTCGATCGCCCACCACGCGGGCATCTGCGTGCACATGCGCGTGCTCGCGGGCCGCGACCCGCACCACATCGTCGAGGCGCAGTTCAAGGCGCTCGCGCGCGCCCTCCGCTTCGCGGTGGAGAAGGACGCGCGCGTCCAGGGCATCCCCTCCACCAAGGGAGCCCTGTGACCGACGTCGCGATCATCCTCACGCCGATCCCGCGACCCCGCTTCCTCACCGCGCTGTGCGCGGTGAACGGCATCCGCGGCCACGTCCTGGAGACCAGCGGCGGCCCCATCGCGGTGCTGGACGATGCGTCCCCGGAGCACGTGGAGAAGGCCGCCCGGGCGGTGTCGGGCTTCATCAAGGGGCCGGAGTTCCTGGTCGCGGAGAGCCGTGAGGGGAACGTCCGCGTGCAGGTGTGGAAGGCCGGGGCGATGGAGCGCGAGGTCCCCGCGGGCCTGGCGCTCGCGGACTCGCCCGGCGTCGTGACCTCGCTCCTCACGCGTGCCTCCACGTTCGAGGAGATCGCCGACACCCACGAGGACAAGGTCCACAGCACGCACATCGGCCGCATCAAGGCCTACCGCGAGCTCATCAAGGAGGCGAACGCGCTTCGGAAGGACATCGGCGCATGACCCGGCCCCTCGTCTGCGTCTTCGACTACGGCTTCGGCAACGTCCGCTCCGCCACCCGCGCCCTCGAGCACGTGGGCGCGCGCGTCGAGCTCACCTCCGATCGCACGGTCGCCGAGCACGCGCACGGCCTCGTGGTCCCCGGCGTGGGCGCCTTCGAGGCGGTCATGAACGGCCTCAAGGAGGCGCGCGGCGACCAGATCGTCGGCCGGCGCCTGTCCGGCGGCCGCCCCGTGCTGGGCATCTGCGTCGGCATGCAGGTGATGTTCGAGCGCGGCGTCGAGCACGGCACCGAGTCCGAGGGCCTCGACCAGTGGCCCGGCACCGTCGAGCTGCTCCAGACCTCCGTGGTGCCCAACATGGGCTGGGCGACCGTCGAGGCGCCGGAGGGCTCCACGCTCTTCAGCGGCGTCGAGGACGAGCGCTTCTACTTCGTCCACTCGTACGGCGCGCGCGAGTTCCCGCTCGGCACCACCGAGGACACCGGTCGCTTCGCGGCGCCGCTCGTCACGTGGTCGACCGCCGGGCACGAGGGCGACGAGGACCGCTTCGTCGCCGCGGTCGAGAACGGCCCGCTCATGGCGACGCAGTTCCACCCCGAGAAGTCGGGCGAGGCCGGCCTCCAGCTGCTGCGCAACTGGGTCGAGACGCTGTAATCCCCGGTACCCTCGCATCGTCCACCCCTCCCGAGAGGAAGCCATGACCGACACCCCCCGCCTCGAGCTCCTGCCCGCCGTCGACGTCGCCGACGGCCAGGCCGTCCGCCTCACGCAGGGCGAGGCGGGCTCCGAGACCAGCTACGGCGACCCGCTGTCGGCGGCGCTCGACTGGGTGAACGGCGGCGCGGAGTGGATCCACCTGGTGGACCTCGATGCGGCCTTCGGTCGCGGCTCCAACGCGTCCCTCCTGGCAGACGTCGTCAAGGCGGTCGACGTCAAGGTCGAGATGAGCGGCGGCATCCGCGACGACGAGTCGCTCGAGCGCGCCCTCGCCACCGGCTGCGCGCGCGTCAACCTCGGCACCGCGGCGCTCGAGAACCCCGAGTGGACCGCCCGCGCGATCGACCGCCACGGCGACCGCATCGCGGTGGGCCTCGACGTGCGCGGCACCACGCTCGCCGGCCGCGGCTGGACCCGCGACGGCGGCGACCTCTGGGAGGTGCTCGCGCGCCTCGACGCCGCGGGCTGCGCCCGCTACGTCGTCACCGACGTGAAGAAGGACGGCATGCTGTCCGGACCCAACCTCGAACTGCTCCAGCAGGTGTGCGAGGCCACCGACGCGCCCGTGGTCGCGAGCGGCGGCATCAGCTCGCTCGACGACATCGCCGCGCTGCGCACCCTCACGGCCGCCGGCATCGAGGGCGCGATCGTGGGCAAGGCGCTCTACAACGGCAACTTCACGCTGCCGCAGGCGCTCGACGTGGCCGGCCGCCCCTAGCTCCCGCCGCACCCCGCAGGCCTCCCCTCGATACGGTGGAGGTGGCGAGAGGGGCGACGATGCGCGGGCCGGGCATGGTCATGGCAGCGGCGGTGACCGCGGCGACCGCGGCCGCGCTGCTCGCCGGGTGCACGGCGGCGGACGCGCCGGGCGCCTCGTCCGCCCCCACCGTGACGCCCACCTGTCCCGACACGATCGCCCCGGAGCCCGGCACGCCCGAGACGGCAGCGGCAGCCCCGGAGATCGGCGCCTTCGACTCCGCATGGCTGTGCGTCTACGCGCTGGGCGACGCGTGGACGCTCGCGGAGGGCCCCGCGCCCATCGACGACCTCGACGGCGTCCGGGAGCTGGTCGACGCGCTCGAGCCCGCGGACCTCATGCGCCCCTGCACGCTCGAGCTCGGGCCCGAGTACCTGCTCACGCTGGCCGACGGCGACGACCTCACCCGCATCGTCGTCGACGCGTACGGCTGCCGCTGGGCCCGGGTCGAGGGCGAGCCGGGGCTGCTCACCGGTCCCGACACGATCATCGCGGACCTCGACGGCCTCGCCGGACTCTGACACGTCGGCGGGTGCCTCTAGGCTGGGGCCATGAGCGACGACGAGCCCCGCAAGGAGATCCCGGAGTCGATCTTCTCGGACGACGACGGCAGCGCCGACGCGCGCCTCGCGCAGGCCCTCATCCGCTTCTCGCACGGCAAGACGCCGCTCGCCGACGTGGTCGACGCGCTCGCCTACGCGCGCGTGCTCATCCCGGTCATGGCGTCGGGGGAGAAGCGCGTCATCGGCCGGCACGGCCTCGAGCAGGACGAGGTCGCCTCGACCGGCGTCGTCGCCGTCGAGATGCCCGACGGTCGCACCGCGCTGCCCGTGTTCACCGACGTCGACGCCGTCAAGGCGTGGAGCGACCGCGCCCGCCCCATCCCGGCCGAGGGGCCGCGCGCCGCGCTGGCCGCGGTGGCCGAGGGCTGGAGCGCGCTCGTGCTCAACCCCGGCATGGAGACCGTGCTCATCCCGCGCCCCGCGGTGTGGGCGCTCGGGCAGGGTGAGCCCTGGCGACCCGCCGTCGTGGACGGCGAGGTGGCGGAGGACATCCGCGCCGCCGTCGCCGAGGCGGTCACGCTGGACGATGCGCTGCGCGGCGTCGATGCGGTCGCCGGCCGCGGCGCCGAGGTCGCCATCGTCCTGCGCCTGGTCCCGGGCCTCACCCAGCCCGAGGTGGACGCCGTGGTCGAGCGCGTCCAGCACGACCTCGCACGCTCGAACGTGGTCGCACAGCGCGTCGACAGCGTCGAGCTGCGGCTCGCGCAGGTGTAGCCCCGTCGCGACCGGCGCCGCGCGTCAGCAGGACGCGTCGACCTCGGTGCGCTCCGCATCGTCCGCGAGGAAGGCCTCGAGCCGCGGCAGGGTGACGGCGCCGGCGAACTCCTCGCCGTCCGAGGAGAACACCACGCCCACGACGTCGCCGTCGGCGTCCGTCACGGGCGAGCCGGAGTTGCCCTCGCGCGCGAGCAGCTGGAGGAAGTAGATCTCGGCGCCGTCGGGGTCGAGCTCGTTCTCGCGCAGCTCGACGTACGGCCCGGTGACGGACGCGAGGGGCCCGCCGAGCGCGTAGCCGGTGACGGTGAGGTCGTCGCCCAGCGCGGGCTCGTCCTCGCCCACGGTTCCCGCCTCCGGGAAGGTACCGTCGATCGTGATGAGCGCGAGGTCGTCGTCGGTGGAGTACTCGGCGGCCACCGCGCGGTACTCGCGGCCCCGGTAGTCGGTCAGCTCGATGTGGGTGGTGTCGCGGACGACGTGCCGGTTGGTGACGGCGTGGGTCTCGTCGAGCATCCATGCCGTGCCGTTGCGGTAGGCGTCGCAGCTGATGGCCCACACGCGCAGCGCGATGCGCTCGGCGTGGGTGAAGCCGTCGGTGGACGATGCGGTGGCGGTGGCCTCGACCGGGGCCGGGGTGGCGTACGGAGGGGGAGAGAGCGGGACGCAGGCGGCGAGCGCGGGGGCGAGGGCGAGGCCGGACGCGAGCGCGAGGGCGGCCGCGCCGAGGCGGCGCCGGTCAGCCATGCTTCTCGCGGAAGTCGCGGTACGCGTCGGACACCTCGGCGCAGAACTCGACGATCGACCGCTCGGACTCCTCGATGCTCGACTGCACGTACAGCTCGGAGTTGCGGAGGACGTCGAAGTGCTCGTCCTGGGCCTCGACGCACTTCTCGTATGCGTCGGCGATGTCCTCGAGCTCCTCGACGAGCTCGGTGCCCTGGGCGCCCTGGTTGACCGCCGACGAGTACTCCTCCTTGAGCGTCTCGAGCTGCGCCTCGGTCTGCTCGAGCTCGACGATGCGGGCGTTCTGGGCCGACACCTCGTCGGTGAGCGACTCGACATGGGCGCGGAGGTCGGCGTTCTGGCCCTCCCACGTCGACCGGGCCGAGGCCAGCATCGCGAGCGGCACGGCGAGCGCGACCACGGCGATCAGGCTGAGCGCGAGGCCGACGGCGAGCCCGCGGCTCCGGGAGCGCGGCGGCGGGGGCGGAGGCACGTCCGTGGGGGCGGCAGCGGGCACGTCCGTGAGGGCGGGCGTGGGGTTGGGGTTCGGGTTGGGGTCGGCGGGCGGCGGAGGGGGCGCGGGCACGCCGCTCCCGGCCGCCTCATCGGGCACGCCGGCGCCCGCCCCGTCGGCGCGCGGGTCCGGCTCGCTCACGCGGCGCCCAGGTTGGTCGACGTGCAGGTGGGCTCCGGCACGAACAGCGACGCCTCGCTGAGGAGGGTGTTGAGCGTCGAGATCGGCACGATGAAGCTCTGGTTGGAGAAGTTCTTCGCGTAGATGACCCCGACCACGCGGCCGACCTCGTCGAGCACTGGCGAGCCCGACGACCCCTGCTCGACCTTCGCGCTCGTCGCGAGCACGGTGCCGACCGCGGTGTCGAGGGGGTCGGTGGTGGCGCCGAGCACGACGCCGGCGGACGTGGTGAGGCGGCCGCCGTTGGGGTAGCCGACGACCGTGATGACGTCGCCCTCCGAGGGATCCTCCTCGGCGCGCTCCGCGTACGACGAGCCCAGGGACTCCTCGGTGGTGATGATCGCGATGTCGGCGACGGTGGTGGTCGCGGCGGCGGTCGCGGCGATCGAGCGGCCGTCGTAGGTGGTGAGGGTGATGCGCTTGGCGTCGGCCACCACGTGGCGGTTGGTGACGAGCGTGTGGTCGTCGAGCGCGAAGCCGGTCCCGGTCGCGATGAACCCGCAGCCGACGTTGCGCACGCGCACCGTCATGCGCTGCGCGGCGGAGAAGCCGTCGGGGGAGAGCGCGACGGCGACGTCGCCGGGCGAGGCGGACGGCTCCGGCACGAAGTCGTCGGGCATGGCGCCGGGCGCCTGGGGCAGCGCGGCGCAGCCGGTGAGCGCCAAGGCGCCGGCCAGCGAGAGTGCAGCGATCCGGGTCCGGATCACGGGGCCACCGACTGCTGGAAGACGAGGTTCGCATCGGCCGCGGCCTGGCAGAGCTCGTCGACGCTCTCCTCGAAGGTGCGCAGCTCCTTGGGCTTGAGGTCGTCGGGGTTCGCGAGGTACACGGCGAGCTGCTCGTGCCCCTGGATGCACCGGCCGAGCGAGTTCGCGACGGACGTCGCGTCCGTGATGATCTCCTGCAGCCCCGCGATCTGCTCCTGCGCGTAGGCGGCGTCGTCGCCCCACTGGGCGTTCTCGGCCTGCAGGCGGCTCACCGTGTCCTTGGACGCGGACAGCTGGTCCGACACGAGGTCGAGCTGCTCCTGCGTGGTGGCGAGGGTGCCGCGCTCGTCCGCGAGCTCGCTGCCGAGGCCGTAGCTGTACTCGGTCATCTCGATCACGCGCTCCTCCCACGCCTCGGACACGCGCCACAGGTAGGCGATGAGGGCGGAGGCGGCGAGCAGCGTCACGGTGAGGAGGGCGACGGTGATGAGGAGGCCGACCGGGCGGGGACGATGCGCGACGGCGTGCTCGGCCGCGACGTCCGGGGCGTCGTCGGTCCCGTCCTCGTCGGCGACCACCGGGTCGGCGTCGTCGTCCTCGCCGAACGGGTGGGCGGCATCGATGCGCAGGGTGCCGCCGGGGGTGGGGACCGGGTCGGCCGGGAGCGATCCGCGGGACGGGTCGGACGCCGCGCCCACCACGGGGATCTCGTCGGTGTCGACGTGGTCGGTGGGCTCGGCGGCGGGGTCCGTCACCGGGAGGAAGGGGAGGCGAGGCCTGCTGAGGCCCTCCGGAGGGCTCGCCGAGATCGCGAGGTCACCCCTCGCGCCGTCTCGACGGCTGTCCTCCCCAGTCGTCACTACGTGACCGCCCCCGTGTACTTCTCGCCGGGCCCGTCCCCGGGCCTGTCCGGGACCACCGAGGCCTCCCGGAATGCCAACTGTACGCTTCGCAGCCCGTCCCGGAGGACGCGCGCGTGAGTGTCCCCGAGATCGGGTGCGGCGGCGGTCACGAGTCCCGCAAGCGCGTTGATGATCGTCCGCGCCTCGTCGAGGTCCTTGAGGTCCTCGCCTTCCTCCGCCAGACCGCACCGGAGTGCGGCGGCACTCAGGAGGTGAACGCTTACGGTGGTGATAAGTTCCACGGCGCCGACGTCGGCGATGTCGCGGGCCGCATCGGTGACCCCCGCATCGTCCTCCGGAAGTCGTTCGAGGGGCGTCGCGGTGGGCTCGTCGGGGGCCTCCGGTCCGTCCGATCCGGAGGGACCGGGACCTGCTGCCTGGTCATTGCTGCTCATGCTTGCTATTCTGGTGCATCGACCGGTTGCGGCAGGTGTCGCAACACGCAAGTGGAGTCCACCTCCCACCCTAGGACCATGAGGACCAGGGTCTCGGTTCCGGCGGCCGCCGTATGGACGGGCCGTCGTTGCTGCGGTGGCCTCTGCTCGTGTTCGGGCAGGGGCCTTTTCCCGTTTCTGGGGCAGGTGTCGGCCGGGAGGTCTCCAGGAAGCAACGGTAAGGAGCCGCTATCAACGAGCCGCGCATCAACGAGCGCATCCGTGTCCCCGAGGTCCGCCTGGTCGGTCCGAAGGGCGAGCAGGTCGGCATCGTCCGTATCGAGGATGCCCTCCGTCTGGCGCAGGACGCCGAGCTCGACCTGGTCGAGGTGGCGCCCAACTCGCGTCCTCCCGTCGTCAAGCTCATGGACTACGGAAAGTTCAAGTACGAGGCTGCGGTCAAGGCACGCGAGGCACGTCGCAACCAGGCGAACACCGAGATCAAGGAGATGCGGTTCCGCCTGAAGATCGACGAGCACGACTACGAGACCAAGAAGGGTCACGTCGTCCGGTTCCTCAAGGGTGGCGACAAGGTCAAGATCACGATCATGTTCCGTGGTCGCGAGCAGTCCCGTCCTGAGATGGGCCGCCGCCTGCTGATGAAGCTGGCGGAGGAGGTCCAGGAGTTCGGCGTCGTGGAGAACGCGCCGAACCAGGAGGGCCGCAACATGTCGCTGGTCCTGGGTCCGCTGAAGAAGAAGGCGGAGGCCAAGGAGGAGCAGCGCAAGGTGCGCGAGGAGCGCAAGGCCGCCGAGGCGGCGGCGCGCGACGAGCGCAAGGCGCCCCACAAGGGTGCCGAGGTGGGCGACGAGGTCGCCGCGGAGGTCGAGGAGACCGCCGCCGAGTAGCCGTCGCGAGACGCACACAGGCTTCGGGCGCCAGCCGCCCGTGAAACGTGCTGGGTTCCACCGGGCCCAGCCAGACCTAGAAGGAGAGGCAGCAATGCCCAAGAACAAGACCCACTCGGGTGCCAAGAAGCGCTTCAAGCTCACCGGCACCGGCAAGGTGAAGCACGCCTCGGCGATGAACGTCCACAAGTTCGAGGAGAAGCACTCCTCGCGCAAGCGCCGCGTGGCCCAGGACCAGATCCTGTCGGACGCCGATTCGAAGAAGATCAAGAAGCTGCTGGGCAAGTAAGCCCCGCCCTCTCACACGTACCTTTAGGAGAACTGAAATGGCACGCGTCAAGCGGGCGGTCAACGCCCAGAAGAAGCGCCGGACGACCCTCGAGCGCGCTGCGGGCTACCGCGGCCAGCGCTCGCGCCTCTACCGCAAGGCGAAGGAGCAGGTCACCCACTCCCTCGTCTACTCGTACAACGACCGCCGCAAGCGCAAGGGCGACTTCCGCAAGCTGTGGATCCAGCGCATCAACGCTGCGGCCCGTGCGAACGGCATGACCTACAACCGCTTCATCCAGGGCCTCAAGGCCTCGGGTATCGAGGTGGACCGCCGCATGCTCGCCGAGCTCGCGGTGAACGACGAGGCCGCCTTCGCGACCCTCGTCGAGACGGCGAAGAAGGCCCTCCCGGCCGACGTCAACGCGCCCGCCGCGTAAGACGCCTCTCCAGGAAGGCACCCGCCGCATGACAGAACGCCCCGCCGGGCCTGCAGACCTCTCCGTCACGCTTTCGAATCCGAAGGCGGAACGGGTCAAGAGAGTCGCGGCCCTGGCGGGGCGTTCTGCGCGTTCGCGGGCGGGTGCCCTCCTCGTCGAGGGCCCGCAGGGTGTGCGCGAGGCCGTGCGCTACGCCGCCCCGCGGGTCCGCGACGTCTACCTCTCGCCCGACGCGTCGCTCCGCTACCCCGAGATCACGTCGGAGGCGCTGGAGGCGGGGCTCTACGTCCACCTCGGCACCGATGCGGTCCTCGAGGCGATGAGCGCGGACGCCCAGGGCGTGGTCGCGGTCCTCGACTCGACGGGCACGTCGCTCGACGACGTGGTCGCCGCGGCGCCGAGGCTGGTCGCGGTGCTCTCCAACGTCCGCGACCCGGGCAACGCAGGCACCGTGATCCGCTGCGCCGACGCCGCGGGCGCCGATGCGGTGGTGCTCGCCGGCGAGTCCGTCGACCCCGGCAACCCCAAGGTGATCCGCTCGACCGCGGGAAGCCTGTTCCATCTTCCGGTGGCGCGCGCCCCGCTCGCGGAGGCCGTCGAGGCCCTGCGCGGTGCCGGTCTCACCGTCCTCGCGGCCGACGGCTCGGGCGAGGACCTGCTCGGCGACCCGACGGCAGGTGCCGGCGCGGGCGGCTCGGACTCGCTCGCCGGTCCCACGGCGTGGGTCTTCGGCAACGAGGCGTGGGGCCTGCGCCCCGACGAGCTCGCGCTCATGGACGCCGTGGTGCGCATCCCCATCCACGGCCATGCGGAGAGCCTCAACCTCGGCACGGCCGCGGCGGTCTGCCTCTACGCCTCGGCGACCGCGCAGCGAGCCTGAGCTGTTTCTCCTGAGCGGTTTCTCCCGAGCTGTTCCCCCGACGGGCTGAGGAGAGCCTGTAGCGCATGCCTCGTGCGCTCCCCTCAGGTGCCTGACTCCGCGGGCGTCCGGGTCTTCGTGCGGCGCGTCGCGTGGCGCGCCGCACGACCATGGCCCGCGACGCGAAGCGTCATCGCTGCCATGAGCGAGGCGGCCGCACCGGCCGCCGCGGCGGCAGCCCCGGCGAAGGCTAGCGACCCGGCGGTGCGGCAGCGCGCCGCGACGTCGAGCGCGTCCGGCGGCGGGTCCCCGCCGGGCGTGTTGAAGGCGCCGTTGAGCACGGTGTCCCAGGGTGCAAGGCAGCGGTAGGAGTCGCCGTACGAGGTCCCGCCGATGCGGGGGTTCCACACGACCAGCGTCAGTGCCAGAACCGCGAGGACGATCGCAATGATCGCCCAGGTATTCGACCACATGTTCGCCGCCGCCGCTCGCCTCATGGCGCGAACCTACGTGCGCCTGCCCTTCAGAACAACCCCGTCGGCGCACCCCGCGTGGGTGTCGACGCCCTCACCCCACGACTCGCGGTGGGTGACACCGGAGGTGCGTTGCCCGAGCGCGCGCCGCTACCGAGATCTGGATCGCCCGACGACACCCGGGCGCTACCTCCGAGGCGTGGCTCCCGCGACGGGTCCACGTCGGGAGGTGGGATGAACCACACCTGGCCGTCCCTCACCACGATCTCCCATCCCGTGGCGTGCAGTTGCACGTGACACGAGCGGCAGAGGAGGACCCCGTTGCTCAGGTCCGTGCGGCCGCCCTTGGACCAGTCGAGGATGTGGTGTGCGTCGCACCAGGCAGGCGGGCGCCCGCACCAGGCGCAGCCCCCGTCCCGGCGGGCCAGCGCGATCTTCTGATAGCGCGTGAAGAGCCGCTCCCGGCGCCCCAGGTCGAGCGGCACCGACGGGCCGCCCATGACCGCCGGGATCACGCCCGCATCCGCGAGCATCGCGCGGAGCGACTCGATGCTGAGGCGCGTCGACAGGTGCTCCGTCTCGACCAGCCCCGCGCCTCGGCGCAGGTCCTCGAGGTCCACATGCACCACGACGGTGGTCTTCACGCCGGTGGTCATGGACGAGCAGTCGAGGCCGTGCTGGGCGAGATCGGCGAGCGCGTCCGCGCGGACCTGGCCGGCGGTGCGGTTGTCGTCGAGCTCACGGTCGCGCCGACGCTGGAACGAGTCCTTCACCTGGGCGTCGAGCCACGCCACGATGGGCAGCGCGGTCGCGGCGTCGAAACGCCCCGTGAGCGTCACCATTCCGTCCGCGTCCTGGCGCACGAGCAGATGGCGCGCCTCCCGGCGGCGGCGCTCGTCCGCGAGGAAGCGCGCGTGGTCGTACTCCTCGCGCTCACGCTGGCACGCACGTCGCAGGTCCGGGATGTCCAACCGGAAAGCCTTCTTCACCAGGCGCTCCTCGACGTCCATGGCCGTCTCGTCGTCCATGCCCTCGAGCGTCTGCACGATGAGCGACGCCGCCTCCGGTCCGATGAGTCCCGCGCGCAGCGCCTCGCCGACGGGGGAGAGGGGCGCCTCATCCTGGTCCTCGTCGTCGTCCGGTCCGTCGCCCGAGCCCTCACCCGAGCCCTCGTCAGGGTCGTCCGGCGAAGGGTCGGGCGTGTCCTCGGGATCCGGATCCGGCCCCGGATCCGGGGTGGGCTCGGGCGGCAGCATCGCGAGCCCCGCCTCGATGAGCCGGCGCGCCTCGGCCGGCGACACCCCGGCACGGCTCCCGATCATGCGCTCGGCGGACGCGTAGCCCTCCTGACGCGCGAGCCCGATCGCCCCGCCCGTGGACCGCAGCGAGATCTCCGCGGCGAACGACGCGTAGACCACCTTCGCCGCCGCCATGATCGCGGCGGCGACGGCCTCGCCGTCGAGCAGGGCGTCCTTGCTCAGCGCCCCCGGGTCCGTGCCGTCCAGCTCGCGCGCGCCGGCGACCGAGGTCTCGAGCCGGGCCGTGGAGATCGCCATGTGACAAGTCCACCACCAGGGTCAGACAATTCGGACGTTCTCCACAGGGCCGAATCGTGGACCGCGGAGGCCAGGGGTGCGACGGGGTGGACGGCGGCGGGAGCGGGCCGCGACGGGGTGGACGGCGGCGGGAGCGGGCCGCGACGGGGTGGACGGCGGCACGGGCGACGCACAGGGAGACGGCGGCACGGGCGACGCACAGCGAGGCGGCGGGGACCACACACAGGCAGGCGTCGCGCGCGACGACGGCCAAGCTCCAACGGCACCCTGTGACGAAGACCACCCCTGGTTCAGCCCGACAAGCGCCGGAAGGAACGGACAATAGAGACATGTGGTTCGGGAGCATGAGGTGGCGGATGGCGCCCTCGCGCGGCGTCATCGTCGCCGTGGTCATCGTTGCCACGGTCCTCATCGGCCAGGCGGCCACCTCGCTCCTCAACGCCGTGCTCGCGGACCGCGCCCTCCAGGCCGCCGCGGCGGACACCTACACGTACGTCGGCGACCTCATGTCGGAGCGGGTGGGCGACTTCGCCGGCTCCGCTCAGGACGTGGTCGAGGGCACCGCCTCCGAGCTGGTCCGCCACGGCGGCACCATGGACGAGGACGCCCTCGTCCGCGCGCTCGCCGACCGCCTCGACCGCGAGCCCGCGGTCGGCACCATCTTCGTCGCGGACACCGACGGCAACCTCCTCGCGCTCGCGGGCGCCGACGCCGGCTACACGCGCCTCGACGTGACCCCGCTCGCAGCCGGCGGCTCGGCCGTCGAGGTCGTCGACTACGACGCCGACCTCACCGAGACCGCCACCGAGACCACCACGGTCGCCTACACCGCGGCCTCGCGCCCCTGGTACCAGGACGCCCTCGCCGCGGACGGCCTGGTCTGGACCGACCCGTACATCTCCGTCCGCACCGACGAGATCGTGGTCTCCCCGGTCACCGCGGTGCGGGTCGGCGGCGAGGTCGCCGCGGTCGTGGGTGCGGATCTCGACCTCGATCTGCTGGGCGCGCTCCTCGAGGACATCCCCATCGGCGCCGACGCCCGCGCCTTCATCCTCACCGGCGACGGCGCGATCGTCGCGGCCCCCACCGCCCGCCGCGACGAGCTCCAGGCCATCCTCGACGAGACCGACGGCCTCCCCGGCGCCGAGGACTTCGGGCTCCCCACGGTCGCCCCGAGCACGCTCGACGACGAGGGCGACGCCATCCGCACCCGCGACGACACGGTCAGCCTCGAGCGCACCATGGACCCCGACACGGGCCTGGACTGGGTCCTCCACCTCGACGCCAGCACCGCCGACCTCACCCCGTCGATCGACGAGTTCAAGCGCGCATCGTCCTGGGTGACCGTCATCTCGATCCTCATGGTCCTGGTCGCCGCGGCCGTCGCGCTGCGCCTGTGGCGCCCCATCCGCACGATGCGCGTGCGCGCCGCCACCGACGCCCTCACCGGCCTCGCCAACCGCTACGAGTACAACCGCCGCCTGCGCGCGATCCTGCGCTCCGCCGAGCACACCGGCGACGCGGTCCTCCTCATCGCGCTCGACCTCGACAACTTCAAGCAGGTCAACGACGACCACGGCCACGACGCGGGGGACGTGGTCCTCGCGGCGGTCGGCGACGCGCTCCTCGAGTCGGTCCGCGTGCGGGACGTCGCGGCGCGGGTCGGCGGCGACGAGTTCGTCGTCGTCATGCGCCTGGGCGAGCGCGGCTCGCCGATCGAGCTCGCGCGCCGCCTCCGCGACGACGTCGCCACCGCGATCCACGAGTCCTTCGCCGGCGCATCCGGGGTCGGCGCCACCGCCGGCTTCGCGACCACCGGCGACGTCGGCCACGAGCCCGGCCGCCTCAGGACCGCCGCGGACGATGCGCTCGTCGCCGGCAAGCGCGTCCGCAAGGGCCGCACGTACGCCTACGGGCACGCGGCGGGCAGCGCATCGTCCCGGGACGATGCGCCGGACGGGCCGGCGGACGACGCGTCCTCCCGCCCGGTGGACGATGCTCCGGCGGGGCACGGCGACGACGAGGGCGCCGGCTCCGCGGGGACGTCGCGCTCGGCTGGTAGTCTCCCCGGGAACTGAGGGAGGCCCCATGGAGAACACGCGCCGGCTCGACATCCCCGGAGCGCGCGGCAAGGTCGAGGTCGACGGTGTCCTGGGCATCCTCTACAAGGTCCGCATCGACGGCCAGGTGGTGAAGCGCCGCAAGGGCCGCTGGGACGTCCCGCTGCGCAACGGCAGGACGGGCGCGCTGTCCTCGAACGGCGTCATCCCGGGCTTCCAGACCCTCCGCTTCGACGGCGAGCCGATCCTCAAGATGGGCGCCCACGTCGAGCCCGCGGTCAAGATCGCGATGTTCGCGCCGGTCGTCCTGATCCTGTGGGGCTTCGTCGGCGCGATCCTCACGGTGCTGATGCTCCTCACCAACATCATCCTGGTGAAGAACCCGCACATGCCCATGGGCCTGCGCCTCGGGCTGCCGGTGATCAACACGGTGGTGATGGCGATGGCGCTCACCCTGATCGGCGTGCCGAACCTCCTCTTCTAGCCGACACCAGCCCCGGACATGTCCCGCCGCCTCGCCGTCCGCAGCCCCTCGGACCCGTTGCCGTGGGCGTTCGGCGTCGTGGTGGCGGCGCTCGTCATCATCGGCCTCACCACCGTGGTGGTGCGCGAGAGCGTGAGCGCGGACTCGGCTCACGCCGCGATCGAGGGCACCACGCTCGTCGGCGACGCGACCGCGGTGCAGCTCGAGGGCGCGACCCGTCCCGCGGAGGCCACGGTCCGGACGGTCGCCGGCGCGATCGGCGTCGACGGCACCATCCTCGGGGACCCGGACCGCATGCTCGAGGAGCTCGGCCGCCTCATGGACGGCCAGTCCACCATCGCCGCGATCACCGTGGCAGCGGAGGACGGCTCCGAGGCCGAGCTCGACCGCCGCCAGCCGGGCTTCGTGTTCCGCACGATCGCCGCGGACGGCACCACCGACGTGACCGTCCTCGACGAGACCCTCGAGCCGACCGAGCCGCTCGGCGAGGCGCCGCGGCGCGCCCGCCCGGAGCGCGCGTGGCTCGATGAGGCGCGCTGGTCGACCGGGGTCGTCTGGAGCGACCCCGAGCAGGTGCCCGAGGTGGGCCGCACCGTGGTCCACGCCTCCATGGCGGCGCGCGACGCCGCGGGCACCACCGTCGCCGTCGTGTCGGTGCGCCTCGACGCCGAGGTGTTCTCCCGCCTCCTCCTGAGCGCGCCCGCCACCAGCTACGGCGACGCCTCCGTGGTGGGGGAGAACGGCGTGCCGCTCGCCGGCGTCCCGGGGCTCGGCCTGCCGGACGATGCGGCGACCGAGCAGGCGTCGCGGGGCACCGTCGCGATGGGCGACGTGGTGACGTACCAGCGCCCCGTGGGCGACAGCCTGCCGTGGGTCCTCACGGTCGCGGTCGACGCGGAGCAGGTGCTGCCCGCGATCGCGTCGCTCGACCACACGATGCTCCTCTACACGGTCGTCATCGTGGTGGTGACCCTCATCATGAGCCTCCTGCTGTGGGCGTTGCGCCGCCCCGCGGGCGAGGTCTCCGTGCGCGCCCGCACCGACGCCCTCACCGGGCTGAGCAACCGCCACCACTTCGAGGTGCGCGGCAACGACGTCCTCCAGGCCGCGAGCCGGCGCGGCACCGTCGTCGCGGTCGCCGTCTTCGACCTCGACAACTTCAAGTCCATCAACGACGGCGCCGGGCACGAGCTGGGGGACGATGCGCTGCGCGCCGTCGCCGACGGCCTCGCCCGGGCGTCGGGCCCGCGGGACGTGGTGGGCCGCCTGGGTGGCGACGAGTTCGCCGCGGTGCTGTGGCTGGCCGCGGACGACGACTCCGCCACCGCGGTCGAGAGGCTGCGCACGAGCGCGCACATGACCCTCGAGCGGGCGGTGGGAGACCGCTTCGAGGTGGGCGTGAGCGCGGGCTGGGTCGACACCACCGCCGGCGAGTACCGCCTGCCGACCCTCGTGCGCGCCGCGGACGACGCGATGATGGCGGGCAAGCGCACCACCAAGGGCGTCGCGTACGAGGGCTCCCACGCCTGAGGCTGCCCGCCAGTCCTACCGGGTCCACGCATCGTCCTGCTACCGTGGCGTCATGAGCACGAGCCTGGCCCGCGTCACGCGTCGCGCCGCCGTGCGCCTCTTTCTCTAGGCCCGGGGAGACCCCCCGGGCCTGACGGCATGCCCCGCGCCCGCATCGTCCCGCGCCCAGCCGCCGGACGTGCCCGCGCTCCCGCTAGACTTCCCCCGGTTGTTTTCGAGGCTGTGAAGGGCCACCCATGACTGATCTCTCCCCGCTCGACGCCGCCGGCGTCGACGCCGCCGTCGAGGCCGCGCTCGCCGCGTTCGCCGCGGCATCCACCCTGGACGAGCTCAAGGAGGCGCGGCTCGCCCACACCGGCGACAAGGCGCCGCTGACGCTCGCCAACCGCCAGATCGGCGGGCTCGAGCCGTCCGACAAGGCCGCCGCCGGCAAGGCCATGGGTGGCGCCCGCGCCGCCATGGGCCGCGCGCTCGCGGCGCGCACCGCGGAGCTCGAGGCCGAGCGCGACGCGCGCGTGCTCGTCGAGGAGGCCGTGGACGTCACGCTGCCGACCTCGCGCCAGCAGCCCGGCGCGCGCCACCCGATCGAGACGATGCAGGAGCGCATGTGCGACCTGTTCGTGTCGATGGGCTGGGAGGTCGCCGAGGGCCCGGAGATGGAGGCGGAGTGGTTCAACTTCGACGCCCTCAACTTCGACCCGGACCACCCGGCGCGCGAGATGCAGGACACGTTCTTCATCGACCCGCCGTCGTCGGGGCTGCTTCTCAGGACGCACACCTCTCCCGTCCAGGTGCGCGCGGCGCTCGAGCGTCGCGACTCGCTCGACGAGGGCCGCGGCATCTACGTGGTGTGCCCCGGCAAGACGTTCCGCACGGACGAGCTCGACGCGACCCACACGCCGGTGTTCCACCAGATCGAGGGCCTCGCGATCGACAAGGGCCTCACCATGGCCCACCTCAAGGGCACGCTCGACCACTTCGCGCGCGCCCTCTTCGGCCCGGACGCGATCACGCGCCTGCGCCCGGCCTTCTTCCCGTTCACCGAGCCCAGCGCCGAGATGGACCTGCGCTGCTTCGTGTGCGGCGGGGACGATGCGGCGTGCCGCACGTGCCGCGGCACCGGCTGGATCGAGTGGGGCGGCTGCGGCATGACGCACCCCAACGTGCTCCGCGCCGCCGGGATCGACCCGGAGAAGTACACCGCCTTCGCGTTCGGCATGGGGATCGAGCGCACCCTGATGTTCCGCCACAACGTCACCGACATGCGCGACATGGTCGAGGGCGACGTGCGCTTCTCTCAGCAGTTCGGGATGGAGATCTGATGCCGAAGATTCCGCTCAGCTGGCTCGCGGAGTCGGTTGCCCTGGTGCCCGATGCCACGCCGGTGGACATCGCCACCTCGCTCGCCCGCGTGGGCCTCGAGGAGGAGGGCATCCACGGCTCGGGTGTCGAGGGCCCGCTCGTCGTGGGCCGCGTCATGTCGCTGGTCAAGGAGGAGCAGTCCAACGGCAAGACCATCAACTACTGCCGTGTGGACGTCGGTTCCTACAACGACCCCGAGGGCCCCGGCCACAAGCCCGACCACAAGGTCGAGTACCCGTCGTCCAAGGGCATCGTCTGCGGTGCGCACAACTTCGTCGAGGGCGACTGGGTGGTCGTCGTGCTGCCCGGCGCGACCCTGCCCGGCCCGTTCCCGATCTCGGGGCGCAAGACCTACGGCCACTGGTCCGACGGCATGATCTGCTCCTCGAAGGAGCTGGGCCTCGGCGACGACCACTCGGGCATCATCGTGCTGACCGAGATGGGCTTCGACGCCTCCGAGCTGGAGCCCGGCCAGGACGCGATCGCGCTGCTCGGCCTCGACGAGAAGACCATCGAGATCAACGTCACGCCGGACCGCGGCTACTCGTTCTCGATCCGCGGCGTGGCGCGCGAGTACGGCCACGCGACCGGCGCATCGTTCACCGACCCCGCGGGCCTGCCCGTCTCGGGCGAGGTGGGCGAGGGCTTCCCGATCCTGATCGAGGACGAGGCGCCCGTGCGCGGCAACGTCGGCTGCGACCGGTTCGTCGCGCGCATCGTGCGCGGCTTCGACCCGTCGGCGTCGTCGCCGACGTGGATGAGGACGCGGCTCGAGGCGGCCGGCATGCGGTCGATCTCGCTCGCGGTGGACGTCACCAACTACGTCATGCTCGAGCTGGGTCAGCCCCTGCACGCGTACGACCTCGCGACGCTCACCGCGCCCATCGTGGTGCGCCGCGCGCGCCCCGCGGAGAGCATCGTCACGCTGGACGACGCGACGCGCGTCCTGCACGGCGAGGACCTGCTCATCACGGACTCTCTCGGCGGCCACGCCGAGCGGGCGATCGGCATCGCCGGCGTCATGGGCGGCGCCCTGACCGAGGTGTCGGAGTCGACCACCGACGTGCTCCTCGAGGGTGCGCACTTCGACCCGATCTCCGTCGCGCGCACCGCGCGCCGCCACAAGCTGGGCTCGGAGGCCTCGCGCCGTTTCGAGCGCGCGGTCGACACCGCGCTGCCGCCGGTCGCGGTGCAGCGTGCGGCGAACCTCCTGGTCGAGCTCGGCGGGGGAGTCATCGAGGAGGTCTACACGGACGTCGACAACGTCCCGGCCGTGGAGCCCATCGAGATGGACTGGGACTTCCCCGCGCGCATCGTCGGCGTGCCCTACACGGCCGAGCAGGTCATCGACGCGCTCGAGCAGGTGGGCTGCCTGGTGGAGCGCGACGGCGAGGTGCTCATCATCACGCGCCCGACGTGGCGTGCGGACCTCGAGGGGCCGATCAACCTGGTCGAGGAGGTGGCGCGCCTGCAGGGCTACGAAGGCCTGCCGTCGGTGCTGCCCGTCGCGCCCCCGGGGCGCGGCTACACGCACTCGCAGCTGGTCCGGAAGTCGGTCGCTCGCTCGCTCGCCGAGGCCGGCCTCACGCAGGTGCTCACGTACCCGTTCATCTCGGAGGCGCGCCTCGACGAGGTGATGCTGCCCGCTGACGACGTCCGCCGCGACGTCATCCGCCTCGCCAACCCGCTGTCGGCCGAGCAGCCGCTGCTGCGCACCGCGATCCTCGAGACGCTCGTGGACGCGGTGAAGGTCAACCTCGGGCGTGGCGCGCAGGACGTGGCGCTGTACGAGACCGGTCGCGCGTACCTGGGCCGCCTGGTGGGCGCCATCCCGGCGACCTACTCGGGCACGTCCATCACGCCGGACGACGTTCTCGCCTTGAATGAGGCGATTCCGGGCCAGGTGCGCCGCGTCGCGGGCGTCATGGCCGGCAACCGGGTTACCGCGGGCTGGGACGGCCACGCGACCCCGTGGCGCTGGACGGACGCGATGGCGATGGTCGAGAAGGTCGAGCGCGCGTGCGGCGTGGTCCTCGAGATCTCGAACGAGGCGGGGGAGCGGCAGTCGACGGCTCCGTTCCACCCGGGCCGCGTGGCGGTCTACCGCCTCGAGGGGCAGATCGTCGGCGTGGCCGGCGAGGTGCACCCGAAGGTCTGCGAGAACCTCGGGCTGCCCGCGCGGACGGTCGCGTTCGAGCTGCTGCTCGACCCGCTGATCGACGAGTCCGAGGGCGTGCTGGTGACGGCGTCGCCCGTGTCCGGCCAGGTGCTGGCGAAGGAGGACTTCGCTTTCGTGGTCTCCTCGGATGTCGCCGCGGGCTCGCTCGTCGACGCCGTGATCGAGGCCGGTGACGGCCTGGTCGAGGATGCGCGCGTGTTCGACGTCTACACAGGCGAGCAGATCGGCGAGGGCAAGAAGTCGCTGGCCATCAACGTGAGGATGCGCGACGCGGACCACACGCTCTCGGCCGACGAGGTGCTGTTGGTGCGCGAGGCGATCATCGCGGCCGCGGGGGAGAAGTTCGGGGCTGTACTGCGGTAGCGCGTTCTGAATGGTCGATGCGGCGGCCGGCGAGGGAGAGCCAGCCGGCCGCCGCATTCATGCCACATTGGCCCAAGTCAGCGAAGGGACTTGCCACCTGCAAGCGCGCACTTGGCAACCCCTCAAGTACCGAGCGGCGCGGGCAGGGACTGAACCTGCGCCGATGACCGGGGTTTGCGCTGCTGCAAACTAGGGTCTGGGACGGTTGGCGGACCGTAGCTTTGTGGGCCGTCCTGGGGCCTACGAGGCTGTTGAACTGGCGTCAAAAATGGCCGGATCCAGAATCACCCGTCGGATACTTCGCTTATCCGCGAATGGCACCACGCGCGGCTCCTCTTCCACCTGCTCAACTTCGAACAGAGTGCCCGCCGGTTCAGCTTTCGTTCGCTTTAGGTCAACGTACGTGCCGTAGTCGAGTGCGTATATGTTGTACCGCTGGCCAGGATTTTCCTTGTCACTGTATCCGCGCGAGATCAGGTGGATTACGCGCCGGTCAAACAGCGACTGGATCATCGGATGCGAGGCATTCTCACGGCGCAGCATGAACATTTTTGTCTGGCGCGCGCCGATAACGTCGGTAATGATCTGATGAAGAGCCGCGTGCTGCTGTGGCGAAAGCTCTGCCGACTTATCGGACTCGTACCAATCTCTTGCCGCATCCTCAACAGATCTGAGCTCGATTTTCTCGCGCTGACCATTCCTGGACTTGAAGAACGCCGAGTCGAAGATGCCCAAGAAGTCGCGTGCAACGCCCTCGCCGGCCCGGACGAGTTCCAGGAAGGTCGCTTGCTCGGTGAAGAGTCGTGCGCGCAGTGCTTTAGCGTCGCGGATTCCGATCGCACTAAGTTCAACGGCTGCCTCACCGTACGCAACGTGCTTGAAGAGAACTTCTTCAAACAATGCGCCGACCTGCTCGGGGTTCCGCTCGTAGACGTAGTAATCATCGAGATCAATGTTGGCTGCAACGTCGGCGCCAAGTTCGAAGCCGATAGCGTTGGCTCCTTCTTGGGCAATCGCAAAGCGCGAGCGGTACTCCAATGACGCAATCTTCACCGTTACGGCGCTGCTTGGGAAGATCGACCGATTGAGGAAGTGCGCGATGTGCGGTTGGAGGTCGAGTGGCAGTGAGTTCCATTCGTCGAGCAGGATCGTGAGGTTGTCGATACCGAGTGCGGCGAGGGCGCGCGTGAGATAGGAGTGAACCTCCGAGAACACCAACGTGTCATTGAGGATCTCGGTGTACGACTCGGCCTGGCTCGTCTGCGTGTTTTCTTGGCTATTGAGATCAGCCCCGAACTTGAGGCCAGCCGTCCCGGTTTCGGCGCTCAAACGTCCGTTGGTCTCGTGGCTGGTACGGACGCTCTTGGTGACGGCCCGTTCCCGCACCGTCGCTGCTCGAGAGACTATGAAGTCTGCAAACGCGCTCACGGCTTCAATGCCTGATCCGTCTGACTTAGGATCGGTCGCATAGTCCATGAGCGTCGACTGGATGATGCCCAGGAGATCGCGAAAGACTGCCACGCAGCGGTCGGCGATAGGGCGGTTTTGATCGAGGTAGAGGTGGGAACTGCCAAGGAGCCGGAGGTCTACGTACGCGGTGGCGGTGGTACCGCCCTTCGCTAGTTCTGTAGCGAGGTATTGCAGAAGGTGTGACTTTCCGGTCCCGCGCCGGCCGTAGAGAATTTGATTCTTTGCATTCGACATCTGGGCCAGCACGCCCGCATCGACGTATGTCGAGCGTAGGAGGCTCGGATCGGCTTGGCGTTCCGAGCGCGGCACGATGTTGCTTACTGCGTTCTCGACAACGCGATTCCTCAGCAGTGACTCTGGCATGCGTCGACGCTAGCCGCGTTCTGGCTGGATAATGACACGCAACGCCGGTATGTAGACGGAACGTGTGCCGTGACTCCGGGTATGTTCCATGCTGGCATTGACCGAGTTTCGGTCGGAGCGCCTCAGATCAACGGCTCGTCGGCCGCGAGATCGCCTCAACCGCCTCCGGCTCGGGAGCCGCACTGGCAGCCCGGGCCGGCGCCTCGTCCAGCGTCCCGCGGAACGCCATAGATCCCGCAGCGCCGATGAGCATGATCAGTTCGCGTGCTACGATCATCGCCCGCAGCCGGCGCGGGTGGACCAGCGCACCGGCGATCACCTGCACCGGCGCGGCCCACGGGAGAACGTCGCCGTCCGTGGCGAGCACCGAATGCCTGAGCCGGACCTTCGCGACGCCCGGCACATCCGACGTCTCCTTCGAGGCCTCGACCTTTGGGATCGAGTTCGCTGCGTTAAGGTCGCGGTCGACCAGCGCGGGCTTGAGCTGATCGACTAGAGGCCGCCGCCGGATTGTCACCTCGTTCTACTCGGCGATCGCGAAGGCACTGTGGGTATCCGCGTCCAGTGCCGCGACGAACTACTTTGGCTCCAGCCAAAGCGACCGTTCGCACACGGTCGTGAGCGCCCGCGAATCGACCACCGTTGCGATCGCCGACCGGATCGCGATTGGCGCCTGGTCCGCCAGCAGGGACCCGAGCGAGATATTCCCCTGCGCCAGGAGCGGCGTGGCGTTCGAGTCGATCTCCTGGTCTGCCAGGTCCTCGACCAGCGTGTCGGTGTCGATTTGCATTCCGATCGCCTCGGACGTCTCGTCCACGATCAGCGCATTCACCGCAGGGTCCTCCGCCAACGGCGCGAGCGTCCGCACGACCTTCGCGGCGTCGCTCACCCCTCGCCGCGAAGCCCTCGACCGCCGCACCGGCGCGACGATCGATCTGAGTGTGACAACTATGTCACCGAGGAGCAAGTCTCCGCGTTTGTGCCCTGTCGGGCCTAGTGCGTTGGAGGCCCGAGGGACGATTCGGTGTTCGGCGCAGCAGGTCGACCACACTCGACGGCGACGGGAGATCGTCCAGACCGATGTCGGTGGTCGCGCCCGCATCGCCGCCGCGCGGCGCGCCTCCCTAGACTGGGAGGACAGTAGGAAAGCGTGGATCTGTGTCCAGTGCACCGGCACCAGCACACGGCGAGCACTTCGAGGTTCGCCGCGGGGGTCTCGCGCCGCCCCAGCTGCTCCGGGGCGAGGACTACGTCGCCGACGCGACCAGCCGCATCCACGATGCGAAGCGACGCGTGCTGCTGACGACGTTGACCATCGCACACGACCACCGCACGGACGACCTCATCGAGGCGCTCGTCTATGCGGCGCGGCGCGGGGTCGAGGTATCCGTCGCCGCCGATGTCTTCACGTATGCGGACGCCGCCGGCACGTTCCTCCCCACCGGCTACCGCACCAAGCTGTGGCGCGCCTCCGACACCCTTGCGTCGAAGCTCGTCCGCGCGGGTGTGCGCTTCACCTGGCTCGGGCGTGAGAAGGGACTGCCGTGGCGGGGCCGGACCCACACGAAGTTCTGCGTGGTGGACGATGCGGCCTATGCGTTCGGCGGGGTGAACCTGGACCGGAAGGGCGTCGAGAACGCCGACTTCATGCTCAGGATCGCGGACGCGCGGCTCGCGGACGACCTGGAGACGGTCTATCACCAGATCCAGCACATGAACGCGCATGAGCGTGGGCACGAGTCGCTCGAGTATCGGTACGGCAGCGACCGGGTGCTGGTCGACGGCGGCATCCCCGGCGACTCGATCATCTACCGCCGGGCGGTGTCGCTGGCGCGGCAGGCGGACCGGGTGCTCCTCGTGTCCCAGTACTGCCCCACGGGCGAGCTGGGCAAGGTCATCAGCGCGCGCGAGAACGAGCTCTGGTTCAACCCGCCGCGCAACGCCAGCCCCGCGAACCGCGCGCTCATCGCCTCCTCGATGCTGTGGACCGGCCATCGATCGATGTACACGGGGACGCGCTACCTGCACGCCAAGGCGATGGTGTTCTTCCGCAACGATGGCGCGCGTGCGGCGATCACCGGGTCTCACAACTTCGTGGAGGGCGGCGTGCGCCTCGGCACGCGCGAGATCGCCTTGGAGACGCACCGCCCTGAGACGGTCGCGCAGATCCTCGACTTCCACGCGCGCTACGTCCGCGGCGAAGGCGAGGACTGAGCGCCTCGACGGGCACAGCGCGGCTCCCCATGAAGTCCCGCTGCGCCCCCTTGCCGGCCTCGCATTCGACACGCAGCGCCCTGCGGCACAGCATCGAGGTGTGAAGCATTCCTGGAGGAAGCAGCACGACGGCATCGTCGCCGTCCTGCTCGACGTCGACGGCGTCCTCAGCCCCTTCGCCTCGAGCGCCGCCGACCGCGCCCACTGGCCCGCAGACTCCTGGCGCTCGTTCATCCTCGACGGCATCTACGAGATCGAGTGGTCGGCGGCCCTCGTCGACCGGCTCCGCGAGATCTCCGAGACCCCCGGCGTCGCGACGCGCTGGTGCACCACCTGGGGTCGTCGGGCGCCGGCGGTGCTGGGCCCCGCGATCGGCCTGGGCGCGAAATGGCCCGTGCTCGACGATGCGGGCGGCGCCTTCGCGGTCTCGCCCGGCTGGTGGAAGGCGCAGCGGGCGCGCGAGGCGCTCGAGGAGTTCACCGCGGTCGTCTGGGTCGACGACTTCATCGACGGCTGGCGTGAGGCCCGCGCCGAGCTCGACGAGCCCGGGCCGCGATGGTGGGACACCGACCGCCTGCTGATGATCAGCCCCGCCTCGGACCGCGGCCTCGAGCCCGCTCACCTCGACGCGGTAGAGCGCTTCGTTCGCGATCGCCTCGACAACCGTGAGGATCCGTGACGGTTTCGGACCGCAACGACCCTCAACGGTGAGGAAGAGTGACGCCGAGCAGGCAGGGAACGGCGCCTAGATCTGCGGCTCGTCCTCGAACTCGTCGAAGTCGGCGTCCGCCACCTCGACAACGTCCGACTCCTCATCCACGACGGAGTCCTCGTCACCCGTCACTGCAGGCCCGGGCCCCCGGAACACGAGGAACAGGCCGGCGGCGACCGCGAGCACCACGGTCCCGACCACGACATCCCAGACGTTGAGCGGCCGCATGGTCGACACGAGCACCGCGAGCACCAGCGCGAGCCACAGCCACAGCAGCCAGCCCATCCGGTGCAGCACCACGCCCACGCCCTCCGGACGCCAGCCCCGCGCGTCCAGCGCCGCGGACCCCCGCGCCAGCCACGACGAACCCGACCGGCGCACACCCGAACCCAGCGACGACCCGCCGGAGAAGACCCCCGCGAGGATCAGCAGCACCCCGAGCACCGCGTACGCGAGCATCACGGCCGAGATCTCGCCGGTGAGCTGACCGTAGATGGCGTCGGTCGCGTCGGTCGGCACCTGCGTCGCGATCATCGCCGCCGCGACGGAGCCGCCGATCGCGATCGAGCCCGCGAGCACCGCTCCGACCACCAGCAGCAGCGTGCCGGCGACGATGATCGCGCGCGGCCGCCGCGGGTGGATCGCGATGCCCACGATGAGCAGCAGCAGCGCGACCCACGGGAGCACGTTCCCCACCGTGGTGAGCACGGAGTACGCCAGCCGCGCCTTCGCGATCGCCGGCACCTCGGCCACCGTGATGCTCGCGTTCACGTCCGGGATCGAGTCCGCCAGCGTGAAGCCCGCATCGACCAGCGCCGGCTTGAGCTGCGCGATGATCGGTGCCAGCTGGATGGACACCACGCCCGTGTCGTCGATCGACACCGCGCCCTCCGCGTCTGCCTCGAGCACCGCCACCAGCTGCTTGTGGGTGAGCCGCAGCGCCTCCTCCCACACGGTCGCGAAGGCGTCGGACTGCACCACGGTCGTGAGCGCGCTGCGGATCGCCACGCGCGCCTGGTCCGCGAGCAGCGGCCCGAGCAGCTCCGACGCGTTCGCGAGCCGCGGCGTCGAGTCCGCGTCGATCACCGACGACAGCAGCTCGTTCACCAGCGCATCGGTGTCGAGGGCGTCGTCGATCGCGGCGGTGCCCTCGTCCACGATGAGCGCCTGCACCGCTGGGTCCTCGGCGAGCGGCGCGAGCGTGCGCACGAACGCCTCGGTGTCGCTCGTCTCGCGCGCCGCGAAGCCCACGACCGTCGCCACCGGCGCGAGGAGCGTCGCCACCACGATGAGCACGATCGCGAGGAACGCCCGCCCCCGGTGCCGCGGCGCCGGCGCCACCGGGCCGGCGACGGCGGCGGGAGCCTCCGCCCGCATTGCCGCGTTCTCCTCGAGCGCCCCGCGCAGGCGCGCGTTCTCGGCCTCGAGCTCGGCAAGCCGCGCCTCGATCTGCGCCTTCGTCGGTCCAGCCATGACCCCTCCTCGCGATGCACGGGCGCGCCACCGAATCCCCTGGTGAGGCGCCTTCCCCCATCTGAGCGTAGGGCCCGGGACGGCCCGCGCGCACCCGTTCGTCGGCACGATGCGCGGCGCATCGTCCGTGCGCCCGCCCGCGCCCGCATCGTCCGCCCTCACCAGGCACGATGCGCGCGCCCGGTTTAGCGTGAGCGATGGAGGGGAGAACACCATGGCCGAGCAGCCCGCAGCAGCACCCCACACCCACGAGAAGCGCGAGCACTGGTCCGGCCAGACCGCCTTCATCCTCGCCGCGATCGGCTCCGCGGTCGGGCTGGGCAACATCTGGCGCTTCCCCGGTCAGGCCTACGAGAACGGCGGCGGGGCGTTCATGATCCCGTACCTGGTCGCGCTGCTGACCGCGGGCATCCCGATCCTCTTCCTCGAGCACGCGATCGGCCACCGCTTCCGCGGCTCCGCGCCGCTCGCGATGAAGCGCGTGCACCGCCATGCGGAGGGCGTCGGCTGGCTGCACGTCGCGATCTGCTTCGTCATCGGGCTCTACTACACGGCGATCATCGCGTGGGCGCTCAGCTACTTCTTCTTCAGCTTCAGCCTGTCCTACCAGGACGATCCCGCCGGCTTCTTCCTCGGCGACTACCTGCAGCTGGGCGAGGCGGGGACCGTGAGCCTCTCGTTCGTGCCGCAGGTCATCATCCCGCTCGTGGCGGTGTGGCTCATCACGATCGTGGTCCTCGCGCTCGGCCTCCACAACGGCGTCGAGCGGCTCAACCTCATCGGCATCCCCGTGCTGGTGGCGACGTTCATGGTGATCGTGGTCCGCGCGCTGTTCCTCGACGGCGCGGGCGACGGCATCGAGGCGCTGTTCACGCCCGACTTCGCGGCGCTCGGCGATCCGCAGGTGTGGATCGCCGCGTACGGGCAGATCTTCTTCTCCCTGTCCCTCGCCTACGGGATCATGATCACGTACGCCTCGTACCGCCGCCGCCGCTCCAACATCACGTCGCCCGGCCTGGTGGTCGCGTTCGGCAACAGCTCGTTCGAGCTGCTCGCCGGCATCGGCGTCTTCGCCGCGCTGGGCTTCCTCGCGAGCCAGCAGGGCGTCGCGGTGGGGGACCTCGAGGGCCTCGCCGGCCCGTTCCTGTCCTTCGTCACCTTCCCGGCCGTCATCGCGGAGATGCCGGGCGGGCAGTTCTTCGGGGCGCTGTTCTTCGCCTCGCTGGTGCTCGCGGGCCTGACGTCGCTGGTGTCGGTGCTGCAGGTGGTGTCGTCGGCGCTCCAGGACAAGCTCAACCTCAAGCCGCGCACCGCCGCGGTCGCGGTCGGCGGCGTCAGCGCGGTGCTGTCGATCGTGGGATTCGGCACCACCACCGGCCTCTACCTGCTCGACACGGTCGACCAGTGGTCGAACCAGCTCGGCATCGTCGCGGGCGCGATCACGATGATCGCCGCGGCGATCTGGATCGGCCGGCGCGGCCACGAGCTCGAACGTCACCTCGCGGCGGTCTCCACCCTCAGACCGGGCAAGGCGTGGCTGTGGCTGGTGAGCGCGGTCGCGCTGCTGCTCATCTACATGTTCGTCGACAAGGCCGTGTCGCTCCTCATCGACGGCTACGAGGGCTACCCGACCTGGTACCTCGTGGTCTTCGGATGGGGCACCGTCGCGTTCCTCGCGCTCGCGGCCCTCCTCATGCCGCTGATGAGATGGCGCAAGGACATCGTGCACTTCCATCCGTGGCCCACGCGTGAGCAGCTCAACCTGCCCGCAGACGTGGGGGAGCGCCATACGGAGGACTACGACCCGAGGAGCGGATCATGAGCACCGAGGCCCTCATCCTCATGCTCGTCTCGATCGTGCTGATCTGGGGCGGGCTCGCCGGCTCGATCATCGTGCTCGCGCGCAAGCCCGAGAACGACCACATGCCCGAGGGCGGCGAGGACACGCGCGTCCCCGACTAGCTCCCACCCGCGCCCCGCTGCGGGGAGACCAGCGACGGTTTCAGGAGGTTCGTGACTCCTGCGGGGAACTCAGCGACGCTACGACGAGTAGTCGCCCAAATGCGCGTCCACCACCCAGTCGCTGTCGGTGATGCGCGTGATGAGCCGCGGGTCCCCGTCGGCGAGCATGAGGTAGTCGTGGCTGGTGCGCGGGTTGGTCGACGGGTCGTCCCACGTGACGTCCACGAGCAGCCACTCGCCGTCGACCAGCACCTTGTTCCACGCGTGGTCCCCGCCCGTCGCGCCCGCGAGGTCCGAGCCCGTCACCTGCACCGCCTCGAGCCCCGCCGCCTCCGCCATCGCCAGGAAGGCCTGCGCGTAGCCGTTGCACACCGCGGTGCCCTCGACCAGCAGCCCGTACGCCTCCTGCGACCGGTCGACCACCGCGTTGTCCTCCCCGCGGTTGATCGCGTCGTAGGCCTCGTAGTCGTACTCGCCCCGCGACACCAGGTAGTCGTGGATCCGCGTCACCTTCTCCTTGTCGGACGATGCGGCGGTCGCACGGGACGCGCTGAGCCCGAGCTGGACGGCGGTCGCCGTGAGCGAGCGGCGCCGGTCGGCCTCGTCGACCGCGTACGTGTACACGGGATGCAGCTCGACGCCGACGGTCGTCTCCCAGAACACCCAGCCCTTGACGAAGGCGTAGGGGTTCTGGGTGACGGCCTCGCGCAGCGCGTCCTCGATCGCCGGCCCGCCGAGCTCCTCCGCCCAGAACGTGACGTCGATGGCCTCCTGCTGCGCGATCATGGCGGTCTCGAGGTAGCGCACCAGCTCCGTGGAGCCGTAGACCGGGTAGTCCACGGTGGGCGCCACGGGCGCTGTGGTGGGGGTGAGCGCCTCGGCGGCGGTGCGGCCCAGGTTCGCCCACGACGGGAGCAGGCCCGCGTCCGCCGCCCGCCCGGCCCAGAGCACCCCGAGGAGCGCCACCACGACGAGCAGCAGGACCGAGGTCCGCCACCTGCGCCGACGCGCACGCCGGTGCACGCCCGCGGGCTCGGCTGCGGGCGTCCAGGTCCGTGCGGGCGTCGTGTACGCGCTGGGCGAGACGCCGTGCTCGATGCGGGTGTAGAGGTTGCGGACGCGTCCCGTCCACCGTGTGCCGTCCCAGTAGCGTTCCAGGTCCGGGTCGCCCGGGTCCGGAAGCCACCCCGACGCGGGCAGGCCCGAGGCACGGCGCTCCTCCGGGCGCAGCGGTTCCGGCTGCCACTCGGTTGGATTGAACGACACGCTGCCCCCCAGCCCGGAGCGCCCTCATCGCTCCTGGCGGGAACCTACCAGCGACGACGCCGGGGGAGAAGGGCGTGCGTCACACGCCTACGCCTCGACGGCCTGAGCCGCGTCCACCACCTCGCCCACGAGCCGCTCGATGACGTCCTCGAGCATCGCGGCACCCAGCACCTCGTCGGTCTCCGGGTCGCGCACGAGCGCGAGATGCGTGCCCTTCGCCTGCATGGCGGAGAGCGCCTCCTCGAGCGACGCCTCCGGTGAGATCACCGTGAGCGGCCGGATCGCATCGTCCGGCACGGGCTTGGTGGCGCCGCCGCGCGGCACCGACGCGAAGTCCTTGAGGTGCAGGTAGCCCGCGTACCCGCCGTCCTCGCCGACGACCGGGAAGCGCGAGAAGCCGGTGCGCACGCACTCCTTCTGCGCGCGCTGCGGCGTCACGTCGACGGGCAGGGTCGCGAGCGAGGCGAGCGGCGTCATGACGTCCCGCACGGTCTCGAAGCTGAGCGTGAGCGAGCCCGAGAGCACCTGGTGCTCGTGCTCGTCCAGCAGCCCCTCGGAGCGGGACTCCGCGAGGTAGCCCTCCACGTCCTCCGCGCGGAAGGTCGACGTGACCTCGTCCTGCGGCTCCACCTTGAGCAGGCGGAGCACCACGTTCGCGGACTGGTTGAGCAGCCAGATGAGCGGCTTGAGCACCCACACGATCGCGTACAGGGGCGGGCCGAGCACGATCGCCGCACGCTCCGGCCCGGCGATCGCGATGTTCTTGGGGACCATCTCGCCGAGCACCATGTGCAGCGCGACCACGATGACGAGCGCGATGGTGAATGCGATGCCGTGCACCCAGGCGCCCGTGATGCCGATGGCCTCCAGCGGCACCTCGAGCAGGTGCGCGACGGCGGGCTCGGCGACGGCACCGAGGCCCAGCGAGCACGCGGTGATGCCCAGCTGGGCGCCGGCCATCATGAGCGACACGTGCTCCATCGCGCGCAGCGTGATCCGCGCGGGGCGCGAGCCCTCTGCCGCGCGCGGCTCGATCTGCGTGCGGCGGGCGGAGATGAGCGCGAACTCGGCGCCCACGAAGAACGCGTTGCCGAGCAGCAGCGCGACGGCGATGAGCAGCGCGGTGTAGTCGTTCATCGGCCGGCCTCCTCGCGCGCGTCGTCCGTGGACTCGGCATCGGGCTCGGGCGGCGCGACCACCTCGACCACCACGCGGTCCACGCGGTGCCCGTCGAGTCGCGTGACGCGCATGCTCGCGGTCACGGGCGTCGGGAGGCCGTCCTCGTCGCGCGCGGACTCGTCGCGCGCCTCGAGCTCGACCACGTCGCCCACGTGCGGGAAGCGCTCGAGCCGCTCGGTCAGCAGCCCGCCCAGGGTGTCGGACTCGCGCGCCTCCGGCAGCTCGAGGCCCATGACCTCGCCCGCCTCGTCGGGACGCAGCAGGCCCGACAGGGACCAGCGGCCGTCGCGCAGGCGGCGGTGGCGGCTCACGGGCCGGTCCTGCTCGTCCTCGATCTCGCCGACGATCTCCTCGACGAGGTCCTCGAGCGTGACGATGCCGTCGGTGCCGCCGTACTCGTCGACCACCACGGCCACCTGCGCGCCCTCGCGCAGCGCCGCGAGCACCGCGCTCAGCGGCATCGTCGACGGCACGGACGCGACGGGGAGCGCGATCTCGCCCACCGTCGTCGACTTGCGGGAACGTGCGGGCACCGCGAGGGCCCGCTTGAAGTGCGCGACGCCCACGATCTGGTCGACGTCCTCGCCCATGACGGGGAAGCGGGCGTGACCGGTGCGCGAGGCGAGCGCGAGCACGTCGGCGACCGACGCATCGGCCTCCACGAAGTGCACGCGCGTGCGCGGCGTCATCGCGTCCGAGGCGGTGCGTTCGCGCATCTCCGCGGCGCGTGCGAGGCGACGCGCGACGCGCGGCTCCAGCGTGCCCTGCTCCCCGGAGCGCTCCGCGAGCGACTGCAGCTCGCGCGCGGACCGCGCGGACGCGAGCTCCTCGCGCGGCTCGATGCCGAGCATCCGGACGATGCGGTTGGCGCCCCCGTTGAGGACGCGGATGAGCGGGCCGGCGAACCACGTGAAGCCGCGCTGCGCGCCCGCGACGGCGCGGCCGATGCGCAGCGGCTCGGCGATCGCCCAGTTCTTGGGCACGAGCTCGCCGAACACCATCTGCGTGCCGGTGGCGAGGATGAAGGCCAGGGTGAGCGCGACGCCCAGCGCGGTCGCCTCGGGCAGGCCCGCGGACTCGAGCGGGACGCGCAGCAGCGTCGCGATCGACGGCTCCGCGATGAAGCCGACCATCAGCGAGGTGACGGTGATGCCGAGCTGCGCGCCCGACAGCTCGGTCGACAGCTTCTTGAGGCCCGCCTGGAGCGAGCGGGCGCGGCGGTCGCCGGACTCGGCGGCGCGGTCGACCGTCGGACGGTCGACCGTGACGAAGGCGAACTCGGCCGCGACGAAGAGCGCGTTCGCGGCGATGAGCACGACCGCGAGGAGAAGGAGCAGCCAGGCCTCGGTCATCGGCGGGCTCCCTCGCGCGAGGGGTGGACGGGGGCTGGCGCCGGATGCGGGTCGGGGACCGCGTGCCGGCGCTCGGGACTATGGCCGTCGGACATGGCGTCGAGTGTAATTGATGGCGCCGGCACCGCAGCGGCGCGGGCCCGGCACCGGGCTCACCCGCGGTAGTCGGCCACGCGCGCGTCGTTCATCCAGGACAGGTCCGCGGTGCGTGTGTCGAGGATGTCGGCGTCGTCCGGCAGCAGCAGGTAGTCGTCGCCGGCGTACGAGCCCTCGTCGTCCCACGTGATGTCGACGAGCAGCCAGCGGCCGTCGACCAGCACCTTGTTCCACGCGTGCGAGCCGCCGTACCGGCCTGCCGTGTCCGAACCGGTGACCTCGACGGCCTCGAGGCCCGCCTCGTGGGCCATCGCGATGAACGCCTTCGAGTAGCCCGCGCACACCGCGTAGCCGTCGACCAGGATCGCGTACGCCTCCTGCGAGTGGGCGACCAGCCCCGAGGAGATGTCCTGCTCGATCTCGTCGGCCGCCGTGTAGTCGTACTCGGCAACGGCCGCGATGTAGTCGTAGATGAGCCCCACCTTCGCTGCATCGTCCGGCGCGTCGGCGACGCCGGCCGCCTCGAGCCCGGCCCGCGCGGCCGACACGGTGAGCGCCCGCCGGCGCTCGGACTCCTCGGCCGAGTACGTGTACGTGGGGCGCAGCTCCACGCGGCCCGGCACGCGGTAGGCGTGCCCCGTGTCCACGTAGAGGTACGGGTTCTGCGCGAGCACCTCGTCCCACGCGTCCCAGAGGGTGTCGAAGTCCTCGTCGAGCCGGGTCCACTCGGTGACGTCGATGCGCGCGGTGTGCGCCATGAGCTCGCGCTCGAGGTGGCGGGCGAGGTCGTCGCTGCCGAACAGCGCGTAGCCCTCCTCGGGCGCCTCGGCGGACAGGTTCTCGACGGTCGGGAGCGCGTATGCGGGCGTCGACCCGGCGCGGAACCCCTCGACGATGTCCGCGACGTCCTCCCAGTGCCACGCGAGGTACGCCAGCCCGACCAGGCACGCGACGATCCAGCCGGAGCGGCGGGGACGGCGCGGGGGAGAGGGACGATGCGGCGCGTACGCGGTCGCGACGGTGGGCGCGAGCGGAGGCTGGGCGGGCGGCGCCGATGCGGTGGGCGCCGCGGGCGCGGCGGCGTACGGATCCGTCCAGCCCGGCTCCCACTCGTGCGCCATGCCATCCCCCGATGCGGCCCGTGTGCCCCGGACGCTACCACCGCATCGTCCCTGCTGGTGGGGCGAAATCGCGGGTGCGGCCCAAGGTCCCGCCTCCCGTCCTGCATAATGATGCATAGTGATGCATGAAGCGTCTCCCGGGGACACCTTCCCGGAGGCGCCCGCGGGAGCCCCCACCCCGGACCCGCGGCGCCATGCGCCCTCATACCCTCGAAGGAGCACCCCCATGCGCAAGCCTGCCCTCGTCATGATCGCGGCGATGACCGCGGCCTCGCTGTCCGCCTGCACCTACGCGTCGCAGGAGACCGGCGCGTCCGGCGCCTCGTCCGCCGACGCCGCGGCCACGACGGACGCGTTCGACGTGACGACCGTCGCCGTCAACGAGGACGCCGTGGCGCTGCTCCCGGCCGACATCGCCGACCGCGGCACCCTGCGCGTGGGCATGGAGACCTCCTACGCGCCCGCCGAGTACCTCGACGTCGACGGCACCACGCCGATCGGCTACGACGTCGACATCGCCGCGGCCGTCGCCGCCGCGCTGGGCCTCGAGGTCGACATCCAGTCGGCGGCCTTCGACTCGATCATCCCGGGCATCGGCACCAAGTACGACGCCGGCATCTCGTCCTTCACCATCACCCCCGAGCGCACCGAGGTCGCGGACATGACCTCGTACCTGTCCGTGGGAGAGGCGTTCGCGGTCGCCGCGGGCAACCCCGCCGGCATCTCTGCCGACGACCTCTGCGGCGCCACCATCGCTCTCCAGACCGGCACCATCCAGCAGGACGAGGCCCTGCAGATGGCCGCCGACTGCGAGGCCGCCGGCAAGGACGCCCTCGAGATCCTCCCGTTCGACTCGAACGCGGACGCCGCCACCAACGTGGTCGGCGGCAAGGCCGACGTGCTCTTCGCCGACTCGCCGATCATCGGCTACGCCGTCACCCAGACCGGCGACAAGCTCGAGCAGCTGGGCGACGCCTTCGCCACCGCGCCGCAGGGCGTCGTGACCGCGCAGGGCTCCGAGACCACCGACGCGATCGCCGCCGCCCTGCAGGGCCTCATGGACGATGGCACGCTGAAGTCGATCCTCGACGCGTGGGGCGCGGCCGACGGCATGCTCACCACCGCCGAGGTCAACCCCGCCTAGCGCGGCCGCCCGGCGCATCGTCCCGTCGCAGGGACGATGCGCCGGGCGCCTCGCCCGATCCAGGGAGCACGCATGAGCGAGACCGCGCACGACCCGGTCCCCAACCGCATCCACGCCCGGCCCGTCCCGCGGCCCGGCCGGTGGATCGCCGCCGCGATCGTCATCGTCCTCGCGGCGATGGCGGTGCACGGGCTGGTCACCAACCCCAAGTTCCGCTGGGACATCGTGTGGGCGTACCTGCGCGACGTCACGGTGATCCGCGGCGTCGGCTGGACGCTGCTGCTCACGTTCGGGTCGATGGTGATCGGCGTGGTTCTCGCGGTCCTCCTCGCGATCACGCGCCGTTCCGACAACCCGGTGCTGCGCTCGGTCAGCTGGTTCTACATCTGGCTGTTCCGCGGCACACCCATCTACACGCAGCTCGTGTTCTGGGGCCTCATCTCGGTGCTCTACCCGACGCTGAGCCTGGGCATCCCGTTCGGGCCGGAGTTCGTCACCTTCCAGACCGACGTGGTCATCACTGCGTTCTGGGCCGCGCTGCTGGGCCTGGGCCTCAACGAGGCGGCGTACCTCGCGGAGATCGTCCGCGCGGGACTCGGCTCGGTGGACAAGGGCCAGGAGGAGGCCGCCCGCGCGCTCGGCATGAAGGAGCGCACCATCCTGCGGCGCATCGTCATCCCGCAGGCGATGCGGGTCATCGTGCCGCCCACCGGCAACGAGACCATCTCGATGCTCAAGACCACGTCGCTGGTGCTCGCGGTGCCGTTCACGCTCGACCTGACGTATGCGACCAACGCGATCGGCAACCGTCTCTTCGAGCCCATCCCGCTGCTCATCGTGAGCGCCTTCTGGTACCTGCTCATCACCTCGATCCTCATGGTCGGCCAGAGCTACCTCGAGCGCTACTACGGTCGTGGCACCGGTACCGAGCGGCCCCGCCGCGGCGGCCCGCGCAGGCCGCGCACCGGACGTCAGGCCGCGATCAAGGCGTCCGGCACGGCCAAGGACGACCCCTTCCTGGAGGTGACCCCGTGACGACCCCCATGGTCGACGTGCGCGGCGCGCACAAGATGTTCGGCGACCTCCACGTGCTGCGCGGGGTGGACCTCACGGTCGCACCCGGCGAGGTGTGCGTGGTCCTCGGCCCGTCCGGGTCCGGCAAGTCCACGCTGCTGCGGTGCCTCAACGAGCTCGAGGTGCTCACCGGGGGCTCGGTCCGCATCGACGGCGAGCTGCTCGGGTACCGCGAGGACTCCTCGGGGACGCTCCACCGGCTGCACCCCGCCGCCATCGCGCAGCAGCGCTCGCGCATCGGCATGGTGTTCCAGCGCTTCCACCTGTTCCCGCACATGACGGCCCTCGAGAACGTCATGGAGGCGCAGGTGCAGGTGCTGCGCCGCTCCAAGGCGGCCGCGAAGGCCAAGGCCGTCGAGCTGCTCGAGCGCGTCGGGCTGTCCGACCGCATGGACCACTACCCGGCGCAGCTCTCGGGCGGTCAGCAGCAGCGCGTGGCGATCGCCCGCGCGCTCGCGATGGACCCCGAGATCATGCTCTTCGACGAGCCCACCTCCGCGCTCGACCCCGAGCTCGTGGGCGAGGTGCTCGCGGTGATGAAGGACCTCGCGGCGGGCGGCATGACGATGGTCGTGGTGACCCACGAGATCGGCTTCGCGCGCGAGGTCGCCGACCACGTGGTGTTCATGGACGAGGGTGTGGTCGTCGAGGAGGGTGCGCCTTCCTCGGTGATCGATGCGCCGGCCGAGGAGCGCACACGGGACTTCCTCTCGCACGTGCTCTAGCGCGGGTCGGGGTGCGGTGCCAGCCTCCGCCCCCACCCTCCGGACGCGGTGGCGTGTGGCGTGGCTGTGGTGGCCGCGGTGGCCATGGTGGCCGGCGCTGCCGGCGCTGCCGGCGCGGCCGGCCCGGTCGCCGCGGAGCGCGGCGTGCGTCGTGTTGGCGTATTCAAGCCGTGGCTGAAATGGCCTCGGACGGCGGCGCGAATGCGCTGGTAGACGGCTGGCATCGGCCGCCGAGACGGGGCTGTTCTAGGAATTCCTGAGATACGCGGAAGCGAGCATGACCTCTCGCAAGGACACGCCGAGCCCCGGCCGTCGCGCTCACACCCGTCGCGTGCGGGTGGCGCGCACGCGTGCCCTAGCGGCGTCGTGCCTGGATGGGGCACGATGCGGGGCATGAGCGAGGAGTCGACGGCGCCCGCGGGCGGCCCCGGGGAGGGGGTGGCGAGCCGTGCGCTCGGCACCGACGCTGCGTTGCTGCTGATCGTGCTCGTGGTCGCGATGACCCTCGGCTGGGCCGTCGCCGGGCCCCCGCTGTGGCCGCGCGGCCAGGGTGCGGACCCCGAGGGCTGGTTCCGCATCGGCTACCTGGTTGTCGGGGGAGTGCAGGCGCTCCTCCAGCTCCTCGCGCTCGGGGTGTTCCTGCTGGTGCGCCTCGTCGCGAGGCGTCGTACGGGCAGGAGCCTGTCGGCCTGGTGGGCGGCTGTCCCGTTCGGCGTGCTCGTCGCGTGGGTGGCGGCCGCGACGTACGGCTTCGGCGAGGATCGGGGCTCGTTCTGGGCCGCGCTGGCGGTCCAGATCGCGGTCTACGGTGTGGGCCTCGCGCTCGTGACGAGGACCGCGCCGGGCCCCACGGGGTCGCGGGTGGCCCGGACCTCCGGGCTCATCGTCGTGGGCGTCGTGGTGGCGCCCGTGCTGCTCCTGCTCGGCTCGTGCGGCCTGTGGTCGTGAGGGAAGGGGTCGGCCCCGTCCCGCCGGTCGCTCGTCAGCGCACCTCGCGCGCGAGGTAGAGCGCGCGCTCGCCGGTGTCGGGCTGCAGCAGCGCGAACCCGTGGCGTGCGTAGAAGCGCAGCGCGTCGCCGTCGCCCTCGTCGACGTTCACCTCCACGAGCCGGCAGGCCCGCGTGACGGCGTGCGCGACGATCGCCTCGACGAGCTCCGTTCCGATGCCCTGGTCGCGGTAGTCGGGCCGCACGTACAGCTCGTCGAGGAGCGCGACGGGTCCGTCGTGCCACACGTTCGGGCGGTAGGTGACGAGCGCGAGGCCGATCGCCCGCTCGCCCGCGAGGAACGCGACCGTGTCGGGGGTGTCGAGCATCGGCCGCAGCCGCGCCTCGAGCACGTCGGGTCCCGGGGTCGGGGTGTCGAACTCGCGGTTGAACGCGTCGAGCAGCCTCGCGACCTCGGCGGCGTCGCCGGGCCCGGCCGTGCGGATCACCCCTCCACGGTAAGTCGCCGCGTCGCTCATTTCCCCGTGGGAGTCGAAGATCTCTCAGAACCGTCGCTGAGTTCCCCGGGGCGGGGTCCGGGTGGGAGCGGGGTCGGGGTGGGGAAGGGCGGGGTCGGGGTGGGGGTGGGGGTGGGGGCGGGCCTAGCTCGCGCGGTAGGCCGCCGCCATGTCCTCCGCTCCATGGCCGGCCTCGACCACGCGGTCGAGCCGTGCCCGCGCGCCCTCGAGCCCGTCGAGGCGCACCTCCGCCAGCCCCGCGGCTGCGAGGATGAGGTCCGCGTCCTTGGCCGCGGTCGACGCGCCGAAGCTCACCTCCGCGAGCCGGTCCTCGAGGATGAGCGCGGCCTTGGTCCGCAGGTAGCCGAGGTCGAGCGGTCCGCTCTCGATGAGCTCGAGGAAGAGCTGCGGCGCCACGCCCAGGCCTTTCGCGAGCGAGATCACCTCGCCGGCGGCGTTGTTGATCGACAGCACCCACGCGTTCGCGACCAGCTTGAGGCGCTGCGCCGAGCCGGACGCCGCATCGTCCCCGACCCAGAACGTGCGCATCGCGACGGCATCGAAGACCGAGGACAGGGTGGCGCGGGAATCCTCCGGCCCGGCGGCGAGCACGGTCAGCGTGCCGAGCTCCGCGGGCTCGCGCGTGCCGAGCACCGGGGCGTCGATGAGCGTGACGTCCAGCTCGTCGGCGAGCGCCGCGATCGCCGGCTGCAGGTCCAGCCCCACCGTCGCGCACTGCACCCACAGCGTGCCGGGACGCAGGCCGGGCGCGGCGTGGCGCATCACCTCGAGCGTGACGGGGCCGTCGTGGAGCATGGTGAGCACGACGTCGGCCTCGGCGACCGCCTCCGTCGGGGTCGATGCGACCGTGGCGCCGTCGGCGGCGAGTGCCGCGGCCGTGGCGTGGGTGCGGTTCCAGACGCGTACGCCGTGGCCCGCGCGCACGAGGTTGCGGGTCATCGCGGAACCCATGATCCCGGTGCCGAGCACCGCGATCGTGAGGGTGCGGAACACGCCCTCGGGGGAGGGCGTCGGGGCGGTCTGCGTCATGGGGGCTCCTGCGGTCGACGGATGAGGTCCGGAGGTACAACGTCTCGGGACCCCTGACGGCTTCCCTCGTGGGGGGACGACGCGACGGTCGACTAGCCTCGTCGCGTGCCCCGACTCCGACTCGCCTCCCTCGCGCTGGCCGCGCTCGCGCTCGCGGGGTGCTCGCTGCTCGACGCGGCGCCGGGCGGTTCGGGCTCGGCGGCGGCCACGCGCGAGACCTCCGCCGCGCCCGCGACGACCGAGGCGAGCGCGACGCCCTCGGGGACCGCCGCATCGTCCGACGTGCCCACCCGGGTGATCAACCTCGGCGAGCACGGCTCGTACGGGGTCGTGACGCTCGACCTCGACGCATGGGACGTGCGCGTCGACTGGCCCGACGACCCGGACGGCACCGACCTCGCCGAGTACATCGCCGATCACCCCGGGATCGCGGTGCTCACGAACGCGGGGATCTTCTCCGACGACCTCACGCCGGGCGGGCTGCTGGTCGCCGACGGCGAGGAGCGGCGCGCGCTCAACCTCGCCGACGGCTACGGCAACTTCCACCTCAAGCCCAACGCGGTGTTCGAGATCCGCGACGACGGCACCGCCGCGATCGTGGACTCCACGCTCTACGACCCCGCGGGGGTGGCGCAGGCGACGCAGTCCGGCCCCGCCCTGCTGCTCGACGGCGAGATCCACCCGCAGTTCACCGAGGGCAGCGACAACACCGCGCTGCGCACCGGCGTGGGCGTGAGCCCCGACGGAGGCACCGTCTACCTCGCGATCACTCGCACGTACGTCAACCTGTGGGACTTCGCGGCGATGTTCCGCGACGAGCTCGGCGTCGAGGACGCGCTCTACCTCGACGGGCAGATCTCGCAGCTGTGGGTCGCCGGCGCGCCGGACCCGACGCCGTACCTCGGCCCGTACGCGGGCGTGATCGCCGCGTACCCGCGCTGACCCGCCCGCCGGGGGCAGGCCACGCTCGCTAGCCTCGGATCATGACGCTCGACACACCCGTCGCCACGTGGCTCGAGGCGCGTCTGGGCGCGGCGCCCCGGGCCGTCTTCTTCGAGGCGAGCTCGATGTCCGACGTGTGGGGCGTGGCCCTCGCCGACGGCCGGCGCGTCGCCGTCAAGCGCCGCGGAGGGGGCGACCGTCTCGCGCTCGCGGCCGCCGCGCATCGTGCCGCCGAGGAGGCCGGCATCGACACGCCCGCGCTGCTCGCGGGGCCCGAACCCGGCGACGACGACGCCTGGCTCACCGTCGAGGAGTGGCGCCCCGAGGGCGCGCTCACGCCCGACGGGGACGCGCCCGTGCTGTTCGCGGGGCTGCTCGCGCGGCTCGTCGGCGCGCTCGCGATCGTGGACGCCGAGGGCCTCGCGCCGCCGCCGTGGCTCGACTACGCGCACGCGGACCCGCTCCGCGTCTGGCCCCCGGCCGCCTCGGACCGCTGGGACCCGCACCGCATCGAGGCCGAGCTCCCGCCCGCGCTCGCGGCCGTCGCCCGGGCGGCCCGCGCGCGGCTGCTCGCGAGCGACCTGCCGCCGGTGCTGGGCCACGCGGACCTCAACGGCCTCAACGTGCGCTGGGTGGGCGCCCGGCCGATCGTCCACGACTGGGACTCGATCGCGCTGGTGCCCGAGGCGGTCCTGGTCGGCACGCTCGCGCTCGACCACGTGGCCGCACCCGACGCCGGCGCGGCGGCCGACATCTCGACGGGGGAGCGCGTCATCGCCGCCTACGAGGACGTCGCGGGCCGCGCCTTCGACGCCGAGGCGCGCGAGGTCGCGTGGGCAGCGACGGCGTGGCTCGGCTGCTACAACGCCGCCTTCGAGCACCTTCACGGCGGTCCGGGCGCGGTGACGGCGCGGATCCTGCGCGACGGCGAGGAGCGGCTCGCGCTCGCCGGTGCCTGACGAGCCTCCGGGCCTACCCTGGCCTCATGGCCCTCACCGACCTCGCGGAGCTGCTGTCGAACCTCAGCGTGCGGCTCGATCCCGAGCGCTACGTGTGGGCGTCGGTCTCCGTGGTGCCCGAGGGCCGGAGCCCCGTCGTCACCGTCGAGGAGTCCGAGGGGGTCACCGTGGTCCTGCGGGAGGACGATGCGCGGGCCCTGGACCTGCCGCACGAGTTCCCGTCCGCGCGCATCACCCTCGAGGTCCACTCGTCGCTCGAGGCCGTGGGCCTCACGGCGGTGTTCGCCCGCGTGCTGGCCGACGAGGGGATCAGCGCGAACGTGGTCGCGGGCTTCCACCACGACCACGTGTTCGTGCCGTGGGGCCGCCGCGCCGCCGCGCTCGCGGCGCTCGAGCGGCTCGAGGCGGCGTCGCGCGGCAGCTGACGGTCCGCGCGGCTGCCGTGGCGAGCGGTCGGGCCCGCGGTTAGATTCGGGGGAGAGCCATGCTGACGCACACCCTCACGCTCCGCGAGCGAGAACAGGTCGACGCCGCGAACTCGGCGGACGGCCCCGCCGTCGTGCTGCTGCACGAGCTGTGGGCGCTCGTCGACGCCTGGGAGCCCTGGCGCGACCGCCTCGGCGAGCACGGCTTCACGACCGTCGCGGTCGAGTGGCCGCGCGAGCCCGAGACCTTCGAGGAGGCGCTCGCGGACCCCGACGCGGTGGCCGGCGTGAGCCTCGCGGACGTGCGCGAGCATGCCGCGATGGTGGTGGGCGCGCTGCGCGAGAGGCCGCTCCTCGTCGGGCACGGCGTGGGCGCGCTCACCGCGCAGCAGCTCGCCGGCAAGGGCCTCGCCCGGGCGACCGTGGCGATCGCCCCCGCGCCCATGAAGGGCTCGACGCGCGCGCCCGACTCGATGCTCCAGGCCGCCGCGCCGGTGCTGCGGGACCCGCAGAACCGCGACCGCGCCATCCGGCTGACCTTCCCCGAGTTCCGCTACGCGTATGCGAACGCGGTCAACGTCGACGAGGCCCGCACCCTGTGGGAGACGCGTCACGTGCCCGGCTCGGCGCGCGTGGGCTTCGAGCTCGCCTCGCTGCGCCGCGACCCGCGGGCCCCTGCGAGCGTCGACACCGTCAACCGCGAGCGCGGCCCCATGCTCGTCGTGTCCGCCGGCAGGAGCCGGCTGGTCGACCCGGCGATCAGCGCGGAGACGTTCCGGATCCAGAGCCGGAACCCGTGCGAGACGGAGTTCCTCGACCTGCCCGACCGCGGGCACACCCTGCTCATCGACTCCGGCTGGGCCGAGGTCGCGGACCACGTCATCGCCTACCTCGAGCGGCAGCGCTGAGCCTCACACCCCGAGCCTCACACCCCGAGGATCGCGTGGAGACGCTCGCGGTTGGCGCGCAGGGACGCGCGGTGGCCGTCGAGCCACGGTCCCTCGAAGCCGCGCGGCCCGATCTCGGTGAGCTGGACCGCCATCGACCACAGCCGGTAGAGCGCCACCCGCAGCTCCGCGGCGCGACCCATGGCCAGCGGGCGTCCCGTGGCGGCCTCGTAGCCGCGCACCTTCGCAGACTCGAAGGGGCCCGACGCGTGCGTCTCGCCGCCCGCGAGGCCCCACAGCGGGTCGCCGAACAGCGAGCGCTCGAAGTCGACCACGCCGGTGATGTCCCCGGTCTGGGGGTCCACCAGCACGTTCCCGTGCCACAGGTCTGCGTGCACGAGCGTCGGCTCGGTCACCTCCGCGAGCGCGCCCGCGGCCACGTCGACCGCCGCCTCCAGGCGTCGCGGCTCGATGTCGACGTCCCAGGCCGCCGCATCGTCCACCGCGGACGCGACGAGCCGGCGCAGGAAGCCCGGCCAGGTGTCGTCCCCGAGCCGGAACCCGTCCGCGGGGAAGCCGAACCGCGGTCCGCGCACGGACCCGAGCGCGGCCAGGATGCCGCCCACCTGGTGGAGGGCGCGGTCGTTGGTGGCCGGGGTCATCACGTCGACCGCGGAGTCCCACGCCATGCCCGGCAGCATGGTCATCACGAGGACGTCGACGTCGGCGGCCTCGCGCGAGAAGTCCTCGAGCACGATGCGCGGCGCCGGGATGCCGAGGCCCGCGACGAGCGCGAGGTTGTCGCGTTCCGCGCCCAGCATGTCGTGCTCGTAGCCGAGCAGGCGCGACCGGCCGCGGATGTCCCGGACCTCGGGCACCGAGGTCTTCACCACCACGGTGCCGCCGCCCACCAGCTCGACGCCCTGCACCGCGGAGAAGGTGCCGCCGGACAGCAGCCAGTGGTCGGCGACGCGGCCCAGCGGCGCGAGCACCGCCCCGAGCTCGTCGCGGGCGAGCGGCCGCTGGGTCGGCAGGAGCGAGGTCACAACGTGCGGATCACGCGCGCGGGGTTGCCGCCGACCACCGACATCGGCGGCACGTCCTTGGTCACCACGGAGCCCGCCGCGACCACGGACCCGCGGCCGATCGTCACGCCGGGGCAGATCACCACGGAGCCGCCGAGCCACACGTCCGCCTCGAGCGTGATGGGGAAGGCCCGCTCCCAGCCCTCCCGCCGGATCTCCACGTCGAAGGCGTGGTTGACGGTGTAGAAGCGCGCGTCGGGACCGATGAGCGCGTTGTCGCCGATGGTGACGATGCCCGAGCCCAGGATCATGAGGTTCGCGTTGATGAAGACGTTGCGCCCGAAGCGCACGCGCTCCTTGTACTCGAGGTAGAGCGGCGGCCGGTAGTCGAGCCCCTCGCCGCACTCGCCGACCAGCTCCGCCAGCCCCGCCGTCGACCCGACCGGGTCGTCGTAGTAGCGCGCGTTGAGCTCGCGGAGCCGGGCCAGCGTGGCGCGCTGCATGGCGGCCAGCTCCGGACCCGCGCGGTACTTGAACCACTCGTCGTTCTCGAGCTTCTCGTACTCGGTCCGCGTGGGGTCCTCGACGGGCACCTCGGCCATCGCGGCCTTCATCTCGTGGGGGCTGGTCACGGCCCCAACCTACCCGCGCGCCGCGGCCCGGTCGCGGGACCTCAGCACCGCCTTGCGTGCCTCGATCGCGAGCGGCACCGCCAGCGCCAGCACCGCGCAGGCACCCCATTGCGCGAGCGACAGGGGGGACGTCGAGAAGGCCTCGTTGAGCACGGGCAGGTGCACCACCGCGACCTGCAGCGCGAGCGAGAGGCCCACCGCGCCCCACAGCCACGGGTTGGAGAAGAGGCGGTGCAGCGTGCTGCGGGTCTCCGACCGTGCCGCGAACGCGACCGTGAGGTTCGCGATCACCAGCACGGTGAAGGCCGCGGTGCGCGCGGTGTCGAGGTCGGATGAGCCGGGGAGCAGCCCGCCGGGCAGGAACAGGTCGAACGTCACCAGCGTCACCGCCGCCATCACCGTTCCGGTGAAGGCCATCCCGGTCCACATGCGTCGCGAGATCATGGGCGTCCCGGGACGGCGCGGCCGCCGCTCCATGAGGTCGTCGGCGTAGGGCTCGGCGCTCACCGCGAGCGCGGGCCCGAGGTCCGTGAGCAGGTTGATCCACAGGATCTGCGTGGCGAGCAGCGGCGCCACCACCGCGCCCGAGGCGTTCCGCAGCCCCAGCCAGCCCGCCAGCACCACGCCGATGAACACCGCGAGCACCTCGCCCAGGTTCGACGCGATGAGGAAGCGCAGGAAGCGCGTGATGTTGTCGAGGATGCCGCGGCCCTCGCGCACGGCCTCGACGATGGTCGCGAAGTCGTCGTCCGTGAGGATCATGTTGGCGGCCTCGCGCGCGACCTCCGTGCCGCCGCGCCCCATCGCGACGCCGATGTCCGCGCTGCGCAGCGCCGGGGCGTCGTTCACGCCGTCGCCGGTCATCGCCACCACCTCGCCGTGCGCCTGGAGCGCGTCGACGATCCGCAGCTTGTGCTCGGGCGCGACCCGCGCGAAGACCGAGGCGTCCTCGACCGCGGCGGCCAGCGCCGCATCGTCCATCCGCGACAGGGCGGCACCGGCGAGGGCGGGGGATCCGGGCGGGACGATGCCGAGCTGGGAGGCGATCGCGGAGGCGGTGCGCGGGTGGTCGCCGGTGATCATCACCACCCGGATCCCGGCGGCCTGCGCCTCGGCGACCGCGGCGCGCGCCTCGTCGCGCGGGGGGTCCTCGAGGCCGACGACGCCGAGCAGCGTGAGGTCCACCTCGTGGTGCTCCTGCGCGGACGATGCGGGGGCCTCGCGGACGGCCACGGCCAGCGTGCGCATGCCCCCGTCGGCCAGCGTGTCGATCGCGGCATCGAGGCCGCTCCGCCTCTCCGGGTCGAGGACGATGTCCCCCTCCGTGGTCCGCAGCCGCGCGCAGCGGGCGAGGACGACGTCCGGGGCGCCCTTGACCGCGAGGACGTCGGCGCGGTCGTCGTGGGTCGCGAGCACGGACATGCGGCGGCGCTCCGAGCTGAAGGCGACGGAGTCCACGCGGTCGAAGCCCGAGCGCAGGGCCTCGGCCTCGAGCTCGCGCTCCGCCTCGAGGAACGCGACCTCGGTGGGATCGCCCTCGAAGCCGCCGTCGCCGGCGACCGTCGCGTCGGAGGCGAGCGCGCCGAACGCGACGGCCTCGCGCGCGAGACGCGACGCCTCGGCGGGTGATGCCGTCCCGTCCGCGGTGACGATGCGCGTGACGGCCATGCGGTTCTGCGTGAGGGTGCCGGTCTTGTCCGAGCAGATCACGGAGGCCGAGCCGAGCGTCTCGACCGACGCCAGGTCCTTGACGATCGCATGCCTGCGGGCCATCCGCTGCACCCCGAGCGCGAGCACCACCGACATGATCGCCGGCAGCCCCTCGGGCACCGCAGCCACGGCGAGCGCGACCCCGAGCAGCAGCACGTCGACCGCGTCCTGCAGCGACGAGATGTCCTGGGTGAGAGCGACCGTCGCGATGACCACCGCGGCGATGCCGAGCACGCCGAGGCCGAGCACGCGGCCCAGGCGCGCGATCTCCCGTTCGAGGGGCGTCGGGTCGGACTCCGTCGCCCCCAGCAGCCGCGCCACGCGGCCGGTCTCGGTGTCCATCGCGGTCGCCGTCACGATCGCGCGGGCGGTGCCGCGCGTGATCGCGGTGCCGGCGAAGACCATCGACGTGCGGTCGCCCACCTCCGCCGGCTCGGCGAGCGGCGCGGGCGACTTGGCGACCGGGGTGCTCTCGCCGGTGAGCGAGGCCTCGGCGGCCCACAGCGCGCCGTCGACGAGCCGCGCGTCGGCCGGCACCGCGTCGCCCTCCGCGAGGACCAGCAGGTCGCCCACCACGACGTCGAAGGCGGGGACGCGCGCGAGGCCGCCGTCGCGGATCACCGCCGCGTTCGCGGCCGCCATCCGCTGCAGCGCCGCGACGGCCTGCGCCGACCGCCGCTCCTGCACGAAGCCCAGCACCGCGTTGGCGAGCACCACGACCATGATGACGAGCACGTCGTAGGGCACGCCGTCGGAGCCCTCGGCCGACCACGCGACGAGCGAGATGACCGCCGCCGCGAGGAGGAGGTACACGAGCGGGTCCGCGAACTGCGACAGGAGCCGCCGCCATGCGGGGACGGTGCGCTCCTCCTCGAGCCGGTTGGGCCCGTCACGATCCAGCCGCGCGGCGGCCTCGGCGGCGGCGAGCCCGCGATCGACGTCCGTGGCGACGGCGCTCGCGACCTCGGCGGCGTCGCGCGTCGAGGGGTCGGTCACCGCGGCTGCAGCCATCGCCCCTCCCAGCGGCGGCGTCGCCGCCTCGTCCCTGTGCGCGAGGCGGCCGGGGCGCCTCGCCTTCCACGCTAGCGCGCCCTATTCGGGCTCGACCTGCTGGAACAGCGTGAGCTGCAGCCCGGCGGGGCCCTCGAGGCGCGCGTTGAGGGAGCCCCACGGGGTGGCGGTGGGTGGCGCGACCTCCTGCGCGCCGGCGGCGGCGGCGCGTGCGGCGGCGTCCGCCGCATCGTCCACCTCGAGGGCGACCCGGATCTCGCGGGAGACGTCGCGTCCCACCTCGAGGGAGTCGATGAGGGAGCGCTGCGGCGTGTTGACGAGCTCGAGGGTCGCGCGACCCGCGTCGAGCACCACGACGCGCGCGTCCTCGCCGGGTCCGTCGACGGGCGTGGTGAGGTCGAGCTCCGCGGGCAGCCCGAGCGCGTCGCGGAAGAACGCGACGGCGGCGTCGAGGTCCGCGGCGTGGACGACGAGGCGCAGCTGGAGAGCGCCGGCGGGCTCGGTCATGAGCCCACCGTGCGCCGCCCCGGCCGCGCCGTCAACCGCTACAGGTACATCGGCGTGAGCGCCTCGTAGTCCGCGACGGTGCCGTCGTTGAGGCACGTCTCGATGATCTGACGGCCCAGCGGGTCGAGGTCGTCGGTGAGGAACTTCTGCAGCTCCGACTTGAAGAAGCCGGTGAGGATCGCACAGCCGGCGTCGTACGCCGCGTCTCCCACGTGGGACTGCATCTCCGGGCGCAGCAGCGTGCGGCGGATCGGCTGGCCGTCGAGGGTGATCTCCTTGGGCGCGTAGCCGAACAGCGGACAGCGGGCGGGCTCGAGCTGGTCGGCGCGCATGCGGCCGCCGCCCTTGCGGGCCAGCCACTCGCGGGTGAGCCACTCGGCGGAGAAGCCCACCTTGTACGCGCCCACGTGCTGGTTGGGCGTGAGCACGTAGCGGGTGCGGTTGAACTCGAGGATCTGCTTGAGGAGCAGGTTGGCCGCCTCGACCTGGGTGCCGGTCGAGAACGGCCAGTACGAGCCGACGCCCTCGGACACCATGCCGCCATGCTCGAGCGTCTTGACCGCGTCCGCGGCCTCGCCGATCGACGGGTTCTTGTCGCCGCGCGGCGCGATGAGGCGCCACAGCCACGCGATCGCCGGCGGCACGAAGTGGGTCATGCCCATGATCCCGTAGGTGGGCTTCTCGGTGGTGCACGCGGGCATGCGGACGCCGAACGTGCGGACGTCGACGGGCTCGGGCTCGTGCACGATGCCGTGGATCATCTCGCGGGGGATCACCACGCGCGGGTTGGGGCACGGCTTCCCGGTCGAGTCGAAGGTGTGCTCCCACGGCAGCGCGGTCGCGTCGGAGACGCCGTCGATGCTGAAGAACACGAGCGGCTCGTCGGGGTGGATGACCGCGCGCTCGAAGTGCACGTCCGCGCCGTAGGACCTGAGGTTGTCGACGCGGACGAACCAGCCGGACTCGGCGTCCGCGACGACCATCTTCCCGGAGCCGTCCTGCACGGCGGGGTGGCACAGCGTCATGTCGTCGGTGACCGGGGCGAGGTCCGAGGTCTCGGACAGCGTGATGAGGTACGGCTCGCCGGTGGCGACGTTGGTGCCGAGCAGGATGCGGCCGTCGTCCTCGCGGCGCAGCTCCTGGCACATCTCGGACTTGCCGCCGCCCGAGGCGCCCTCGTGCATGATCACCGTCTCGTTGTCGTACGGGGTCGTGACGCGCACCGCCGAGGCGTGGGCCGTGATCCAGCCCTCCTGCTCGCCGATGTCGAGCAGCACCGAGAACACGCCCTTCTTCGCGCTCGGACCCGGGTACAGGTTGTACGCGAAGATCTCGTGCAGCGTCTCGGAGCGGTCGTGCACCACCACCTGCTTGCCGTCGAAGTGCGTGTGCCGGAACGGGGGAGCGACGTAGAGGATCGAGCGCGGTGCGAAGTCGCCGAGCTCGTCGAACGTCACCCAGCCCTGGAGGTACACGAGCGCGGTCGCGAAGAAGGCCGAGTTGGCGGGCACGATCGCGATCGACGGCGAGCCGTGCGTCGGCCCGCCCGCCTTGAACGGCACCACCACGAGGTCCTGGTGCGACAGCCACGCGAGGGTCTCGGCGCGGGTCTCGTCGAAGCGGTGGCCGAAGCGGTCGCGGAAGCGCGTCTTGTCGGTGGGCCGGTCGTCCGCGATGACCATGCACTGCGGGTCGCGGCGACGCATGTAGTCCTCGGGGTAGTTGACCGCGATGCCGTTGCGGCAGCGGGTCACGGTGGCCTCCGTGACGACCTCGCCGTCGACGTCGTAGTCGACCCAGAAGAGGGGCCCGCCGTCGGGGCCCAGGGAGAGCCGGTAGAGCTCCTCGCGCGTCGCGGGGATGGTCACCGAGGGGGCCGCCTCGAGGGCGGCGCGCACCTCCGGCGCGAGGTCAAGTCGGTCCAGCTGGGTGAGGGTGTGCATGGCGCTCGTCTCCTTCGGCTCGCGTCGCAGGCGTCATCGTCCATGGTGCGCCCGTCCCGGAGAGTCTGCCGATTCACAAGGAAAGGTAAAAGGGACGTAGGTCACGGGTCATGGATCGGCCCGAGCGACACGGCCGTGAGCAGGGACGATGCGCTGGCCGGGCGGAACTTCGGCGGATAGGCTCGCGCCAGGCCGCGCGCGGGGGCGCCGCCGAACGGGGGGGATCATGAGGCGCGTGCTCGTCGTCGTCGCGGTGGTGCTCGTCGCCGTCGCCGGGTGGCTCGTCGCGCGCGCCGTGGTCGGCGCGGCGCCGGAGGCCGAGGCGCCTCCCGTGGACCCCTCGCTGGGCGCCGTCCGCCCCGGCTTCGACGGCGACCTCGTGGGGCGCGAATGCCTCCGCGGGAGCTGGCACGAGCCGTCCGTGCGCTACCCGATCCTGGACGTCCAGGTGGCCGCCTCGGGCGTCGTCGACGCATGCGTCGAGGTCCACCGGCAGGACGACCTCGACCCGAGCGCGGACTACTACGAGGCCGCCATCACCGCGTACTGGACCACCACGGGCGGCTGGTCCCTGCCGATGCGGGTGGCCGTCGACGCTCCCGCCGCCGGTCCCACGACGCTGTCGCTGTCGTCCTCGGAGCCGCACCTCTCGAACGTCCTCCTCGCGGACGCGACGGTGCTCGCGCCCTGCACGGGCGAGGAGGTGCAGCCGCAGCCGGTCGGTCGCGGGTGGGTCCTCGACGCGTGGTGCTACGGCGACGGCGCCCTCGAGTCCCGCGAGGAGGGCGACACCGCCGCGTGGGCCGTGGGGGACCAGTCCGGCCTCGACGCGACGCTGCACACGCTGGCGATCAAGGTCGCGGAGGGGGCGGAGCCCGTGTTCGCCTTCGCGCTGGAGTCCCCGGCGGAGGGCCGGTCCGAGATCGAGGTGGCCGCCGCGGAAGGGTGAGCGGCCCGCGCGTCGCCTTGACCGCGATTCGAACAGGTGTTCGAATGAGGGCATGCGGTGGGAGGGACAGGCGCTGCGCGCCGAGACGGACGATGCGTTGCCCGCGCTCGCGAGGATGTCGAACCTCGTGCGGACGGTCACCACGCCCGACTTCGCGGGCGTGACGTTCCATGAGGTGCTCGCCAAGAGCGCGCTCAACAGGGTCGGTCCCGGCAGCGCCTTGCCGTTCACCTGGACGGTGAACCCCTACCGGGGCTGCACGCATGCGTGCGTGTACTGCTTCGCGCGGCCGTCGCACCGCTACCTCGAGCTCGACGCCGGCGTCGACTTCGACCGCCAGATCATCGTCAAGATCAACGTCGCCGACGCGCTGCGCAAGGACCTCGCCAAGGCGTCGTGGAGGCGCGAGCACGTCGCGCTCGGCACCAACACGGACCCGTACCAGCGGGCGGAGGGCCGCTACCGGCTCATGCCCGGCATCATCCGCGCGCTCGCGGACTCCGGCACCCCCATGTCGATCCTCACCAAGGGCTCGCTGATGCGTCGCGACCTGCCGCTGCTCGCGGCGGCGCGAAGGTCCGCGCCGGTGGACCTCGCGCTGTCCATCGCGATCGCGGACGACGAGCTCCAGCAGGCCATCGAGCCCGGCACGCCCACCACGCAGGCGCGCCTCGCCACCGTGACCGCGGCCGCCGAGGCGGGCTTCGATGTCGCCGTCTTCATGATGCCGATCCTGCCGTTCCTCACCGACTCGGAGGAGCACCTCGACGCCGCGCTCGGCCGCATCAAGGCGGCCGGCGCGAGCTCGGTGACCTACACCGCCCTGCACCTCCGGCCCGGCGTGAAGGAGTGGTACGCGCGGTGGCTCCACGCGCATCGTCCCGACCTGGTGGCGCGCTACCGCGAGCTGTACGCCGACGGCTCGTACGCGCCGAAGGAGTATCGCCGCCGGCTCGCCGCGCGCATCGCGCCGCTGATCGCCGCGCACGGGCTCGCGCGCACGCCCGAGGACCCGAACACGGGCACCGTCGCGTCGCGGGCGAACGCGCGCGACGACCAGGGCGAGTGGCGGCGCACCCGCCCGCACGGGGGCGATGCGGCGGCCCCCGCGCCCGAGCCGCTCACCCTGTTCTGACGCGCGTTTTGCGCCCGCGGCTCGCCGTGCCATAAGGTCGGATCAGGTCCTCACGGACCGCGTGAGACGAGCAGAGGGCCTCCCGCCCCGCCGCCCACCCGCGGACGCGATCCCCAACGGATCCCGTCCGTGCCGACAGTGCGAGCCGCCGATGGCCGCGTCGGCCCACCGCCCCTCGCGACACGTCACATCGCTGCGTCCTGTCCGACAGCTCCTCCGTAGCCAGCACGAAGGAGCACCCATGTTCACCATCGACCCGATCTCGCTCGCGCAGGCCCAGCGTCTCGCGGGAGCCGCGCTCGCCGAGCGGTCGGCCCGCCCGCGCCGTGCGCGGAGGCGTCAGTCGAGCAGGAAGGCGTCGCGCAGCATCGCACGCACGAGCGCGGGCACGTCGAGCTGGCCCGGGTGGAGCGCATCGTAGACCTGCAGGCCTTCCCAGCTCGCCACGACGACGGCCGCGCGGTCCTCGGGGCTGAGGTCGTCGTCGTGGCCCTCGTGCTCCGCGCGCTGCGTACGGATCGTCCACGCGATGAGCGCGGTCACGAGGCCGTGGCGGCGCTGGAGCGTCTCGCGCGCGGGGTGGTTCTCGGCTCCCGCCTCGGCGGTCAGCACCGAGAGGAGCTGCACGAGGCCCGGGGTCTCCGCGTTGCGGGCCGCCGTGGCCGCGAAGCCGTCCGCGATGTACTCCGCGTCGATCGTCTCCGGGAGCTCCTCGGGCATGCTCCGCGAGTCGTGCCATTCGATCACCGCGAGCAGGAGGGCGGTCTTGTTGCCGAAGTGGTGGAGGAGCGTCGAATGGTCGACGCCGGCCTCGCGGGCGATGCTCCGCAGCGATGCGCCGTAGAAGCCCTTCTGCGCGAAAGCGGCGGCGGCGCTCTCGACGATCGACTGCTTGGTCGCGCGTCCGGTCGCGTAGCCCTCGGGCATCGGGATCGTCTCCTTCCAGGGCGGATCCACGCGATTTCCACCATCCGGTGGAAGTTGTTACGCTCATCCGCAGAACTCCACCACGTGGTGGAACTTGAACCAAGGTACCGATTGATGACGATCTCCGACAACCGACGACGCTTGCGGACCGAGCTCACGCTCGCCGAGAAGGCGTCGCTCATGTCCGGCGCGAACTTCTGGCACACGAAGCCCGTCGAGCGGGTCGGCGTGCCCTCGATCATGCTCACCGACGGTCCGCACGGCCTGCGCAAGCAGGGCGGCGCCGCCGACCACCTCGGCCTCAACGCCAGCATCCCCGCCACATGCTTCCCGCCCGCCGCCACCCTCGCGAGCAGCTGGGACACGGATCTCCTCGCGCGCGTCGGCGCGGCGTTGGGCGCCGAGGCCGCCGCCGAGGACGTGAGCGTGCTGCTCGGCCCGGGCCTCAACATCAAGCGCAACCCGCTCGCGGGGCGCAGCTTCGAGTACTTCTCCGAGGACCCGCTGCTGTCCGGCACCTGCGCGGCCGCGCTCATCCGCGGCATCCAGTCGCAGGGGGTGGCCGCCAGCGCCAAGCACTTCGCGGTCAACAGCCAGGAGACGCACCGCATGACGATCGACGAGATCGTCGACGAGCGCGCGCTGCACGAGACCTACCTCGAGGGCTTCCGCATCGCGGTCGAGCAGGGCGACCCGTGGACGGTGATGAGCGCGTACAACAAGGTCAACGGCACGTACGCGAACGAGAACGTCGAGCTCCTCGACCGGATCCTGCGTCGCACCTTCGGCTTCGACGGTCTCGTCGTGACCGACTGGGGCGGCAACAACGACCGCGTCGCGGGCCTCGTCGCCGGCAACGCGCTCGAGATGCCGTCGACCGACGGGGCCACGGACCGCGAGATCGTCGCGGCGGTCGAGGCCGGGACGCTCGACGAGTCCGTCCTCGACGCGCGCGTCGCGGAGCTCCTCGCGCTCATCGAGCGCACACGGAGGGACGATGCGCCGGCACCGGTGGACCACGACGCCCACCACGAGCTCGCGGTCGAGGCCGCGCGCCGGTCGATCGTGCTGCTCGACAACCCGCTCGAGCTGCTCCCGCTGCGGCCCGAGAGCGGCCGCGTCGCGGTGATCGGCGACTTCGCCGCGCGGCCCCGCTACCAGGGCGCCGGCAGCTCGCTCGTCAACCCCACGCGCGTGGAGTCCGCGCTCGACGCCCTGCGCGACAGCGACCTCGACATCGTCGGCTACGAGGCGGGCTTCGCGCGCCGCGACAAGCCCTCGCGTCGCCTCCGCCGCCGTGCGATGCGGCTGGCCCGCCGCGCGGACGTCGTGCTGCTGTTCCTCGGCCTCGACGAGTCCGCCGAGGCCGAGGCCGTCGACCGCTCCCACATGCGGCTCGCGCAGAACCAGCTCGTGCTCGCGCATCGGCTCATCGAGTCGGGCGTGCGCGTCGTCGTCGTGCTGGCCGGCGGCGCTCCCGTCGAGCTGCCCTTCGCGGACGAGGCCGGCGCGATCGTCCACTCGTACCTCGCGGGCCAGGGCGGCGGACGCGCCGTCGCCGACGTCCTCACGGGCCTTGTCGACCCGAGCGGCCGCCTGGCCGAGACGTACCCGCTCGTCTACGCGGACGTGCCGTCCTCGACCACGTTCGCGCGCGGCGAGGCCACGGCCGAGCACCGCGAGAGCATCTACGTGGGCTACCGCTACTTCGACAAGACCGAGACCCCCGTCCGCTTCCCGTTCGGCCACGGCCTCAGCTACACGCGGTTCCGGTACACGGACCTCGAGGCGGGGGAGGCCTCGGCCCGGGTCACGGTGACGAACGTCGGCGAGCGCGAGGGCGTGGAGACCGTCCAACTCTACGTCGAGGCGCCCGACGCGGCGGTCGGCCAGGTCCGCGCGCCGCGCGAGCTGCGCGGCTTCGCGAAGGTCGCGCTCATGCCCGGCGAGAGCGCAACCGTCGAGATCCCGTACGCGGACCACGCCTTCGACATCTACGACGTCGCGCGCGGAGACTGGCGCACCGTCGGCGGGACGTACGCGGTCCTGGCCGGCGCATCGTCCCGCGACATCCGGCTGCGGCGGGAGCTCGACGTCGACGGCGAGCCCATGCCCGCGGTCGACGAGGCGCGGCTCCCGCACTACGTCGACGGCCACGTGGAGAAGGCGAACGACCTCGAGTTCGAGGCGCTCCTCGGGCGGAGGCTGCCGTCGCCGCGCTGGCCGGTCGGTCAGCCGCTCACGCGCGACGACATCATCGCGCAGACGCAGGGCCGCGGCGGCTTCGCCGGCCTGCTCCACCGCGTCATCGAGGCCGCGTACGCGGTGCTGATGGCGCTCGGCCGCCCGCATGCGGCCAACAACACACGCTTCGTGCTCGACCTGCCCTTCAGGTCGGTCGCACGGATGAGCGGCGGAAGGATCGACGACGCGATGCTCGACGGCCTGCTGCTCATGGTCAACGGCCGATTCTGGCGCGGCGTGCGCCAGGTGGCATCGGCATGGCGCGCTCGGCGAAGGAGCGAGCGCGTCCCCAGCAACGACTGAGAGAGACATGTCCCACCGGAAAGAGATCAAGCAGGAGGCCGTCGCGCGCGTCAAGGACGAGCGTGCGGCCAAGCGTGCCCGTCGCGACGAGCTCAAGGCGATGACGCCCGACGAGCGCACGGCGGCGAAGGCGGCGGACCGCACGGCGGCCCGCGACGCGAAGAAGGCGTCGAAGGACGAGCGCGCCGAGGTGCGCGCCACCATGAACCGTGCCGAGCGTCGCGCCCTCAAGCGGCGCGAGCGGGTCTACCGCAAGGTCAAGCACCGTCCCCGCCGCGCGGTCGGCTGGGGCGTCACCGCGGCCGCGGGCGTCGGCATCGTCGTGCTCGCGGCACCGTACGTCGGCGGTCTGTCGCGCGTCGCCTCGCTGACGTTCACCGACGACACCGCGGAGGCGGCCGCCGCCCGCGAGGCGGCGCTCGACGTCGCGGAGAGCATCTCCGACGAGGGCATGGTGCTGCTGAAGAACGACGGCGACGCGCTGCCGCTCGACGGCGGCGTCAACGTCTTCTCGTTCGCGTCCTTCAACCTCCGCCTCGGCGGCGGCGGCTCCGGCGGCACGAGCGTCGCCGGTGCGCCCACCCTGTTCGAGGCCCTCGAGGGGCAGGGGATCGCCTACAACGAGGACCTGTACGCGACGATGCAGGAGGCCGGTGCCCAGCACACCGAGGGCTCCAGCAACTTCCTCGTGCAGATCGCCGAGATGGCGACGGGCGCGGCGGGCACCGCCGAGCCCGCACCCGACTACCTCACCGACGACGTGATGGCGCAGGCCGCGGAGTTCTCCGACACCGCGATCGTCGTGCTCGGTGCGAGCGGCGGCGAGGGCTCGGACCTCTCGCCGGACCAGCTCCGCCTGACCGCCGAGGAGCGCGCGCTGCTCGACACCGTCACCGCGGCGCAGGACGACGTCATCGTCGTCGTCAACTCGGGCAACCAGATGGAGCTCGGCTTCCTCGACGAGTACCCCGAGATCACCGCCGCCGTGTGGATGGGGACCCCCGGCCCGCAGGGCGCCGTGTCGCTCGCCAAGGTGCTGAGCGGCGAGGTCAACCCCTCGGGCCGCCTCACCGACACGTACGCGTACGACGTCACGTCGGCCCCCGGCGTCGAGAACATGGGCGACCACGACTACACGAACGTGGGTCGCAGCTTCCTCGAGTACGAGGAGGGCATCTACGTCGGCTACCGCTACTACGAGACCCGGTACGCGGACGACGAGGCGGGCTACCTCGACACCGTCCAGTTCCCGTTCGGCCACGGCCTCGGCTACACCGACTTCGCGTGGGACGTGGCGGAGCCCGTCCTCGCCGACGAGAAGGTGACGGTCGACGTCACCGTGACCAACACCGGCGACGTCGCGGGCAAGGACGTCGTCCAGGTGTACTTCTCGGCGCCCTACACGGACGGCGGCATCGAGAAGTCGGCGATCGAGCTCGCCGGCTACGCCAAGACCGCGGAGCTCGCGCCCGGCGCGTCCGAGACCGTCACCGTCGAGTTCGCGGTGCAGGACATGGCGTCGTGGGACACCGAGGCCGGCCGCTACGTCCTCGAGGCGGGCGACTACGAGATCTCGGCGCGCCTCGATGTCCACACGCCCGTCGCATCGTCCACCACGACGGTCGCGAACGACGTCGCCTACGACGTGGACCCCGACACGGGCGTCGCGTACGAGAGCCGCTTCGACTACGTCGAGGGCGACCTGACCTACCTGTCGCGCGCCGACTGGGAGGGCACCTACCCGACGGCACCCGACGGCACCGAGGCCGCCTCCGACGAGGTCCTCGCGCTCATGGACCCCGTCATCGAGCCGGCCGAGGGCGACGCGCCCGCGTACGGCGCCGACAACGGCCTCGTCCTCGCGGACCTCGCGGGCCTCGACTACGACGACCCGGCCTGGGACGCATTCCTCGACCAGCTCACGCTGGACGAGCAGATCGAGCTGTTCTCGTACGGCGCGTACAAGACCGCCGAGGTCGAGCGCCTCGGCGTCCCGTCGATCACGATGCTCGACAGCCCCGCCGGTCTCAACTCGCTGTTCTCGGCGATCGACGCCGCGGCGTACCCGACCGAGATCGTGGTGGCGTCGACCTGGAACGACGAGCTCGCGTACGCGCTCGGCGAGTCCGTGGGACGCGAGGCCAGCGCCTACGGCGTCGAGGTCTGGTACGCCCCCGGCATGAACCTGCACCGCACGGCGCTGGGCGGCCGCGACTTCGAGTACTTCTCGGAGGACCCGCTCGTCAGCGGCAAGATGGCAGCCGCGGTCGTCTCCGGCTCGCAGGACCAGGGCGTGCCCACCACGATCAAGCACTTCGTGCTGAACGACCAGGAGGTCAACGCGCGCTCGGGCATCAACGTGTTCGCGTCCGAGCAGGCCCTGCGCGAGCTGTACCTGCAGCCCTTCGAGATCGCGGTCAAGGAGGCCGACGCGGCGGGCGCCATGAGCTCGTTCATCAACCTCGGCGGCTCGTGGGCCGGCGGCAACGAGGACCTGCTCCAGGGCGTCCTGCGCGGCGAGTGGGGCTTCGAGGGCTTCGTGTCCACCGACGCGGTGCTGGGCTCCTGGATGGACCCGCAGCTCGCGGCCCTCGGCGGCAACGACGTCATGCTCGCGGTGTTCCCGAGCGCCACGGTCAAGGCGACCGCGGCGGCGGCCGAGGCCGACCCGGTCGGCATGGGCCACGCCCTGCGCGACCGCGTCCACGCGCTGCTGTTCACCGTCGCGAAGACCCACGCCGTCGGCTGACGGCACGCACGGCGGGGCGACCCTCGAGCCGCCCCGCCGTTCCCTCCCCACGAGAAAGGTCGACGATGACCGTCCCTGACACCACCGTCTCCGCGGCGCCCGAGAGTGCCCGGCCCCGCCGTCCCCGCTGGAAGCGGGCCCTCGCGATCACCGGCGCAGTTCTCGGCGGGCTCGTGCTCGTGCTGGGCGGGCTCGCCGCCTGGTTCCTGTACGCGCCCTCGGCCGACGAGCCCGAGCTCGCCGCCACCGTCGAGCGCCGCACGCTCGAGGTCGACGGCATGACCCGCGAGTACGTCGCGGTCGTGCCCGACGACCTGCCCGCCGACGCACCCATCGTGCTCGCGTTCCACGGCTCCCGCATGGACGCCGAGGGCCTGCGCGGCGCGAGCGGCTACCGCTTCGACGAGCTCGCCGTCGAGCGCGGCTTCGTCGCCGTCTACCCCGAGGGCTTCAAGCAGACGTGGCACGACTGCCGCGCGAGCACGCCGTACCCCGCGCGCATCAGGGACGTCGACGACGTCGCCTTCGCACGGGCCGTGGTGGCCGACGTCGCCGCACTCGACGGTGCCGGCGCGGACATGGTGTTCGCGACCGGCCTGTCCAACGGCGGCCACATGTCGATCCGTCTCGCGGAGGAGGCGCCGGACCTGGTCCAGGGCATCGCGCCGTTCGCGGCGGCGTACCCGGCGCCCTCGAACAACGAGTGCGAGGCCTCGGGCGCGGCGGTGCCGACCATGCTCGTGCTCGGCTCGGACGACCCCATCAACCCGTTCGAGGGCGGCGAGGCCGGCGGCTTCGCGGGCAGCCTCGGCCAGGTGCTGTCGGCGGAGGAGAGCGCCGCGTTCGTCGCGGAGCGCAACGGCCTCAGCATGACGCCGCAGGTCGCGGCCTTCGCGAACACCGACGCCGCGGGAGCCAGCGACGTCACGGTCACCGCGTACGACGGCGCGGCCCCCGTGCTGCTGTTCTCGGTCGACGGCGGCGGGCACGTGGTCCCCAACCCCGTCTACGCGCAGCCGCGCATCATGGGCGGCACCACGGAGTTCCTCGACGGCCCGCAGGCCGCCGTGGACTTCTTCCTCGGCGCCGCCTGACGCCGCGGGGGCGGCCGGGGTGCGCGATGCCCCGGCCGCCGCCCCGGAGTAGCGTCGAGGAGTGGACGCCGCGCGCACCTTCCTGGCGTGGATCCGCACGGCGGTCGGGCTGCTGATCACCGCGCTGCTGCTCGTCGCGCTCGACGTGCCGATCGATGAGGGCTGGCGGCTGGGAGCGGCGGGGCTGGTGCTCCTGCTGGCGATCGCGGCGGCGGCCCAGGGCTGGTTCTCGTGGCGCACCCACGCCCGCCCGCCCGGCAACGGCGAGGCGGCGCCCGACCTCCGCATCGGATCGTGGCTCACCTGGGGCGTGGTCGCGGCCGGCCTGCTCCTGCTCGTCGGCTGGGTCATGACCTGAGCCGTCGCGGGTGCCCGGGTGCGATCAGCGAGGGCGTGCCGCCATCGTTCCCCGATGCTCGCCGACTTCATGAATCTCGCGGAGGGCGCGCAGTGGAACCCGCCGCCAGGCGCACGATGCGCGCGCGAACGCGCACGCTGCGCACGCATCGTGCGTGCGGACGGGCCCGGCATGAGGTGGGCCCCGCCTCTTCCGTCGCTTCGTGCATGAATTCGGCGAGCGTCGTGGAGGCGTGGAGGCGTGCGTGCCGAGCCTCGGGCGCCCCTCGGCTACTCGCCGGTGGGCTTCTCCTCGTGGCCGCCGAAGCCCTTGCGCATCGCGGACAGGGTCTTCTGCGCGTAGTCGTCGAGGTCCCGCGACGCGAACCGGCTGTAGAGCGCGGTGGTGAGCACCGGGGTCGGCACGCCCTCGTCGATCGCCGCGATCGACGTCCAGCGGCCCTCGCCCGAGTCCGCCACGTGGCCGGAGAAGGAATCGAGGTTCGGATCCTCGTGCAGCGCCTGCGCCGTGAGATCCAGCAGCCACGAGCCGATCACCGAGCCGCGCCGCCACACCTCCGCGACCGCGGCCGTGTCGACGTCGTAGCGGTAGAACTCGGGGTGGGCGAGGGGCGCGGTCTCCGCGTCCGCCGTGCGCTCGACCCCGCCGACGTTCGCGTTGCGCAGCACGTTGAGCCCCTCCGCGTACGCCGCCATGAGGCCGTACTCGATGCCGTTGTGGACCATCTTGACGAAGTGGCCCGCGCCGGTCGGGCCGCAGTGCAGCCAGCCCTCCTCGCCGGGCGCGGGGTCGCCCGCGTGGCCCGGGGTGCGAGGGGCCGCGTCGATGCCCGGCGCGATCGTCCGCCAGATCGGCGCGAGCCGGGCGACCACCGCATCGTCCCCGCCGACCATGAGGCAGAAGCCTCGCTCGAGCCCGTGGACGCCGCCCGACGTGCCCACGTCGACCAGCGCGATGCCCTGGTCCTTGAGCGCGGCGGCGTGCGCGATGTCGTCGCGGTAGTACGAGTTGCCGCCGTCGATGATGGTGTCGCCGGGCTCGAGCACCGCGGCGAGCGACGTGATCACCTGCTGCGTGATCGCGCCGGCGGGCACCATCACCCACACGGCCCGGGGCGCGTCGAGCGTCTCGGCGAAGCCCGCGAGCTCGGGCACCGCGACGGCGCCCTCCGCGGCGAGCGCGTCGATGGCGGCGGGGGAGACGTCGTGGACGGCGACCGTATGGCCGTCGCGGATCAGCCTGCGCGTGAGCCCGGCGCCCATGCGCCCGAGCCCGATCATGCCCAGCTGCATGTCATTTCCTTCCGTTCGAATCCCGCAGGGACGGGTCGTGCCACGGGCCGTCGGCGCCGATGAGCGTGTCCGCCTCGGTGGGGCCCCAGGTGCCGGGGGCGTAGCGGATCGCGGGGGCGTGGTCGGTGAGGATCGCGTCGACGACGCGCCACGCGGCCTCGACCGAGTCCTCCGAGGTGAACAACGCGCGGTCGCCCTGGATCGCGTCGCCGAGCAGCCTCTCGTACGGCTCGCGCGCCGCCGTGTCGCCCGTCGCCGCGACCAGCTCGCGCTGCTCGCCGACGAACTCCTCGCCCGGGGTCTTGACGCGCGCGCCGAGCGCGATCTCCGGGTCTGGCTTGAGGCGGAAGCGCAGGTGGTTGGGGTGCTGCGCCATCATCGCGTCGTCGAAGAGCGCCTGCGGCGGCTTCTTGAACTCGACCACGACCTCGTGCGCCGTGACCGGCATGTTCTTGCCCGTGCGCAGGTACCAGGGCACCCCGGCCCACCGCCACGAGTCGATGAACAGCCGCACCGCGGCGAAGGTCTCGACGTCGGAGCCACGCGCCACGCCGGGCTCGTCGCGGTAGCCCTCGAACTGGCCGCGCACGATGTCGTTCCTGGTGAGCGGGCGGATCGCGCGGAACACGTTGGCCTTCGCCTCGTGCACCGCGCCGTAGCCCTGGTACGCGGGCGGCTCCATGGCGAGCAGCGCCACGATCTGCAGCATGTGGTTCTCGAGCACGTCGCGCAGCGCGCCCGCGGACTCGTAGAACGAGCCCCGCCCCTGCACGCCGAAGTCCTCGGCGATGGTGATCTGGACGCTGGCGACGTGCTGGCGGTTCCACACGGGCTCGAGGAACGAGTTCGCGAAGCGGAAGTAGAGGAGGTTCATGATCTCCTCCTTGCCGAGGTAGTGGTCGATGCGGAACACCGACTCCTCGGGGAAGGCCTCGCGCACCACCGCGTCGAGCTCCTGAGCCGAGGCGAGGTCCCGTCCGAACGGCTTCTCGACGACCACCCGCGCGTGCCGGTTGAGGCCCGCGCGGGCGAGACCCTCGACCACGGTCGCGAACATCACCGGCGGGATCGCGAGGTAGTGCACGGGACGATGCGCGTCCCCCACGGACTCCTTGAGCGCGTCGAAGGTCGCGGCGTCGCGGTAGTCGCCGTCGACGTAGCGCAGGAGGCCGAGCAGCCTCTCGAGGGCGTCCTCGTCGACCTCCGGGACCGCGGCCTCGACCGACTCGCGCGCGCGCCGGCGCAGGTCGTCGATGCCCCACTGCGAGAAGGCCACGCCGACGACGGGTACGTGGAGCTCGTCGGCCACCACCATCCCGTAGAGCGAGGGGAAGATCATCTTGCGCGCGAGGTCGCCCGTCGCGCCGAAGAAGACGAGGACGTCCGAGGGCTCGGTGCGGTTCACGGGGTGGCCTCCTTCGCGCGGGCGGCAGCCGCGGCCGCCTCGACGTCCATGCGCGCGCCGGTCAGCGCGATCGAGGCCTCCCACAGCCCGGGGATGCCGGCCTCGATGAGGCCGCGCCTCAGCAGCATCTTGCGGGTCGGGGGGCCGGACAGCCCCAATCGGGGTCCCCACAGCGTGCCGCCGCGCGCGTGCGGGTCGGTGGCGGCGCGCAGCTGGGGGAGCACCCCCTGCTCGGGCGGCATGCCGCGCTGCTCCGCGTAGGCCTCCCAGAACGGGCCCTGCCTGCCTCCGCCGCCCTCGCGCACCGTGCGCTTCTGCAGGTCCGTGTGCGAGATGCCCGGGTGCGCGCAGAGGGCCCGGGCGGGCGTGCCCGCGGCGCGCAGCGCATCGTCCAACCCGAGCGCCGTCTGCAGCGCGGCGAGCTTGGACTGCCCGTAGGCGCGCCAGTCGTCGTACTCGCCCTCGAGGTGCGGATTGGCGGGGTCGAGCGGCGTCGCGTTGAGGCGCGCGATCGAGGTGAGGGTGACGATGCGCGCCGCGGGGGCCGCGACCAGGCTCGGCAGCAGCCGCGAGACGAGCGTCCAGTGGCCCAGGTGGTTGACGGCGAGCTGGGTCTCGAAGCCGTCCTCCGTGCGGCGCTCGGGCATGGCCATGACACCCGCGTTGGCCAGCAGGATGTCGACGACCGGGTGCGCGGACGCGATCGCCTCCGCGGCCTCGCGGACGCTCGCCTGCGAGGAGAGGTCGACCGGGACCGTCTCGAGCGAGGCTCCCGGGACCTCGGCGAGGACTGCGGCCCGCGCATCGTCCGTCTTGGCGGGGTCGCGCGCGGCCATCACGACGTGCGCGCCGCGGCGCGCCAGCGCGAGGGTCGAGGCGAGCCCGAGCCCGCCGTTCGCGCCCGTGATGACGGCGACGCGTCCGGTCAGGTCGGGAATGTCGTCGGCGGTCCAGCTCATGCGTGCTCCCTCGTGTCTCCCCACAGGCCAACCTAGAACGAGGTGCGCATGTTCCGCCGGGCGACCTAGGGTGGGCGGAGGGGACGAGGGAGGCCACCATGACCGCGTTGCACCTGCTCTCCGCCGCCGGCGTGTCCGTGTGGCTCGACGACCTGAGCCGCGACCGGCTCGCCTCGGGCTCGCTGGCGGACGACATCCATGCGCTGTCGCTGGCGGGCGTCACCACCAACCCGTCGATCTTCCAGGCCGCGGTCGCGGGCTCGTCGCAGTACGACGCGATGCTGTCGGCCCTGGCCGCGCGCGGAGCCACCGCCGAGGAGGCCGTGCGCGAGCTCACCACGGCGGACGTGCGCGACGCGTGCGACGTGTTCCACCACGTCTACCAGCGGACTCACGGCGTGGACGGGCGGGTGTCGATCGAGGTGGATCCGCGCCTCGCCCACGACTCGATCGGCACCATCGAGCAGGCCCGCGAGCTGTGGGACGAGGTCGGGCGCGACAACCTCATGATCAAGATCCCGGCGACCGTCGAGGGGCTGCCCGCCATCACGACCGCGCTCGCCGAGGGCATCTCCGTCAACGTCACGCTGATCTTCTCGCTCGCCCGCTACCGGGCCGTCGTCGACGCGTTCCTGTCCGGAGTCGAGGGCGCGGTGGCGGCGGGGCGCGACGTGTCGCGCCTGGGATCCGTCGCCTCGTTCTTCGTCAGCCGCGTCGACACCGAGGTCGACAGGCGGCTGCGCGCCACGGGTCAGGACTCGGGGCTGTGCGGGATCGCGGCGATCGCCAACGCGCGCCTCGCGTACGAGCAGCACGAGCACATCCTCACGACGCAGCGGTGGGCGGCGCTCGCAGAGAAGGGCGCGCGGCCGCAGCGGCCGCTGTGGGCGTCGACCTCGGTGAAGGACCCCGCCTACCCCGACACGATGTACGTCGACGAGCTCGTCGCGCCGGGCGTGGTCAACACGATGCCCGAGGCGACGCTGCGGGCGTTCCAGGACCACGGCGAGGCGCACGAGCGCGGGTGGAACACCATCGAGGGGACGTACCACGAGGCGCAGTCGGCGTTCGGGCACCTCGAGAAGGCCGGGATCGACATGGACGACGTGACCGCGCAGCTCGAGCGCGAGGGCGTGGAGAAGTTCATCGCGTCGTGGGAGGACCTGCTCGCGACCGTGGGCAAGGCGCTCGCGTGACGGCCGTGCTGTCGGTGCGCCGCGCCGACATCACCACGCTGGCCGTCGACGCGATCGTCAACGCCGCCAACTCCTCGCTCCTGGGCGGCGGGGGAGTCGACGGCGCGATCCACCGCGCCGCCGGGCCCGGGCTGCTCGAGGAGTGCATGGGGCTGCGCGGGTGCGCGGTCGGGTCCGCGAAGATCACCGGCGGTCACGCGCTGCCGGCCAGGCACGTCATCCACGCGGTCGGACCGGTATGGCACGGCGGCGACCAGGGCGAGGAGGCGCGGCTCGCCTCCGCCTATGCGACGTGCGTGGCGCTCGCCCAGGAGCACGGCTGCCGGTCGATCGCGTTCCCGTCGATCTCGACCGGGGCCTTCGCGTACCCGGCCGAGGAAGCCGCGCGCGTCGCGGTGCGCGCGGTGGGCCGGGCGCTCGCCTCCGCGCCCGGCGTCGAGGAGGTGATCTTCTGCGTCTTCTCCGACGCCGATCTCGCCATCTACCGGGGACTTCTCGGGCGGTAGGGTGCGTCGTCATGAGGGTGCTCCGGGGTGCGGCCGTCGCCGAGGCGAGTCGGTGGTTGCGGGGCCGCGCCGGTGCGTGGGCGACGGTCGGCGGCGTGGTCGGCCTCGGGTTCGAGGCGTACGCCCGCATCCTCCACCCGGTGCCCGCGCGACGGCTTTCCTGGGACGACCCCGGCACCGGCATGGTCCCGCGCGTCGTCGAGGAGCGCGAGTGGTCGTGGGCCGAGGTGGCGGCCGCCGTCGGCGGGGTGATGCACCCGCTGGTGCAGTGGTACGCCCTGACCGGCGACGACGAGGTCGTCCAGCTGGACGACGGCTGGGAGGTCGGCCAGACCCGCGACGGCTGGCTCGACCCGCGCCTCTGGGCGGCGCTGGTGCCGCACCTGCTGCCGCATCCGCGGCCGGCGGGGTCGGCGGCTCCCGCTGAGGTGACCCTCGGGATCTGGTCGGGCTGGGGAGAGCTGCACCCCGGCGGGCGGCACGTGGTCGTCGCGACCCGCGGGGACGATGCGGCGGCGGGGGTGGTCCCCGACCTCCCGCGGCTCTCCCCGGACGTGGTCGAGGCGATCGCGCGCGGCGACGTCGCCGACGTGCCCGGATTCGAGGGGACGGGGCGCGAGTACCTGATGCTGGCGGGCAGGCTGTCCGAGCTGGCCGACCCCGACTGGGGTTTCGAGGCGGGCATCGGCTGGTGGGGGTCGTTCCGCGAGCCGGCGCCCCAGTTCGCGTGGCCGGCCGACCGCGCCTGGGCCGTCGCGACCGAGATCGACCTCGACTCGACCCTCGTGGCGGGGTCGCGCGCCTTGGTGGACGCGGTGCTCGCCGATCCGGTCTTCGAGGCCTTCGCGGTGGGCCCGACCGATCCGGTCGGGCTCGACGGCGACACGGTGAACCGGTCCGGTCCCGGGGTGGGCTGAGCGGTCGGCGCCCGGTGGTTTCCGCATCGTCCCTGGTGGGCTGGGCGGTGGGGTGATGTCCCCAGCCCCTCGCTCGCGAAGAGTTATCCTTCCTGGTATTCCTGTGGATTCCTAGGCGTCTCGTTGTCGGACCTGCGTGGTGGAGTGGTGTCATGACGTTCTCCACGGCTCGTCTGACCACGGCGATGGCGGCGCTGCGCCATTTCGATGGTGCGGATGTCGACGCGCTGGGCGAGAGGGAGTTCGCGCTGTTCCAGGAGTGTGTGGCGTCGGTGTACCGGCATGCGGGGGTGGTGGCCGCTGACGCGGCGGCCGCGGTGCAGCGTCGTTCGGCGCGCGAGCGGGGTGCGAACGGGTGGGCACGTCGCCACGGGCATGCGCACGCGCGCCGCAAGGTCGCCGAGGACCTCGGTATCGGTGAGGGTGAGGCGCAGAAGCTCATCGATGCGGGCGATGCCGCGAAGAAGGAACGGTATCCGCTGATCGCGGCCGCGCATGCCGAGGGGCGCATCGGTGCGGGCGCGGTGGCGGTGCTGACCGAGACGCTCGACGCGTTGGTCGACGTCGCCGCGCTTCCCGAAGGCCTCGAGGCGCGCCTGGTGGTCAAGGCCGAACGGTTGTCGCTGCGGGAGCTGCGGCGGGCATGCGAGCAGCTGCGGGCCCGCCTGGATCGGGAGGCGCTGGCGGCCAAGGAACGGCGCCACCGTCAGCAGCGTTCGCTGGTGGTGTCGCGTGACGGCGATGGCATGACCCGGCTGTCGGCGCGTCTTGATGCGGCGTCGGCGGCGCCGATCGTGGCGTGGCTCGACGCCCAGGTCAAGGACGGCTTCCAGCGTCGCAACGACGATCCCGCGCTGGCCAAGGCGGACCGGCGCAGCGCGCCTCAGATGCGGGTCGACGCGCTGGTCACGCTCGCCCAGCATGGGCTGGGATGCGACGCGCCGGGCACGGGCGTGCGCACCGAGGTCATCATCCGCATCGACAAGACCGACCTCGAGGACGACCTGGCCCTCGGCTCGTGCGACTCGCTTCCCGGACCCATCACCGTGGGCACGATGCGGCTGATGGCCGTGGACGCCCGGATCCTGCCGGTGGTGATGGGGGGCGACTCGGTGCCGCTGGACTGGGGCCGTGCACGACGCCTGTACACCGCCGATCAGCGCAAGGCCCTCATCGAGCGTGACGGCGGCTGCGCGTGGTGCCTGGCACCACCGACCTGGTGCATCGTGCACCACTCCCGGTATTGGCGTGACGGCGGACGGACCGACCTCGAGGACGGGGTGCCGTTGTGCACGGGATGCCACGTGCGCCTCCACACCACCGACTGGGAGCTCGAGATGCGCGACGGCAGACCCTGGTTCATCCCACCGGCCTCCATCGACCCCACCCGCACCCCCATCCAAGGCGGCACCGCCAGGCTCCACATCGACACCGACGACGAACCACACCACGACGAACCCGACGCCGCATGACCAAGGAAGAGCTCCGCCCTCTACCGGTGCACGACGACCTTGCCGATCATCGACGAGGACTCGACCCGCCGGTGCGCCTCCCGCATGTTCGCTGCGGTGAAGCCCTCGAGGAGCTCGTTCGCCGTGGTGCGGATCAGGCCCCGCTCGGCGAGGTGGGCGACCTCCGCGAGGTACTCGCCCTGGACCCCGAGATCCGCGGCGCCGTGCAGGGCCCGCGCGAACATGTACTCGAGGTGAAGCGACATCGACTTCGACTTGAGCGGCGTGACGTCCTCGAAGCCGCCGTCGATCGCGACCACCCGCGAGAACGGCCTGCCGACCGCGGCGTAGACGCCGATGTTCCCCGGGGTGAACGCCGAGAAGATGTGGTCGACCCCCTCGGGGGCGGCCTCGCGCACCGACGCCTCGAGGGTCCGATGGTCGACGATCGCGTCCGCGCCCATCTCGCTCGCCCACTCCGCCGAGGCCTCGCGGCCCGCCGTGGCGAGCACACGCAGGCCCGTGGTCGCCTTGGCGAGCTGGATCGCGGCCGACCCGACCCCGCCCGCGCCGCCGACCATGAGGAGCGTGCCGGTCGATCGCGGGTCGAGGCCCAGGTGGTCGCGGAACGCCTCGAGCGCGGTGAGGGACGTGAGGGGGAGCGCGGCGGCCTCCGCGAACGACCATGTCGACGGCATGTGAGCGACGATCCGATGGTCGACCGCCTGGTAGTCGGCGTTCGCTCCGGCGCGGCCGATGTCCCCGGCCCACCACACGTGGTCGCCGGGCGCGAAGCCGGGAGCCTCGGCGCCCACCGCCTCGACCACGCCCGCGCCGTCGTAGCCGAGCACGCGCGGCGAGTCTGGCGTCGACCGCGAGACCCGCACCTTGACGTCGACGGGGTTGACGGAGACGGCCTCGACGCGGACGAGGAGGTCGAGCGGGCCGTGGTCGGGCATCGGGAGCTCGACGTCGACGAGCGCCTCGTGGCTCTCGATCGGGAGCCCGGCGAAGGCGGCGATGGCGTGCATGGCGATCCCTTCTCGCCCTTCGACACTACGCCCGCGCGGGCCCTCAGCCCCCGACGATCGCGCTCACGATCCCCACCAGCGAGAAGGCCGCGCCCGCGATGGCGAAGGCGCGCGTGGGGGCGTGGCGGATGTTGAGGAGGTAGCTCGCCACCGCGAGCAGCAGCGCGACCCATGCGAGCGTCGGGACCGTGAGCCCGACGACGCCCAGCGCGGTCGACGCGATGGCCAGCGGGAACGCGACCTCGGGATCGCGTCCCTTCCGGGGAGGGTCCTCGCTCAGCGCCCCACCTCGGCCCGGACGCGGTCGAGCGCGTCGCGGTAGATGCGGGCCACCGCGTCGAGCATCGCGTTCGCGTCGTCGTTCACCCGCTGCCGCGCCGGGTCGGCCTCGAACCACGCGATCGCCTCGGCGACCCCCTGTGAGAACGGGACCCGCGCCTCCCAGCCGGGCACGAGCCGGCGGATCTTGGACGTGTCGTAGACCGCCGGGTGCATCTTGTCGCCGTACAGGGAGCCCGCCTCCGACGGCCGCGCCGCCACGAGCGCGTCGGACGGCACGCACACCGCCTGCGCCGCGAACTGCTCGTCCGTGAGCCCCGCGGCGCGCGCGATCTCGGCGTGGATCCCTCGCCAGGTGAGAGCCTCGTCCGACGTGATGTGGACCGCCTCGCCCAGCGCCGCATCGTTCCCCAGGAGCCCGAGCATGCCTGCCGCCACGTCGGAGGCGTGGGTGAGCGTCCACAGCGATGTGCCGTCGCCCGGGATCACGATGTCCGCGCCCCTGCGCATGCGGTCGACCAGGGTCCACGGGTGCGAGCTGTTGCCCGTGTAGCCGGGGATCTTCGAGGCGCCGTACGTGTGAGCCGGACGCACCACGGTCCACCCGAGGCCCGCAGCCGCCGCGCGCCCCCTCAGCACCGCCTCGCTCGCGGCCTTGAGCCGCGCGTACTCCCAGTGGAGGTTCTCCTGCTCCGTGTCCTCCGTGAGGGGGTGAAGCCTGTCGAAGGTCCGGTACGCCGCCGAGGTCGCCACCAGAACGTACTGGTCGGTCAGCGGCGCGAACGTCTCCACGTCCGCGGCGACATGCTCGGGGGTGAAGGCGATGAACTGCACCACCGCGTCGAAGCGTTCGCCCCGGAGCCTCATGCCGTGCAGCGCCTCCCGCAGGGACGATGCGTCGGTCGCGTCCGCGTGGATCGAGGCCGTGCCCGGGGGAGCGGCGAGGGTCGAGCGCCCCCGCGTGACGAGGGTGAGGTGGTGGCCCGCCGCGGCGGCCTGGGAGGCGAGCTCGGACGAGATCAGGCCCGTACCTCCGACGATGAGGATGCGCATGCCCCGAGCCTAGGACGTGGCCCCGGAGCCCGCGTCCGAGCGTCCGCCGGGCCGCCTCGAAAGTCGTGGGATATGTCCCTTTTGCACGGGTGCCGTTCCCGCGACCGGGGGAGTACCGTGGCTCCATGGTCGAGGACCTGGTGCCGAATCTGAGGGCGGCGCTTGGGGGGATCCTCCCGGCCGGCTGGAGGGACGCCGCGCCGTGGGGTTATCCCGCTCAGAGCGAGCTTGCCCTCATCACGGGCGTGTTCGCGTCGCAGCTGCCCGAGCAGGCGGTGGCGGACATCGCCGACACGGTCATGCGCCGCCGTCCCGGCAGCAGCCTCGACAACCTCGTCGAGCTCGCCGCGATCGACGCGGTCGACCTGCGCGGCATCATCGGCGACCGCTGGGGCGACTCCACCGTGCTCGGCGTCCCGCGCCGACGCGCCGACGTCATCCACGAGGCCGCCCGCCTCCTCACCCACTCGGGTGTGCGCACCGCCTTCGACATGCAGGACGCGATCCGCACCCGCACCGACGAGGTCTCCCGGCTGCTGCTGTCGATCCGCGGGCTCGGCCCCGGCACCTGGGCGTGCATCGCCTTCATGGTGCACGCGCCCATCCCGCCCAACGACGACGTCGTGGCGCTCGTGAAGGAGTCGCTCGCCGGAGGGCCGCCCGCCGAGGATCCGCTCGAGCGTGCCGAGACGATCGAGGCGCTCGACCGCTCCGCCGTGGGCGACCTCATCCGCCGCACGGCGCACCGCCTCGGCTCCGACGAGCGGGTGCTGAGCTACGGCCTCCACCGCGTCGCGGACGAGCGCGCCCGCCAGGCGAGCGTCTTCATCGCGAAGTAGGGATCCTCAGTAGACCGCGCGCGCCAGCAGCGCGACGAGCACCGCGCCGCCGCGCGTGCGCTGCTCGGCCACCCGCTGGAAGCCCAGGTGCTCGTGGAAGGTCACCGAGCCGGGGTTGGGCGGGTCGAGCTGCACCTCGGTGGTCACCTCGCTCGCCCCACGCTCGCGTGCCCTCTCGAACACGGACTCGTACAGCGCGCGCCCGACGCCCGTGCCCTTCGCCGACGGCGCCACCACGATCCGGTCGATGTACTGGTGGCGCACCCCGCGCGTCTCGAACCAGCGATAGTTCTCGGACTCGTACGGCTGACCCATCCCCAGGCTCAGGAGGAAGGCGATGACCTCGCGGTCGCGGTTGGTCGCCACGAGCGCGACGTCGCACATGCCGTGCAGCGCCGCGAGCTCCTGCTCCTCCAGCAGGTTCACCGCCGGCGACGCGCCCGCGTTCAGCGCGGTGACCGCCGGGATGTCGGCGGCGCGCATGACGCGCAGGCGGAGGTTCTGCATGGGCACATTGTGCCTGGTCGATGTGTCGGGAATGTGTCCTACGGGTGCAGCAGGAGCTTGCCCGAGGTGGTGCGCGACTCGAGCGCCCGATGCGCCTCCGCCGCCTCCTCGAGCGCATACCCGTGGTCGATCCGCACGCTGAGGTCGCCCAGCAGGATCCCGTGGAAGATGTCGCTCGCCCGCCACTCGCGCTCCTCGGCGTCGGCCGTGAAGTCGCCCAGGGTGGGCCGGCTCAGCATCACCGAGCCTGCCGAGTTCAGCCGCTGCGGGTCCACCGGCTCCACAGGGCCCGAGGCGGCACCGAACAGCACCATCGAGCCGCGCCGGCGCACCGACGCGAGCGAGCCGTCGAACGTGGTGCGGCCCACGCCGTCGTACACCGCGGCGACGCCCTCGGGGACGATGCGGCGGACGGCCGCGGGAAGATCGTGGGCGAGGTCCTCCATGAGGTCGTAGCGCAGCACGTGCGAGGCGCCCGCCTGCGCCGCGATGCGCTCCTTGCCCTCCGCGCCGACCGTGCCGATGACGGTCGCGCCGCGCGCGACCGCGAGCTGCGTGAGCAGCAGGCCCACGCCGCCCGCGGCGGCGTGCACCAGCACGGTGTCGCCCGGCATCACGGGGTAGGAGGACGTCACGAGGTAGTGGGCGGTGAGGCCCTGGAGCATCGCGGCGGCTGCCATGTCGAGCTCCACGTCCTCGGGGACGCGGTAGAGGTCCGTGACCGGGACGCTGAGGTACTCGGCGTACGAGCCCTGCGTGAAGGCCCACGCGACGCCCTCGCCCTCGACGAAGTCCTCGACGCCCTCGCCCACCTCGACGATCTGGCCGGCGCCCTCCTTGCCGGGGATGAACGGCATCTCCATGGGGTAGAGGCCCGACCGCTGGTACGTGTCGATGAAGTTCACGCCCGCCGCCTCGACCCGCACCACGACGTGCCCGGGCGCGGCGATCGGACGCTCGAGCTCGACCAGCTCGAGCACCTCCGGACCACCGGGCCGCGCCACCTGGATCGCTCTCACATCACGCATGGTACGTCGTGCTACACAGTCTCATGCATAGGCATGTATGGTTATGCATATGAGCATCAGGGTCGCAGTCTCGGGAGCCTCCGGTTACGTCGGCGGCGAGGTCCTGCGCGTGTTCTCCGGTCACCCCGACGTGGAGTTCGGCGCGCTCACGGCGCACTCGAGCGCGGGCGACGCGCTCGGCGCGCACCAGCCGCACCTGCGCCATCTGGCGGAGCGGGTGATCGTCGACACCACCGCGGAGAACCTCGCGGGCCACGACGTCGTGGTGCTCGCCCTGCCGCACGGCGCGTCGGCGGAGGTCGCGGCCCAGCTGCCACCCGAGACGCTCGTCATCGACTGCGGCGCCGACCACCGGCTCGAGAGCGCCCAGGCGTGGGCCGAGTACTACGGCGGCGAGCACGCCGGCACGTGGCCCTACGGCATGCCCGAGCTCATCACCCCGAGCGGCCACCAGCGCGACGCGCTGCCCGGGACGAGGCGCATCGCGGTCCCGGGCTGCAACGTCACCGCGGTGACGCTCGGCCTCCAGCCCGGCGTCGCCGCCGGCGTGGTCGACCCCTCCGACGTGGTGGCGGTGCTCGCCAACGGCTACTCCGGCGCGGGCAAGAAGCTCGCGGTCCCGTACCTCGCCTCCGAGGCGCTCGGCAGCGCGCAGCCCTACGCGGTCGGCGGCTCCCACCGCCACGTCCCGGAGATCCTCCAGAACCTCGCCTCCGCCGGCGCGGAGGGCGCCCGCCTCAGCTTCACGCCGACCCTCGTGCCCATGGCGCGCGGCATCCTCGCGACCGTCACCGCGCCGCTCGCGGAGGGCGTGAACGTCGAGGCCGTCCGCGCCGCCTGGGAGGACGCCTACGCCGACGAGCCCTTCGTCCACCTCCTGCCCGAGGGCCAGTGGCCCACCACCGCAGCGACCCTCGGCGCCAACACGTGCCTGGTCCAGGTCGCCGTCGACGGTAAGGCCGGCCGCGTCGTCGTCGTCGCGGCGATCGACAACCTCGTCAAGGGCACCGCGGGCGCCGCCCTCCAGTCGATGAACGTCGCGCTGGGCCTGCCCGAGACCACCGGCCTCACCACGATCGGAGTCGCACCGTGAGCGTCACCGCAGCACAGGGCTTCCTCGCCGCCGGCGTGGTCGCCGGCCTCAAGAGCACGGGCGCGCCCGACGTCGCCCTCGTCGTCAACGAGGGGCCCGCCAAGGTCGCCGCCGGCGTGCTCACCTCCAACCGCGTGGTCGCTGCACCCGTCACCTGGACCCGCCAGGTGCTCGCCGACGCGCGCGTGGACGCCGTCGTCCTCAACTCCGGCGGCGCCAACGCCGCGACCGGGCCCGAGGGCTTCCTCGACACCCACCGCACCGCCGAGCACGTCGCATCGTCGCTCCAGGGCACCGGCCGCGACATCGGTCCCGGCGACGTCGCCGTGTGCTCGACGGGCCTCATCGGCGTGCGCCTGCCCCTGGGCAGGCTGCTGTCCGGGGTGGACGATGCGGTCGCCGGCCTGGCGGAGGACGGCGGCGCCGACGCCGCGCTCGCCATCATGACCACCGACACCGTCCCCAAGGAGGCCGTCGCGGGCCGCGACGGCTGGACCGTCGGCGGCATGGCCAAGGGCGCGGGGATGCTCGCTCCGGGCCTCGCCACGATGCTGTGCGTCATCACCACCGACGCCGCGATCGACGCCGCGACCGCGGAGGTCGCCCTCGAGGAGGCCGTCCGCACCACCTTCAACCGCGTCGACTCCGACGGCTGCATGTCCACCAACGACACGGTGCTGCTGCTCGCGAGCGGTGCGACCGGCATCGTCCCCGAGCCGGGCGCCTTCGCGGAGGCGCTCACCGAGGTGTGTGCGAGCCTCGCGCGCGGGCTGGTCGCCGACGCCGAGGGCGCGAGCCACGACATCGCCGTGACCGTCACGAACGCGACCACCGAGGACGCGGCCGAGGCCGTCGCCCGCGCCATCACGCGGTCCAACCTGTTCAAGGCCGCGATCTTCGGCAACGACCCCAACTGGGGCCGCATCATCTCCGCCGCCGGCACCGTCCCCGAGGACGTGGCCCCCTTCGACGCCACCGCCCTCGACGTCACCGTCAACGGGGTGCAGGTCTGCCGCGCCTCCGGCGTGGGCGACCCCCGCGAAGGCGTCGACCTGTCCGGCCGTGAGGTCCTCATCACGGTCGACCTCCACGCCGGCGACGCCGAGGCGACCGTCTGGACCAACGACCTCACCCACGACTACGTCCACGAGAACAGCGCGTACTCCTCATGAACCTTGACCTCACGCCCCAGCAGAAGGTGAGCGTCCTCATCGACGCCATGCCCTGGATCGAGACGTTCCGCGGCGCCACCATCGTCATCAAGTACGGCGGCAACGCCATGATCGACGACTCCCTCAAGCGCTCCTTCGCGCAGGACATCGTCCACCTGCGGCTCCTCGGCCTGCACCCGGTCGTGGTCCACGGCGGCGGCCCCCAGATCTCCGGGATGCTGTCCAAGCTCGGCATCGAGTCGGAGTTCCGCGGCGGCCTGCGCGTCACCACGCCCGAGGCGATGGACGTGGTCCGCATGGTCCTCACCGGCCAGGTGTCGCGCGAGCTCGTGGGCCTCATCAACGACCACGGCCCGTACGCCGTCGGCCTGTCGGGCGAGGACGCGGGCATGCTCCAGGCCAAGCGCCGCCACGCCGTGGTCGACGGGGAGGCGGTCGACGTCGGCCTCGTCGGCGACGTCGTGAAGGTCAACCCCGGCGCGATCGTCGACATCATCGAGGCGGGCCGCATCCCCGTGGTGAGCACCGTCGCGCCCGACATCGACGACCCCACCACGGTCCTCAACGTCAACGCCGACACGGCCGCCGCCGCGGTCGCGGTCGCGCTGCGCGCCCGCAAGCTCATCGTGCTCACCGACGTCGAGGGACTCTACGGCGACTGGCCCGACAAGGACTCGCTCATCTCGGAGATCAACGCGAGCCACCTCGAGGAGATGCTGCCCTCGCTCGAGTCCGGGATGCGGCCGAAGATGGAGGCATGCCTGCGCGCCGTCCGCGGAGGGGTGCCGCAGGCCCACGTGATCGACGGCCGCGAGGCGCACTCGATCCTGGCCGAGGTCTTCACCTCCGCGGGCTTCGGCACGATGGTGCTGCAGGACAAGGAGGTCTGGGTATGAACGGGCAACCGCTGGCCACGCACGGCGAGGCAGGGCTCGAGCGCGGCCGGGTCGAGCTCCAGCGCTACGACCACGCCCTCATGGGCACGTACGGCGAGCCGCTGCGCGTCCTCACGCGCGGCGAGGGCTCGTGGGTGTGGGACGCCGACGGCAACCGCTACCTCGACCTGCTCGGCGGGATTGCCGTCAACGCGCTCGGCCACGCCCACCCGGCGTGGGTCGCCGCCATCACGGCGCAGGCGCAGACTCTCGCGCACGCCTCGAACTTCTTCGCCACCGAGCCGCAGATCCGCCTCGCCGAGCGCCTCATCGAGCTCGCGCAGGCACCCCACGGGTCCCGGGTGTTCCTGTGCAACTCCGGCACCGAGGCCAACGAGGCGGCCTTCAAGATGGCCCGCAAGACCGGCAAGGGCACGATCATCGCGCTCGAGGGCGGCTTCCACGGCCGCTCGATGGGCGCGCTGTCGATGACCCACAAGGAGGCGTTGCGCGCGCCGTTCGCGCCGCTGCTCGAGCGGGTCGTCTTCGTCGCACCCGAGGTCGGAGCGCTCGAGGCCGCCGTCGCATCCGCGGGAGAGGATCTCGCCGCCGTCATCCTCGAGCCCATCCAGGGCGAGGCCGGCGTGCGCCCCGTCTCCCACGACCTCCTCGCCGCCGCGCGCGAGCTCACGCTGCGCCACGACGCGCTCCTCATCATGGACGAGGTGCAGACCGGCGTCGCCCGCACCGGCGCGTGGTTCGCGCACCAGCTCACCGGCGTGCGCCCCGACGTCATGACCCTCGCGAAGGGCCTCGGCGGCGGCTTCCCGGTGGGTGCCGTCGTCGCCTTCGGCGAGCGCGCGGGCGCGATGCTCACCAAGGGCGAGCACGGCACCACCTTCGGCGGCAACCCCCTCGCCGCCGCGGCCGCGAACGCCACCCTCGACGCGATCGAGGAGCTCGGGCTGCTCGCGAACGCCAAGGCCGTGGGCGAGCACCTGCGCACCGCGCTCGAGGCGCTCGACGGCGTGGTCGAGGTGCGGGGCGAGGGCCTCATGCTCGGCATCGGCCTCGCGGCACCCGCGAGCGCCGCCGTCGCGCGCGCCGCCGTCGACGCGGGCTTCATCGTCAACCCGCCCTCGCCGGACACCATCCGGCTCGTGCCCGCCCTCACGCTCACCCGCGCCGAGGCGGACCTGTTCATCGCGTGGATGGCCGAGCACGGCACCCGCATCGTCACGGAGGCCGCATGACCGCCAGCACCGTCCGCCACTTCCTGCGCGACGACGACATCACCGCCGCCGAGCAGCGCGAGATCCTCGAGCTCGCGCTGGCGTTCCGCCAGGACCGGCACCTGCACCGGCCGTTCGCCGGCCCGCAGGCCGTCGCGGTGATCTTCGACAAGCCGTCGACGCGCACCCGGGTGTCCTTCTCGACCGGCATCGCGGAGCTGGGCGGCTACCCGCTCGTCATCGACTCGGCGACCTCGCAGCTGGGGCGCGGGGAGCCCGTCGCGGACACCGCGCGCGTCCTCGAGTCCATGGTGAGCGCGATCGTGTGGCGCACCTTCGGCCAGGAGCTCATCGAGGAGATGGCGGCCCACTCCGGCAAGCCGGTCGTCAACGCGCTCACCGACAGCTTCCACCCGTGCCAGATCCTCGCGGACCTGGCCGCGGTGGCCGATGCGCGCGGCGGGGTGGACGCCCTCGCCGGCCTCACGCTCACGTACGTGGGCGACGGCGCCAACAACATGGCCCACTCGTACCTGCTCGGCGGCGCGCTCGCCGGCATGCACGTGCGGGTCGGGGCGCCCGCGGCCTACCAGCCCGACCCGCGCATCGTCCTCGACGCGACGCGCATCGCAGCGGAGCAGGGCGGCTCCGTCACCGTCACGACCGACCACGCCGACGCCGTGGCCGGCGCCGACATCATCGCCACCGACACGTGGGTGTCGATGGGCGACGAGGAGCAGTACCAGGAGCGGGCCGGCGTGTTCGGCGCGTTCCAGGTCGACGCCCGCACCCTCGAGCTCGCCGCGCCCGGCGCGCAGGTGCTCCACTGCCTGCCCGCCTACCGCGGCAAGGAGATCACCGCCGAGGTCATCGACGGCCCGCAGTCGATCGTCTGGCTCGAGGCCGAGTACCGGCTCCACGCGCAGAAGGCGCTCCTCACGTGGCTGGCGACCCGATGAGCGGGCACACCGTCCCGCAGACCAAGGCCGCACGTCAGGCGCTGGTCCGCCAGCTCATCGAGACGTCCTCGGTCGAGTCGCAGACCCAGCTCGCGGGGCTCCTCGAGCGCCAGGGCCTCCACGCGACGCAGGCGACCCTGTCGCGCGACCTCGAGGAGATCGGCGCGGTCAAGGTCCGCAACGCCGAGGGCCGCCTCACGTACGCGACCCAGGCGATCCTCGAGTCGATGGAGGACACCGGCGCGCGCCTCAACCGGCTGTGCGCCGAGCTCCTCCACTCCGCGGCCGGCAGCGCGAACCTCACCGTGCTGCGCACCCCCGCCGGGGCCGCGCAGTTCCTCGCCATGGCCATCGACACGCACGAGGACCCCGAGGTCCTGGGAACCGTCGCCGGCGATGACACGATTCTCGTCATCGCGGCGGACCCCCACGGCGGGGAGAGCCTCGCGAGCAAGTTCCTGCACCGCGCCAGCGGTCTGTAGTCCCATCTCAAGGTAAGGAAGAAGAACATGGCAGAGCGCATCGTGCTGGCCTACTCCGGGGGCCTCGACACCTCCGTCGCCATCGGCTGGATCGCGGAGGCGACCGGCGCCGAGGTCATCGCGGTGGCGGTCGACGTCGGCCAGGGCGGCGAGGACCTCGAGGTCATCCGTCAGCGCGCGCTCGACTGCGGTGCCGTCGAGGCCTACGTCGCCGACGCGCGCGACGAGTTCGCCGAGGAGTACTGCATGCCGGCGCTCAAGGCCAACGCGCTCTACCACGACAAGTACCCCCTGGTCTCGGCGCTGTCGCGGCCGGTCATCGTCAAGCACATCGTCAAGGCCGCCCGCCAGTTCGGCGCCTCCACGATGGCCCACGGCTGCACCGGCAAGGGCAACGACCAGGTCCGCTTCGAGGTGGGCATCGTGTCGATGGCGCCGGACCTCAAGTGCATCGCGCCCGTGCGCGACCTCGCGCTCACCCGCGACAAGGCGATCGACTACGCCGAGCGCAACTCCCTGCCCATCGCCACCACGAAGAAGAACCCCTTCTCGATCGACCAGAACGTGTGGGGCCGCGCCGTCGAGACCGGCTTCCTCGAGGACATCTGGAACGCGCCGACCAAGGACATCTACGACTACACCGACGACCCGGCCTTCCCGCCGGTGCCCGACGAGGTCGTCATCACGTTCGAGCAGGGCGTGCCGGTCGCGATCGACGGCCAGGCCGTCACCCCGCTCCAGGCGATCGAGGAGATGAACCGCCGCGCGGGCGCGCAGGGCATCGGCCGCATCGACATCGTCGAGGACCGCCTCGTCGGCATCAAGAGCCGCGAGATCTACGAGGCGCCCGGCGCCATCGCGCTCATCGAGGCGCACAAGGAGCTGGAGAACGTCACGGTCGAGCGCGAGCTCGCCCGCTACAAGCGCCGCGTCTCGCACGAGTGGACGGAGCTCGTCTACGACGGCATGTGGAACGCCCCGCTCAAGGGCGCCCTCGACTCGTTCATCGACGAGACCCAGCGCCACGTCAACGGCGAGATCCGCATGGTCCTCCACGGCGGCAAGGCCGTCGTCACGGGCCGCCGCTCCGAGACCGGGCTGTACGACTTCAACCTCGCGACCTACGACGAGGGCGACACCTTCGACCAGTCGGCCGCGCGCGGCTTCATCGAGATCTACGGTCTCGCCGCGAAGCAGGCCGCGGCGCGCGAGACGCGCCTGTCCTAGGGTCGGAGCAGGACATCGCGGCGGCCGCGCCCGGACAGGGCGCGGCCACCGCATCACGATCGAAGGAGCAGGTCATGGCAGGGGAGACGAACGAGGGAGCCCTCTGGGGCGGGCGGTTCGAGGGTGGCCCGGACGCCGCGCTCGCGCGGCTGTCGAAGTCGACGCACTTCGACTGGCGGTACGCGGACGACGACCTCCTCGGGTCCATCGCCCACGCGCACGCCCTCGAGCGCGCGGGGCTGCTCTCGGCCGAGGAGTCGCGCGAGATGACCGCTGCCCTCGAGACGATGCGCGTCGACGTGCGCGCGGGCACGCTGCTGCCGTCCGAGGCCGACGAGGACGTCCACGGCGCCCTCGAGCGGCTGCTCATCGAGCGCATCGGCCCGGACCTGGGCGGCAAGCTCCGCGCGGGCCGCTCGCGCAACGACCAGATCGCGACCCTGCCGCGCATGTACCTGCGCCGCCACGCCCGGCTCATCGCCACCGAGCTGCTCGACCTCGTCGACGCGCTCCTCGGCCAGGCCGACCGCCACCTCGACGCGCCGATGCCGGGCCGCACCCACTTCCAGCACGCGCAGCCCGTCACCCTCGGGCATGCGCTCATGGCGCACGCCTGGCCGCTGCTGCGCGACGTCGAGCGGCTCACCGACTGGGATGCGCGCGCCGCGTTCTCGCCCTACGGCGCGGGGGCGCTCGCCGGCAGCACGCTCGGGCTCGACCCGGCAGCCGTGGCGGAGGAGCTCGGCTTCCTCGGCCCCTGCGAGAACTCGATCGACGCCACCGCGTCGCGCGACGTGGTCGCCGAGTTCGCATGGGTGTCCGCCATGATCGGCGTCGACCTGTCGCGCATCGCGGAGGAGATCATCGCGTGGGCGACCGTCGAGTTCGGCTTCGTCGCGCTCGACGACGCGTACTCGACCGGGTCGAGCATCATGCCGCAGAAGAAGAACCCCGACATCGCGGAGCTCGCGCGCGGCAAGTCGGGTCGCCTCATCGGCGACCTCACCGGCCTGCTCACCACGCTCAAGGGCCTCCCGCTCGCGTACAACCGCGACATCCAGGAGGTCCACGAGCCGGTCTTCGACGCGGTCGACACGCTCGAGGTGATCCTGCCCGCCTTCACGGGCATGGTCCGCACCCTCGTCTTCCGCACCGAGCGTCTCGCGGAGCTCGCTCCCGCGGGCTTCTCGCTCGCGACCGACATCGCCGAGTGGATGGTGAAGAACGGCACCCCGTTCCGCGAGGCCCACGAGGTCGCCGGCGCATGCGTCCGCCTGTGCGAGAAGCGCGGCAAGGAGCTCCACCAGCTCACCGCGGACGAGATGGCGGCGATCCACCCCGATCTCACGCCCGGCGTGCTCGAGGTGCTCACCGTCGAGGGCTCGCTCGCGGCACGTGACGGCGCCGGAGGCACCGCCCCGTCCCAGGTGGTCGAGCAGGGCAAGGCGGCGCGTGCGCGCGTGCGGCACTTCCGTCCGTGGGCCTCGGCCTGACGAAGCGCCTGATAGGGAGGCGAACGGCCCGCGCGGGCTCAACGACGCGGACCCGCGGGCCGATATGTGCGGCATGACGACGCCCGCGCGCCTCCTCTCGGCGCTCCTCGCCGCCGCGCTGGCCGTGGCAGGCCTCACGGCCGCGGCGAGCCCCGCCGCGGCGGCCGAGCCGTCCATCGTCCCGGGCTCGCGCGCCGCGATCGTCGCGGGCGCCGCGTACGTGGTCGAGCGGGAGGTCGGCTACGGGCGGACCACCGGTTACGGGCACTCGTCGCGGAAGGCCGGCCCCACCAAGGTGGCGGGCGTCGGCGAGGACGTCCGCATCTCGTGGCGCGACGGCTTCCTCGACTGCTCGGGGCTCGTGAGGTACGCGTACTCGCGCGCCGGCATCGACCTCGGCGTGGGCGGCACGAACTCCCAGGTCCCGCAGTTCTACCCGATCGACGATGCGGCGGCGCTGCCCGGCGACGTCGTGTTCTTCGGCGAGGTGTGGGACGGCAGGACGGCCGCCCAGAAGGACTTCCGCGATCCCGACACCGGCGTGTGGTGGAACGTCACCCACGTGTCCATCACGGACGGCACGGGACGCGACTACGAGGCCATCGCGCCCGGCAGCGTCGCGGCGTACGGCAACGTGTCGACCCGCGACGGGTGGTTCATCGGCTACTTCCGGCTCAAGGCGGAGCGGGGGACGCTCGACGGCGCCGTGACGACCTCGGGCACCGTCGGGACCGCCGTCGCCACGGAGACGGGCGGCACGGTCGAGTGCGGCAGCGCCAACCCCGACCGCGGCGCCTCGAGCCAGTACTGCCACGGCGTCCGCGAGTGGGTGGTCGACGTCAACGGCGACGACCGGGCGGACATCATCGACCTCGCGGGGGTCACCGCGGCCAAGGCCGCCGACGGCGGCGCGCGCGGTTGGCGGGTGTCGCGCGGAGCCTCGTCGATGGGACGGTGGACCGCGGCGCTCGACTCGGCGCCGGGCATCGGCACGCTCGCATACGGGGACTTCGACGGCGACGGGCTCACCGACGTCATCGACTTCACGGGGCGCACGCGCGCCGAGGCGGACGGCGGCGAGGACTTCGGCTGGATCGTCGCCTACGGCACGGCGACGGGGGAGCTCACGCCCTGGACGCGCGTCCGGGCCACCCCCATGACTCCCGCCGACCTCGACTTCACGTTCGGCGACTTCGACGGCGACGGCGCCACCGACGTGCTGTGGTTCACCGGCGTCGCCGCGGCCGCCGCGGAGCCGGGTCAGCGCTCCGGCTGGGTCATCTCCTACGGCGGCCCGCGCGGCACGATGACCGGATGGCGGGCGGCGCTCGCCTCGACCGCGACGCCCGGGTCGCAGCAGCTCGCGACCGGCGACTTCGACGGCGACGGCCGCACCGACGTCATCCAGTTCACGGGACGCGCCCAGGCCGACGCCAAGGCGGGCCAGGTGTACGGCTGGGTGGTGTCGTACGGCCGCGAGTCGCGCGCCATGACCTGGCAGGCGACGGTGCTCGGCAGCACCGTCACGCCCGCCACGACCGACCTCGAGCTCGGCGACTTCGACGGCGACGGCAGCACCGACGTGCTGGCGTTCACCGGCACCGGCTGGGACCTGTCGCGCGGCGGGGCGCGCGGCGACATGACGCCCGCGGCGACGGTCCGCGCGTACGCCGCGACCCCCGCATCGTCCTCCCTCACGCTCGGCGACTTCGACGGCGACGGCCGCACCGACGTGCTGTGGTTCACGGGTCGGTCGAAGCCGCAGGCCGCCGCCGGCGAGCCCTACGGCTGGAGCATCGCGTACGGGCGGGGCGACGGGACGATGACGCGGTGGCGGCCGGCCACGAACCGGGGCATCACGCCGCGATCGCGCGAGCTCGCGATCGGGGACGTCGACGGCGACGGCAGCACCGACATCCTGCACTTCACGGGTGTCACCCGGAGGTCCGCGGACGGCGGCGCCTACGGCTGGGAGGCCTCGTGGGGCGGGACCCGCGGGCACCTCACCGCGTGGACCACCGTGCGGAACACGGCGATCACGCCGAGCCGGTGGCTGCTGAGCGTCACCCCGCTGTGAGCTCCACGCTCACCTCGGTCGCGCCGGTGAGGCTCAGCAGGTCCTCGTAGGCGATCTCGAAGACCGAGTGGGGCGTGCCCGCCGCGGCCCACAGCTCGCCGTGCTTCTTCAGCTCGACGTCGATGTAGGTGGGGATCGGGCGCGTGTGCCCGACGGGTGCGACGCCGCCGATCGGCTGACCCGTCGCTCCTCGCACGGTGGCGGCATCCGCGCGGGAGATCACGGTCGCGCCGATCTGCCGCGCGAGGAGGTCCGTGTCGACACGGTGCGAGCCGCTCGTCAGCACGAGGATCGGCGCCCCGTCGGCCAGGAAGACGAGGCTCGACGCGATCGCGCCGACCTCGCAGTCGAGGGCGGCGGCGGCCTCCGCAGCCGTCCGCGTCGAGTCGGTGAGCGTACGCACCTGCGAGTGCAGGCCGTGTGCGCCGAGCAGGTCCATGATCCTCGCGCTCGAAGGGTGCATGACTCCACCGTAGACCGGGAGCGTTGTCGGACCCCCGACGTAGCGTGGACGCGGGCGGAAGGGGCGGGACATGTACGGGCTCATCGGTCAGCTGCGGACCACCGAGGAGGGGCGCGCCGCGGTGGTGGCCGCCCTCGTGGAGGGTGCGCGCGGCATGCCGGGGAACGTCGCGTACCTCGTCGCGGAGGACGCCGAGGATCCCGCGTCGGTGTGGGTGACGGAGGTCTGGGAGTCGGAGGCGGCGCACCGTGCCTCGCTCGACCTGCCATCGGTGCGCGACGCGATCGCACGGGCCCGGCCGCATCTCACCGGGAGGGGCACGCGCGTGGTCACCAGGCCCGTCGCTAGCCTGGACGGGTGAACCCGTCGGTCTCCGCCCTCGCAGCCGCGGTGCGGGACGCGCCCGCGCGGCTCGGGAAGACGCGCCTCGTGCTCGTCGACGGCCCCGCCGGCGCGGGCAAGACCACGCTCGCGAACCGGATCGCGGTCGCGCTGGGAGGACGGCCCTCCGCGGGGGCGGGCACGTTCGACCCGGACGCGCCCCCGCCCGACGTCCTCCACGGGGATGACATGTACGAGGGCTGGAGCGGGCTCGCGACCCTCGACCGGATCCTCGTCGACCAGATCCTCGAGCCGCTCGCCCACGGCGGGACCGGCGCGTTCCGGATGTGGGACTGGCACGCGTCGCGGCGGTCGCACACCGTCCCCGTGCCGCCACGACCGTTCCTCGTGATCGAGGGCGTGGGCGTCGCCTCACCCGCCGCGCGCCCCTTCGCCTCGCTCGTGGTCTACGTCGACGCCCCGTGGGACACGCGGCTCGACCGCGGCCTCGCGCGCGACGGCGAGGCGATGCGCGCGGACTGGCTGCGCTGGAACGAGACCGAGGGTGCGCTCCTCGCGGCGGCGGGGACGCGCGCCGTCGCCGACGCCCTCGTCGACGGCACCGTCCCGATCCCGGGCTGACAGCCATGACCGTCGCCGACCTCCAGCGCCGGATCCTCATCGTCGTGTCGGCGGCGCAGGTCCTGTCGGGCTTCGGCCTCGTCGCCGGGATCACGGTCGGGGCGCTGCTCGCCGCGGAGCTGTGGGACTCCGCGGCCGCCGCCGGGCTGCCCGCCGTCCTCATGACCGCCGGCGCCGCGGGCGCCGCGCTGCTGATCGCGCGCATCTCGGACTCCCGCGGCCGGCGGGTCGGTCTCGCCTCGGGGTACGCGGCGGGGGCGATCGGCGCCTGGGGCGTCATCGCCGCCGCGGTCGCGGAGCTGCCCGCGCTCGTGCTCGCATCCTTCCTCGTGTACGGCGCCGGCCTGGCCGCAAACCTTCAGGCACGCTTCGCGGCGGCCGACCTCGCACCCGTGCACCGCCGTGCGACCGCGATGTCGATCGTGCTCATGGCCACGACGGCCGGTGCGGTGCTGGGCCCCGTGTCCGCCGAATGGAGCGGCAGCCTCGCCGCGGGCTGGGGCCTCGAACCCCTGCTCGGGCCGTTCGTCGTCGCCGGCGTCGCATGCATGCTCGCCGCGGCGGTGCTCGTCGCGCTGCTGCGTCCCGACCCGCTGCTCACCGCCCGCGCCCGCGGGGTGGACGTGCCCGCCGCATCGTCCGAAGGGGAACCCGACGTGCCGTGGCGCGTCCCCGTGGCCGGGGGGATCGGGGTGATGGTGATCGGCCAGGGCGTCATGGTCGCGATCATGACGATGACGCCGGTGCACCTCACCGAGCATGAGCACGGGCTCGACGCGGTCGGCGCCGCGATCGCCTGGCACGTCGCCGCCATGTACCTGCCCTCGCCGCTGTCGGGCTGGCTGGTCGACCGCTACGGTCCGGCTCGCGTGGCGGCGCTGTCGGGCGTGGTGCTCGTCGCCGCGGGCGCCCTCGCCGCGTCGAGCGGTGCCGCCCTCGGCGGGATCTCCGCGGCGCTGGTGCTGCTCGGCCTCGGCTGGAGCCTCGCCATGGTCGCGGGCTCCGCCGTGCTCGCGACGCGCGTTCCGCCGCGCCTGCGACCGCGGCTTCAGGGCCGCGCGGACGCCCTCACCACGCTCGCGGGGGCCTCGGGCGCCGGGCTCGCCGGGGTGGTCGCCGCAGGCGCGGGCTACGCGACCCTAGCCTGGGGAGGAGCGGCGATCGCGCTGCTGGCGCTGCCGCTCGCGCTGGTGGTGCGCGTGCGTGCTGGCACAATGTCGGCATCATGACTGAGCACCTTCTCGACGAGCTCGCCTGGCGCGGGCTGATCTCGCAGACCACCGGTGACGACGAGCTGCGCGCGGCTCTCGACGAGGGACCGATCACGCTGTACTGCGGATTCGACCCGACGGCGCCGAGCCTGCACATCGGCAACCTCGTCCAGATCCTGACGGTCCGCCGCTTCCAGCTGGCCGGCCACAAGCCGCTCATGCTCGTCGGCGGCGCGACGGGCCTCATCGGCGACCCGAAGATGGCGGGGGAGCGCACGCTCAACCCGGTCGAGGTCGTCCACCAGTGGGTCGAGCGCATCCGCGGCCAGATCGAGCCGTTCATGAGCTTCGAGGGCGAGAACGCCGCGCGCATGGTCAACAACTACGAGTGGACCAAGGACATGTCCGCGATCGAGCTGCTGCGCGACGTGGGCAAGTACTTCCGCCTCGGCACGATGATCGCGAAGGACACGGTGGCGCGCCGCCTCCACTCGGACGAGGGCATCTCGTACACGGAGTTCAGCTACCAGGTCATGCAGGGCATGGACTTCCTCGAGCTGTACCGGCGCTACGGCTGCACGCTGCAGACCGGCGGCTCGGACCAGTGGGGCAACCTCACGTCGGGCACCGAGCTCACGCGCAAGGCCGAAGGCGTCAGCGTCCACGCGCTGTCGACGCCGCTCATCACGAAGGCCGACGGCACCAAGTTCGGCAAGACGGAGTCCGGCACGGTGTGGCTCGATCCCGCCATGACGAGCCCGTACGCCTTCTACCAGTTCTGGCTCAACCAGGCCGATGCGGACGTCATCAGCTACCTCAAGGTCTTCACCTTCCTCCCGCGCGAGGAGATCGAGGCGCTCGAGGTCAAGGTCGCCGAGGAGCCGTTCCGCCGCGAGGCGCAGCGGACGCTCGCGTGGGAGGCCACCACGCTGGTGCACGGCGAGGCCGCGGCCCAGGGAGCGGTCGACGCGTCGCAGGCGCTGTTCGGGCGCGGAGAGCTCGGCACGCTCGACGAGTCCACGCTCTCCGGCTGCGCGCAGGAGCTCGGGGGAGCGGACGTCCCCGCGGGCACCACCATCGTGGACGCGCTCGTCGCGGCCGGCATCGTCGACTCGAGGTCCGCGGCCCGTCGGGCCGTCCAGGAGGGCGGCGCGTACGTCAACAACGAGCGCGCCGACGACCCGGAGCTGGTCCTGAGCACCGATCACGCGCTCGCCGGCGGGTGGGTCGTGGTGCGCCGCGGGAAGAAATCCGTGGGAATCGTGAGGCCGGTCGCCTGATCCGGGCGGCCGGATCCCGGCTCAACCGGCCTCTCACCAGGCACGACGGCCGCGACACGCCCGGGATGCACGCGATTTGACCGGTGGCACACGGTGCCCGTAATGTTTTCCAGGTCGCCGCAAGGAACGCGCCAGGCAGGGACTGAACAAGGACCTGCAGGAGACGCCCCGGC
>NZ_JAUHPW010000008.1 GCF_030418455.1 Demequina litoralis
CAGCTGGGGGTAGCGGTGCCATCGCTGAGGGCCCCCACGTCCCCCCGGCGCTGGAGGGCGTCATGCGCACCCGCACACTCCTCGCCTCGACCGGGCTGCTCGCGCTGGGCATCGTCGCCGGCGCGTCCGCCGCCATCGCGGGCGAGAACAACCCGAGGAACGACCCGCACATCGAGACCGAGAAGGTCATGATCTGCCACGCGACCGCGTCGGAGACGAACCCCTTCACGGTCAACGAGGTCTCATGGAACGCCGTCGACAACGGCTACAACATCGACTTCAACGGCCACGGCGACCACGAGGGCGACATCATCCCGCCGTTCGCCGACTTCCCGGGCCTCAACTGGACCGAGCTCGGCCAGGCGATCTGGAACAACGGCTGCGAGGTGCCCACCGCGGAGCCCGAGCCCCAGGAGACCACCGTCCCCGAGGAGACCGAGACCCCGGAACCCGAGGAGACCACCACCCCGGAGGAGACCCCGGAGCCGGAGGAGACCACCGAGACCGAGGTCGAAGTGGAGTCTGCGAGCACCGGGACCGACGACACCGAGGAGGCCGCTCCGGCCGCCGAGTCCGCGACGGCGGTGCTGTCCGACGCCGGCTACACCGGCTGACGACCGCCCGAGGGGGGCAGGGCCGGGTGGCGACGATGCCCACCCGGCCCTCGCATCGTCCCTGGACTATGCCGGGATGACGGACGGGCCGGGCTCGAGCCCGATGCTCTCCATCAGGGCGCGGACGCGCCCGTCGATCTCGTCGCGCTGCGCCTCGGACGGGCCGGGCTCGATGGCCCAGTCCTCATAGCGCTTGCCGGGGATGTACGGGCACGCGTCGCCGCAGCCCATGGTGACGATGACGTCGGCCTCCTGGAGCTGCGAGTCGGTCCAGCGCTTGGGGTGCTCGTGCGTGATGTCGATGCCCACCTCGGCCATCGCGGCGACGGCGCCCGCGCTGAGCGCCTCGCCGGGCTGCGAGCCGCCGGACCACGAGGTCGCGCGGTCGCCGGCGTAGTGGGCGAACAGGCCGAGGGCCATCTGGGACTTGCCCCCGTTCTTCACGCAGAGGAACAGGACGGCGGGCTTGTCGGACATTTCTCTCCTTCTATCGGGACGATGCGGTGGTCGTGGTGCGGAGCGTCGCCGCGAGGCGGCGGACGCGGGGCTCGAGGGCGTCGAAGGCCGCGGCGAAGGCGCGCGTGGTGCCCTCGGCTGCCGGGTCGGGGACGGACCAGTGGAGGTCGCCGCCGCAGTCCTCGTACGCGAGGTCGCAGACGGCGACGACGAGGTCGCCCGCATCGCGGACCTCGTCGAGGGCCGCCGGGGCGAGGGCGACCGGTGCGAGGCCGCGGCGGTCGAGCTCGTCGAGCGCGAGCGGGTGGATCCGCGGCGCGGGCTCCGTGCCGGCGGACGCCACCGGGACGATGCGCGCCGCCGCCAGCATCGCGGCGGCCATCTGCGAGCGGGCGGAGTTCGCGGTGCACGTGAAGACCACGCGGGCGGGGGGCTCGACCGGTGCCGCCGCCGGGCGCGCCAGCGCGGCCTCCACCAGGGGCGACCAGAGGAGGGCGAGGTAGGAGCGGCGGCCGTCGGCGTCCGAACGGCGGCGCTCGACCACCCCCGCCTCGTCGAGGACGCGCAGGTGGTGCGCGAGGAGGCTCGACGTCATGCCGGTGCGTGCGCCGAGCTCGCCGGGGGCCAGGTCGCCGTCCGCAAGCGCGTCGACGAGCGCGAGACGATGCGCGTCGGCGAGGGCCGCGAGGACGGCGAGTCGGTCGGTCACGCGGTCAGGGTATCTCAATCTCCATTGAGATATTTGCGCGAGGCCGCTTCGCACCGCCCACCGCCGCATCGTCCCTGCTTCCGGGGCTGGAACAGGCGCGCCGGGCGGCGCGTCGATCCGGGCCCTTCGTCACGCGCAGGGCCACACTTGAGCCGATAACGCACTCCCTTTTGTCACATCCTTCACGCGCGTATATCTGCGACACATGCGTCTATGTGGAGTTCGCCACACCTTTGACGCTCCCCTGCACGGGCCAGACGATGGGGCCAGCCGGGAGGACGGGGCGCTGCTGAGGGCGCCGGATCACCCCTCCTGGAGCGGAGGGAACTGAATATGAGACTGAGGGAACTGGCTGTCGCCGCTGCGGTGACGGCCCTGGCGATCATCGGCGTCGTGCCTGCCGCGCAGGCCGACCCGGTCAACGGAGCATCCGAGCTCTGCCCCAACGGTGTCGACGGCTGGGAGTCGAAGGTCGACTTCACCGGCGACGGACCGGACACCTACCTGTACACGGCCCCCGAGGGCTACGTCGTGGTCGACACCTGCGTCAAGGCGGGCACCACGACGTACTACGAGAGCTTCGACCCGGGCGTCGCCCAGGTCACGCTCGACCACCCGGACAAGGACTCGATCAGCCACTACGCGGTGCGCCTCGAGGAGGTCGTCCCGGCGCCCGAGCCCGAGGTCGTGACGCCGGATTCGCCCACCTGGGCCGACCCGTGCGGCGTCGACAACGCCTCCTGGACCCTGCCGAACGACACCGCGGCGTACACGTACGCGAAGTCGACCGACGGCGACTGGCTGATCGTGACCGCCACCGCGGCGGACGGCTACACCTTCGCCGGCGGCAAGACCACGATGACCTGGAAGGACAAGGACTCCGGCGAGCTGTGCGAGGAGCCCCCGGTCGACGTGTGCCTCAACCTGGACGGCGTCCAGACCGAGGTGCCGGACGGCTACAAGTCCGACGGCGAGGGCAGCTGCTGCGAGTGCACTCCCCCGCCCGTGGTCGACAAGTGCCTCAACATCGACGGCGAGCAGACGACCGTCCCCGAGGGCATGACGCGTGACGAGAACGGCGACTGCTGGACGCCCAAGCCGGAGACCAAGGTCGAGTACACGGAGTGGTCGGTGTCCGACTACCAGTGCACGAGCGAGAAGGTCACCGAGACGCGCACCAAGTCGACGACCACGTACACGTGGGACACCGCGACCGGCACCTGGGTCGGTGCGACCTCCGAGACCGTCGAGACGCAGAAGCGCGCGATGACCGAGGACGAGGCCGCGGAGCTGTGCCCGCCGGAGCCGCACAAGGTGTTCGTCTGCAAGTACGTGCAGACCCCCGACGGCTACGAGATCGCGCAGACCGGCCAGAACCCGATCTCCGTGGACACCCACGCGATCCCGGGCTGGGACGACTCGCTGCCCCTCGAGGACAACCCCAAGTGGTTCGCCGACGCGCAGGGCCCGTCGATGGTGATCGCGTGGGACGAGGAGCAGGGTGACGGGCAGAACAACGAGCCCACTATCGACGACTGCCTCATGCCCCCGACCGTCGAGGTCTCCGACTGGAGCGGCACGCCCCAGTGCGGCATGGACTCCTACACCGAGTGGGCGACCGAGACCACGACCGGCTACCTGCTGGTGAGCGATGGCGAGGGCGGCTACAGCTGGGAGCCCTACGTCACCTACAAGACGCTCTACCGGGCGGTCGACGTCGAGGAGGTCGTCCCCTGTGAGGACGCCGCCGCGGCGATCACCGTGACCCCCGCATCGTGCGACGCTCCGGGGGCGGTCGACGAGGTGACCACCACGTACGCGACGCTCGACGGCGTGCTCGACGAGACCGTGGGCGACCACCTCGCGTCGTTCACCGCAGACGAGGGACACGCCTTCACCGGCGGCGACGCGTCGCTGGTGGTGTCGTACTCGATCGAGGCGCAGCTCACCGAGGGCTGCGACACCGACAACCCGACCCCGCCGTCCATCGACGGGACCATCGTGGGCGAGATCTGCACGGCTGACGCCCCGTACCTCGGGTACGACATCAAGCTGACCGACCCGGACGGCGTCTCCACGGACGACGGCACGGCGACGATCACCTTCGTCCACCCGCGCAACGCGGCCAAGAACTGGTCGACCACGGTGCCGATCGGCACGGGCAAGATCCTGTGGCCCGGCGCCAGCGTCGACGAGGACGGCGTCGCGAACAACTGGCCCGGCTACAAGTTCTCGACGGCGAAGGACGAGTGGGTGTCCGTCGGCGCGAAGAACTACGGCTGGACCCGTGCCGACAACACCGAGGTGATCATCTCGGTCAACCCGAGCAAGACCTTCGAGGTCTCCTACCCGCCGGCCACCCCGGTCTGCAACTCGGAGCCTCCGGTCGAGATCGTGAGCGTCCTCGACGCTCCGGCCGCCACCCCGGTCACGGGTGTGGCGACGTACACCGGCTGATCCCCGGTGTACGGCCCGGCGGGGCGCGGTCTTCCTCAGCGGACCGCGACCCGCCGGGCCACTCCCCCAGGGGAGCCACGTTGAGGGCATAGCTGAGGGAGCGCTGAGGGGGCGCTCAGGCGAGGCCTGCTTGAGGGGCCGGACCTCGCGACGTCGATCCCGGCGTCCCGCGTGAGGCGGGGCGTCGGGATCGATGCCTTTCCCCAGGGTGGAGTGGGCTGGCGCCGGGCTGTCCGCCGGTTTCCCGCACCCGTGAGGCTGAGTGTCGGTCTCGGCCGGCTCGGCCCGTCAATCGTGGGGAATCGTGTCGGTCGGCCCATGCGACCGCGGCGGGGGCCGGCCTTGGCGCTGCCCTGGGGGCTGACGGTGCTACTCCGGTGCTGCCCACACGGCGCCGACACTATTCGTCACCGTTGACCGCTCGGAGCCCCGCAAAGCGTCACGATTGCTCACGGCTGTGGGAGTGGCGCGGGGGGCGGGAGGCGCTGCGGGAGCGGGGGTGGACCGGAAGCCGTCTACGCCTCGTCGATGTACACCGGCGTCCCCAGCGGGATGCCGATCGCCTCCACCATCTCCGTGATGACGTCGTTGGGCACGCGGATGCAGCCGTGGGACACGGACCGCCCGAACGAGTCAGGGTCGTTGGTGCCGTGCAGCCCGATGACCGCGTCGCCGCCCGCGAACTCGTCGAGCACCGGCGAGTAGCCCGACAGCCCGTAGGCGTACGGTCCGTAGAGCCCGTCCGGGTCCGGCGGCTGCAGCAGCTCGCGCACGTAGTAGACGCCGCCCGGGGTGGGCAGCTCGTCGGTGCCGAGCCCGATCTCCGTGGTGAGCACCGCCTCCTCGCCGTCCCACACGGTGAGCTCGTACGCCTCCATGTCGATCTCGACGCTCATGTGCGTCGCGGCGAGCGAGACGTCGTCGGCGGACACCCAGCCGGTCGAGCCGTTGGGCCGGATCGGCAGGTACACCTCGAGCCACGAGCCCTGGATCTCCTTCACCAGGAACGTCAGCGGGGTCTGGTCGGGGACGGTGAGCACGTCGGCGGCCTCGATCACGGTCTTGGTCGCGCCGTCAGGCTTCTTCAGCACGGTCACCTTGGTGCCGCGCGCGGTCGCGATGTAGGACAGCGTCGCGTCGACGGACTCGGACGGCGACGGCTCGGCCTCCGCGGTGGCCGTCTCGCTCGGCGCGACCGCGACCGCGGTGGACGATGCGCTGGGCGGCGCGGCCGGCTCGGCCGCCGGCGTGCATGCAGACAGTGCGAGCGCGCCCACCATGGTGAGCAGCGCGACGATGCGGCGCATCAGACCTCCCTCAGACCCCTCAGCGCCCCCACACTACGACGCAGCCGCCCGGCCTGGGTAGGTTCCCAGGCCGGGCGGCCGGTGCATCGTCCCTCCGGAAGAGGAGGTCAGGCGCTGACGAGCTCGCGCGCCACGGGCTCGCCCGGGTCCTCGGCGATGGCGTCGTCGCGCTCCTTGTCGGAGCGCATGAGGAAGCTGGCGATGACGGTGACCGCGATGATGACGACGGACATCACGAGGTACGCGTCGGAGAAGCCGATGGTCTCGTAGGCCTGGCCGAACGGCAGCGAGAACGCCGCGACGCCTAGAGACTTCGCGACTCCGAAGCCGAGCATGTACGCGGTCGCGGAGATCCGTACGTCGAACATCCGGGTGATGTACTTCATCACCGAGACCAGCATCAGCGGCATCTCGATCGCCGCGAGCAGGCGCCACGCGATGAGCGCCTCGGTGGTGGTGACCAGCGCCGAGCCGAGCACGCGCACCACGAGGATCGCGGCGAAGAGCTGGAGGCCGCGCTTCGCGCCGATCTTGTTGACGAACCAGGGCGCGACCAGCATGACCGCGGCCTCGGCGAAGATCTGGATGGTGACCACCTGCGAGAACAGGGCCACCGGGTCGCCGTGGTTGACGTGCTGCGCGAAGTAGATGGAGAACTGCTGGTCGAAGACGTCGTAGAGCGCGGCGGTGCCGAACATCAGCACCACGAAGCCGATGAAGCTGCGATCCGTGAAGAGGCGCTTGACGGTGTCCTTGCTCACCTTGGTCGCGGAGGTCTCGCCGGCGGCGGCGCTCTCCTTGGCCTGGTCCGGGACCTTCGCGACGAAGAGCAGCGCGCCGAGGACGATCGCGCAGAACGATGCGGCCCACCAGATGCTGTCGGGGTTGACGTGGGACCACATCCAGCCGGCGACCAGGGTGATGGTGCCGCCCGCGATCGAGCCGAAGAGGCGCGCGTGGCCGTACTCGAAGCCGTTGGCGCGCGAGGCGCGCTCGTTGAACGCCTCGACGACGGACACGCCCGCGAGCAGCACGAGCGCCATGAACATGCCGCCGACCACCGCGGCGCCCACCATGCTCCAGGCCATCAGCGGCGGGAACACGAAGGCGAAGAACGGCCCGACCATCGCGCCGCACAGCACCACGAACGCGAACAGGTGCTTCTTGAGGCCGAGGCGGTCCTGGAGGTAGCCGTACAGCGGCTGGAGGCACAGCGCGGTGATCGCCATCACCGTGTTGATGAGGCCGATGTTGCCCTCGCCCATGCCCTTCTCGGACAGCCAGAGGCCGTGGAAGGAGAAGAAGATCTGCCACACGGCGAAGTAGAAGAAGTACAGGCCGCCGTAGTTCCAGAACACGCCGCGCTTGAGGGACGTCAGGATGGACCCGCCGCCGGTGGCGGGCGTCGTTGCAGTAGGTGCGCTCATGGCACATCCCTTCCGGGGATTCATGGTTCTGGCCGCCGTGGCCATGCGGTGGAGGGGCGCGCGGGCGAGGATCCGCGGGCGCTGGCTCGCTGCCACCGATCACCGGTGACGACTCGATGTCACCCGGTGTTGAAAACACTGTAATTGGTGGAGGCCGGCAACAATGGGACGTTTCGCCTATGCATGCGTTTACATTCGCGGAGCCCGTTTACCCCTCCACGCGGCAGCGCCTGCGAGAGCGCTCTCCGGCCCATCCGAGGCCGGATTCGGGCCTCTCAGGTGGAGGAGTGACTCAGCTGCGTGGATAGGCAAACGGCGGGGGTCGACGGCAGGGGTCACCGGGCGGGCGCGGGCTCCTCGTCGACCCCGTCCGCGAGCTCGCCGCTGGGCGCCTCGCGGCCCTTGTCGTTGCCCATGAGCAGGCTCGCGAGCACCGTCACGATCCCGATCACGACCGCCATGATGAGGTACGACTGCTCGAAGCCGACGTTGTCGTACGACCGCCCGAAGGCCGCCGAGAACAGCGCCACCCCGAGCGACTTCGCGACGCCGAAGCCGAGCATGTAGGCGGTCGCGGAGATCTTCACGTCGAACATGCGGGTGATGTACTTCATCACCGAGACGAGCATGAAGGGCATCTCGATCGCGGCGAGCAGGCGCCACGCGATGAGCGCCTCGGTGGTGGTGACCAGCGCGGACCCGAGCACGCGCACCACGAGGATCGCGGCGAAGATCTGCAGGCCGCGCTTCGCGCCGATGCGGTTGACGATCGCCGGCGTGAAGATCATCACCACGGCCTCGAGCAGGATCTGGATCGACACGACCGTGCCGAACAGCCCCTCGGGGTCGCCGTGCTGGACGTGGTCGGTGAAGTAGATGGAGAACTGCTGGTCGAAGACGTCGTAGAGCGCGGCCGTGCCCATCATGAGCACCACGAAGCCCAGGAAGTTGCGGTCCATGATCAGCCCGACGATCGCGTCCTTGCTGATCTTGTGCGCGTGCTCCTCCCCCGGCGCGTGATGGTCGGCGGGCGCCTGCTTCGGCACCCGCGCGACGAGCAGCAGGACGCCCAGCAGGATGGCGGCGAAGGTGCCCGCCCACCAGATGTTGTCGGGGTTCGCGGACCAGATGACGCCGCCGATCGCGGACGCGAAGGACCCGCCCAGCGAGCCGAACAGCCGTGCGTGCCCGTACTCGAAGCCGTTCGCCCGCGAGGCGCGCTCGTTGAAGGCCTCGACCACCGACACGCCCGCGTACGTCACCAGGCTGAGGAACACGCCGCCGACCACCGCCGCGAGGTGCTGGTTGACCTCGATGAGCGGCTTGAAGACGAACTGGAAGAACGGCCCCACCATCGCGGCGCACACCACCACGAAGGAGAACAGCGGCTTGCGGTAGCCCAGCCGGTCCTGGAGCAGCCCGTACAGCGGCTGCAGGCACAGCGCCACGAGCGCCATCACGGTCGAGACCAGGCCGATGCTGCCGCCGCTCATCCCCGCGTCGTCGAGCCACAGGCCCATGTACGTGAAGATGAACTGCCAGACGACGAAGTAGAAGAAGTAGATCCCGCCGTAGTTCCACAGCACGACGCGCTTCACGGAGTCGAGGATCGTCGGTCCCCCGCCGCCGGGCGCAGAGGAGGCCTCGCCGCCCGAGGAGCTCACCGCATCGTCCCGTCAGGAGGCAGGACCTCCACGCCGGACGGGGCCGGCCGGGTGAGCGGGAGCGGCGTGCCCCAGACCGGGTTGCCGTCCTCGTCGAAGGGCAGCACCTGCGCGCAGGCCTGGCGGTTGGGCTCCCACAGCGGGTTGCCGACCAGCTCCGTGTACGTGCGCGCGTGGTAGACGAGCACCGTCTCGCCGGACGGGGACTCCGTGAAGCTGTTGTGGCCGGGGCCGTAGATGCCGTTCTCGGGCGCCGAGGTGAAGACGGGCTCGGGGCTCTTGGTCCAGCTCGCGGGGTCCAGCAGGTCCGCGGAGGCGGAGGCGGTGAGGACACCCATCGCGTACTCGATGCCCGTCGCCGACGCGGAGTAGGTGAGGTACAGACACCCGTCCTTCTGGAGCACGGACGGGCCCTCGGCGACCCAGAACCCCACGATCTCCCAGTCGAACTCCGGCTTGCACAGCATCACGGCCGGCGTCGCGAGCGTCCACGGGTTCTCCATGCGCGCGATGTAGAGGTTCGAGTGCCCCTTGACCGCGAAGTCCTGCTGCGCCCAGACGAGGTACTGCGTCCCGTCGAGCACGAAGGAGGTGGCGTCGAGCGCGAAGGACTCCCAGCCCGTGTCGACCTGACCCTTCTCGGTCCAGGTGCCGGTGAGCGGGTCGTCGTCGAGGCACTCGAGGCAGAAGACGCGGTGGTTGAAGGTGTCGTCGGCGTCGGGGACGTCGAAGGTGACATCCGGGTTGGGCGCGGCCGCGTAGTAGACGTACCAGGCGCCGTTCACGCGGTGGATCTCGGGAGCCCAGATGAGGTGGCTCTGGGGGCCCTCGGAGTGCTTGGTCCAGATGGTGACCTCGGGGGCGGCCTGGAGGTCCTCGAGACGCTCGGCCCGGCGGAGGACGATGCGGTCGTACAGCGGGTACGAGCCGGTGAAGTAGTACTGGCCGTCGCGGCGCAGGACGCACGGGTCGGCGCGCTGGAGGACGATCGGGTTGGGGATGGTCTCGGGCACGGCCGCTCCTCGTATTCGCGCGATCAGACGCCTCCTCGCACCCTATTCGCGCGGGGTGTCGGCCGCGAGCGGAGCGGGCGGGTCGGAGCGGGACGCCGCGGCGGGCTCAGTAGGAGGCGGTCGGACCGTCCTCCGCGGCCGGCACCCAGCGCGCCGCGAGCGCCTCGGAGCCGCGTGCGAGCAGTCCGACGTCCGCGCCGTGCAGCACGAAGGTCGCGCCCGCCTCGATGTACTCCTGCGCGGCCGCGGGATCGAAGGCGTTGACGCCCACCGGCTTGCCCGCCTCGCGCACCGCGTCGAAGGCGCGCAGCACGGCGGCGACCACGTCGGGGTGCGTCTGCTGCCCCAGCAGCCCCATCGAGGCGGCCAGGTCCGAGGGCCCCACGAAGACGCCGTCGATGCCGTCGACCGCGGCGATCTCGGCCGCCGCGTCGACCGCCTCGGCCGTCTCGACCTGGACGAACAGCGAGACGTAAGCGTCGGCATCGGTCAGGTAGCCGTCGACACGGTTCCAGCGCGCCGAGCGCGCGAGCGCCGACCCCACCCCGCGGCGGCCGTGCGGCGGGTAGCGCACCGCCTCGACCGCGGCGCGCGCCTCGTCGGCCGAGTTCACCATGGGGACCAGGACGTTCTGCGCGCCGAGGTCGAGCACCTGCTTCAGCGCGACGGGGTCGTTCTTGGCGACCCGGACCACCGGCGCGACCGGGTACGCCGCGACGGCCTGCAGCTGCGCGAGGACGGACTCCAGGCCGGACGGCCCGTGCTCCATGTCGATGAGCAGCCAGTCGAGCCCGCCTCCGGCGCAGATCTCCGCGACCAGCGGCGAGCCGGTGCACACCCACATGCCGGCGAGCGGCCGCCCGGCCTCCTCCAGCCGGTCGCGCAGCGTCGGGTCTAGACGAAGCGGCATTCCACGACCCCCAGGTCTCCGTAGTCGGCCACCACATCATCCCCCGGATGCACCCACATGGGCCGGGTGAACGAGCCGGCGAGGATGATCTCCCCCGCCGCGAGCGAGTCGCCGTGCTGCGCGAGCTTGTCGGCAAGCCACGCCACCCCGATCGCGGGATGCCCGAGCACGCCCGCCGCGACGCCGGTCTCCTCGATCTCGCCGTTGCGCGACAGCAGCGCCGCGACCCAGCGGAGGTCCACGTCGCCGGGCGTGACGCGGGTGTCGCCCAGCACCATCGCGCCGTACGCGGCGTTGTCGGAGATGGTGTCGACGATGGTCCGGCCCTCGAGCTCGATGTGGCTGTTGAGCACCTCGAGCGCGGGCACCACGTACTCGGTCGCCGCCATGACGTCCTCGAGCGTGCAGCCGGGCCCCTCCAGCGGGCGCGCCAGCACGAAGGCGAGCTCGACCTCGATGCGCACGTTCGAATAGTCCGCGTGCCGCAGTTCCGACCCCGACGCGAACACGGTGTCCTCGAACATCACGCCGTAGTCGGGCTCGGTGATGCCGGTCGCGGCCTGCATCGCCTTCGACGTGAGCCCGATCTTGCGGCCCGCGATGCGGCGCCCGTCCGCGAGCGCCTGGTCGCGCCACACGCCCTGGATCGCGTACGAGTCCTCGACGGTGGCGTCGGGGTAGCGGGCGGTGATCCGCGGGATGACGGAGTGGTCGCGCTCGGCCTGGGCGAGCTCGTCGGCGATCGCGGTGAGGGTCTCGGGGGCTAGCACGGCTGCTCCTGTCGGGGTCGGGGACGATGCGCGGGCGGGGCGGGCGCGGGCGTCACCCGTCGAGCCCCGCCTCGTAGCGCTCGCGCCACGCGCTGTTCATGGGGAAGAGCCCGTCGAGCTTCGCGCCCTCGGCGACCCGCTCGGCGATCCAGGCGTCCTCGTCCTCCTGCGCGAGGGTCGCGTCGACGACCTCCTCGACGAGGTCCGGCGGGATGACGATGACGCCGTCGGAGTCGCCCACGATGATGTCGCCGGGCAGCACCGACGCGCCGCCGCACGCGATCGCGGAGCCGTGCTCCCACGGGACGTGGAGCCGGCCGAGGACCGCGGGGTGCGCCCCGGCCGAGAAGACCGGCAGGCCGATGCGCGCCACCGCATCGTGATCCCGCACGCCGCCGTCGGTGACCACGCCCGCCGCGCCGCGCGCGAAGGCGCGCAGCGCGAGGATGTCGCCGAGCGTGCCCGAGCCGTCGAGGCCGCGCGCCTCGATCACCACAACCTCGCCGGGCTCGACCGCGTCGAAGAGCTGCTTCTGGGCGTTCTGGCCGCCGCCGTGGCTCGCGAAGAGGTCCCTGCGGAACGGGATGTAGCGGAGCGTGCGGGCGGGACCCACGAGCTTGGGAGCGCCGGGCAGCGGGCGGACGCCGTCGATGGTGACGGTGTCGTAGCCGCGCTTGCGCATCTGCGCGGACAGGCCCGCGACGGGGGCGCGCTCGAGCCGCTCGCGAAGGTCCGGGGAGAGAGTCGTCATCGACGCCGCCGATCAGTGAATGGCCAGGTAGTCCTCGAGAGTATCCGGTGTGGCCGTCAGCATCGGCTCCTGCACCACCTCTCCCGGGAACTCGCTCGCCTCGAAGAACCAGCGGCGCGAGGCGGGCATGCCCCACTGCTGCGCGCGGCGCGGGTCGGACACGTCCCAGCGGATGGGCTCGTCCTCGAGGTCGATGAACTGGTAGTGCGTGGTGAACAACTCGATGCGGTGCTGGTCGGGGTCGCGCAGGTAGAGGAACAGCGCGTTGGAGATGCCGTGGCGGCCGGGGCCGCGGTCGATCTCCTGGCCGAAGCCGCGCGCGCCCGCGACGTCCGCCGCGTGGATGAGGCTGGTGGCGTCCGGCACGGTGAAGGCGAAGTGGTGCAGGCGCGGGCCGCGGCCGTTGGTGAAGACCAGGTCGTGGGTGTTGCCCTTGACCTCCATCCACGAGCCCCACAGCTCGTCGGTGCCGTCCTTGGCGGTGTACTCGGACATCCGCATGCCCAGGCCGGTCCAGAAGTCGGTGGCCTCCTGCACGTCGTAGGTCACCACCTGGTAGTGGTCGAGGCGCTGGGGGGCGCCGGCGACGAACTCGTCGAAGGCCATCATTTTGCGCTCGACCAGGCTCATCTCCGAGGTGATCTCCATGAGCGTGCCCACGGGGTCGCGGAAGCGCAGCGTCGGGCCCTGGTGGGGCACCTCGACGCGCTCGTGCTCGATACCGACCGCCTTGAAGTACTTCTCGGCGTTGAGGACGTCCTGCTCGCGGCGCACGCGCAGGCCCACGCGGTGCGCCTTCGCCTCGGGGCTCCACTCGAGCACCATCGAGTGGTGCGCGGCCTCCTCGAGGCCGCGCATGTAGATCGCGTCGTCGGTCTCCTCGGTGACGACCAGGCCGACCGTGTCGCGGTAGAAGTCGCGGCTCTTCTCGAGGTCGGTGCAGCCGAGGCGCACGTGGCTGGCGCGCGTGATCTCGAACGGGGCGTCGAAGTTGGTGGTGGGGAGCGTCATGGCCGCCTCCGGGTCGGGTGTCGTCGTTGACCTGTCGCGTTCAGGATGCCGAGGCAAGCGGGCCTTGGGAACTATCGATTCGCTCTCCCCGGTATAGGTCTGGTGTATGGCTAGCGGGGCGCGATAGCCTCGACCGCATGGAGCTGAGGCATCTGCGCTACTTCGCCGCGGTGGTCGAGGCGGGCTCGCTCACCGCCGCCGCGCAGGCGCTGCACATGTCCCAGCCGCCGCTCAGCGTCGCGATCGCGAAGCTCGAGGCCGAGGTGGGCGTGCCGCTGCTCGTGCGCACCCCGCGCGGCGTCGAGCCGACGAGCGCGGGCCGCTACCTGCTCGACCAGTCCTCGCGCGTGCTGGGAGACGTCGACGACATGGTGGCCGCGCTCGGACGCTTCGGGGCCGGCACCGCGGGGCAGCTCACCATGGCCGCGGTGCCCGCGCTGCTGTGGCACCGCATCCCCCGCCTGCTGCGCGCCCACGCCGAGGTCGCGCCCGAGGTCGAGATCCGCCTCGTCGACCCGCCGCCGTGGACCGCGATCGACATGCTCCAGCAGCGCAAGGCCGACCTCGCCGCCATCATGGTCGCCGACCCCGACCGCTTCGCGCGCCGCCACCGCGGCGTCCTCGACGTCGTCGACTGGGGCGACGTGCCGCTCGTCGCCGCCCTCCCCCCGGGACAGGACGATGCGCCGGACCCCCTGCCGCTCGCATCGTTCGACGGCGCGACGGTGGTGATGCCGCGGGGCACCGCGGCGGTGCCGAGCCTGCCCGAGGCGGTCACCGCGGCGTTCCGCCGGCACGGCGTGGCGCCGGCGCGCGTGCGCACCGTCGAGACGATCCAGACCTCGGTGCCGCTGGTGGAGGCGGGGATCGCGCGGGCGATCCTGCCCGACCCGGACCACGCGTCGCTGGCGCGCTTCGGAATGACGCTCCGCCGCATCGTCCCCGAGCCGCGGCCGCTGCGGGCGCTCGTGCTGACCCGGGCGGGGGCGGGCAAGGATCCCGCGCTCGGGCGGCTGCTGCGGCAGGTCGCGGAGGACGCTCCGAGGGATCCCATGTGATGTGCGATACGATCAGGCATCGGGCGCTGCGCAGGGGGAGAGCGGTGCGGACCAGCCCGTTCTCGCTTCAACGTCGCAGCGACATAGGGAGGTCGGGAGTTGGCCGCGAGCAAGGCTGATCAGGCGTACGAGATCCTCAAGGAGAGGATCATGGAGGGCGTGTACGGGCCAGGGCACCGGCTCGTCATCGACCAGCTGGCGCGCGAGCACGGCATCTCCTCGGTCCCGTGGCGCGAGTCGCTGCGGCGGCTCGAGGCCGAGGGCTGGGTGGACATCGTGCCCAACGTCGGCGCGCTCGTGAAGACCTTCGACACCGACGCGTTCGAGCGCTCGCTGCGCCTGCTCGCGCGGCTCGAGGGGCTCGCGACGGCGCTGTCCGCGCCCAACCTCGGCGCCGACGACATCTCCGAGGCGCGCCGGCTCAACAAGGCCGCCGGGGACGCGCTCGCGAACTTCGACACGCAGCGCTTCGGGCGCCTCAACCGCGAGCTGCACGAGCTGCTGTGCTCGCGCTGCGACGACGACCGGCTGGTCGGCCTGGTCCACCACGAGTGGACGCGCATGGACGTCATCCGCCGCTCGGCCTTCTTCTATGCGCCGGGCCGCGCGCTCGCATCGCTGTCCGAGCACGACGCGATCATCGACCTCATCGAGGGCGGCGCGGACCAGGAGATGATCGAGACGGCCGCCCGCCGCCACGAGGTCAACAACCTCGTCGCGATCAAGGAGTACGACAAGGACCGTACCGAGGCGCGCTGACCTCCGCGGTTACCCCTCCACGCCACTGAGGCACTCCCCCACCAGAACGCGCGTTCCGAGGCCCGATTCGGCTCGGATCCGGCCGGATCGCGGGGTCCTGCGTGGAGGAGTGCACACCCGAGCGGGGCGGGGTCGCACGGCCACACCCTCGCGAGTTTCAGATATCTGAAGAAAACCCTTCTCAGGGTTTCAGACAACTGATAACGTGACGGCGTTCCGCAACGGTGCGGACCCGACGAGAGGAAGACCATGGCAAGCCTCGACGACGAGATCCGCGCAGCCGGCGGCCCGATGGGCCTGCTGCGCAGCGGACGCTCCGGCGCCTATCAGTTCCCCATCAAGCCCGAGTTCACCAACTGGCGCGACGAGATGGAGTCGTGGCGCAAGACCGCGGCCCTCATGGACCTGTCGCACCACATGAACGACCTCACCATCACGGGCCCGGACACGTACCGCCTGCTCGCCGACCTCGGTGCGAACAGCTTCAAGGGCTTCGGCCCCATGAAGGCGAAGCAGTTCATCGCGGTGGGCCACGACGGCAACATGGTCGGCGACGCGATCCTCTTCTGCCTCGCCGACCTCCACGTGCGCGTCGTCGGCCGCCCGCCGGCCCTCAACTGGATCGAGTTCAACGCGGGCGTCGGCGGCTACGACGTCGAGGTCACCCGCGACCTGCGCACGCTCGCCAACCCCAAGGGACGCGAGCTCTACCGCCTCCAGCTCCAGGGCCCGCACGCCACCGAGATCTTCGAGAAGGTCAACGGCGGCCCCCTGCCGGAGATCAAGTTCTTCCACATGGGCCAGTTCAAGATCGGCCAGTACACGACGACCGCGCTCAACCACCGCATGTCCGGCTTCCCCGGCCTCGAGTTCTTCGGCCCCTACGCCGAGCTCGAGGGCGTGCGCGACACGCTGCTCGCCGCGGGCGCCGAGTACGGCATCACCCAGGTGGGCGGCCGCGCCTACGCGGCGGTCGCGACCGAGTCCGGCTGGATCGCCAACACCCTGCCCGCGATCTACTCGACCCCCGAGATGCAGGCCTTCCGCGAGTGGGTGCCGGCGAAGTCCTTCGAGGCCCACCTCGCCCTCGGCGGCAGCTTCGTCTCCGACCGCATCGAGGACTACTACGTCACCCCGTGGGACCTCGGCTACACGCACATCGCGAAGTTCGACCACGACTTCATCGGCCGCGACGCCCTCGAGGCCCGCAAGGACGAGCCGCACCGCAAGAAGTCGTGGCTCGTGTGGGACCGCGAGTCCGTCGCCGCGATCTTCTCGAGCATGTACGAGGAGGGCATGGGCCGCTACAAGGGCCTCGAGATGCCCGCGTCGTTCTACACCGCGTCGCAGTTCGACCGCATCGAGCGCGACGGCGAGCTCGTGGGCCTGGGCAACCTCACCAGCTACTCGGCCAACGCGCGCCGCTGGCTGACGCTCGGCAGCATCGACGAGTCCGCCACCGAGGACGGCACCCGCGTCGAGCTCGTCTGGGGCGAGCCCGACGGCGGCTCCGACAACCCCTTCGTCGAGCGCCACACCCAGGTCCGCGTGGGCGCGACCGTGGTGCCGCGCCCGTTCGCGGAGGTCACGCAGGGCTCGGGCAACCGCGTCCTGGCGAACGCCTGACAGCAGGCACGATGCGGGGAGGTCGGGCGCGGGAGGGCGCCCGGCCTCCCCGCGCCGTGGGGCGGGCACGAGGTCCCGCGACCGCGAGGCGCACCTTGGTACCGTGGGCTCGCGCCGAGAAGAAGGAGGCGACGTGACCGCGACCGAGGACGGCCCCGCCGAGCGCTGGGGCGAGGGCATCGCGTTCGCGCTGTGGCGCGCGCAGCAGGTGGTCCACGGACTGTCCGCCGACGCGCTGTCGGACCTGGGCGTCACCCCCACGCAGATGGGCCTCGCGGTCCACCTCGACGAGCTCGGGCCGCTGTCCGGCTCCGACCTCTCGCGCCGCTACTCGATCACGCCGCAGAGCGTGTCGACGGCGCTGGGCAACCTCGAGCGGCTCGGCTGGGTCTCGCGCCGGCCGCATCCCGTGCACGGACGCGTCATCCTCTACGAGCTCACCGAGCCCGGCCTCGCCGCCGTCGCGAAGGGCCGCGCGCGCATGAAGGACCTCAACGACCGGCTGGCCGATGCGCTGGCGGACGCGCCGTCGTTCGTCGAGGAGCTGGAGCGGCTGTCGCACGAGTTCGGCGGCGCGCGGGTGAGCCCCGCACGCTCGCAGGGCTGAGCGGCCCGGACGCCGGGCGCCGATCCGCCGCCGGCGCGGCGCCCCACCCAGGGACGATGCGCCACCCGGCCCGCGCATCGTCCCGCACCCATTGATACCGCCGGAGTTTTCAGGTAGATGTAAGGTGCCTTAAATTCCGATCACTCAATGGCGAGGGAGCGAAGCGATGTACGGACAGAGCCTGCAAGAGGCCATCGACCAGGCCGGGTCCCCGGTCCGACTGCTGTGGAAGGCGGGCGCGGAGGCATGGGTGCCGCCCGTCGTCGAGCCCGAGTACGCCGGCTGGGCCGCCGAGCAGCGCGCGTGGCGCGACGGCGTCTCGATCGCCGACCTCTCGTTCCACATGTACAACACGGCCCTCAAGGGCCCCGACGCGATGCGGCTGCTCAGCGACGTCAGCGCGAACAACTACGAGCGCTTCGCGATCGGCCAGGCGAAGCAGTTCGTCCCGGTCGCGGCGGACGGCAACATCATCTCCGACGGCATCCTGCTGCGCGAGGGCGAGGAGTCGTTCATCCTCTCCGGCGTGCCGTGCGCGCAGAACTGGGTGGCCTATCACGCGAAGAACGGCGGCTACGACGTCGAGCTGTCGACGGACCCGGACCGCAGCTTCGTCAAGGAGGACCCCGAGCGCTTCCGCCTCCAGGTCCAGGGCCCGCACGCGCTCGAGCTGGTCCACCGCGCCTTCGGCGGCCCGCTGCCGGAGGTGAAGTTCTTCCACTCGACCGTCGTCGAGCTCGACGGCATGCCCATCCGCGCGCTGCGCCACGGCATGGCGGGCCAGCCCGGCTACGAGTTCATCGGCGACTACCGCGACCACGACCGCTTCCTCGCGGCGCTCATGAAGGCGGGCGAGGTGCTCGACGTGGTGCGCATCGGCGCGAAGTCGTACTCGACCAACGGCGTCGAGAGCGGCTGGATCGCGGCCCCGACCGCGGCGATCTACCTCGACCCGTCGCTCGCGGAGTACCGCCAGCAGCTGTCGGTCTTCTCGTACGAGGGCATGAACCCGCTCCACGGCAGCCTCTACTCCGAGGACATCACCGACTACTACACGTCGCCGTGGGAGCTGGGCTACGGGCGTTCGATCCACCTGGGCCACGACTTCATCGGCCGCGACGCGCTCATCGCCGCGAAGGAGGGCCCGCTGCGCCGCAAGGTGACGCTCGAGTGCGACCCGGCCGAGGTGCGCGCGGCGTTCGGCGACGAGGGCGAGTACCTCATGAGCCACGCCCGGCACCGCATCGAGACGCCCGCGGGCGACCTCGTGGGCTCGACCTTCTACTCGGCGCTCATCGAGCCGGTGGGCACGCTGCTCGCGCTGTCCCTCGTCGACGAGTCCGTCGCCGCGCCCGGCAGCACGGTCGACCTGGTCTGGGGCGAGCACCCGGGCGCGGACGCCGCCCCCGGCGCCACGGACGGCTTCGTGCGCCTGCGCGCCACGGTGCGTCCCGCGCCGTACGACGAGTTCGCGCGCACGGAGTACCGCCGCAACCTGGTCTGAACGCGGAAGGCGGGCCGCGCATCGTCCCTGTGGGAACGATGCGCGGCCCGCGCCAACCGGCGTATGAGCGCGCGCCCCGGTTGCGCGATCAGGCACGATGCGCGCGAGCCCCGGCCCATACGCCGGTTGCGGTGGGGTGGGCGCCGGTCGGGGCGCGTCCGTGCGGCGCTACAGCGCCTCGGAGACCTCGCGGTGCAGCGCGAACAGGCCCGCGACGGTGTCCGCCGGGGCACGGCCGATGCCGCACTCCGTCGCGATGCCGAAGTCCTGCACCGCGGCGTGCGCGGCGGCGATGCGACGCTCGGCGCCCTCGACACCGTCCTGGCGGTGGACGAGGCCGAGGAACAGCGCGGTCTCCTCCGGGAGGTCGAGCGAGGCGAGCGGCGCGAAGTAGGCCTCGTCGTCGCGCTCGATCGGCACGGGCAGGTGGATCCAGTCGATGCGGCGGTCCACGTCCTTCACGAGGTTCTGCGCGAAGCGCGCGAGGAAGCCCGCGTCCTTGGGCTCGACGTAGTGCTTCTCGCCGATGTCGCCGTAGCAGAGGTGGTAGCCGAGGGCGACGTCGTCGGGCACCTGCGCGGCCTGACGGGCGGACCGCTCCGCGAGCGCGCCGAGCACGTCCTCGCCGAACCAGCCGCGGTCGGTGGAGCCGCGGTAGCCGGCGCCCTCGAGGTAGCCGAACTCGAGCGCGTTGTCCCACTGGATCGCGAGCTTGTCGTGCGGGATCGCGGCGAGGATCTGCGCGAGCTCCTTGAACAGCGCGCGCTCGTACACGGGCTCGAAGCGGGCGCGGTCGGAAGCGCGCACCATCGAGCCGACGACGCCGACGGGCGTGGGCAGCGACACCTGGAAGCGCGTGGTCGCGGGGATCACGCCCTCGGCCTGGAGGCGCGAGAAGACCTCCCACGAGGACAGCGCGGCCTCGGCGTAGCCCAGCGGCGCGAGCTCGAGGGCGTCCAGGTCCATGTCGTCGGGCACGGTGACCTTCCGGATGTCCAGGGTGCCGACCATGATCGGGTGGTCGCCCTCGCGGCCGAGGCCGGGCGTCTGCGCGATGCGGTCGGGCTGGAAGGCGACCCAGTGGAAGCGCTCGCCGACCTCGCCGTCGGGGATGCGGGCCAGGCGGTCGCCCAGCTCCGCGGCCGCCGTGCGCATCACGGTCTCGGCGTCGGGAAGGTTGATGCTGCCCACCAGGTGGGCGCCGTGCGGGCGGGTCGTCGCGGTCATGTGGCGATGCCTCTCTCGGGGACCGGGACGATGCGCGACGTCGCGCAGGGCGCCCCAGCGGACGGTTTCAGTCGACTGCGATGCTACAGGGACAGGTCGCCCTCGTCGCGCGGGCCGCCTAGCTTGCGGTCGACGATCACGAGCCTCGCGACCAGCTCCTTGCGCAGGTCCTCGCCGATCGCCTCGTCGAGGCGCTGGTTGACGCCGTCCAGCCGGTGGATCGCGTCCTCGGCGGCCTCGACGCCCGCAGGGCTCGGCTCGTGCAGCACCACGCGCCCGTGGGTGGGGTGCGGGCGCGACGTGGTCCACCCGCGCTGCTCGAGCGTGCGCAGCGCGAGCGCCGCGCTCTGCGGCGTGATGCGGAAGCGGCGCCCGAGGTCGGAGGCGGACCGCGGACCCTCGAGGTGCAGGTGCACGAGGATGCCGAGCTGGTTGATGGTCGCCCCGGAGGACTCGAGCTCGGCGGTCACCGAGCGCTGCACCACCTGGTGGGCGCGCCACAGCGCATACGGGAGGCTGTCGTCCCATTCCGGAGTCCCCACGGCACCCGTCCTCTCGCCGGCCTCATCCGATTGTGCCGCAGAGCGCGCGACATGCCTGGCAGGACACCCTCCGAAGAATTCACAGTTGACATCAACTATGACAGGCAACTGTAATGATTGAACGCAACTCCTTCTGCACCCCGGACCAAAGGAGGCCCGACGATGCATGGCACCGCCACGCTTCTCGACGATTTCTCGCTCGAGATGACCGCGAGGGATCTGCCCCAGCTCCTCGAGACTGCGGCGACCCTTCCCACCGATACCCGCGTGAACGTCACCTATCTCGGCACCGAGGACGCTGCCGACCGGCTCGCGGCGGCCAAGGCCGTCGCGGACGGAGGACTCACGCCCGTCCCCCACATCTCCGCCCGCCGCGTCACGAGCCCCGAGGTCCTCGCGGACTTCCTCGGCGCCCACCAGGCGCAGGGCACCCAGGAGAAGGTCTTCGTCATCGGCGGCGACCCCCGCGAACCCCAGGGCCCGTACTCCGACGCCCTGTCGATCATCGGCTCGGGCATCCTGCCCGAGTTCGGCGTCCGCGAGGTCGGCATCGGCGGCTACCCCGAGGGCCACCCCGACATCTCCGACGCCGCCCTGTGGGCCGCGCTGGCCGACAAGTCGGCGAGCATCGTCGACCAGGGCCTCGACGGCACGATCATCACGCAGTTCTCGTTCGACACCGACGCCGTGCTGGCGTGGGCCGAGCGCGTGCGCGGCCTCGGGATCGAGCTCCCGATCCGCGTCGGCGTGCCCGGCCCGGCCGGCATCAAGCGCCTGCTCGGCTTCGCGCGGCGCTGCGGCGTCGGCTCGAGCACCACGCTGGCCCGCAAGTACGGGTTCTCCGTGACCAACCTCGTCGGCACCGCCGGTCCCGACCGCTTCGTCGAGGACCTCGCGTCCAGCATCGACCCCGGTCGTCACGGCGACATCCGCGTCCACTTCTTCACCTTCGGCGGCCTCGACGCGACCGCCGGCTGGGTGCAGAACCACCTGGCGACGGTATGACCGCCCGCGTCCTGGACGGCAAGGCGACCGCGTCGGCCATCAAGGCGGAGCTGCGCGAGCGCGTGGCGAGCCTGGCCGCACGCGGCGTCACGCCGGGCCTGGGCACGGTCCTCGTGGGGGACGATGCGGGATCGGCCTGGTACGTCGCGGGCAAGCACCGCGACTGCGCGGAGGTGGGCATCCGCTCGATCCGCCACGACCTGCCCGCGGAGACCACCCAGGAGGAGCTCGAGGCGGTCATCGACGAGCTCAACGCGGACCCGGCCTGCACGGGCTACATCGTGCAGCTGCCGCTGCCGCGCCACCTCGACACCGACCGGATCCTCGAGCGCATCGACCCCGCGAAGGACGCGGACGGCCTCCACCCGGTCAACCTGGGGCGCCTCACGCTCAACGTGAACGCGCCGATCGACACGCCCGTGCCGTGCACGCCGCGCGCCGTCGTCGCGCTCATGGAGCGCCACGGCCTCGACCTCGACGGCAAGCGCGTCGTCGTGGTGGGCCGCGGCGTCACGGTGGGCCGCCCCATCGCCCCGCTGCTCACGCGGCGCGCGCACAACGCCACGGTCACGCTCACCCACACGGGGACGCGGGACCTGCCGGCGGCCCTGCGCGACGCCGACGTGATCGTCGCCGCCGCCGGCGTGGCCGGCATCGTCCGTCCCGAGGACGTCCGCGAAGGCGCGGTCGTGCTCGACGTCGGGGTCTCGCGCGTGACCGACCCCGCCACCGGCGCGTCCCGCATCGCGGGCGACGTCGATCCCAAGGTCGGCGACGTCGCCGCCTGGATGTCCCCCAACCCCGGCGGCGTCGGACCCATGACCCGCGCGCTGCTGCTCACCAACATCGTCGAGATGGCGGAGAGATCCGCCGCTTGACGGCCTGAACGTGCGGCCGTCGACCCTGGCGGCCGCCTGCACCACCCCTTTCTCAACGACGAGGAGTCCCCACCATGTCCGCACCCTCCCTTCAGGACGCCATCGACCAGGCCGGCAACGCGGTCGACCTGATCTGGAAGCCCAGCAAGGTCACCTGGAAGGTCCCCGTGGTCCAGCCCGAGCACGTGGGCTGGGCCGAGGAGCAGGAGGCGTGGCGCTCCGGCGTGGCGCTGTCCGACCTGTCCTTCCACATGTCCGACACGACGATCGTCGGCCCCGACGCCAAGCGCCTCCTGTCCGACGTCAGCGCGAACAACATCGAGCGCTTCGAGATCGGCCAGGCCAAGCAGTTCATCCCGGTCGCCGAGGACGGCAACATCATCACGGACGGCATCCTGCTCAAGGAGTCCGAGGAGCGCTTCGTGCTCTCCGGCGTGCCGGCCTCGCAGAGCTGGGTGACGTATCACGCGCAGAAGGGCGGCTACGACGTCGAGATGGCGACGAACGCCGACTCGGCCGTGCGCCAGGGCGGCGACCCGTGGTACTTCCGCTTCCAGATCCAGGGCCGCTACGCGCTCGACCTCGTGGAGAAGGCCTTCGGCGGCCCGCTGCCGGAGACCAAGTTCTTCCACTCGCAGCTCGTCGAGCTCGACGGCCGCCCCGTGCGCGCGCTGCGCCACGGCATGGCCGGCCAGGCGGGCTACGAGTTCATCGGCTCGTACGCGGACTACGACGCGGTCAAGGACGCCCTCATGGGCGCCGGCGAGGCGTTCGGCATCACCCACGTGGGCGGCATGGCGTACTTCACCAACGGCGTCGAGAGCGGCTGGATCCCCACCCCGACCCCGGCGGTCTACACCGCGCCCGAGCTCGAGGACTACCGCCGGTGGCAGAGCGCCTTCAGCTACGAGGGCAAGAAGCCGATGCACGGCTCCTTCTACTCCCCCGACATCGAGGACTACTACACCTCGCCGTGGGAGCTCGGCTACGGCCGCTCGATCTCGTTCAACCACGACTTCATCGGCCGCGACGCGCTGCTCGCCGCGAAGGACGCCCCCAAGCGCACCCGCGTCACGCTCGAGTGGAACGAGGAGGACGTGGCCCGCGTGTTCGGCGGCGACCCGGGCTACTTCCTCAGCTACGGCCGCTACCGCATCGAGAACGCGCACGGCCTCGCCGGCGTGACCTTCTACTCCGCGAACATCGCGCCGGTGGGCAAGATCCTGTCGCTGTCGCTCGTGGACGAGTTCCAGGCCGAGCCGGGCTCCGAGGTCGAGATCGTCCTCGGCGAGCACCCCGGCCGCTACGCGGAGCCGGACGCGGACCTCGGCTTCGACCGGATCCGCGCCACCGTCCAGCCGTCGCCGTACGACGAGTACGCGCGGACCAAGTACCGGGTGAACGCATGAGCCCCGCGGCGGTCGCGACTCGCCCGGCACGGGCGCGCGCGGCGGCGGTCACCGAGGACCAGGCCGTCCTGCTGGTCGACGGCCCCGACCGTCCGGGCCTGGTGTCCGCGATCTCGAGCGTGCTCTCCGGGCTCGGCGCGAACATCGTGACGCTCGACCAGTACTCCGACGACCCGGACGGCGGCCGCTTCTACCAGCGCACCGTGTTCCACCTCGACGGCCTGGCCGGCGCGTGGGACTCGGTCAACGAGCGCCTCGAGGCCGAGATCGGGGGCCGCCTGGGCCTGGGCTGGCGGCTCACCAACCGCTCGGCGCTCAAGCGCGTCGCGATCCTCACCTCGACCTCCGACCATTGCGTCCTCGACCTCCTGTGGCGCCAGCGCCGCGGCGAGATCCCGATGACGGTGCCCATGGTGATCGGCAACCACGCGACGGTGGCGGACGACGTGCGCGGCTTCGGCGTGCCGTTCGTCCACGTGCCGTCGCAGGGCCCGGACAAGTCCGCGGCCGAGGCGGAGATCCTCAAGCTCCTCCAGGGCAACGTGGACCTCGTAGTGCTCGCGCGCTACATGCAGATCCTTTCCGAGGACTTCCTCGAGAAGGTCGGCGTGCCGGTCATCAACATCCACCACTCGTTCCTGCCGGCGTTCATCGGCGCAGGGCCGTACAAGAAGGCCAAGGAGCGGGGCGTCAAGCTCATCGGCGCGACGGCGCACTACGTCACGCCGGACCTCGACGAGGGGCCGATCATCGAGCAGGACGTGGTCCGCGTGACCCACGCGGAGACGGCGGAGGACCTCCAGAGCCGCGGCGCGGACGTCGAGCGCGCGGTGCTCTCGCGCGCAGTGCGCTGGCACTGCGAGGACCGCATCGTCCGCTCCGACCGGGAGACCATCGTCTTCTAGGCACGGCCAGGGGGACGATGCGCGGGTTCCGGCCCGCGCATCGTCCCCCTTCTGCGTGCCGGGCGCGGCGGGCCACGGGGGCGTGTGCGCGCTCGCGCGTGTCGGCGCGCGAACTCACACATCGCTTCCGCGTATTTCAGCTCAGGCTTGAACAGCCCCGCGCAACGGCTCGCGGAACCGGTTGCCCGCGGGGCTGTTCAAGCGACTCCTGAAATTCGCGAGCACGACATGCACTCGAGCGCGCCCGACGGACGCGCGGCGAGAGGGCGGTGGTAGGCGCGGACGCCTGGTGGGCGGGAGGGGTCAGGCGGCGCCGGTATCGCGACGAGCACGCAGCGCGCCGCGCGAGCCGCCCGCGTAGATGGCCTCGACGATGTCGTCGGGCGTGACCTGGCCCGAGAGCTCGCGCGCGATCCGCCCCTCCTCGAACACGAGCACGCGATCGCACAGCAGCGCGAGCTCGTTCTCGTCCGAGCCGGCGACCAGCACGAACATCCCCGAGGCTGCCATCTCGTGGATCGCCTCGACGATGGTGTGGCGCGCGCCGACGTCGACGGCCTGGGTGGGCTCGTGAAGCAGCAGGAGGTCCGGGTCGGTGGCGAGCCACTTCGCGACGAACACCTTCTGCTGGTTGCCGCCCGAGTAGGTATTGACCGGCGCCTGGGGCAGGTTGGGCACCACCCCGAGCCTGTCGATCCACTCCCCCACCAGCGCGAGCTCGTTGCGGCGCGGCATGGGTGCGAGCGGGCGGCGCGCGCGCGACGTCTGCGCGAAGGCGATGTTCTCGGCGACGGACTCGGTCATCGCGAGGCCCGCGTGCTCGCGACCCTCGGGCACCAGCGCCATGCCGGCGGCGATCGCATCGGCGGGGCGCAGGCCCGCGAGCGCGAGGTCGCGGCCCGGGAGCGAGACGGTGCCCGCGCGCGCGGGGCTCACGCCGGCGAGGAGGTACGGCACGTCGTCGTAGCCCGAGCCGCCGACGCCCGTGAGGCCCACGATCTCCCCCTGGCGGACCTCGAAGGACGCCTCGGCGACCCCGAGGCCGGCGACGCCGACGACCGTGACACGCGGCGCATCGTCCGCCGGCACGAGCCGCTCGCGCGAGTCGAGGTCGCCGAGGTTGCGGCCGAGGATGAGGGAGGTCAGCTCGGCCTCCGTCATGCCACGCACCTCGTGGCCGGAGACGACCGAGCGGCCGTCGCGGAGGATGGTGACGCGGTCGGCCGCGGCGACCACCTCCTCGAGGCGGTGCGTGATCATCAGCACCGCGGTGCCGGTCGCGACGATCTCGTCGAGGATGCCGAAGAAGTGCTCGAGGGCCCGCCGGCTGAGCGCGCGGGTCGACTCGTCGAAGACGATGAGGCCGGCGCCCGCCTGCGCGTCCTGGAGGGCACGGGCGATCGCGACGGTGGCACGGTCCTCCTCGAGCAGCGTGCCGACGGGGACGTCGAGGGGCACCTGACGGCCGACGCGCGCGAACACCGCCGCCGCGGCCTCGCGCTCGCGCGCCCAGTCGATGCGGCGCGTGAGGCGGGAGCCGGTGAGGCGCCCCACGCGGAGGTTCTCGAGGACGGTGAACTCGTCGACGAGCCCGAGGCTCTGGTGCACCACCGCCATGCCGCGCTCGCGCGACTCCTGCGGGGTCACAGGCAGCTGCAGCGGGACGCCGTCGATCGCGACCTGCGCGCCGGGGTCCGGCGTGTAGAGGCCCGTGAGGATCTTCGCGACGGTCGACTTGCCCGAGCCGTTCTGGCCCACGAGCGCATGGATCTCCCCCGGCGCGACGTCGAAGGTGACGTCGGTGAGCACGCGGTTGGACCCGAAGGTCTTGTCGAGCGCGCTCACCGACAGGCGCGGGGCCGGGGGTGCGGGCGTCGCCGCCCGCACCCCCTCGTGACGCGTCACGGTCACTGCGCTCCCCACAGCGCCTTGAAGTCGTCCTTGAAGGTGGTCGGGCCGTACCACTCGCCGCTGGCCTGGGCCTCCTCGGTGACCTGCACATCGTCCATCGTGTCGGCGGTGAAGATGCGGTACGGGATCGTGTACTCGGGCAGCTCCATGCCGAGCGCCATGCGCATCGCCGCGTCGCTGTAGACCCACGCCTGGTAGAACGAGGCGACGCCCTGGACGGCGCGGAGCTGGCCGCCGGTCTCGAGCTCCTGCAGCGCGCCGATCTGGGCCGAGCCCGTCATGAGCGTGACGTCGTCACGACCGGCGGACTGCACACCGCCCGCCGTGACCTGCAGGAACTGCTCGAACTGCGGGAACACGTAGTCGATCGACGGGTCCTTGAGCAGCGCGGCCGAGGTCGACGAGGCCACCAGGTCGAAGCTCGCGGTGGTGACGCCGTTGATGGTGACGACGCACGCGGGGCAGCTCTCGGCGAGCGCCTCGGTGGCCGTGTCGACGTACGCCTTGGGCGTGGTGCCGTCGGTGCTCATGTTGATGAGGATGTGCGCCTCACCGCCCGAGTCCTCGGCCGCCCACGTGAGCATGTCGGCCGTCATGCCCGAGGACGGGCCCTCGATCCAGCCGAGCGTGTCGTCCAGCGTGATCGACGGGTCCGCGACCTGGTTGCCGATGATGACCGGCACGCCGGCCGAGCGTGCCTCCTCCACGGAGTTCATCGCGAAGCCGTAGGCGATCGCGTCCGCGAGGATCGCGTCCGCGTCGGCGTTGACCGCCTGGGTGAAGCACTTGGCGATCGCGGACGGGTTGCCCTGGCCGTCGCAGACCTGGACGTCGATGCCGACGGTGCCGAGCGCGGCGGTGACCTCGACGCCCATGGCGGCGAACTGCGGCGCCTGGGCGGTGACGGGGATGTAGTAGACGGTGGTGCCCGCGAGCGAGCTCGCGTCGATCGGCTCGGACGGGATCTCGTACGCGTCCTGTGCCTTCATCACGTCGGCGAGCGAGGACTCGGCCGATGCGGTCGACTCGGCGCTCGTGGTGGCCTCGGCGGTCTCGGACGGGGCCTCGGCACCGGCGTCGGTGTCGCTCGCGCACGCCGCGAGGGTGAGGGACGCGAGCGCGAACACGCTCGCGATCCCGGCGCGGCGCAGGCCGCGTGTGGTGGTGACCGGGGACTTCATGGGTGGGACTCCTTCTTGGCTTCGTTGACAATCAGGACTGCGCTCGTGGGTGGATGGTGGACTGGTGCGCGCGGGGCGCACGGCTCAGCGGGACCTCCGGTGGAGGACCGTCGAGATGGTGACGGCGATCACGAGCACGCCTCCGTAGAAGACGGAGGACACCCAGGTGGTGCCGCCGAGCAGCTGGAGGCCCAGCACGCCCGTCGCCAGGAAGTACACGGCGATCCACGTGCCGAGCGGGTTGAAGCGCCCGGGCTGGAGGATCGCGGTACCGAGGAAGGTCGCCGCGAACATCGGCAGCAGGTAGCTGTGGGACACGGCCGGGTCGTAGCCCCCGGAGGCCGCCGCGGTCAGCACGCCGCCCACACCCGCGATCGCGCCGCCGGACACGAAGGCGAGGAAGCGGATGCGGGTCACGGGCACCCCCGCGAGGCGGCTGACCTCGCGGTTCGCGCCGACGAAGCGCATGTTCCGGCCCAGCGGCGTGAACTCCAGGATGTAGAAGAACCCGAGCATCAGCAGCAGGCCCAGGTAGAAGCTGAGCGGCAGGCCGAAGACCTTGAACAGCGCGATCTTGGAGAACGCGATCGGGAGGCCCGCGACCGTGGTGAGGTTCGCCGCCCACAGCGCGATGCCGGTGAGGAACGTTCCCATGCCCAGCGTCACCACGATGGTGTTGACCCCCACCTTGACGACGAGCCAGCCGTTGACCACCCCGACGAAGGTCGAGGCCGCGATCGCGATGAGCGCCGCCACCCACACGTTCCACCCGTGGGTGACGGTGAGCACCGCGACCAGCGTCGCGGAGAGCCCGAAGTTCGAGGCGAGCGACATGTCGACGAATTCGCCGACGATGATGGTGCACAGCAGGCCGGCCGCCAGGAAGACGAGCGCCTGCTGGCTGCCGAAGATCGTGGCGAAGGTGCCCGCGTTGGCGAACGTCTCGGGCAGCAGCGCGGCGTAGAGGAGGGTCATCGCCGCCCAGACGGCGATCACCGCGTAGCGGGCCGGCCCGCGGCCGCCCACGAGCCACGACGGCAGGCGTCGCCGCGTGGCGTTCGATTCGTGCTCGGCCGCCGTGTCGGCGACCTCGGCGCCCCGCGGCGCCTCGGTGGTGGACGTGTCCGTCATGCTGCAGCTGCTCCGTTCGTCGCGCCTTTGCGATCCCCGCACCTCGATGTGCGGCCGGTGTGTCGAGCCCTGGAGCCGGGCGCCGACCTCATTGCCGTGCGCAACTCCGTGTACGTCATCGTATGTGAACAGGCAACTGAAAACTAGAGGGTCGTCGAGAGACTTTGGTCCCAGTTCGGCAACATCCCCCCAGTCAGGGCCCGCACACGGGCGCGACGGCGCGCCCGAGGATGGCTGCACAGGCTGCGAGAGCCCCTGAGATCGCGCGCGATCCCTCCCGCGGAGGCGCACAGGCGTGCTACCGCACGCGATGCGGTGAGGCTTCTGCCGCGTCGCACCCGGCGCCCCTCGGCTTCCGCTTCCGCTCCCTGAGAGGTGCTCAGTGCCCGGGATCGGCCGGAACGGGCACTGAGCACCTCAGGGCGCGCGGCGTGCGGGAAGTTGCTTCTTTGAGGGCCCCGGGCGCGTGGGGGGATGCGGGGAGCTGCGGCTCCGAAGCCCCCGGCGCGTGGGCGCGTCGGAGCTCGGGCGTGGCGGCGCGCGAACTCACACATCGCTTCCGCGTATTTCAGCTCAGGCTTGAACAGCCCCCTGAATCGGCTCGCGGAACCGGTTGCCCGCAGGGCTGTTCAAGCGATTCCTGAAATTTGCGAACACGACATACACCTGAGCGCGCCCGACGGGGACGCGGCGAGGAGCCCGCGCGCGCCCAGCGGGGACGCGGCGAGGAGCCCGCGCGCGCCCCACGCGGACGCCGCGAGACCCCCGAGCCCGCCCCACGCGGACGCCGCGAGACCCCCGAGCCCGCCCCACGCGGACGCCGCAAGGCACCCGAGGTGCTGGGAACGCGCGAGCGAGCGGGCCTCAACGAGCGGTGCGGGCCTGGCGGATGTACGCCTTGCCGTAGTCGTTGCCGTTGGGCAGGCGCAGCGTGGTGTGCACGTGGAAGCGCTGCGGCACCCGGTTCGACAGCCACACGCCCGCGTGGTGGTCGAGCTCGCCCAGGAACGACGGCCCGTGGATGCGCAGGTAGAACGGCTGCGATCCGTCGGTAGCGCCGTACCAGGCCAGGTGGGTCTCCGCGAGGTGCGCCTCGACGTCCGCGAGCGCGAGGGCCCGCTGGTCGTCGGGCAGGAGCAGCAGGAAGTCCTCGACGATCCCCCGCAGCAGCGCGCGCTGCGCGGTCGACAGCCGGTCCGCGCGGATCCCCTCGTAGGGGACGATGCGGTTGTCGCGGAAGGCGCCGGCGACGTGCCTCTCGTCGGCGGGGTGCAGGCGGTCCTCGGGCATGGCCGGGTCGAGCACCGTCGCGTACACGACGGCCTCCTCGCGCTGCACCTCCGACAGCGAGGACGCGAGCTCGACCGCGAGCGCCTCGCGGGCCTCGAACAGCGGCGGCCGCTCGCCGTCGGACAGCGCGGGCTCCGCGCCGATGAAGACGGGCGCGATCACCTCGCGGCCGCCCACGAACGCGACGTTGAGCGCGAGGTGGTGGCCGAAGAGCTGCCAGCCCCACGGCTCGGCGACCGAGGGCCGGCCGTACACGGAGATCCAGTACGAGCGGTCGTTCATGAGCGCCGGCAGGCCGGTGAGCTCGCCGAGGTAGCCGTTGAGGCCCATCGCCTCCCGGGCCCGCGCGTAGCCCTGCGGGCTGAGCGAGGCCTCCATGAGCGCGAACGCCGCCTGCACCGACTCCTCGGACAGCTCCTCGAGCCGGACGCCCACCTGATGGATGACGAACTCGGGGTTGGACCACGCGCGCCACTCGGGCGCGTCGAGCGGGTACGCGATCGCGGCCTGGTCGTTCTCGCTCAGCGTGGAGAGCAGACGGCGGGCGGCCCGCACGGGCTCGTCGGCGTTCGGGCGCACCTCGCCGAGCGGCCAGACGCCCTCGCGCACGTGGCCGCCGGCGGTGATGCCGACGAACGGCTCGTCGTAGAGGTCCCTCCACGAGCCGAGCAGGTCCTGGACGAAGTCGGGCTCGCGCTTGCGGCGCGAGAACTCCGCGTAGCCCAGCCCGCGCCAGGGCGCGAGCTTGTCGTCGTCGAGGTCGTAGAGGAAGTCGCGGTACGTGCCCTGGGTGAGGGTGACGGCATCCTCGCGCGTGGTGACGCGCGCGGACGAGAACGAGCCGTCGAGATCGCGATCCTGCTCCATCGTCATGCCTGCTCCTTGTCTCAGGCGCGGCCCTCCGGCCGCGCGACCATGGGCCGCGTGGGCCCCGCCTGGCGCATGTCCGCGGTCGCGGGACGCGCGGGGGACGATGCGGCGGCCGCCGGCGCCGTCGGGCTCGCCGAGGCGGCGGTGCCGCCCGCGCCCTCCGAGGCCTGCGCCGCGCCACGGCGCCGCGCGAGGCGGTCCGCGCGGCGCTGCTCGCGTCCCTCAGGATGCGAGGACGGGCTCGCCGCGAGCAGCGACCGCGTGTACTCGTGCTGCGGGTCGGCGAACACGGCGGACGTGTCGCCCTGCTCGATGAGCTCGCCCTTGCGCAGCACGCCGAGCCGGTGCGCCATGTGACGCACCACGCCCAGGTCGTGCGTGATGAAGAGGTAGCTCACGCCGGAGGCCTGCTGGAGGTCCATGAGCAGGTTGATGATCTGGCTCTGCGTCGACAGGTCGAGCGCGCTCACCGCCTCGTCGCAGATGACGAGCCGCGGCTCGAGCACCAGGGCGCGCGCGATCGCGACGCGCTGGAGCTGACCGCCGGACATCTCGCTCGGGAAGCGCGACAGGTGCGCGTCCGTCAGGCCCACCTGCGCGAAGGCCTCCCGCGCGCGGTCCTGCCGCTCGGCACGGTCGCCCGTCCCGTGGCGCTTGAGCGCATCCGTGACGGCGCGGCCCACGTGGTGGCGCGGGTTGAGCGAGCCGGCGGGGTCCTGGTAGACCGCCTGCACGTCCCGCCGGTAGCTCAGCGGCGTGCGCTCGCCGAGCGTCGCGAGGTCCGTGCCATCGAACTCGATGGTGCCGCCGGCGACCTCGGCGAGGCGCAGGATCGCGCGCCCCGTGGTGGACTTGCCCGACCCGGACTCGCCCACGAGCCCGTAGGTCTCCCCCGCGTCGATGTGGAAGCTCACGCCCTTGACCACCGTGGTGGTGGTGCGGCGCCACGACGAGCCGCTCACCTCGTACGCGACGTCGAGGTCGCGCACGTCGAGCAGGGGGCGGGAGTCCGTCCGGTCGGGGCTCATGCCGGGGTTCACCTCACGATCCATTCGCCGTCCGCGGTCACAAAGTCCGCGAGCGTGGGCAGGCGGTCGACCTCGCGGTCGGCCGTCGGGTGGGCCGCGAGCAGCGCGGCCGTGTACGGGTGGTGGGGGTTCTCGAACAGCGAGAACACGTCGTTCACCTCGAGCAGCTCGCCGTGATAGAGGATCGCGACCCGGTCGCAGGACTCCGCCGCGACGCCGAGGTCGTGCGTGATGTTGACCACCGCCATGCCGAGCGACTCGCGCAGGTCGAGCACCAGGTCGAGCACCTGGCTCTGCGTGGTGACGTCGAGCGCGGAGGTCGCCTCGTCGAGGATGAGGACGTCGGGCTCGCCGGCCAGCGCGATCGCGATCGCGACGCGCTGGGCCATGCCGCCGGAGAACTGGTACGGGTACTGGCTGAGCCGGCCGGCCGCGTCCTTCACGCCCACCATGTCGAGCAGCTCGGCCGCGCGGTCGCGGGCGGCCGCCTTGGACATCCCGTGGTGGACGCGCAGCGGGTCGACGAGCTGGTGGCCCACCGTGTGCACGGGCGACAGGTTCGCCTGCGGGTTCTGGAACACGACGCCGAGCTTCTTGCCGCGGATGGCCCGCATGCCGCGCTCGTCGCGGCCCACGAGCTCGTCGCCGGCGAGCGTCACGGAGCCGCTGTCGACGCGCACGCCCGGGGGCAGCAGCCCCAGGATCGACTTCGCGAGCATCGACTTGCCGGACCCGGACTCGCCCAGCAGGCCCAGCACCTCGCCGCGGCCCACGGTGAGCGAGACGTCGCTCACGAGCGGCACCACCTCCCCGTCGGGCCGGTCGGCGACGATCGACACGCCCCGGACGGACAGCACCGGCTCGGGGTGGGCGGCGGTGGTCACCAACGCCTCGCGGGTGGCGACGGACGATGCGACGGGGACCGGCGCATCGTCCCGCGTGGACGGCACCTGCTCGCGGGCCTCGGCGTCGAGCCGCGCCTGCTCGACCTCGGCGAGCGTGGAGGCGGCGAGGCGGGCGGCCTTGCGGGAGGCCTTGCGCGCCTTGCGGGTCGAGCGCGCGCCCGAGAGCGCATCGTTGATGCCGTCGCCGAGGAGGTTGAAGGCGAGCACCGTCACGACGATCGCGATGCCGGGCGGCAGCGCCATCAGCGGGTGGTCGACCTGGTGCTCGGCGGCCGTGCGGAGCATGCCGCCCCACGAGGGCTGGTCGTCGGGCAGGCCGAGCGCGAGGAACGACAGCGCCGCCTCGACCTTGATCGCGTTGCCGAGGAACACCGCCGCCTGCACGGCCAGCGGGCCGGCGAGGTTGGGCAGCACCTGGCCGAAGATGATCTGCCGGTTCCTGAGCCCGCTGACATGCGCGGACTCGACGTAGAGCTTCTTGCGTTCGGCGAGCGTGATCGCGCGGACCATGCGCCCGAAGTTCATCGAGAAGATGAGGCCGATCGCGAAGATAAGGATCCATACGCCGCGGCCCAGGATCGCGATGACGACGAAGCCGATCATGATGCCGGGGAACGCGTCCGCGAGGTCCATGACGCGCGAGCCGAGGCGGTCGTACCAGCCGCCCTTGTAGCCGAGGATGAGCCCGAACGGCACGCCGATGAGCATCGCGACGAGGACCGAGCCGCCGGCGACCAGCAGCGCGGTGCGCGCCGCGAAGATGAGCTGGCTGAGGACGTCGTGACCGAGGTCGTCGGTGCCGAGCGGATGCGCAGCGGTGGGCCCGGAGAGGACGTTCGAGAAGTCGGTGTCGTCGGGCGCGTACGGCGCGAGCACCGGCGCGAAGACCGCGATGACGACGATGAGCGCGACCGTGAGGATCGCGGCGAGGGTGAGCGGCTGGTGGCGGAGGCGCCTCCAGGCCTGCCGGGGTCCGGCGGCCTGCTTGGCCGCCGGGGTGGTCGCGGCGGCGGGGCCGACTGTCGAGACGGTCATGCGGGCCTCGCCTGGGGGTTGATGAGGCCGTAGCCGATGTCGATGAGCAGGTTGACCGCGATCACCAGGGTCGCGGTGAGCAGGACCACGCCCTGCACCAGCGGGAAGTCCTGGCCGATGACGCTGGTGAGCATGAGGCTCCCGAGTCCGGGGAAGGAGAACACCTTCTCGATGACGAAGCTGACGCCGATCATGATCGCGAACGTGACGCCGGTCGCCGCCAGCACCGGCACCATCGCGTTCTTGACGCCGTAGCGGTAGAGGATCTTCCAGCGCGGCACGCCGGCGGCGGCGAGGGTGTCCGTGTAGGGCGACGCGAGGGACTTCACCATCGCGGCGCGCGTCTGGCGGGCGATGATCGCGCCGCCCGTGAGGCCGAGCGTGAGCGACGGGAGGATGAGGCCGCGCGCCCACAGCAGGGGGTTCTCGCTGAACGGCACCCAGCCGACGATCGGCAGCCATCCCAGCCACGCGGCGAACACCGTGGTGAGGATCATGCCGAGCCAGAACTCCGGGATCGCGATCCCGAAGACGGTGCCGCCGGTGAGCACCCGGTCCGTGGTGGTGCCGGGGCGGGTGCCGGTGATGACACCGACACCCACCCCGACCACGATCGCGACGAGCAGCCCGCCGAAGATCATCGAGAGGGTCGCGGGGAGGCGCTGCGCGAGCATGTCCGTCACCGGCAGCCCGGAGCGGTACGCCGTCCCCAGGTCGCCGTGGAGCAGCCCGCCGAACCATTCGACGAACCTCTCCGGTGCCGGCCTGTCGAGCCCCAGCTGTGCCTCGACCTGGGCGATCGACTCCGGCGTGGCCGAGATCCCGAGGATCGCGGCGGCCGGGCTGCCGGGCACCAGGTAGGTCAGCGAGAACACGATGACCGACACGACGAGCAGCTGCGGCAACGCGAACCCCAGCCGGTAGAGGACGAGCTTCCCCATCGAAACGACTCTCCTAGATGATCTTCAGATGGCGGGCGTCAGGAGCCCGCGGGCCGCAGGTCGCGGTAGTTGATGAGCACCGTCTCGTACGGCTGGCTGGGCACGTCCGCACCCGAGACCGTGTCCGCGTTGATCGCGATCTGCTCCTGCGAGACGATGTGCGCGCACGTGAGCGCCTCCTCGGAGATGATCTTGGTGACCTCGGCCCACAGGGCGTCCGCCTCGTCGCCGGTGCCCGCCGCGATCGCCGCATCGGCCGCCGCCTTCAGCGCATCGGACTCCACGCCGGACGGGTTGCCGGGGGCGTCCGCCGCGAACCAGGACGAGTACCAGTCGTACGGCGTGAGCTCGTCCTGCGAGCCGAGGCCGATCGGGTACGCGCCCGCGTTCCACTCGGTGAAGTACTGCGGCGGCGGGGCCTCCTGGACCGTGAGGTTGAAGCCGAGCTCGCCCATCTGGTCCGCGTAGACCTGGATCTGACGCGTGTTGAACACGGTCGACAGCCAGTCGCCCTCGACCGCGGGGCTGCCGGCGGACGAGTAGAGCTCCTCCGCCATCGCGAGGTCGTGCGAGTAGCCCTCGATGTCGGGGTTGTAGCCCTGCTCCCCCTCGGCGAAGAACTGCGTGCGCGACTCGACATCGCCCTCGAGGTCGACGACCACCTGGGTGTCGAGCGCGTAGCAGGCCGCCTGGCGCACCTCGATGTCCTCGAACATGCCGCCGGGGCCGCGGTCGAAGAACAGCGGGTTGTTGCGGATGGCCGGGTACTGGACGATCTCGAAGTTGCCCGACGACTCGAACGTGGAGAGCTGGTCGAGCTCGGTGTCCGTGACGTCGATCTCGCCGTTGACCATCGCGGTCGTGGCGGCGTTGTCCTCGGTGATCGCGAACAGCTGCACCGTCTCGAAGCCGGGCGCCTCGCCCCAGTAGTCGGCGAACGCCGCGAACGTCATGCGCGTGCCGGCCACCGAGGCCGCCTCGTCGTAGGCCCACGGGCCGGTGCCCACCGGCGCCTGCCCGATGGTGCCGGCCTCGATCGCGGCCGGGCTCACCATCGGCGCGTTTCGCGTCGACAGCGTGGTCAGCATGGACGGCGTGGGCTGGGACAGGTTCAACGTGACCGTGAGGTCGTCGACCACGTCGATCGAGTCGATCACCTGGAACGGGCCGGCGTACGGCCCGGGCGTGTTCTTGACGGCCTCGAGGTTGACCTTGACCGCCTCCGCGTCGAACGGCGTGCCATCGTGGAACGTCACGCCCTCCTGCAGGGTCAGGGTGAGCGCCTCGTCGGTCTGCTCCCACGACGCCGCCAGCATGGGCTGGACCTCGTTGTCGACCAGTTGCGTGAGGTTCTCGTAGGGCACCCGCATGTAGCCGGGCTCGATCTCGGCGCCGGGCGCCCAGCTCTCGGGGAAGCCTCCCCAGTTGACCCGGAGGACCGAGCCGGCGACCTGGCCGCTGGCGTCGGAGGTCTCGGTGGCGGTGGTCGGCTCGGCCGACTCCGCGGCCTCCTCGTCGCCGCCGCTGCACGCGGCGAGCGTCAGGGCGAGGATCGCCGCAGGCACGGCGGCCCTCGCAAAGCGAGTGGTCTGATAGGTCTTCACTGCTGCTCCCGTCTTCGCTCCGTTGCGAATCCGATGCGCCGGGGTGCGCATCTCCCCCGCGACCGTCCCCGTCATCGCGGTCCCACCGATCAACGACTGCGATGTCGGTCGGTGGTCGAAGTCCGGGAACGGCCTCGTGTGCGAAATCGTATGCGGAATCCGATGCATATGGCTAGCGATTCGGCCACGGACTTTGGTCCCGATTCGGTAAAGGTGCCCATTCGTGCGGGAAATCGCCTCGGATCCGGGATACCCCCGGGGAGACCGGCCTGGAATCGTATACGAAATCGCGGTTCCGCTCCCCCGACAGCCCGCGCGGTTTCCGGAGCGACACGCCGGTCGGAACCGGCGCATCGTCCCGTCCTCGCGGCGTGTCGCCGCGAGATCCGTGCGGGCCGTCGGGGAGGGCGGGGCATCAGACCGGGAGGTTGAACATCTTCTTGGCGTTGCCGAAGAGCACCGCCTCGCGGTCCTCGGCGGAGATGTCGAGCTCGTTCTTCACGAAGTCGACGCCCTGGCTCATCCACGAGTAGAAGACGGGGAACGAGGAGCCGAACATGTAGTGGTCCGCGCCGTTGATGCGCAGCGCGGCCTCGACCTGCTCCTTGCCCCACGAGTGCGGGTGGGTCATGTCGAAGAAGATGTTGTTCTCGAGGTACTGCTTGATCGCGTCGCCGCCCGTGGGGTCGAGGCGCTGCATGGCCTCCTTCTTCACCGTCTTGTGCGGCGTGAGCAGCGCCGAGTTGGCGAACCAGTTGCCGCCGAACATCGTGTGCGTGAACTTGAGGTTGGGGAACTTGCCGAACATGCCGGAGAACAGCTCGCGGCCCACGGCGGTCGCCTGGTCCTGGATGCGGCCGAACTCGCGGCGGAAGTTCGTGTAGTCGATAATCGAGCGCCACTCCACCGGCAGCGGCGTGTGGTGGACGATCACGGGCACGTTCAGCTCGTTGATGACGGACAGGTACGGCTCGAAGGCCTCGTCGTCGAGGTAGAGCTGCCCGTAGTGGCACGCGAGCTGGACCGCGACGGCGCCGTTGTCGAGGCAGCGCTTGAGCTCGTCGACGTTGTCCTGGCCGCCCCACGGCGGCACGCACGCGGTCGAGAACAGCCGGCCGCCCGACTTCTTCACGATCTCCTGCGCGTTGTCGTTGACGGCCTTGCAGGTGTCGAGGCGCAGCCACTCCTGCCACACCGGCACGCGCATGATGCCGTAGTCGACGCCCGCGTCGTCCATGGCGCGGAGCTTGGCGTCGACGGAGTAGTCCCCCTCGACGTAGTTGAGGTTCTGGTAGCCCTTGGGCTTCTCGAGGATGAGCTGCTTGCGCCCGTCCTTCATCTCCTTGACGGTCGCGATCTCCCCGAAGCCGCGCGGCGCGGTCGAGAGGAAGCCGTCGAGGATCGTCGGGTTGGAGAAGAGGTCCTCGGGAAGGTGGTGGATGTTGATGTCGATGACTGGCATGGGTGTTCCGTTCGTGCGATCTGATGGCTGATGTCGAGGTGGCGCATCAGCGCACGGGCGGGGCGAGGCTCCGGCCGGGATGGACGCCGCGGGCGAACGGGCCCTGCGGCGGGACGATGCGGCGGTCGCGGCGCGCACGGAGGCCCGGGTGCATCGCGGTGCAGCCGTCTCCGGTCATCGGTCCCTCGCATCGTCGCGTCGGGCGCAGCCGGCGAACCGGCGCGCGATCGTGTGCGAAACACTATGCCATGACGGCGCACGAGGCCAAGGAAACCTCCAGCATGGCACCCGGATCGCTCGCCCGACCGGGACCTTCGACCCCATCGCACTTGAAATCGTGTGCGATGTCTCCTAGGCTCGCCTCACGCTTCACAGTCGAGCGTGGCCGCTGGTCCTCCCGGCGGGGCAGGGACGCCCCTTCGGATCACCCCCGGTACCGCCTCGGCTTCCGGTCCCCGACGGAAGGAACGCGGCGCATGGCCCCGCTTGTCACCCGCGACATCGACTACACCCACGACGGCACCCTCATGAGGGGCCTGCTGGTGGCGCCCGAGGGGGCGGTCGCACGTCCCGGGATCGTGCTCTTCCACGATGCGTTCGGCCTGTCCGAGGACACCATCGCGATCGCCGAGCGGCTCGCGGGCCTGGGCCTGTCGGTCTTCGCCGCGGACGTGTGGGGCGACCGCCTCACCCCCACCGAGGAGAGCGAGATCGGCCCGCTCATCGGCGGCATGGCGGGAGACCGGACGCGGTGGCTGGGACGCGTGGCCGCCGCGCACGAGACGGCCGCGGCGCAGCCCGAGATCGACCGCTCGACGCTCATCTCGATGGGCCACTGCTTCGGCGCCTCGTCCGCGCTCGAGCACCTGCGCACCGGCGGCGACGTCCGCGCGGTCGTCGCCATCCACGCCGGGCTCGACCTGCTCGCGCCGGGCTGGGAGGCCGCCCACTTCGGCTCCCGCGTGCTCGTGTGCACGGGTTCCGAGGACCCGATGGCCACCGCGGAGATGCGCGCGGCCCTCCAGGACGGCCTCGACAGCGCCGGCATCGACTGGGAGCTCGACCTCTACAGCGGCACCCGGCACGCCTTCACCAACCCCAAGTCCGCCCACTCCCCCATGCCCGACGTGGTCGCCTACCACCCGCGCAGCGCCGCGCGGGCGTGGATCGCGACCGAGCGCTTCCTGGGCGAGCTCATCGCCGATCTCGCCCCCGCACCCGCCTGACACCGATCCTCTCGCGCGCCACCCGGGGCGCGGGATACCGACAGAAGAGGACACCATGCTGGATATCGCCATCATCGGAGCTGGCCCCGCAGGTCTCGCCATGGCCCTGCGCCTTCACCAGCAGGGCTTCCGCCCGACCATCTACGAGACCGTGCAGGAGCTCAAGCCGCTCGGCGTGGGCATCGACGTCAAGGTCTACGGCACCAAGGAGCTCATCGAGCTCGGCGTGTACGACCGCTTCAAGGAGATGTCCGTCGACGCCGTCGACTCGATCTTCTTCAACAACCACGGCCAGGAGATCTACGCCGAGAAGTGCGGCGTCCACATGGGCTACGTCAACGAGCAGCGCTTCGTGCACCGCGGCTACCTGCAGATGATGCTCTACGACGTCGTGGTCGAGCGCATGGGCGCCGACACCGTGGTCAAGGGCGCGCGCCTGCTCGAGTACCGCAACGTCGAGGGCGGCGTCGACTTCGACCTCGAGCACCGCGACGGCCGCCGCGAGACCAAGCACGCGGACCTCCTCATCGCGGCGGACGGCATCAAGTCCGTCGCCCGCAAGCAGATGTTCCCCGACATGGCCGAGCCGCACTACTCCGGCATCACCATGTACCGCGGCACCACCCTGATGGAGCCGTTCCGCGACGGCCACACGATCCTCCACATCGGCGCCCCGCAGATCGCGTCGATGATCGTGTACCCCATCGCCGAGAACTTCGAGGGCACCGGCAAGGTGCTGGTCAACTGGGTGGTCGAGCGCGAGCGCGACGAGACGGTCGAGGACTGGAACCAGGTGGGCTCGGTCGACGAGATCCTGCCGTACTTCGACACCGTGAAGATCCCGTTCCTCGACGTCCAGCAGATGCTGCGCGACGCCCGCGAGGTCTACCTCTTCCCCCTCATCCGCCACGACCCGCTCGACAGCTGGCACGACGGCCGGGTGGTCCTCGTGGGCGACGCCGCGCACGCGATGTACCCGCGCGGCGGCAACGGCGCATGCCAGGCCATCGTCGACGGCGGCGCGCTCGCGTCGCGCCTCGCGACCATGCCGGTCGAGCAGGCGATCGAGGAGTTCGAGGCCGCCCGCCTGCCCCAGGTCAACGGCATGGTGATGGCCCACCGCGGCGAGGGCTACGAGGTCATCCGCCGCATGGTCGCGGAGCGCACCGACTGCCAGCCGTTCGAGGACATCGAGGAGGTGCTGCCGATGACGGAGGCGGACGCGATCTTCTCGAAGTACCACGCGATGGTCGGCCAGCCGCGCCCCGGCTTCGAGGCGGGCGAGACCACCGGCTTCCGCACGTGGCAGGTCGAGGAGGCCACCGCCTGATGGACCTCGGGATCGCCGGCCGCGCCGCGCTGGTCGCCGCCTCCTCGCAGGGGCTGGGGCTGGCGTGCGCGACCTCGCTCGCCCGCGAGGGCGTCCGGGTGACCCTCAACGGACGGGACGATGCGCGGCTCGCCGCCGCCGCATCGTCCCTCCGTGAGGCGGTGCCGGGCGCCGACGTGGGCTGGGTGGCCGCCGATCTCACCACGGCGGAGGGCATCGCGGCCATCGTGGCCGCAGTGCCCGAGGCCGACATCCTCGTGACGAACAACGCGGGCCCGCGCCCGGGCGGCTACGAGGGCTGGGACGCCGACGCGCTGCACGGCGCGCTCGCGCAGAACGCGATCCCCGCCGTCGAGCTCATGCGCGCCTACCTGCCGGGCATGCGCGCGCGCCGCTTCGGGCGCATCGTCCACATCACGTCGGCGATGGTGAAGAGCCCCGCCGCGGACATGGGCCTGTCCGCCTCCGCGCGCGCGGCCCTCACCGCGGTGGCGAAGTCGATCTCCAAGGAGGTCGCGCCCGACAACGTCACCGTGAACCAGCTGCTGCCCGAGCGCATCGACACCCCGCGCCAGGAGTTCATGGCGCGGCGCAGGATGGAGCGCGACGGCATCACCCGCGACGAGGCGTACGCGGCGATCGCGTCGACCGTCACCGCGCGGCGGCTCGGCCGGCCCGAGGAGCTGGGCGACGCGTGCGCGTTCCTGTGCTCGGCGCAGGCCGGCTACATCACCGGCCAGAACCTCCAGCTCGACGGCGGCACCTACGAAGGACTGATATGACGGACGTGACCCTGGCGGACCCCGCCACCCGCGAGGCGCTGCTCGCGCTCGAGGAGCGGCGTCGGCGCGCGCTCATCGACGTGGACCTCGACGCGCTCGACGACCTCTACGACGACGCGCTCGTGCACATCCACGCGCCCGGGCTGGTGCACACCAAGGAGATGCTCGTCGAGCACACCCGCACCCGCCGGCCCTACCTCGACATGAGCCGCGGCGACCTCGAGATCCGCGTGCTCGGCGACGTCGCGATCATGACAGGCCTGCTCACCAACCACCTGCGCAACCCCGACGGGACGTCGCGGACGATGTCCGGCCAGGTCACCCAGGTGGTGCGCCGCTGCCCCGACGGCGCGTGGCGCTACCTCAGCTTCCAGATGACCCCCCTCACCGAGCAGGTGTGGGGCGCCCTCCCCTCCGAGAAGAAGGACTGACAGCATGAAGCTCGCCCGCTACCGCATCGGCACCGGGGAGATCCGCCTGGGCCGCGTGGACGATGCGACGGTCACCGAGATCTCCGGCGTCGCCGGCATCGGCTCCTCGCTCCGCGAGATCCTCCCGCACCTGCCCGAGCTCACGGACGCCATCGCGGCGGCCGCGGGCGACACCCACGCGCTGTCCGAGGTGACGCTGCTCGCGCCGGTCGACGACCCGCAGAAGTACCTCGGCATCGGCATGAACTACAAGGAGCACGCCGAGGAGGCGCGCCAGGCCGGGATCCCCATCCCCACGAGCCAGCTGTGGTTCAACAAGCAGACCTCGTGCATCGTGGGCCCGTACGCGGACATCGAGAAGCCGATCGTGTCCGACGCGCTCGACTACGAGATCGAGCTCGCCGTGGTGATCGGCAAGCGCTGCCGCCACGTGGGCGCCGCGGACGCGCGCTCCGTGATCGCGGGCTACATGGTCGCCAACGACGTGTCCGTGCGCGACTGGCTGCAGAAGCGCTCCCCCACGTTCACGCTCGGCAAGTCCTTCGACACGCACGGCCCGCTGGGCCCGTGGCTCACCACCGACGACGAGATCGACAACCCGCTCGACCTGCACATGCAGCTCACGGTCAACGGCGAGGTGCGTCAGGACTTCCGCACCAACGACATGATCTACGACATCTACGAGCAGATCGCCTACCTGTCGACCGTGATGACGCTCATGCCCGGCGACATCCTCGCGACGGGCACGCCCGCGGGCATCGGCGCGCCGACCGGCAACTTCCTGCGCGTGGGCGACGTGGTGCGCGGCGAGATCGAGGGCCTCGGCGCGATCGAGAACACCGTGGTCGCCGAGCCGGCGCTGGGCGGCTGAGCGATGGGCCGGCGACAGAGCATCCAGCTGCCGGGGTTCAGCCACGCGAACCCCATCCCGGCCGCCGCGCGCATCGGGCCCTTCCTGTTCTCGGGCGTGCTCACCGGGCGCGACCCCGTCACGCTCGAGATGCCGTCGTCGCTCGACGCGCAGTGCGTCAACGTCTTCATGCACGTGCGGTCGCTGCTCGCGGCCGCGGGCGGCACCACCGACGACATCGTGAAGATGACGTTCTGGCTCGCCGACTACCGCAACCGCGAGACGCTCAACCGCGAGTGGACCACGCTGTTCCCCGACCCCGAGGACCGGCCCGCGCGCCAGGCCATGGCCGCCACGCTCGACGGCGGCTGCCTCATCCAGTGCGACCTGGTCGCCGTGCTGGAGCACTGAGGCGCGTGTCCGGGACGGCGTCCGGTTCCGGCGCCGCGCCGCCCATGGCGCGGGTGCTGCCGGTGCTCGCGGCGCTCACCGCGCTCGCCCCGCTGTCCGTCGACATCTACACGCCGTCGCTGCCGGCGGTCCAGGAGGAGCTCGGCGGCTCGGACGCGCTCACCCAGGGCGGCGTCACGCTGTTCCTGCTCGGGATCGGGCTTGGCCAGCTCGTCTGGGGGCCGCTGAGCGACCGCTTCGGGCGCCGGCCGGTGATCCTGCTCGGCGTCGCCGGGTGGACGCTGGCCTCGGGCCTCGACGCGCTCGCGACCGGGCCCGAGATGCTCGTCGCGGTGCGGGCCCTCGCGGGGCTGTGCGGCGCGGCCGGGATCGTGGTCGCGCGGTCCGTGGTGCGCGACCTGTCCACCGACACCCACGCGATGGCCTCGCGCATCGGCGTGCTCGCGATGGTGACGTCGATCGCGCCCGTGGTCGCGCCGATCCTGGGCGCCGCGATCGCCGGCGCGTGGGGCTGGCGCGCGGACTTCGTGGTGCTCGCGGCGCTCGGCGGGGTGATGCTGCTGGTCTTCGCGCTGGCCGTGCCCGAGACGCTGCCGCCCTCGCGACGCTCGCAGGGCGGCCTCGGCGCGATCACCGGCGGCCTGGCGCGCGCCGGTGCGAACCGCGAGGTCGCGGGGGCCGCGCTCGCGCTCGGTGCGCACGCCTTCGGCTTCTACGCCTACATCGCCACCGCCTCCTTCGTCGTGGAGCGCGAGCTGGGTCGCTCGCCCGCGGCCTTCGCGCTGGTCTTCGGCACCAACGCGGTCGCGGTGCTCGCGGCCAACATGGTCTTCCGCCGCCTCGTGCGGCGCCGCCATCCCGCCGGGCCGCTCGGGCTCGGCCTCGCGATCTCCGCGGTGAGCGGCGCGGCCCTGTGGGTCGCCGCCTCGCTCGGGGCCCCGGAGCTGCTGTGGTGGCTCGCGTCGATGGGCTTCGCCGCGGGCACCGGGCTCGTGCTGCCCGGCGCGCACTCGTGGGCGCAGGCGACGCCGGTGGCCTCGGGCGCGGCCTCGGCGCTCACCGGGTCCGCACAGTTCCTCGGCGGCGTGCTCGGCTCGCCCGTCACCGGCCTCATGGGCCCCACCGCGGCGCACCTCGGGATCGTCATCGCCCTGGCGTCCACCGCCGCCGTCGCGATCTGGGCCGCCGCCCGCCCGCGCATCGTCCCCACGCCATCCCCGGCCTCCCCGGCCTCCCACCGTCCGGCCGATCCCGGCCCCACGCCCTCCGCTCCCCCACGAAAGGTGGACAGCCATGACCATGACCGTTGAGCACACCCTGCTCACCCGCGTGCCCGACGCCCTCCTCATCGGGGGCCGCTGGCGCCCGGCCTCCGACGGCGCGACGCTGGCGGTGCGCGACCCCGCGACCGGCGCCGTCATCAAGGAGATCGCGTCCGCATCGGTGGAGGACGGCGGCGCCGCGCTCGACGCCGCATGCGAGGCGTTCCCCTCCTGGTCGGAGACCCCCGCGCGCGTGCGCGCCGAGATCCTGCGCAAGGCCTTCGACCTGCTCATGGAGCGCAAGGAGGACTTCGCGCTGCTCATGAGCCTCGAGATGGGCAAGACGCTCGCCGAGGCCCGCGGCGAGGTCGCGTACGGCGGCGAGTTCCTGCGGTGGTTCTCCGAGGAGGCGGTGCGGGCCGTGGGCCGGTACGCGCCGAGCCCCGAGGGGCACGGGCGGATGATCGTGACGCAGCACCCCGTGGGGCCCTGCTACCTCATCACGCCGTGGAACTTCCCGCTCGCGATGGCGACGCGCAAGATCGCGCCCGCGCTGGCCGCGGGCTGCACGGTGGTGATCAAGCCCGCCGAACTCACGCCGCTCACCACGCTGCTGTTCGCGCGGCTGCTCGAGGACGCGGGGCTGCCGCCGGGCGTGGTCAACGTCATCACGACGTCGCACTCCGGGGCGGTGTCGGAGCCCATCATCCGGGACCCGCGCCTGCGGAAGCTGTCCTTCACCGGCTCCACGCCGGTGGGGGTGAGGCTGCTCGAGCAGGCGGCCGGGGGCGTGCTGCGCACATCGATGGAGCTGGGCGGCAACGCGCCGTTCGTGGTGTTCGAGGACGCGGACCTGGACAAGGCGGTCGAGGGCGCGATGGCGGCGAAGTTCCGCAACATCGGGCAGGCGTGCACGGCGGCCAACCGGTTCATCGTGCACGAGTCCGTCGCGGAGGAGTTCGCGCGGCGCGTCACGCACCGGGTCGCGGAGCTGCGGGTGGGGCGCGGCACGGACGAGGGCGTGGAGATCGGGCCGCTCATCGACGACCGGGCCGTCTCCAAGGCGGAGTCGCTGGTGGCGGACGCGGTCGAGCGCGGCGCGCGGCTGCGCACCGGCGGCCACGGCATCGACGGGCCCGGGACCTTCTTCGAGCCGACCGTGGTGACGGACGTGGCGGCCGGTTCGGACATCCTGCGGGAGGAGATCTTCGGGCCTGTGCTCGCGATCGTGCCGTTCTCCACCGAGGACGAGGCCGTGGCGATCGCCAACGACACCGAGTACGGGCTGGTGTCGTACGTCTACACCGAGTCGCTGTCGCGCGGGCAGCGCATGATCGAGCGCCTCGCGACCGGGATGATGGGCCTCAACATGGGCGTGGTGTCGAACGCGGCGGCGCCGTTCGGCGGCTGGAAGATGTCCGGGCTGGGCCGCGAGGGCGGCGCCGAGGGCATCCACGAGTACCTGCAGACCAAGTACACGCTCACCCCGAGCCCGTTCGCCTGACCCGCTGGGCGGGCGCCGGCGCCCGCCCGGCTCCCGTCGCCCGCCCGACCCTTGACGCCGCCCATTCATGTATGTCTAGATATATATTGCTAGATATACACGTGGCGGCACGATGAGGTGCCGCCCCTCGACAACGGAGTCGGATGATGAACAGCAACGCACGCACGGTGCTCGTGGTCGGCGGCGGGATCGGCGGGCTGTCCGCCGCGATCGCTCTGGCACAACGAGGCAACCGGGTCACGGTGGTCGAGCGGCAGGCCGACCTCCACTCCTCCGTCTACGGCGTCGGCATCATCCAGCCCGCGAACGCGCTGCGCGCGCTCGCCGCGATCGGCTGCGCCCAGGCCTGCCTCGACGTCGGCTACCCGGCACGCGGCTGGGGCCGCATGCTCGACGTCGACGGCGCCTTCGTGCGCGACATGCCCGGCACCGCGCTGTCCGACGCGGCCTTCCCGCCGATGAACGGCGTCACCCGCCCGCAGCTGCACGCGATCCTCACCGCCCGCGCCCTCGAGGTCGGCGTCGAGGTCCGCTACTCCACCTCCTTCGCCTCGCTCGCGCCGGACGAGGCGGGCGTCGAGGTCGCGCTCACCGACGGCACCACCGCGCGGTGGGACGTGGTCGTCGGCGCCGACGGCGTGCGTTCCAAGGTGCGCGCGCACGTCCTCGGCACGGAGCTCGAGCCGCGCTACATCGGGCAGTCGGCCTACCGCGTCAACGTGCCGCGCGAGCCGGAGATCGATCGCATCGTCCTGCAGGAGGGACCCGAGGGCATGGCAGGTCTCGTGCCCATCGGACCCGAGCTCGCGTACCTGTTCTACAACGCCCGCATGGAGCGGCCGCCACGCGACGACGGCGCAGCCCTGCTCGCGGACCTGCGGGCGCACCTCGCACCGTTCGGCGGGCTGGTCGGCCGCATCAGGGACCGCCACCTCGACGAGGCGTCGGACATCGTGCTGCGACCCGAGGAGTCGCTCATCGCCGACGCGCCGTGGCACCGGGGACGGGTCGTGCTCCTCGGCGACGCGGTGCATGCGATCACCCCGCACCTGGGCCAGGGCGCCGCGCAGGCCATCGAGGACGGAGTGGTGCTCGCCGACGCCCTCGCCCACCACGGCGACGTCGAGGGCGCCTTCGCGGAATACACCGCCCGGCGCTACGAGCGCTGCCGGCTCATCGTCGAGACCTCGCTCAGCATCGGCGAATGGGAGATGGGGCGCCTGCCCGGCTTCGACAACGTGGGTGCGACAAACCACGTCCTGGAGGTGATGGCGCAGCCCCTCTGACCCGCCGGGCGCGTTGGTAGCATGACCGCGCCGGTGGACGGAGGGACGACGATGGCGCAGGCCGACGACGCGAGACTCGCCGCCGTCCTGCGCGACCTGTCCTGGACGGTACACAAGCGCACCCCCGCGCGCGCCGGCGTGGGCCCGCTGCCCACGACCGAGATCGCGCTGCTCAAGCAGGTGGTCGAGCAGCCGGGATCGACGGTGGGCGAGCTGTCCGCGGCCCTGGGGCTGCGGCAGCCCAACGCGAGCGCGGCGCTGCGCGTGCTCACCCAGCGCGGCCTCGTCGCACGCGAGGTTGGCGCCCCCGACCGGCGCATCGTCCGCATCCAGCCCACCCCCGCCGGGGTCGAGGAGCACCACGAGATCTCCCGCGCCTGGGTGCGCTCGGTCGAGGACGCGATCGCGCAGCTCGATCCCGCCGACCGCGCAACCCTCGAGGGCGCGACCGATGCGATGCTCGCCCTCACCCGCCTGGTGCGCACCGCGGAGTAGCCGCCCGGGCCGCATCGTCCCTCCACGGCTTCCCGGGGCCGGCGCGACACCCGTGAGGCTGAGTGTCGGTTCCGACGTCTCCGGAGCCTCGATCGTGAGGAATCGTGTCGCCCGCGCCGCCGACCCCCGACATGACGCCGCCCGGGCCGCATCGTCCCTTGCGGAACCATGCGGCCCGGGCGGGCACGTCTCGAGGAGGGAGACTCAGGCCGGCGTCACCTGCGGCATGCCCTCGGGGGGCAGCACGTCGAGCGCCGTGGGCACGGGGCGGGTCATCGGCTGCGGGGTGCCCCACACCGGGTTGCCCTCGGCGTCGAACGGGAGCACCTGCGCGCAGGCCTGACGGTTGGGCTCGTACAGCGGGTCGCCCTCGATCTTCGTGTAGGTGCGGGCGTGGAACACCAGGACGGTCTCACCCTCGGGCGACTCGGTGAACGAGTTGTGGCCCGGGCCGTAGATGCCGTTCTCGGGCGCCGACGTGAAGACGGGCTCGGGGCTCTTGACCCACGACGCGGGGTCGAGCAGGTCGGCGTCGGCGTCCGCGATCAGCACGCCCATCGCGTACTCGGGGCCGGTGCCGGACGCCGAGTAGGACAGGTAGAGCCTGCCGTTCTTCTGCAGCACGGAGGGGCCCTCGTTGACCCAGAACCGCTCGATCTCCCAGTCCAGCTCGGGCTTGGTGAGCATCACCGCGGGCGTCGCGAGGGTCCAGGGGTTCTCCATGCGCGCGATGTAGAGGTTCGAGTTGCCGCGGATCTCGTAGTCCTGCTGCGCCCACACGAGGTACTGCACGCCGTCCTTGACGAAGGACGTCGCGTCGAGGGCGAAGGACTCCCAGCCGGTGTCGACCTGGCCGCGCTCGACCCACTCGCCCGTCATCGGGTCCTCGTCGGTGCACTCGAGCACGAAGACGCGGTGGCAGAAGGTCTCGGCGGTGCCCGGCACGTCCGCGTGCGGGTGGCCGATCCCGGCGGCGGCGTAGTAGAGGTACCAGGCGCCGTTCACGCGGTGGATCTCCGGGGCCCAGATGAGGTTGGACTGCGGGCCCTCGTGGTGCTTGGTCCAGATGGTGACCTCGGGGGCGGCCTGCAGGTCCTCGAGGCGCTCGGCGCGACGCAGGACGATGCGGTCGTACAGCGGGTACGAGCCGGTGAAGTAGTACTGGCCGTCGTGGCGCAGGACGCACGGGTCCGCGCGCTGGAGCACGATGGGGTTCGGGATGATGTCCGTGGGCACGGCGTGACCTCCTCGTCGTTGAGTCATGGACTTCATGAACTGCTTTGCAACGTTGTAAAGAAGTGTACGGCACGCTGCGTCGGTTCCGACAACGGAACTATCGGATCACCGCCCAATCCGGTGCGGAGGGGGCCATCGCCCCTACCATGAGGCCGAAAGGGGGTGCCCATGGAAGGCGCGTCTCACGAGGCGATCCCGACGGTCCGCGAGCAGCTGACGGATATGGCACGGGCCATGGCCAACGGCGCCTCGCTCCGTGGCCTCGCGCTGGTCGTCGCCGGCGCCGTGGTCCTCGCGCTCCCGGCCGCGACCACGTGGATCGCACAGGTCCTGGCGATCGGCGCGCTCGGCGTGACGGGCCTCATGGACGTCTTCTACTCGGTCACCGGGCGCCGGTGGCTGGGCCGCCGGATCAACAGGATCGTCGCCGCGCTCCGCGGTCTCATGACCACCGCCATCGCGGCGCTCCTCGCCTGGATCGCGTTCCTGGACCCGACGGGCGGGGCGCTCAGCCTCGCCGGGGTGGTCGCCGCGGTGGGCGTGTACGTGGCGTTCCGCGGCCTCATCGGCGTGATCGACGTGCTCGTGAGGCGGAACCGCCGCGAGCGGCTCGTCAAGCTGGCGGTCTCCGGCCTCGCACTCGCGGGCGGCGTCCTCGCGGCCCAGGTCCCCGAGTCGATCGCCCGCACGGCGCTCGTGTCCTCCGCGACGACCTCGATCATCGTGGGCTTCATCCTCATCGCGTGGGGCATCCGCCGCGCGGAGAGCGGGGTGGGCCTCGACCCGTCGCGCGCCTCGATCGCCCAGGTGCTGTGGGACTGGATCCGCGGCTCCGACATCGGCGACGAGGCGCGGTCCGAGCACGTGGACTCCCTCTTCTTCGAGAACCCCGGTCGCCTCAACAAGCTGGGCACGTGGTGGGTCATGCTCGCGCTGTCCGTCGCCATCGCCACCTTCGCGGTGCTCGCGGACTCGACCGCGGTGGTCATCGGCGCGATGCTCGTGGCGCCGCTCATGACGCCGATCGTCGGCCTCGCGGGCGCGCTCGTCAACGGCTGGGCGCGGCGCGCGTTCCACTCCGCGGGGCTCGTGGCCGGCGGCGTCGCGGCGGCGATCGCCATCTCGTACGGCCTCGCGGCCTGGTCGCCCGTCGCGATCGCCTTCAGCACCAACTCGCAGATCGTCTCGCGCGTCACCCCGAGCACGATCGACATGCTCATCGCCCTCGCCGCCGGCGCCGCGGGCGCGTACGCCACCGTGAACAAGCGCGTGGCGTCGGGCATCGCGGGCGTCGCGATCGCGGTGGCGCTCGTGCCGCCGCTCGCCGTCGTCGGCGTGAGCCTGAGCGGCGAGCGCTGGGCCGATGCGGGCGGCGCCTTCCTGCTCTTCCTCACCAACTTCGTCGCGATCGTCCTCGCGGCCTGCGTCGTCTTCGTCGCGACGGGCTTCGCCCAGCCACGGGTGCTGCGCCGCAACCCGCGCCGGATGCTGCTCACCCTGTCGCCGTTCGTCATCCTCGCCGCGATCGTGCTGCTTCCGCTCATGCTGACCGCGGAGGGCCAGCTCAACACCTCGTCGCGCGACCGCGCGGCCGAGAAGGCGGTCGAGGACTGGCTGGGCGAGGACACCGAGTTCGCCATCCGCGACGTGCACGTGACCGGACAGGTGGTCGACGTCACCGTCGAGGGCCCGGGCGAGACACCCTCCGTCGACGCGCTCCAGCGGGAGCTGCTCGACACGCTCGACCAGGCGATCGCGGTCAGGATCACGGTGGTCCCGGTGACCGTGACCGAGCTGCCGGTCGCGAGCCCGTCGCCGTCGTTCGGGTAGGCGGCGCCGGCCCGGCGTAGCGTGGCCGGATGGGGACGATGCGACGGTCGGCCGGCGCCGCGATAGCGGCCGTCGCGACCCTGATCGCGGCGGTTGTCGCGGGGTGCACCGCGACGCCCGGGCCGGTGGAGTCGCCGAGCGCCACGGCCTCCGCCACCGCCTCGGCGAGCACCTCCCCCGCCCCCGCAGCGTCGGCCACGTCGTCCGCCTCGCCGTCCACCACACCGACCACCGCCGACGGCTGCCCAGCCTTCGACGCCACGGCCGCGAGCGCATCGTCCGACGACTGGGCGGGCGACCTCAGCGACGGCCTGTGGGGCGTGACGATGCGCGTGGGCACCCACGAGTGCTACGACCGCTGGGTCTTCGAGCTCACGGGCGACGGCGGGATGCCGGGCTGGTCCGTGACGCCGCACGCAGCGAGCGTGTTCGCGGTCGACGGGTCGGGCGAGGACCTGTCCCCCGCGCTCGCCGGCGACGCGTCGCTGGAGGTGGGCTTCGGCGCCTGGTACGACGGCACTCCGCTCGACCGCGCGCCGTACGGCGGGCCGATGCGCGTGCTCACCGGCGGCTTCGTCGCGATCCAGGAGGCGAGGATCGTGGGGGCGTTCGAGGGCATCACCCAGGTAGGGATCGGGCTCGACGAGCTGCGTCCCTACCGGGTGATGTGGCTCGAGGGTCCGCCGCGGCTGGTGGTGGATGTGGCGAAGTAGCGGCCCCGACCGGTGATCTCTCCACGCACCCCGTGATCTCGACCCCGTTCCGCGGCTCTCCGGACGCGACACGCCGCCGACACGCCCGATCCCAGGTGGGAGAGTGCCTCGACGGCGTGGAGAGGCACTCGGGGTTCAGATGATGGTGACGTCTCCGGCCTCGACCGTCGCCGATCCGCCGTCCCACTCGACCTCGGCCGCCGTGGCGCCGTGGTTGATGAGGAACAGTCGGTCGCCGCGGCGCACCGTCTCGACGTCGGCCGATGCGGACCGCGCGACCGGCGCCACGCCCGAGTCCGCCAGCAGCCGCGCCACCACCGCATCCGCGAGCGCCTCCGACGGCTGGGTCGCGACGTACCAGGCGGCACCCGCGCCCTCGGAGCCCGCGCGGCGGGTGATGGCGGGACCGTCTGCGGCGAGACCCTCCGTGAAGGTCGCGAGCACCTCGGCGGCGTCGGCGTGGACCACCTCGGACCAGCCCTCGATCTCGCCCGCGAGCTCGCCCGCCAGGGTCGACGACGGGGCGCCGGCGGGGGCGTCGAAGAACTGGTCGGGCTGCGCGTACGGCGCGAACTCCTCGACGCGCACTCCCAGCAGCTCCTGCCAGGACCCCAGGTAGCCGCCGGGCAGCACGCCCAGGCCCTCGTCGAGGATCGCGGACTGGTAGGTCACCAGCACGGTCGCCCCGCGCTCGCGCGCCGCCGCGACCCGCTGCTGCACCTCGGGGGTCACCACCTGCATCGTCGGGACGATGACGAGGTCGTAGCCGTCGAGCGACGAGTCCTTGGACGCGAAGTCGACCGTGACGCCCGCGCGGTACAGCGCGCCGTGCCACGCGAGCACGCTCTGGAGGTAGGACACCCGGGCGGGGGTGTCGGTCTGCTCGACGGCCCACCACGAGTCCCAGTCGAACAGGATCGCGGTGCTCGCGGGCACCCGCGAGCCGATGACCGAGGTCAGCCCCGCGAGCTCCTCGCCCAGCGCGCACACCTCGCGATAGATCCGGGTGTCCTCGCCGGCGTGGGGCACCATCGCCGAGTGGAACTTCTCGGAGCCGCGCACCGACTGGCGCCACTGGAACTGCATGATGCCGTCCGCGCCGCGCGCGATGGACTGCAGCGACAGCCGGCGGAACATGCCCGCGGGCTTGGGGGCGTTGCGCGGCCGCCAGTTCACCGCCGACGTCGCCTGCTCCATGAGCAGCCACGGCTTGTCGCCCGCGAGCGAGCGCATGAGGTCGCGCACCGCGGCGGCGAACGGGATCGCGCGCGGGTCCGCGGGGTCGGGGTAGGCGTCGTCGGTGACGAAGTCGACGTGCTGGGCCCAGCGCCAGTAGTCGACGGGCTTGAAGAAGCCCATGAAGTTGGTGGTGATGGGCTTGTCCGAGCGCGCCCGGATGATGTCGCACTCCATGCGGTGGAGCGCGAGCAGCGCGTCGGAGCTGAAGCGATCGAAGTCGAGCTGCTCGGTGGGGTTGATGCTCGCGGGCGCGGCGCGCGGCGGCATGACCTCGTCGAACGACGCGTAGTGCTGCGACCAGAAGGCGGTGCCCCACGCATCGTTCAACGTCTCGATGTCGCCGTAGCGCTCGGCGAGCCACACGCGGAAGGCGCCCGCGGACTCGTCGGACCAGCAGCGCGGGACGTGGCAGCCGTACTCGTTGTTGACGTGCCAGGCGATGACGGCGGGGTGGTCGGCGTAGCGGTCGACGATGCGCGTCGCGAGGCGGGCGGCGTAGGTCCGGTAGGTCGCGGAGCTGGGGCTGTAGTGCTGGCGCGAGCCCACGCCGAGGACGGTGCCGTCCGCCATCACGGGCAGCACATCGGGGTGCTCGCGGACCAGCCACGGCGGCGGCGCTGCGGTCGCGGTCGCGAGGTCCACGCCGATGCCGCCCGCGTGGAGGCGGTCGAGCACGTCGTCGAGCCACGCGAAGTCGAACTCGCCGTCCGCGGGCTCGAGCCTGGCCCACGAGAACACGGCGACCGTCGCGACGGTGACGCCGGCGCGCTGCATGAGCCGCACGTCCTCGTCCCACACGTCGGGGGTCCACTGCTCGGGGTTGTAGTCGCCGCCGTACCAGAGGCTGTCGAACATCGGTGGTGCTCCTTGAAGAGGCGGCGCGCGGGCGCGCCGAGGGGGTGATGCGGGCCGACGACCCGGTCGCCGGGGCGGGAGGCGTGCCCCGGCGACCGGTGTCCCTCAGCCCTTGACGCTTCCTGCCGAGAGCCCACTCTGCCAGTACCGCTGGAGGAACAGGAACGCGACGATCAGCGGGACGATGCTGATGAACGAGCCCGTGATGACGGTCGAGAACAGCACCTCGCCGCCGCCGCCCGACGTGCCCGCGGACTGCATCTGCGCGAGGCCCACGGTGAGCGGGTAGAGGTCCGAGCTGTTGAGCATGATGAGCGGCAGGAAGTAGTTGTTCCACGTCGCGACCAGGGCGAACAGCAGCACGGTGATGAAGCCGGGCACCATGAGGCGGAACGACACCTGGAAGAAGGTCCGGAACTCCCCCGCGCCGTCGACGCGGGCCGCCTCGATGAGCGAGTCGGGCACGGAGTCCGCCGCGTAGACCCGCATGAGGAACACGCCGAACGGGCTCACGAGCGACGGGACGATGATCGCCCACACCGTGTTGGTGAGGCCGGCGGAGCTGAACAGCAGGTACGTCGGCAGCGCGAGCGCGGTAAGCGGGATCATGATCGCGCCGAGCACAATCGAGAACATCGCGGTCGAGCCGGGGAAGCGGTACTTCGCGAAGCCGTAGCCGGCCATCGTGGCGAGGAACGATGCGCCCACGGCGCTGACGCCGGCGTACAGGAGCGTGTTGAGCGCCCAGCGGCCGAAGATGCCGCCCTTGTACGCGAAGACGGACTGGATGTTGTCCCACAGCGCGAAGCTGTCGCCGAACCAGTACCCGAACGTGGAGAACAGGTCGCCGGTGTTCTTGGTGCTGGCGATCGCGAGCCACACGAGCGGCAGCAGGAAGTACAGCGCGAGGGCCCACACCACGATCGACAGCGCGGTGCTGCGGTCGCGGCCGCGCCGGTGGCGCGTGGGTCGGGGCCGGTGGAGGCCGGCGGCGGAGGCCTGGCCGCCGGCTGACATCGTGGCGGTCATCGCCGCACCTTCCTCTCGGCGCGCTGAGAGCTCAGCTGCACCACGTACGACAGCACCGCGATGACGAGGCCCAGCAGGAACGCGATGGCCGCGGCGTAGTTGACGTCCTGGTTCACGAACGCGACGTTGTAGGCGTAGAAGTTCGGCGTGAAGCCGTTGGTGATGACCACCGGCGCGATCGCGTCGAGCAGAGCCGGCTCGTTGAAGAGCTGGAACGTGCCGATCACCGAGAAGATGACGGTGAGCATGATCGCGGGCTTGATCGCGGGGATCTTGATGCTCAGCGCGATGCGGATGCGGCTCGCGCCGTCGATCGCGGCGGCCTCGTACAGCTCGGTCGGGATCGCGCGGAGCGCGGCGTACATGATGATCATGTTGTAGCCGACGTACTCCCACGTGACGATGTTCATCATCGAACCGAGGATCGAGGACGTCCCGAGCAGGTCGGGCGGCTGCAGGCCGAGCGCCTCGAAGGCCTGGGTGATGGGCCCGAAGTCGGGGCCGTAAAGGTAGCCCCACATGAGCGTCGCGACCACGCCGGGCACCGCGTACGGCATGAAGGCGAGCAGGCGGGCGCTGCGCGCGGCCCGGGTGCGGCCGCTGTCGATCGCGAGCGCGAGGAACAGCGCCAGGAACAGCATGATCGGCACCTGGATCACCAGGAAGAGCCCCATGCGGCCGACGCCGCCGAGGAACGCCTCGTCGGTGAGCGCCTCCGCGAAGTTCTTGAGCCCGACGAACGAGGTGCCGCCGATGAGCTTGTTCTCGAAGAGGCTGAGGTAGGCCGCGTAGCCGAGCGGCACGATGATCATCGCGATGAACAGCACCATGAACGGCACGACGAACAGGAACCCGGCGAACGGGTGGCCCCGATGCCCGCGGCGCGGCGCGCGCCGGGACGAGGGGGGCGCCGCCGGGGACTCGGCGGAGCTGACGGTGGTGACGGCCACGGGGGGCCTCCTTCACTGCGGTGTGAGGGGTGGTGGCGGGGGCGCCGCGCATCGGCGCCCCCGCCCTTGCTGCTACTCGACCGTGAAGCCCTGCTCGGTCGCGTAGTCGACGAGCTCCTGCTGCCAGACGTCGAGCGCGCCCACGGCGTCGCCCTTCTTCTCCCAGGCGGCGCCCACGGTCTCGTTGTAGGACGAGAGCACGTACTCCATGAACGGGAGCCACTCGAAGGTCGGGTCGACGGTCGCGGAGATCTCGGCGAACTCCGCGTTGACCTCCTGGCCGCCGAAGAACTCGACCGGCTGGTCCGCGTACTCCGGGTCCTCCAGCAGCGAGGTGAGCGCCGGGTACAGGAACTGCTCGGTCGCGAACATCGTGGTCGGCTCGGGCTCGTAGTTGATCCACCGCGCGAGCTCGTAGGCCGCGATCGGGTTCTCCGAGGTGGCGAGGACGGCGTTGGAGGAGCCGCCCCAGTTGCCCGACACCGGGTTCGCGGCGTCCCACTGCGGCAGCGGCGCCGCGCGCCACTTGCCGGCGGTGCCCTCCGCGGTGCCCTGGAGGAAGATCGGGCCCCAGGCCGGGACGAGCCATCCGGCGTAGTTGCCGTTGGCGATGTTCTGGAACCAGTTGTCGGTCCAGCCGGCGTCGGTCGACACCAGGTCGGCCTGGACGAGGTCCTGCCAGTACTGGACGATCTCCTTGACCTCGGCCGAGCTCACGTCGATCGACACGGTCTCCGCGCCGTCGTAGCCGAACGGGTCGATGCCCGCCTGCCACAGCAGCGCGATGAGCTGGACGGGCTCGTTCGCGGCGAGGTTCGAGATGTACGAGCCGGTCTCGTCCTTCACCAGCTGAGCGGCCTCGGCGTACTCGTCGTAGGTCTCGGGCGCGGCGTCGAGGCCTGCCTCGGCGAGGATGTCCTCGCGGTAGAGGTTGCCCATGGGGCCGGTGTCCTGCGGGATCGCCCACACGCCCGCATCGTTCGCCACCTGGTTCCACACCCACTCGACGTAGTCGCCGCCCAGGTCGCGGGCGCCGAACTGGGAGAGGTCGAGCAGCGAGTTCGTGAGGTTGAAGGTGGGGATGTACATGTACTCGATCTGGGCGACGTCGGGGGCACCCTCGCCGGACTCCAGCGCGGAGCGCAGCTTCTGGTAGTGCTCGAGGCCCTGGCCGACGTTCTCGACCGTGACGTCCATCGCGGGGTACGCCTCCTCGAAGAGGGCGATCTCGTTCTCGATGTCGGGGACCCACGTCCAGAACGTGAGCTCGGTCGGGGTGCTCATCGCCTCGTCGAAGGCGTCCGAGGCGATGGGCTCGGCGCTCTCGGCGCCACCGCCGTCGCCGTCGCCCGAGCTGCAGCCGGTGGCGATCAGGGAGAAGGCGGCGGCAGTTCCTGCCAGCGCCATTGCTGTCCTACGTGCCTTGTTCATTCCTGTTCCTTCTCTCTACTTCCCCAGGTTCGGGGACTCGGGGTGAATCTGCTCGCCGACGAGGACCGCGGTGGCCCAGGCGGACAGCTCCAGGTGATCGCCGGCGGCGTGCGCCGCATCGCCGATCGGGTCCGTGACCGGTCGCGCCAGCGCGACCGTCGCGGGGGTCCAGCCCCAGTTGAAGACGAACCACACCCGGCGGCCGTCGGGAAGGGTGCCGGACGATGCGGTGACGGCCGCCGGCGGATCCGCCAGCAGGCCGTCGGGCGAGGTGCCGCCGACCGCGTGGGACACGACCGCGGCGGCGAGCTCGCGCGTGGGGACGCAGCCGACGGTGGTGACGCGGCCCGCTCCCGAGGGGGCGCTCGTGACGGCCGCGAAGTCGCGGAAGCGCGGGTGGTCGTAGCCGGCCAGCACCTCGGCCGCCTCGGGGATGAGGCCGTCGATCCACAGCTCCGCGGCGGCGCCGTCGGGCAGCGCGAGGGCCGGCGTCCCCGTCGCGGGGACGGGGGCGTCGAGGTTGGAGAACTCCTCGTACCGCGCGGACGCGGCGTCGGCGAGCCCTGGCGGTGCGACCTGGTGGCGGGCGCGGGCCTCGGTGTCGGCGTAGGCGGTGCGCGGGCCGAGGACGAGGTGGCCGCCGGCCTTCGCGTAGTCGTCCAGGAGGGCGATGTCGTCGTCCGAGGCGATGTAGAGGCCCGCCGCGACGAGCACCGGGTAGCGCCGGACCAGCTCCTCCGCGCCGAGGGCGTGCGCCTGGCCGAGGTGGAGGATGCGGACCTGGGCGCGGGAGTCGAAGGCGCCGTCGTAGAAGGCGTCGACGATGCGCTCGTAGGGGTCGCCCTCGTCGCCCGCGGGCATCCGGAACGGCGGCTGGAACTGGAGCGCATGCTTGCTGGGGATCGACCACAGGACGGCGACGTCGGCGTCGGGCTCGTAGCCGTCGAGCAGGCCGCCGAGGCCCTTCAGCCGGGTGCCGATCCCGGCGATCTCGTCGTAGACACGGCCGGGCTCGAGGCTGTGCGGGAGCACGCCGCCCCAGTAGGTCTCGGCCCCGTAGGGCAGCGTGTTCCACTGCCAGTACTCGACGAGCGCCGCGCCGCGCGAGATCAGCGCGAAGGCCGCCTGCGCGAGCTGGCCCGGGTACGGCGGGTAGTTGGAGGCGGAGTCCCCGATCGCCTGCGCGTTGGTCTCGGTGACGAGGTAGCGCGCCTGCTTGGAGGAGAACATCCGGTCGCCCTGGCGGAAGAGGGTGGGCACGCCGCTGGTGGTCCAGTACTCGGTCGTGGGGCGGCGGTCCTCGATCGCGAGGCGGTCCTGCATCCCGTAGTAGGGGTTGCCGGCTGTCACGGTGAGCGCCTCCGCGGTGCGCTGGTCGTCGAGCGCGGCGCGCGGGTACTGGAAGCAGGTGGTGACGAACTGGGCGGGGTCGCGGTACTCCTCGACGAGCCCGGCCTGCCACGCGATGAACTCGGCGGTGAGGTCGGCCTGGAAGGTGCGCCACGCGAGGTCGTACTGGGGGAACGAGTTGCCGTCGGGCCGCCACAGCTCCGACCAGTCCTGGAGGCGGTGCGACCAGTAGGTGAGGCCCCACTCGCGGTTGAGCGTGTCGACGTCGCCGTAGGTCGCGGCGAGCGTCGCGACGAAGCGTGCGAACACCTGGTCGTTGTGGAAGATCTCGATGCCGGGCTCGTTGTCGACCTGGAAGCCGACCACCGACGGGTGGGACGCGTACCGGTCGAGGATCGCGCGGATGAGCCGCTCGGCGCGCGCGAGGAACTCGGGGTGGGTGAAGTCCATCTCCTGGCGGGCGCCCCACGGGATCGGCTCCCCGGTGGCGCGGTCGGCGGCGATCTCGGGGTGGGCGACCTGGAGCCACGGCGGCACCGCGTAGGTGGGGGTGCCGAGGATGACGCGGATGCCTCGCTCGTGCGCGGCGTCGAGGGTGGGCGCGAGCCACTCGAGGTCGTACCGGCCCTCGCGGGGCTCCCACGTCGACCACACGGACTCCCCCACGCGGATGGTGGTGATGCCCGCTTCGACCATGAGGTCGAGGTCGGTCTCGAGTCGGTCGTGACGCTGGTACTCGGGGTAGTACGCGACCCCGAGGTCGATGCGCCCGGGGGCAGCGGCGGTGCTGCTGTGCTCCATAGATCCACTCCGTTGTTGATCCGGCTGGGCCCCTGCTTCCCGGCTTTGTTACCGGCCACATTGGGGCATAACGGCGATGTTACCGGTAATATCGGGAAGCGCAAGGCCCCGAGATGTCACGGTTTCGTGACGTTGGGGCGGTACGGTTCAGCCATACGGCGTGCGATGGAGGGCGATGGGCATGACCGAGCAGGCAGCCCCGTCGGCGGGCTCGGGCTCCCGCGGCGAGCGGGAGGCCGGCGCGCGCGGCGAGCCGGGCGCAGGCGACGGCGCCGGCGACGAGCCGATCGCGCCCGAGCGCAAGGTCCGTCACGGCGCTGCCGCCGCGGGCAAGCCGGCGACCATCTACGACGTCGCTCATGCGGCGGGCGTGTCGCACCAGACGGTGAGCCGCTTCCTCAAGGGCTTCGCCGGCATCCGGCCGGAGACGCGCGCCAAGGTCGAGCGCGCCCTCGCGGAGCTCGACTACCGGCCCAACCTCACCGCGCGCTCGCTCACCACGGGACGGTCGCACCGCATCGGCGCCCTCACGCACGACATCGACAAGTACGGCCCCAGCAAGATCCTCGGCTCGGCTGCCGCGGCCGCCCGCGACGCGGGCTACGTCCTCGACATCGTCACGCTCGACACCACGGACGCCGCCTCGATCGACGAGGCGCTCGCGATGATCGCGGAGCACGACGTCGAGGGCGTGCTCGCGCTCTCCTCGACCGACGAGATGACGCACGCCTTCGAGCGGATCGACTTCCGCGTGCCGGCCTTCGTGGTCACCGAGCCCGACGAGCCGAGCCGCGTCCGGTCGCAGCTCGCGACCGAGGGGATGCCGGCGCTGGTCGCGCACCTGGCGCGGCTGGGCCACCGCAGGATCCTCTTCCTCGCGGGGCCGCACCACTGGTCCGCGGCCCGCAACCGCACGCGGGCGATCGAGGCCGCCGCCGAGGCGCTCGGGCTCGAGGTCACCGGGATCATCGAGGGCGACTGGTCGGCCGCCTCGGGGTACGCGGCGATCGCCGACCTCGAGGACCTCGATGCGACCGCCATCGTGTCGGCGAACGACCAGATGGCGCTCGGCGCGATGCTCGCGTTGTCCGAGCGCGGCCTCGCGGTGCCTCGCGACGTGAGCGTGACCGGCATCGACGACCTCCCCGACGCGGCCTTCTACACCCCGCCGCTCACGACGCTGCGGATGGATCTCGCGGGGCGCGGCCGCGCGGCCTTCGCCGAGCTCCTGAGCCGCATCGAGGGCTCCGCGGCGCACGAGCCGCCGGCCGTGCAGGCGGAGCTGATCGTGCGCCAGTCGACGGGCCCCGCGCCGAGGCGCACACCGCTCGATTCCCAATGACAAAGGTGACAGGTGGGACGGCACGTCCCACCTGTCACCTTTGTCATTGGGAATCAGAGGTCAGCGGGGGTTGCGGCGGCCGAAGATCACGTGGCCCAGCGGGATGAGCGAGCCGATCATGAGCACCCAGCCCTGACCCGGGTCGTCTGCATGAAGCCTGGCGCCCCCGACCAGCAGCGCGCAGAAGATCAGCGCGGACACGAGCCGCCGCGCCGTGAGCTCGAGCTTGGAGAACGTCTCCTCGAGGCGCGGCGTCGTCACCGCGAGGTTGCCGGTCTCGACCTTGTGCAGCACCGCGTCGAGCCGCTTGGGCATGTGGCGGATCACGCCGACGGCCTCGACCGCGTCGCGACCGACCTCGCGCGCCATGCTGCTGGTCTCGTCGCGCAGCAGCCGCTGCGCGTACGGCTCGACCGAGTCCCAGATGTTGTACGCCGGGTCGAGCGAGCTGCACAGCCCCGAGGTCAGCGACACCGCGCGGATGATGAGCAGGAAGTTCTCGGGCAGCTGGAACGGCAGCGTGAGCATGACGTCGGAGAACTCGAGCGCGAAGTCGCGGAACTCGCGCGGGTCCACGCGCCGCAGGTCCGCGAAGCCCATGCCGCCGAAGCGCGAGAACACCTGGGTCATCACCCGCTCGAGCTCGACGGTGTCGGCCGAGGGCAGCAGCACCCCCGCATCGTGCATCGCGCGGACCATGCCCTTGCCGTCGCGCGAGGCCGCCGCGATGACGACGGCGCGCAGCGCGCTGCGCAGGCGGTCGGGGACCTCACCCATCATCCCGAAGTCGACGAACGTGAGCCGCCACTCGGGCCCCTCCTCCCCCGCGGCGCGGGGCGTGACGAAGAGGTTGCCCGGGTGCGGGTCGGCGTGGAAGAAGCTGTGCCGGAAGAGCTGGTCGAGCATGACGTCGGCGAACACGTTCGCGACCTCGGCCGGGGAGATCCCCGCGGCCCGGATGCCCTCGACGTCGGTGATCTTGATCGCCGTGACGTCCTCGAGCGTGAGGACGCGGCGGGTGGTGCGCTCCCACACGACGGCGGGGACGTGGACACGCTCGTCCTCGGCGAAGGTCTCGGCGAAGCGGTCGGCGTTGGCGGCCTCGTGGAGGTAGTCGACCTCCTCGAGGCTGGTCTGCGCGAACTCCTCGACGAGCGCGGGCAGGTCGACCCGCTGATGGATGATCCGGATCCGCATGAGCCACATCGAGATGCGCCGCAGCGCGGACAGGTCGATCTCGACGATGTGGCCGATGCCGGGCCGCTGGATCTTCACCACGACGTCCGCGAAACCCACGGCATCCTTGTCGGTGGCGGCGAGCGTCGCCCGATGCGCCTGCCCGATCGACGCGGACGCGACGGGCGTCTCGTCGAAGGACGCGTAGATGTGTCGCAGCGGCACGCCCAGCTCGTCCTCGGCGAGCGCGTGGATCTGGTCGAAGGGCACCGCAGGGACCTCGTCCTGGAGGTCCTCGAGCTCCCTGGTGATCTCCGGCGGCAGCACGTCGAGGCGGGTCGACAGGAACTGGCCGAGCTTGATCATCAGCCCGCCGAGGTCGACCGCGAGCACGCGGAAGCGGCGCGCGAGGCGCTGCATGCGGGCCTCGCGCGTGCGCTCGGCGATGCGCGCCATGCCGAAGCGCGGCAGGAAGAGCTCGTACCACCACGTGACGATGAGGTGCCGCGCGGCGAAGCGCAGGATGCGGCGGTAGCGGGCGCGTCCGCGGGTGGCGTCGGGCATCGATTCTCCTCGATCCCCGACGGCCCGACGGCGTCTCGTCAGCCCTGCGCGAGGATCGAGTAAATCCTACGTCGTGCCTCGTCCAGGACCTCGACGACCTTCTCCTGCTCCTCCTTGGTGCCCGTGCGGGCGGCCTGCGCGGCGGCCTGCGCGAGCTCGAAGCCGGACTTCGACAGCGGGCCCAGCTTGGAGTTGTCCCACAGCGGCTGCGTCTCCCACGGCGCGTCCTTCGCGGCCGCGGCGGCCTCGTCCCGGCCGGCCTCGGTGAGCGAGTAGATCTTGCGGTCGTGCTGGGTCTCGGCGGACACGAGGCCCTCGTCCGCGAGCAGCTGGAGCGTGGGGTACACGGAGCCGGCGCTGGGCTTCCAGCGGCCGCCGGTGCGCTCCTCGATCTCGCGGATGATCTGGTAGCCGTGCATGTCGCCCTCGTGCAGCAGCGCGAGGATCGCGGCGCGCACGTCGCCGCGGCCCATGCGGGTCCCGACGCGCTTGTCGAAGCTGTGCTTGATCTGGTCCATCGCGTCCCACATCGCGTCCATCGCCTCGGACGGGCTGCGCGGGTTGAAGCCCCCGCCGCCTCCGGGTCGGGTCGTGCCGGTCATGGTGGCCTCCTTGCCGTCCGGCGGGATCGCCGAACGATAGCGAGCGATACATCGTTCAGTGTCGCTCCCGGTGGGACGATGCGCAAGGGGCTCCGCCGGATCCGGCGCCGTCGGGACGATGCGCGGGTCGGGCGGACCTGCGCGGACGGGTCAGGCGTGGACCGAGGATGCGACGAGCACCGCGGTCGCGACCACCACGGCGACGAAGAGCGCGGACTCCCAGCGCACCACCCCGCGGAGGTGCGCGTCCTCCGGCGCATCGTGCTCCCCCTCGCCGGACCTGGCGGCGAGCCGCGGCACGATGCGGAAGTGCGTGTACGCGCCGATCACGGCGACCACGGCGACGAGCGCCACCTTGACGAGCAGGACGATGCCCCACGTCGAGGTCCACAGGTCGGAGAGCTCCTCGAGGATCTCCCACGCGAGCACCACGCCGGCGATGCCGACGACGACGAACGACGCGGCGGCCACCACGCCGAACCGCGACGCCATCGCGCCGGCGTCGAGGGGGCGGCCCTCGCGGCTGCGGCGGCGCAGCACGGCGGCAAGGCTCACGACGCCTCCGACCCAGACCGCCGCGGCGACGAGGTGCGCGATGTCCGCCGTGAGCACCAGCCATCGCGGCTCGGCGGTGTTGCTGTGACCGCCGAGCACGTGACCGGCGCCCGCGACCAGCACCCCGACGGTCGCGAGCCACGAGCCGGCGACCGTCCGCATCGTGCCGACGAGCATGAGGAGACCACCGAGCGCCTGGAGGCCGAGGACCCACGCGAAGGTGCCGGCGAGGGCGTCCTGGAAGGCGTCCGCCTGGAGGCCGTCCGCGAACGACCCGCCGGCGATGAGCGCCGACCGCCCGATCACGCGCAGGGCGAGGCCGCCGAGCAGCAGCGCGCCGCACCACCGCACGCCGGCGAGGAGGCGGGGGACGTCGTCGGAGTCGCGTCCGCGCATGGCGATGCCGGCGAAGGCGAGCGCGCCGCCGGCCACGAGGAGCGACCACAGCGCGATGGCCGCGCCGCCGCGGGCGACGATGCGTGCCGCGAGGTCGCTCGCGGCTCCGCCCGCGGACTCGGGATCCATGGCCATGGTGGCCGTCGGGGAGGGCGAGGCCGACTGCTGCTCGGTGCTCGACGGGGAGGCGCTCGCCGTGGCGTCCGGCGTCGCCGATGCGGTGGCGGTATGCGTCGGTTCCGGAGCGACACCGGCGACGTCGAAGGAGAATGTGCCGTCGAGCGGGTGGCCGTCCTCGGCGGCGACCGTCCACGCGACCGTGTAGGCGCCGTCGCCCAGCGGCTCGGCGGGGGTCGCGACGATGACGATGCCGTCGTCGGTCTGCTCGATCGCCGCCTCGACAGGCCCGTCCGGCCCGGCGATCTCGACCGCCTCGCCCAGGGGCGTGACCGGCAGCGTGAACGTGAGGACGATCTCCTCGACCGCGTGGTCGACGGTGACGCCATCGGCGGGGTCCGAGTGGTCGAGGTCGGTGTGCGCCCACGCGGTATGGCCGTTCACCAGGGCGAACGCGAGCGCGAGGACGAAGATGAGCACCCATCGCGCCGCGGCCGGGACGGCGACGGCGGGTGGCGGGCGCAGGGCGGGGACTCTCTGCGGGGCGGACATTGCCGACCACCATAGGCATGCCTCGCGCGATCACGGTAGGGCCCGACTCCGTGCCGCACGTCCGCCCCGGCGCCACAGGTGCGGCGTCGGGGCGGACCGGTGCGGGCGTACAGGCCCGGCGTTCAGACCTGCGCGCGGCGGGCGCGGGCCGCGGCGGCGTGCCAGGCCTCCTGGTCCACGCCCTTGACGATCAGCCAGAGCGCGAACACGAGCTCGCCCGGGATGGCGAGCACGAGCACGATCGTCTCCCACGTGCCGGCCAGGCCGGGGGCCAGGAAGGTGCCGAAGCTCTGGACGAGGTAGCCGACGCCCGCGAGCGCCAGCAGGATCCCCGCGAAGCGCGGCAGGAAGCCGGAGCGCATCACCAGCCAGCCGGTGAGCAGGAGCGAGAGCGCGAAGCAGAAGCCCCAGATGAGGACGATGCCGTCGTTGGCCTCCTGGAAGTACAGCGCGAGGGAGTCGCGCTCCGCCGCGTCGAAGGCGGCGAGGGCTCCGCTGTCGCCGACCGCGACGAGCGTGAGGACGCTCGTGACGAGGCAGCCGGCGGCCATCACCACGGCCTCGGCCACGCGGGCCAGCGCGCCTGCCAGGGACATGGACCGGCTCACGGGCCGCAGCAGCGTGTAGAGGACGCCGGCGAGCACGATCTCGATGATCACGATGAGCGCCTCACCGGCCAGGCCCCACCGGAACAGGGCCTCCTGCGTGCGGACGTTGGCGGCGGTGGCGGCGGCATCCCCGGGTACCACGAGGCTCGCGCGGGCGAACGTCGCGAGGGGGTAGATCACGAAGATGGCCAGGTAGAGCGCTCCGGCGACGCGGGTGAGGCGACGCAGCCGCGGGCGGGTCGGGGACGCCGGCGCGGCGTCGGCGGGCTGGGTGACGGTGGTGGTCGACATGGCTGCTCCTCCGGGGTGAGCGGGTGGGTGGGGTGTCAGGGGACGAGGACGACCTTGCCGCGGGCCTTCCCGCGGTGGACGAAGTCGACGGCGTCGGCGGCGTCGCGCAGGGCGTACGCGGCCTCGACGGACGGGCGCACGCGGCCGTCGGCGACGTGGGACAGCACGGTCGCGAGGTCCTCGCGCCTCGGCGTGGCGAACAGCGGCCGGAGCCGCTGCGCGACGAAGGGCGAGAGGATGGCGGCCGCGGCGAACCGGCGCATGCCGGTGAGCGTGCGCGCCTTGCCGCCGCCGACGACGATGTAGGCGCCGCGGCGCGACGCGAGGCGGCGGGCGCGGGCGAGCGGGATCCGCCCGGCGAGGTCGACGACGAGGTCGTAGCCGCGGAGCGCGGCGACGTCCTCGACGGCGTAGTCGACGACGTGGTCGGCGCCGAGCGACCGGACCAGCTCCACGTTGCGGGTGGAGCAGACGCCGGTGACCTCGGCGCCGGACGCCGCGGCGAGCTGCACCGCGAACGATCCGACGCCGCCGGACGCGCCGAGGACGAGCACGCGCCGCGCGGTCTCGATGCCGCCGGCCTGGAGCGCCTGGAGCGCGGTGACCGCGGCGGTGGGCAGCGCCGCCGCCTCCTCGAAGGTGAGCCCCTCGGGCTTGGCGAGCAGGGACGATGCGTCGGCGAGCGCGTGCTCGGCGAAAGCGCCGACGGCCCAGCCCACCACATCGTCCCCCGGCCTCCAGGCCGTGACATCGGCGCCCACGGCGACGACGGTGCCGGCGACGTCGGTGCCGGGGACGGGCCGCTTGGGGCGGGTGAGCCCATAGGAGAGGCGGGCCGCGTAGGGCAGGCCCGCGATCGCGAGGCCGTCGCCGCGATTGATGCCGGCGGCGCGGACGCGGACGACGACCTGGTCGTCTGCCGGCGCGGGGATGTCGACCGTGCGGTGCCGCAGCTCGGCGGGCGAGCCGTAGCGGTCGAGCTGGACGGTGCGGGTGGTGGTGGGTGCTGTGGTGTTCATGCCCCTCACGCTAGGAACCGGCGAAGGGCCTGGTCTTGGCATCCGGGGCCGTTCCATTGACCGTTGCGGCCACCCCCGCACTAGGGTGGATCAACCCGCGCCCGAGGACCCCGAAGCGGAGGGATCGCATCGTGACGAGCGTCCGGAGCTCCGTCGTGAGGATCGTCGCGCGGGTCGCGAGCGCCCCGGTCCCGCCGGAGGAGCTGCTGGCAGGCCTCGGGCTGTCTCCGGACGCGGACGCGCAGCGCGCCGCGCAGGAGCGGGTCGAGGCGGACGACTACTACGACGTCCTCGAGCGTGCGACCCTGCCTCACGACGACGGGCTTCCGTACCGGTACGGCGCGCTGCTGCGGCCGGACGACCTCAGCGCGCTCGGGCTCGGCCTCAAGACGGCCGACACCCTGCGCGACGCGCTGCGCCGGCTGGTCCGCTACATCGTCCTGCTGAGCGATTCGCTCGAGTACGCGCTGGTCGACGAACCCGGCGACGTGACGACGCTGACCCTGTCGCGACCCGCGCCCCGCCGCGGCGCGAGGCTCGCGAACGAGTGCGCGTTCGCGGCGGTGATGACGATGCTGTCCGAGGCCGCCGGGCGCCGGGTGGTGCCGCGGGCGGTGACCTTCCGCCACCCCCGGCCGGCCTCGATCACGGAGGCGCACTCCTACTTCGGGTGCCCGGTGACGTTCGACGCCGGGCGCAACGCGATCGAGTTCGACGCCGCGACGCTCGCGCTCCGCGGTCGGCTCGCGGACCAGGGCCTGTCCTCCTTCCTGCTCGCCCACCTCGAGGAGCTCCGGTCGCAGGAGGGGGAGCGCTCGCTGGTCGACACGGTGCACGCGACCATCACCGACCTGCTGCCCGACGGGCCGCCGACCAAGGCGGTCATCGCGCGCCGCCTCGGCATGAGCGAGCGCACGCTGCACCGTCGCCTCGCCGAACAGGGCGAGACCTACCAGTCGCTCACCGCCCGGGCGCGGCGCGAGGGCGCGGAGGCGCTGCTGGCGGACTCGCGCCACTCGCTCGCGGAGGTCGCCTTCCTCACGGGCTTCTCCGACCAGAGCGCGTTCCAGCGGGCGTTCAAGGGCTGGACCGGGCGCACGCCGGCGTCGTTCAGGAACGACGCTCTGCCGGCCTCGTGACGCGCGCGGCGCCGCATCGTCCGACGGATAAGTTAACCAAGATTCACCTTCGTGCTATCGTGCCGACATGACGGCTCTCAAGGCTGAGCGTCGACACGAGCTCGACGCGCTCGACACCGGCGCCCTGCGCGAGGGCGCCAACTGGTTCATCACGCTGGCCGGCACCGCCAACGTGATCTGGCAGCTGTCGCTGCCCCCGGTCGCCTACGGGGTGATGGAGAGCACGGGCCCGGGCGCGCTGTTCCACGACCCCAAGCGACGCATGCGCACCACCATCGGCTACATCGCCGTGACGATGCTGGGGTCCGCGGAGGACCGTGCCGCCTACCGCGCCGCGACCAACCGCTCGCACGCCCCCGTGAGGTCGGAGCCGGGAGCGCGGGTGCCGTACCGCGCCTTCGACCCGGAGCTGCAGATCTGGGTGGCCGCGTGCCTCTACCGCGGCGCCGAGCACGCCTACGAGCGGGTGCGCGGGCCGCTCACCGGGGACCTCCGCGAGACCTTCTACCGCCAGGGCATGGTCTTCGGCACCACCCTGCAGATGCCGCCCGAGGCCTGGCCGGCCACGCGCGACGACTTCGAGACGTGGTGGAACGCGATGTCGGAGCGCCTCGCGATGGACGATGCGGCGCGCGCCTACCTCTGGCGCGTGCTGCGCCTCGAGTACCTGGGCCGCGAGGTGCCGGCGCCGCTGATCCGCTGGCGCGTGCGGATGACCGCCGGATACCTGGGGCCGCGGTTCCGCGAGCTCATGGAGCTCCCGTGGGACGACGACGAGCAGCGCCGCTTCGACCGCTTCAACCGGCGCATGGCCGCCTTCCAGCGCGCCGTCCCGCGCGCGATGCGGGAGGCTCCGCTCAGGCGTCCGCTGCGGGATTTGCGCACGAGGCTCGCCGCGGGCCGGCCGCTGTTCTGAGAGGGCGCGGCGCACTCAGGCGGCGACGGATGCCCTGCCGATCGTCGAGAACCGCTGGTGGAGGCGGTGCCGGGTCCGCACGAACGCCTCGCGGGACGCGCCCGCGACCACGAGCCCGGCGTCCGTGAGCGTCACGGTGACGCCGCGCCGATCCCCGGAGACGTCGCGCTCGCGCCGGATGAGGCCGTCGTTCTCGAGGCCGTCGAGCAGATAGGTCACGCCTCCGGGACTGAGCCGCAGATCATCCACCAGCGCGGAGGGGCGGCATGCGCCGTGCAGCCGGATCGCGTTGAGCGCCAGCAGGCGGTGTCCGCGGATGTGCTCGAAGCCGCGCTCGCCCAGGATCGCCCGGGTCACGTCATGGAGGTCGAGACCGGTCTCGGCGACGAGCGCCGCCAGCTCGAGCGCGCTGGCCGGCGCGCGCGACGGCGCGGGCGCGGGCGCCGGGGAGGACGTCGACACCGTGCTCAGCTCCGCGATCTCGCGGGCGAGCGCCGCCGACTCCGAGAAGAACGCCGCCAGCCTCGCGTCCGCCTCGCGGAGCCGACGGGCGCCGCGCAGCGTGAGCCGGGCGACGCGGCGGCGATGGTCGGCCTCGTCCGTGCCCAGCTCGAGCAGGCCGTGGTCCTCCAGGGAGCGCAGGAAGCCCAGGAGGCGACGACGGTCCATGCGCGCGATCGGCGCGAGGTCCGCGACCGCGTGCGGCTCGCGGTCGGCCAGCGAGACCAGGGCGGTGAACTGCCCGTTCTCGACGATCTCGGTGCCGAGGACCTCGTCGACGGCCGCGGTGAAGAGGGTCGAGTACTCGTCGACGCGACCGATGAGGAGGTCGAGGCTCTCGTCCCCCTCGTCGGCGTGCGTCATCGCACCATCCTACGGCGACAGCGCCCTAGTGAACGCCTGTCGAAGACGCCCGCGTGGCGCCGTTCCCGCTAGTTGTTGCGCTGCGGGTTGACGCGCTTGATCCAGTCGATGAGGTCGTTGCTGGAGCGCGTCTGGAGCCATACGCGACCCGGCCCGGTGAAGTCCGTCACCAGACCCTCGCCGCCGAGGATGGTCGACTTCCAGCTGCCGGCCTTCCTCACGCTGAACTGGACCGAGTCGTCGAAGGCGACCACGTGGCCCGTGTCGAGCGTGAGCGTCTCGCCGGCCGCGAGGGTGAAGCCCTGGATCGCGCCGTAGGAAGCGAGCAGCAGCTCGCCGGCCCCGGTGCAGCGCAGCAGGATCAGACCCTCGCCCGAGAAGAACGACTTGCCGCCGCCCCACTTGGAGTCGACCTGGATGGACGGGTCCGACGCGATCCACGAGCCCGACTGGACCAGCAGCGCGCCGGTCCCGTCGAGGGTGACCTCGGCCATGTCGCCCGGCAGGGTCGCAGCGACGCCGACCTGCCCGCCCGAGCCCGAGTGGAAGTCGTTGACGAAGAAGCTCTCGCCGCCCAGCGAACGCTTGAGCCCGCTCATGAACCCGCCACGCGTCGAGGTCTCCATCGAGACGTCGCCGCGCGTCATCGCCATCGCGCCCGCCTCGACGCGCACCGAGCCTCCCGGCGGGACCGTGATGGTCCCCATCGCGAAGGCCGGTCCGGCGGTGATCGTGACGTCCATGTCCGTGCTCCTTAGATCCCTGGTTCTCTTCTTACGCGTCGCGGCGGCTCATCGCGACCGATGCGGCGACGCACGCGCCGACCGACCACGCGAGCAGCACCGCCGTGCCACCCACGATTCCCAGATCGTCCGACGTCGCGCCGAAGGCACCGGCGCTCACCATCGAATCCGCGGCGCCGCTGGGCAGGTACGACGTGATGTGCGCGACCCACTCGAAGCCGAAGAACGCCGCGAACGGCAGCACGATCAGCACCACGATGACGGCCGTCACCGCGATGCCGCTCGTGCGCACGAGCGCGCCGATCCCGACCGCCATCACCGCGGTCATGATGCACGCCGCCGGCACCCCGATGAAGATCTGCCACGTATGCCCGAGCGTCCAGTCGATGGTCGCGCCCGCGCTGCCGTGCTTCGCGAGCACGATCGCGGTGTCCACCATCGTGACGGCGATCGACACGAGGCCGGCGAAGACCGCGAGCGCGGTCGCCTTGGCCGCGAGCCAGAGGTTGCGCCGCGGCACGACGGCGAACGACACACGGAACATGCCGGAGCTCCACTCCCCGGTCGCCTGCAGCGCCGCGTGGATCGCGAGGATCACCCACGGCATCAGGATCCCGCCGGCGATCGTCATGACCGTCCACTCCGCCACGGTCGCGTCGGCGGGAGCCGCCGCGCTCGAGGTCACGAGCATGAGGGCGCTCAGGCCCAGCGACCAGAGCGCGACCCAGACGAAGCCGCGGGTGGTCGTGAGCTTGAGGAGCTCGGCGCGGACGGCGCCTCCGAACGTCAGCTTGGCGGTGTCGACGGCGATGCTCACTGGAGCGCCCCTTCCTTCTCGGCGGCGTGGTACTCGACCGCATCGGCCGTGAGGCTGAGGTAGGCCTCCTCCAGGGTCGCGTTCGTCTTGACGAGCTCGTGAAGGTCGAGGCCCGCGCCCACGGCGAGCTGCGCGATGCGCGCCGGCTCCAGGCCGTCGACGACGAGCGCCTCGCTCGTGCTGGTCGCCTGGCCGCCCTCGGCTGCGACGAGGCGCGCCAGGTGCGCATCGTCCGACGTGTTGACGGTGACGGACCCCGAGGCGGCCTGCGCGGTGAAGTCGGCGATGGTGCCCTGCGCGAGGATCTTGCCGCGGCCGATGACGACGACGCGGTCCGCGGTGAGCTGCACCTCGCTCATGAGGTGGCTCGACAGCAGCACGGTGCGCCCCTCGGACGCGAAGTGGCGCGCGAGGTTGCGCACCCACAGCACGCCGTCCGGGTCGAGGCCGTTGACAGGCTCGTCCATGATCAGGGTCGACGGGTCGCCCAGCATCGCGGTCGCGATGCCCAGGCGCTGCCCCATGCCCAGCGAGAAGCCCTTCACCCGCTTCTTCGCGACGGTGTCGAGACCCGTCATCTGGATGACCTCGTCGACCCGCTTCGGGGAGATGCCGTGCGTGGCGGCCAGGATGCGCAGGTGGTTGCGCGCCGTACGTCCGGGCGTCACGGACTTGGCCTCGAGCAGCGCACCGACCGTGCGCATCGGGGCGACGTGCGCGGTCAACGGCTTGCCATCGATCGTGGCCGTGCCGGCGTCGGGGCGGTCCAGGCCCATGATCATGCGCATCGTCGTCGACTTGCCGGCGCCGTTGGGGCCCAGGAAGCCGGTGACCGAGCCGGCCGGCGCGGTGAACGAGATGTCGTCGACGGCCCTCTTCGAGCCGTACGTCTTGGTCAATCCGGCCACTTCGATCACGGCGTGACTCCCCCTTCATCCTGCGTCGATGTACGCCACACGCTAGACGATCCGGGGAGTTTCCGACAGAGTCGAAGTAATTCGGAACCTGCTCAGATATGGACGGTGCGCCCAGGATTCTCGCCGGGGACGATGCGCGCGGGCCGGCAGCGAACCCGTGGCACGCCCGACGTCACGCGGCGGCGTCGAAGGACTCGGCGTCCACCTCATCGGACTGCGCGGCGTTGTACCGCGGACCGGACACCGTGGCGGTGTCGATGAGCGCCCCGGCGCGCTCCAGCAGCGCCGGGTCGACCGCGAGCGATTCCGCGGCCTGGTTCTCGCGGAGATGGTCGAGGCTCGTGGTGCCGGGTATCGCCACCACGTGGGGCCCGCGCGACAGCACCCACGCGAGCGCGAGCTGCGCCGGCGTGCAACCGGCCTCGGCCGCGAGCGCGTGCCACTGCGGCAGCAGCGCGGCGTTGGCCGGCCAGTGCTCCGGTTGGAAGCGCGGCATGTTCCGCCGGATGTCCTTCGGCGCGAGATCGTCCGGATCCGCGACTCCTCCCGCGAGGAAGCCGCGCGCCACGGGCGAGAAGGCGACGAGCGCGACCCCGGCCTCGCGGGTCGCCTCGAGCATGCCGAGCTCGGGGTTGCGGCTCCACAGCGAGTACTCGTTCTGGACCGCGGCGATGGGCGCGACCGCGAGCGCCTCGCGGAGGCGCGCGACCGAGACCTCGGAGAGCCCGATCGCGCCGATCTTGCCGGCCTCGACCGCCTCGGCGAGCACGCCGACGCTCTCGCCGATCGGCACCGTCTTGTCCCAGCGGTGGAGGTAGTAGAGGTCGATGTGGTCGACGCCCAGGCGCGACAGCGAGGCGTCGACCTGGGCGCGCACGGTGTCGGGCCTGCCATCGATCGTCTTGACCCCGTCGACCATCGCCATGCCGCACTTCGAGGCGAGCACCGCATCGTCCCGCCGTCCCTGGAGCGCGCGGCCGACGAGCTCCTCGTTCCGGCCGCCGCCGTAGAGCGTCGCGGTGTCGAGGAGCCGCACGCCCTCGTCGAGGGCGGCGCGGAGCATCCGCTCGCCGTCCTCGGGCGACGGCGCGACACCGTAGGCGTGGCTGAGCTCCATGCAGCCGAGGCCCATCCGCGGAAGGATCACGCGAGCTGCTCCTCCAGCTGCCCGAGCACCCGGTAGCAGTCGATCACCTGACGCAGCGAGGAGTTGGGCTCGCGGCCCTCGCGGATCGCCGCGACGAACTCGCGGTCCTGCAGCTCGATGCCGTTCATGCTCACCGCGACCCGCGACACGTCGATGGGCTCCTCTCGCCCGTCGACCAGGTCGTCGTAGCGGGCGATGTACGTGCCGGTGTCGCCGATGTAGCGGAAGAACGTGCCGAACGGCCCGTCGTTGTTGAAGGACAGCGACAGCGTGCAGATCGCGCCGGACTCCGCCTTGAGCTGGATCGACATGTCCATGGCGATGCCGAGCTCGGGGTGGATGGGCCCCTGGATCGCGTTCGCCTGGACGATGCGTCCCGCCTGGTAGGCGAAGAGGTCGACGGTGTGCGCGGCGTGGTGCCACAGCAGGTGGTCGGTCCACGAGCGCGGCTCGCCCTTGGCGTTGGTGTTGGTGCGACGGAAGAAGTACGTCTGGACGTCCATCTGCTGGATGCCGAACTCCCCCGCCGCGATCCGCTGGTGGACCCACTGGTGGGACGGGTTGAAGCGGCGCGTGTGGCCCACCATCGCGACCAGGTCCGACGCCTCGGCCGCCGCGAGGGCGGCCTCGGCGTCGGCGAGCGAGTCCGCGAGCGGGATCTCGACCTGGACGTGCTTGCCAGCCGCGAGCGCCGCCTGCGTCTGGGCGGCGTGGAGCCCGGTCGGGGTCGCGAGGATCACCGCGTCGACGTCGTCGCGCTCGAGCACCTCCTCGTACGACAGGAGCGCCGTGGGCACGCCGTACTTCTCGGCGACCGCCTGCGTGGGCCCGGGCCGCGTACCGCTGACGACGGTCACCTCGGCGTCCTCGATCTGCGCGAGGCCGTCGAGGTGCTTCATCCCGAAGGCGCCGGCGGCGCCGACGACGGCGATGCGGGTCGTGGAAGCGGTCATGCATGGACCTCCTGCGGCAGCGCCTCGGCGGCGGGTGCCGGCTGGGCGACGGGGTTGCTCAGCACCAGGTGGCCCACCGCGGTGTTCGAGGCGGGCACGTGGTAGAAGCGGTGGTCGACGCTGGGGGCGCCGCCCTCGAACTGATCATCCATGGCGCCACGGGCGATGAGCCAGTCGACGAGCTCGATGCCCTCGGAACCGGCCTCGTCGACGTACTCCATGTGCGGCCACTGGGTCAGGCCCAGCGGGTCGGCGATGAGGTGGTCGAGGAAGGCGTTGTCCCACTCCTCGTTGATGAGGCCGGCGCGGGGGCCCTGGAGCTGGTGGCTCATGCCGCCGGTGCCCCAGATCTGCACGTTCAGCGGCTCCCCGTCCCACTTGTCGAGCGCGCGGCGGATCGCCTTGCCGAGCTCGTAGCAGCGGCGTCCCGAGGGGACGGGGTACTGCACCACGTTGACGGGCAGCGGGATGATCTTGCACGGCCACTCGTCGACGTCGCCGAAGACGAGCGACAGCGGCACGGTGAGCCCGTGGTCGACCACCATCTCGTTGACGAGGGTGAGGTCGAAGTCGTCCTGGATCACCGACTGCGCGATGTGCGCGGCCAGCTCGGGGTGGCCGTAGACGTCCGGCACCGGGCGCGGGCCGTAGCCCTCGTCCGCGACCGGGTAGTGCGCGCCCGTGCCGAGCACGAACGTCGGGATGATCGTCGAGTCGAAGGCCGTGGCGTGGTCGTTGTAGACGAGGATGATCACGTCGGGCGTGTTCTCCTTCGCCCACGTCCGCGTCCACTCGTAGCCGGCGAACATCTTCTTCCAGTACGGCTCCTCGGTCTTGCCGAGGTCCATCGCGGCGCCGATCGCGGGCACGTGCGAGGTGAAGAGCGCCGACGTGTACTTCGCCGGTGCGTCCTCGCGCATCGTCGTGGCCTTCTCGTTCGACGGCGGGGTCCACCCGTCGAGGTCCTTGAGGCGCACGCCCTCGGGGCGCCGGCCGCCGCCGATCATCATGTCGCGGTACGCGGCCTCGCTCATGCCGGTCATCGAGCCGGCCATCTGCTGGAAGCTGAGGCCGTGCGTCGCGCCGATCTTGCTGAGGAAGTAGATGTTGCCGCCCTCGGCCATCATCGCGTTGAGGTCCATGTCGAGCACCGCCTGCCGCTGGGCGGGCGTCAGCGGCCACTCGTCGAGGTACGCAGCGCGGTCCGCGAGGTAGCGCTCGCGGTTCTCGGGCTTCATGAGCGACATCGAGAACTGGTTGAGGTGGAACCCCTTCCGCGCCTGCTCGGCGTCGAAGATGATCGTGCCGGGGATGTCCTTGTAGGGCTTGTCGAGTGACATCTCATGCTCCTTCCGGCCAGTACAGGCGCTGGGGGTTGTCGACGAGCAGCTTCCGCTGCAGCTCCGCCGTGGTGGCGATCTGCGGGATGTGGTCGACCAGCAGCCCGTCGTCGGGCATGTGGTCCTTGAGGTTGGGGTGGGGCCAGTCGGTGCCCCACAGCACGCGGTCGGGGAACTCCTCGACCACGCGTCGGGCGAACGGCACCACGTCGGTGTAGGCGTGCCGCTCGCCGTCGAGCGCGCGCGGACCGGTGACGCTGAGCCGCTCGGGGCACGACACCTTGGTCCACACGTTCGGGTTCTCGCGCATGAAGCGCAGGAAGAGGGCGAACTCCGGCCCGTCCACGTCCTTGGTGACGTCGGGGCGGCCCATGTGGTCGACGACGACGTCCGTGGGGATGCCGGAGAAGAACTCGTAGAGGTCGGGAAGGTCCTCGGCCTCGAAGTAGATGACCACGTGCCACCCGAGCGGCGCGATCTTCGCGACGATCTCGTCGAGCGAGTCGGTGGGCACCCGGTCGACCAGCCGCTTGACGAAGTTGAAGCGCACGCCGCGGACGCCCGCGGCGTGGAGCTCGGCGAGCTGCTCGTCGGTGACGTCGCGGCGGACGGTCGCGACGCCGCGGGCGCGGCCCTCGCTGCGCTGCAGCGCGTCGACGAGCGCGCGGTTGTCGGCGCCGTGGCAGGTGGCCTGCACGATGACGTTGCGGTCGAAGCCCAGGTGGTCGCGCAGCGCGAACAGTTGCGCCGCCGAGGCGTCGCACGGGGTGTACTTGCGCTCCGGGGCGAAGGGGAACTCGCCGCCGGGCCCGAAGACGTGGCAGTGCGCGTCGACCGCTCCCTCGGGGAGGCGGAACACGGGGGTCGCGGGGCCGTCGTACCAGTCGAGCCAGCCGGGCGTCTTGTCGAATCCGCCCGTGGTCTCGCCGTGGCGCGCCGCGACGGGGGCGTCAGGGCCGGGGCTGTCCTTGATCACGTGTGGCGTCCTTGTCACTCGCGGGTCTCTCTACCGCCGACTCTAGGCGCGCCCTCAACTGTGGTCCAATAGATTCGAGCGTCTCGCCCCATAGATGGGATTGATGAATGGCACCGGCCGATCTCAACCAGCTGCGCACCTTCGTGGTGCTCTACGAGATGCGCAGCCTCACCGGCGCGGCCGACCGGCTCCACGTCACGCAGCCGACCGTCAGCTACACGCTCGCGCGGCTGCGCAAGCGCTTCGGCGACGACCTCTTCCGCCGCGAGGGTCACGTGATGGCGCCCACCCCGCGCGCGACGCAGCTGTTCGGGCCGCTGCACGAGGCGCTCGCCCAGATCGACGCGACCGTGACCGACAGCGCCGCCTTCGACCCCGAGGGCTTCGACGGCGAGCTCACGCTGGGCCTCACGTCGATCGGCGAGCAGACGTTCCTGCCGCCGATCATGGCGGCCCTCGCCCGCGCGAGCGCCTCGCCGCACCTCGTGGCCAAGCGCCTCGATGCGGAGGCGGCCGAGGAGGAGCTGGTGCGCGGCGCGATCGACGTCGCGCTCACCGTGTCGGTGATGGACACCGCGCGCCTGTGGCGCACGCCCGTGCGCGGCGTCGAGTGGGTCGCGCTGACGTCCCGCGCGCACCCGCTGCCCCCGACGGGGCCGGGGATGTTCGAGGGACGGCGCTTCATCCGGGTATCGACGCGCGGCGGCCACGTGTTCCCCCGGCAGGCGCTCGTCGAGCACGGCCTCACCCCGCAGGTCGCGCTCACCGTGGAGGAGCACTCGACCGTGCCCGCGGTGCTGGTCTCGACCGACCTCGTCGCACTCCTGCCCCGCCACGTCGCCGACGTGTTCTGCGGGTGGTTCCCGTCGCTCGAGTCGGCGGACCTGCCGTGGCCCGGCGCGAGCACGCCGGTCGCGCTGTACACCCGCCGCGAGATGAACCTCTCCCCCGCCCAGCGGTGGTTCCGCCGCCTCGTGCTGCACGCGGTCAGCAGCGGCGAGTTCACCGACGACGCTCAGCGCTGAGGGCGGTTCCAGCTCGCCCGCGCGGGGAACATCGGGCTGCGCACGGGGATGGTCCACGACGAATGCGGGTGGACGGTGAGGAGCGCCCGCTCCCACCACGCGCGCGCCTCGTCCGACAGGCGCGGGAGCACGGCGTCCTTGTCCGCATCGTCCTCCGGCCGGGGGCTGAAGCACTTCCACACCAGCTGCACCTCGGGCGCGCCCGTCGGGATGCCGTCGAGGTCGAGCACCGCGCGGTCCCAGGGCAGCTGCAGGCGCGCGTCCCGGCGGTACACCCACACCCGCGGCGCGCCGTCCTCGACGTTGACGCGCAGCACCCAGGCCGCCGCATCGTCGCCCCAGACGAGCACGGGCTGCAGGTCGGCGTCGTCCGCGGCGTCGGCGATCGGCATCACCCCGTCGCCGTCCGGAACCCAGGCGCTGTACCCGGCGGGCAGCGCGCCGAGCAGGGCAGGCAGGTCCGCGGCGGTGGTGCTGACGTCGATGTTCCCGCGCTCACGTATCGGGGAACCGAGCCAGCGGTCGAGGGCCGCCCCGCCCGACAGCCACCAGCGGGCGCCGCTCGACCCGAGGAGCCCCGCCACGGCCTCGGCGGTGAGGGGTGCCCACGCGGAGGCGGGAGAGGGGGTCGCCGGCGACATGGTCCGAGGCTACTCCCGCGCGCTGTGGCATCCTGCCGCCGTGGCCAACTCCCCCTCCGGCGACTCGGTGACCGACCGGCTCGTGCGGGTCCTCGAGACCTTCACGCCGACGCGCACCGTGCAGACCGCGACGGAGATCGGGCGCCGCGCCGGGCTGCCCTCGTCCACCGCGCATCGGGTGGTCGGCGAGCTCGTCGATGCGGGCCTGCTCGACCGCGACGCGGAGGGTCGGATCCGCGTGGGCGTGCGGCTGTGGGAGCTGGCGACGCGCTCCTCGCTCCCGCTGCGCGTCCGGCAGGCGGCGCTGCCCGCGATGGAGCGGGTCCAGGCCCGCGTCCGCGAGCACACGCAGCTGGCGATCCTCGAGCAGGACGAGGCGCTGTTCCTCGAGCGGCTGAGCAGCCCCGAGGCCGGCGCGAACATCACCCGGGTCGCCGGACGGCTGCCGCTCCACGCATCGTCCTCGGGCCTGGTGCTGCTGGCCTTCGCGGATGCCGCACTGCAGGAGCGCGTGCTGTCCCGCCCACTGCGGAGGCTCTCCCCGCGTACCCCCACCGATCCGGCGGCGGTGCGCCGCAAGCTCGCGGAGGTGCGCCGGCTGGGGCACGCGATCGCGCCGGGGTACATCGAGGAGGTCTCCACGGGCGTCGCCGTGCCCGTGCGCGACGACTCTGGGCGTGCGGCCGCCGCGCTCTCCGTGGTCCTGCCGGTCGACGCGCCGCCCGGGCCGGCGCTCGAGGAGCTGCATCGAGCCGCGCGCGACGTCGAGCGCGCGCTGGCGGGCCACGACCGTCGCAAGTAGATTCCCATTCAACGGGAGTTCGAGTCCGTCGGGCGACGGCCCGACGGACAATGGCGTCGCGTCTTGTCAAAGGAGACATCATGACCACGACCGTGCGCACCCGGGTCGCCATCGTCGGCGCCGGCCCCGCAGGCCTCGTCCTCTCGCACCTGCTCGCCTCGTCCGGGATCGACTCGGTCATCCTCGACCAGCGCTCGCGCGCGGACATCGAGCAGACCATCCGCGCCGGCATCCTCGAGCAGGGCACCGTCGACCTCCTGGCCACGATCGACGGCTCGCGCGTGCATACCGTCGGGCAGCGCCACGACGGCATCGAGCTGCGCTTCGAGGGCGAGGGCCACCGGATCGACTTCCCCGGCCTCGCCGGCAGGTCCGTATGGCTCTACCCGCAGCACGAGGCGCTCAAGGACCTCCTCGCGGCCCGCATCGGCGCTGGCCAGGACATCCGCTTCGGCGTGACCGCGACGGCGGTCGAGGGCGCCGACGGCGACCGCCCGCGCATCGTCGCGGTGGACGATGCGGGGGTGCCGTTCGAGGTCGAGGCCGACTTCGTCGTCGGCGCCGACGGCTCGCACTCGGTGGTGCGCAAGGCGATCAGCGGCTCCCACGGCGGCTTCTTCCGCGAGTACCCGTTCGCGTGGTTCGGCATCCTGTGCGAGGCGGCGCCGAGCGCGGAGGAGCTCATCTACTCGAACTCGCCCGACGGCTTCGCGCTCGTCAGCCAGCGCTCCGCCACGGTGCAGCGCATGTACTTCCAGTGCGACCCGACCGCCGATGCGGACGCGTTGAGCGAGGCGCAGATCTGGGAGACCTTGCAGCGGCGGGTGCCGGGCACGACGCTGGTCGAGGGGCGGGTCTTCCAGCGCGACGTGCTGCGCTTCCGTTCGTTCGTCGCGCGCGACCTGCGCCGCGGCCGCGTGGCGATCGTCGGCGACGCGGCCCACACGGTGCCGCCGACCGGCGCGAAGGGCATGAACCTCGCGGTCGCCGACGTGATCCTGCTGGCGAGGGCGCTCGAGGCGCTGCTGCTGCGGTCCGACGAGGCGCCGCTCGACGGGTGGGCGGAGGCCGCGCTCGTCCGGATCTGGAAGGCGCAGCACTTCTCGTGGTGGATGACGAGCATGCTGCACGTCGCCCCCGAGGCCTCCGAGTTCGACCGCCGACGTCAGCTGGGCGAGCTGCGGTCGGTGGTGTCCTCGGAGGCGGGACGGACCTATCTCGCCGAGGGCTACACGGGGTGGCCGTTGGGTTGAGGCTCGTGGGCGGCCGACCGCACCCTTGCTCCCGTCGCCCTGCACCCCCGCCCCCACGCTCCCGTCGCCCTGCACCCCCGCCCCCACGCTCCCGTCGCCCTGCGACCCGCCCCCACGCCCCCTGTCGCCCTGTGAGGCACTCCGTGCTCAACGGGCCTTCCGAGCGCCTCGCGGGAGGTGGTGCAGCACCACCGTCCGGTGTGGTGATCGGGCTCCTCGGCGCGTGCACGTCGGGCGCGCTCAGGTGCATGTCGTGTTCGCGAGTTTCAGGAATCGCTTGAACAGCGCAGCAGGCAACCGGTTCCATTGCCCGCTGCGCGGGGCTGTTCAAGCTCTCGCTGAAATACGCGGAAGCGACGTGCGCGCCGGCACATCGACACGCGCGAGCGCCCACGCGCTGGGGATCGAGGAGCAGCAGCGCCCCGCGCGACTCGGTTCGGGCAAGTGGCGGGCCAGTGGCTCGACCGACCCTGGCCGCCACCTGATTTTCGTATTACGATATTCGTGTGGACGAGCGAGAGACCATCGACGGCATCCCCATCACCGAGGAGCAGATCGAGGCGTGGGCCGCTGAGGCGGAACGCGGCTACGACGTGAAGGCGCTCAAGAAGCGCGGCCGCGGACGCCCTGGCCGTGGCGCGGAAGCCTCCCAGGTGATCGCACTGCGCCTCACTCCGGACGAGGTGGCCGCATTGGATGCTCGGGCCGCGCGCGAGCACAAGACGCGGTCAGAGTTGATCCGCGAAGCCCTGACCGCACTCGACGCGTGAAGGTCCATCGATCCGCACTGAAGCACGGCATCGCGGCCGAAGACGCCATCCGCGCGGCCGATTGGCCGATCCGGATCGAGGATCTGGATGATGACTCTCCAGCCCGCCAGCTCCGCCTTGGCTTCGACACCCGGGGCCGACTCCTCGAGATCGTCGTCCTCACGTTCGACTCGGGCAACGAGCTCATCATCCGTGCGATGAGGGCCCGTCCGCAGATGCTGGACCTGCTGCCCTGAGCGCTACTCGCCACCCCACATCAGTCTTCTGCGCCGCCCGGCGGCAATTGCTCGGGAAGACGCCATCGGGCGCGGTCGCCCGGGCGTCGGGAAATACGTCTGCGTAGGGCTTGCCCGCCAGCGCGGCGATGAGAAGGTCGTACTGGTGGGTCTCCGCCCCGGGCGCATCGGGCGCGCTCAGGTGCATGTCGTGTTCACGAATTTCAGGAATCGCTTGAACAGCGCCGCGGGCAACCGGTTCCATTGCCCGCTGCGCGGGGCTGTTCAAGCTCTCGCTGAAATACGCGGAAGCGACGTGCGCGCCGGCACATCGACACGCGCGAGCGCCCACGCGCGGGGGATCGAGGAGCAGCAGCGCCTCGCGCGCGAGGAAGTGCGGAGCCGGGCCGCCGGACAACGCAGAAGGCCCGGTCTCTCGCGAGACCGGGCCTTCCGGAACGAGCCGCCTGTGGGAATCGAACCCACGACCTATTCATTACGAGTGAATCGCTCTGCCGACTGAGCTAAGGCGGCGAGTGCCCCTCGCGGGACACCGGCGTACCCCTGAGGGCACGGAAAGACATGATAGCGCCTCAGCAGCGCTTTCCCGAAACCGGCATCTCGCCACCCACCAGGTACCCGTCGACGGCGTCGATGATGCACTGGTTCGAGCGCCCGTACGCGGTGTGCCCCTCGCCCTCGTAGGTGAGCAGCGTGGAGCTCGCGAGCTGCTCGGTGAGCGACTCGGCCCACGCGTACGGCGTGGCGGGATCGTTGGTTGTGCCGATCACCAGGATCGGCGCGGCATCGTCCGCCGCCTCGAGCGCGGTCACCGGCTCCTTCGCGGTCCACGGCCAGCCGTCGCAGCCGAGCGTGTCGGCGAACCACCAGCCGAACGTGGGCGACGCCTCCTCGATCGTCTCGCGGAACGCGTTCGCCTCCTCGAGGGTGACCGGCTCGGTCTCGAGGTTGTCGACGCAGCTGATCGCGGTGAACGCCCACTGCGAGTTGGAGTTGTACTCCTCGCCGTTGGTGTCCTTGTCGAGGTAGAAGTTGGCGAGCTGGAAGAAGATGTCGGCCGTGCCCTGGCGCAGCACCTCGTCGAGCCCGGCCTCGAGGTAGACCCACGAGCCCTCGTCGTACATCGTGATGACCATGCCGTAGACCATGAGGTTGCCGTTGACCGGGTCGCCGTCGAGCGACTCGAAGCCCACGTCCCGCGCCTGGATCGCGATGTCGTAGACCTGCTGGCGTGCCTGCTCGGGCGAGCCCGAGAGCGGGCACGTGTCCTGATCGAGGCACCAGTCGATGAAGTTCATCAGCGAACCCTCGAAACCGCTCGCCTGCCCGGCGGCGAACTCCTCGCCCGGCAGCAGGAAGTCGACGGCGCCGTCGAGCACCATGCGTCCCACGTTCTGCGGGAACAGCTCCGCGTACACCGCGCCCAGCTGGGTGCCGTACGAGTACCCGAGGTAGTAGAGCTCGTCGTCGCCGAGCACCGCCCGGATCACATCCATGTCACGCGCCACCGACGAGGTGTCGACGTTCTCGATGAGCGGTCCGCTGAGCTCGCGGCAGCCCTCCGCGAACTCCGCGGTGATCTGGCGCGCCTCCTCGAGGGCCGCCTCCGTGTCGAGCGTGCGGTCGGTGAGGTAGTACTCGTCGATGACGTCGGCGTCGCCGCACGCGAGCGGCGTCGAGTCGGCCACGCCCCTGGGGTCGAAGCCGACGATGTCGAAACGCTGCACCACGTCCTCGCCCGCCGAGGTCACGACGCCCTCGGTCAGCTCCTTGCCGCTGCCGCCGGGCCCGCCCGGGTTGATGAGGAGGCTGCCGATCCGCGCGTCCTGATCGAGCGCGGGCCGCCGGTTGAGCTCGAGGTCGATGGTCGAGCCGTTCGGATCGCTCCAGTCGACGGGCACCTGGATGGTGGCGCACTGGAGCCGGCCACACGAGTCCCACACCACCTCCTGCGCGTAGACCGCGGCGTCCTCCGGAGCGACGTCATCGGCCGGCGCCTCCGACAGGAGGCCCGTGACCGAGGGGTCGGACGGCTCGATCTGCGTGCGGTCCGGCGTGCAGGCGGCGAGGAGGGACGATGCGGCGATGAGGGCGGCGATCGCGGCGAGGCGGCGTCTCATCCGGCCACCCTAGCGACGGCTCGGGGTGCGGGGTCGCAGGTCGAGCGCCATCGCCTCGAGCGCGAGCAGCGGTGCGACGTTGCCCGCGAGCCGCTCGCGCGCGGTGCCGAGCGCGTCGAGGCAGCGCATCGTGTCGGCGAGCGTGGTGCGCGCGGCGAGGTCGCGGACATGGCCCTCGTGCGCGAGGTTGACGAGCTGGACCGCCGCGCCGGTCTGGGCGACGGCGACGTCGCGGTAGAGCGACATGAGGTCGGTGATCGCGCGATCGAGCACGTCGCGCTTGTGACGGGTGGCGCGCCGCTTCTGGTGCTCCTCGAGCTGGCGCAGCTGCGCCCGCAGCGCGGGCGGGATGCGCCCGCCGTCCTCGACACCGAGGGTGGTCATGAGCTGCGCCTTCTCCTCGGCGTCCCGCTCCTCGGTGGCCGCCTTCGCATCGGTGTCCGCGACCTCGACGAGGTCCGCGGCGGCGAAGATCGCGTCGCCCACGCCGCGGATGTCCGTGGCGAGCGCGAGGACCTGGTCGCGGCGGGCGCGCGCCTCGGGGTTGCGCGCGAGGCGCCGGGCGATGCCGATGTGGCTCTGGGCGGCGAGCGCGCATTCGAGCGCGAGCCCGGGCTCGACGCCGTCGCGCTCGGCGAGCAGGCGGGCGACGTCCTCCGGGTCGGGGGTGCGCAGCCCGACGATGCGGCACCGGCTGCGGATGGTGACGGCGACGTCCTGCGGGCTGGGCGCGCACAGCACCCACACGGTGCGCGGCGGCGGCTCCTCGATGGACTTGAGCAGGACGTTGGAGGTGCGCTCGGTCATCCGGTCGGCGTCCTCGACGACGATGACGCGCCAGCGGCCCTGGCTGGGCGAGGTCGCGGCGAGCCCGATGAGGTCGCGGACCTCGTCGATCGAGATGGTGACCTTCTCGGTGGCGACGAGCGTGACGTCCGCGTGCGAGCCCGACAGCGCGGTGGTGCATGCCCGGCACTCGCCGCAGCCGCCCCGCTCGCACTGGAGCGCGGCCGCGAAGGCGCGCGCGGCGTACGAGCGCCCCGAGCCCGGTGGTCCGGTGATGAGCCACGCGTGGGTCATGGAGCCCGGGTCGTCGATCGCGGCGCGCAGCGGCCCGACCTGGCGCTCCTGGCCGACCACCTCGGCCCACACGCTCACGGCGTGCCCCACGGCTCGACACCGAGGTCCGACCCTGCCGCCGCATCGGCCTCCCGCGCGGCCTTGGCGGCGATGGCCTCGAGCACGGCGACGACCACAGAGCCCTGCACCGTCTCGACGGGGCGGGCGGCGTCGACGACGGCGTAGCGGCCGGGGTCGAGCGCGGCACGCGCGAGGAAGGCGGCACGCATCTCGGCGGCCTTGGCGATGGTCTCCCGCTCGACGCGGTCGAGGTCGCGGCTCATGCGCGAGGAATCGGGCTCCATGTCGAGCACGATCGTGAGGTCGGGCAGCAGCCCCTCGGTCGCCCACAGCGAGATGCGCTCGACCTCGTCGCCGAGGCCGCGGGCTCCTCCCTGGTAGACCACGGACGAGTCGAGGTAGCGGTCCTGCAGGACCACGGCGCCGTCCTGGAGCGCGGGCCGCACCTTGGTCGCGATGTGGTGGGCGCGGTCGGCGGCGTAGAGGAGGGCCTCCGCGCGCGGCGCGACGTGGTCGCCGTGCATGATCGCCTGGCGCAGCTCGACTCCCAGCGGGGTGCCGCCGGGCTCGCGGGTGGTCACCACCTCGCGTCCGCCACCGGCGTCCGACCGCAGGTACTCCGCGAGCAGCTCGACCTGCGTGGTCTTGCCCACGCCGTCGGCTCCTTCGAACACGACCCAGAAGCCCGGAAACACCATGGGATGAATCTACCGGGAGGCTCCGACGCTCCTCGCCCGGGACGATGCGCGACCCCCCGGAGAACCCGACGTGACCGCATGCTTCCCCCGGGGTCGCGCAGGCTGTACATTCTGCTTGCCCGGCACCGCATCTCCGCAGGTGACACCGGGCTTTTCTTGACTCTGAGGGGAACCCACGTGCATCACCGCACCCTTGCGACGGCCGCCGGCGCGGCCGTCGCCACCGCCGCCCTGCTCGGCTCCGCGACCGCAGCCTCGGCGACCGACGACCCCGAGATCCACGTCGGCATCATGGCGCTCCTGGTCGCCCCCAGCGAGGACTTCCTCATGAAGATGCTGCTTGTCGACGACGTGGTCGTCGGGGACGGCCCGGAGCTCACCGCGGCCGACGTGCTGCCCGAGTCCGACGACGTGTGCGGCGACCTCGAGGTCGACATCGACCTCGTCGCGAGCACGGTCACCGTCACCGGCGCGGGCGACGAGTGCGAGGTGATGATCGCCGCGATGTCGGTGTTCTTCTACAACGGCCCGGTGCTCGAGGACGTGTCGCTTGTGAGCGATGGGCTCTTCGGCGAGAGCGACCTCTTCGCCGGCGTCGAGTCCTACGATTTCGGCTTCGATGCCGCCTGGATGAACCCGGCGCTGTTCGAGGCCGAGACCTTCGAGGAGCTGCCTCCGGGCGGCATCCTCGGCGGCAGCTCCGTCTTCGCGCTGACCTTCGGCGAGGACCTCATCGAGGACCTCTTCGAGGAGATCCCCGACGTCGAGGACGACCCGAGCGTGGGCGAGTTCCTCGAGGACGCGGCGGCCGAGGAGACGGTGGTCGAGGCGGAGGCCGAGGCCGCGGCGCCCGTCGCGGCGACGCCGACCTTCACGGGCTGACGAACGCGAGGGACGATGCGCCGCCCACCGGGCCGCCGCATCGTCCCTCCGCGCTACACCTCGTTGGGGTAGCGCAGGCCGATCTGCATGCGGACCTCGTCCATGATCTCCATGATCTCGACGGACTGGTCGAGCGTGAGGATCGGGCTCTCGGTGTCGCCCGCGTGGATGCGCCGCGCGACCTCGGCCGCCTCGTACTGGAACCCGTTCGGCAGCGTGCCGTCGTAGGTCCACGAGGTGCCGTCGACGCGCGTCACGGTGAACGAGGTCGGGTTGTAGAACGTGTCGTGCACCTCGATGCGGCCCTCGGTGCCCCCGATGAGCGCGACGTTGGGGGTGCGGACCTCCATGGTCGTGGTGAGGATCGCCTGCGCGTGCGCGTAGTCGAAGATCATCGACGCCTGGCCGTCGACGCCGGTCTCGCGGAGGCGGCCCGTCGCGGTGATCTTGTCGGGCACGCCGAGGAGGTCGTGCGCGAAGGCGATCGGGTACACGCCGAGGTCGAGGAGCGCGCCGCCCGCGAGCGCGGGGTTCCACATGCGCTCGACGTGAGTGAGCAGCTGGCCGTGATCGACCTGGACGGAGACGAGGTCGCCGATCTCGCCGCGTGCGATGAGCTCGCGCAGCGCGTGCATGTGGGGCAGGTGGCGGGCCCACATCGCCTCCATGAGGAACACGCCCTTGGCGCGGGCCGCGGCGACCACCTCGCGCGCCTGCGCGGCGTTCTGCGTGAAGGCCTTCTCGCACAGGACGTGCTTGCCGGCCTCGATCGCGAGCAGCGCGTGCTCGTGGTGGTGGCTGTGCGGGGTCGCGACGTAGACGACGTCGATGTCCGGGTCCGCCACCAGCTGCTCGTAGGAGCCGTACGCGGTCGGGATCCCGGCGGCGTCGGCGAACGCCTGGGCCTTCGCCTCGTCGCGCGAGCCCACGGCGACCACGGTGGAATCCGTGTAGTGGGTGACGGCGTCGGCGAGCTTGCGGGCGATGCCCCCGGCGCCGAGGATGCCCCAGCGGACGGCGGGCGCGGACATGGGCAGCGGTGCACTCATGTGGCCAGCATAGGGGGACGATGCGGGGGCGCGGCGGGCGTCAGCCGAGGCCACCGCGCCTGACGCGCCGCCGCGGCGAGGGACGACGCGGGGAGGCGCACCCCGCATCGTCCCCTCCCCCGGTGCGGGCGACGGAGGGCGACGCCGCCGACGCCTTTGCGGTCCACCGGGAAGGTGTCACGGCCGCCCGCCGTGCAGGATCTGTGCGCACTCGTCTCGCCACGCGGCGGTGGTGCTCGCGGCGATGTCGGCGCACTCGGCAGCGTCCGGCATCCGTCTCAGCAGCTCGCCCAGCCGCACGCCGTCCTCCGTGCGCAGGCGGGTGCTGGCACCGAGCGCGACGAGCTCCCGCGCCGTGTCCGCACGCCCCGCGTGGATGGCCGCCTCGAGCGGGCTCGTGCCTTCGTCGTAGTTCACCGGGACGCCCAGCTGCGCCAGCGCTCGTACCGCCCGCGGCGTGCCCTCGATCGCGGCGTAGACCATGACGTGCTTCTCGGGGATCGCGGTGCGCGTGGACCCCCAGACGTCGCGGATGACCTCCGCACCGCAGGAGCGGATCGCCGCGCTCAGGGCGGCGTCCTCCCCGACTCGGCCGTCGTCGGACATCCGCAGCGCGCCCGCACCCGTCAGCACGTGGAACATGTCGAGGTCGCAGGCCACGATCGCGAGGCGCACGGCCTCGGTGGGGCGATCGAGATCGAGGTCGGTCAGGGCACCGTCCGCGACGAGCGAGTCGACGAGGCGCGCGTCGCCCGCGACGATGGCGTCGACGAGCTGGTCGGCGAGCGGCACCGTCGGGCCGTCCAGGGTGCGCGCCGCCCCCGCTCCGACGAGAGCCACGATCCCCACCGCCAGCACGACCCGGAGCACGCGGCGACGGCGGCGGGTGTCGACCGCGAGCGCGTCCAGGCCCGCGAGCGCGCGGGCCGCCCGGCCGCGCATCGTCCCCGCCGCGTCCTCCGCCGCGACGGTGAGCGCCTCCGCCACGCTCGCCGGCGCGGGTCGCGGAGGGGGACGCTCCGTCATGGTCGGGTCGCCGCTAGGGACCGCCTCGGGCGCGGTGCGAGGTCACCTCGACCTCCTCACCGGCGTCGATCACGTCGCAGGGAAGCCCGAGGGCGGCGGCGACGGCTCCGGTGCCGTCGCGCAGCGCCGATGCGGCCGCAGCCTCCGGCACGCCGAGCGCCTCCGCGATGTCGCCGGTCGAGAGCTTGTCGACATGACCCAGGATCGTCGCGGCCCGCTGCCGCGGCGTCAGCACGCGAAGCACGCCGACCACGCCGGTCGCGGGCTCGGCTCCCGCGTGGCGCCGACGGCGCCGGGCACGGCGGACATGGAGCTCGGCCATCACCGCACGGGCGCGGTGCTCCAGCGTTCCGCTCCCGCGCGCGGTAGCGGTCCGCAGCGCCGCGGCGTGCAGGAGCCGTTCGGCCGCGTCGGGGTCCCCCTCGAGGAGGAACGCGTCCGTCGCGAGGCGCACTCGAGCGCCCTCAGACAGCCCCGCGAACGTGGCGTCCATCGCGCCCCCTCCGTGAACCACGGTCCCTCGCTCGGCGGGTCCATGCAAGGGCGCGCGGGATGAGCGCGCGACTTCCTCAGGGACGCGGCGACGGGCCGCGGAACCGTGCGCGTGAGAGCGTGCTCACGCAGGAAAGCCAGGCTAGAGGTCGCCCTGCCTGGGGCCGAAGCGGCCGCCCAGGATGCCGCCGAGGAACGCGAGCGCGGCGATGATCGGCACGCTGACGTCGAAGCTGAACCCCATGACCGACACCGAGCCCGAGTCGACCGTGAGCACCACGGCGCCGAAGCCGAGCACGAGGCCCAGGTAGCCCAGCCACCGCATGTTGACGGAGCGCTCCGCGCCCTTGCCCTCGGCCATGTCGCCTCCGCTCACTTCTTGCGCGTGGTGGTCTTCTTCGCGGCGGTGCGGCGCGCCGGCTTCTTGGCGGGGCCCTTGGCACGCTTCTCCGCGAGCAGCTCGATCGCGCGCTCGGGCGTGACCGACTCGACGCTCTCCGTCTTGGGGATCGTGACGTTGGTGACGCCGTCGGTGATGTAGTCGCCGAAGCGGCCCGACTTGGCGACGATCGGCTTGCCCGAGGTCGGGTCCTCGCCGAACTCCTTGAGCGGCGGTGTGGCCGCGCGGCCCCGGCCGCGCTTGGGCTGCGCGTAGATCGCGAGCGCCTCCTCGAGCGTGATGTCGAGCAGCTGCTGCTCCGACTCGATGGTGCGCGAGTCCGTGCCCTTCTTGAGGTACGGGCCGAAGCGCCCGTTCTGCGCCGTGATCTCCTCGTTGGTCGCCGGGTCGACGCCCACGACGCGCGGGAGGCTCATGAGCCGGAGCGCGTCCTCGAGGGTGACGGTCTCGAGGTCCATCGACTTGAACAGGCTCGCGGTCTTCGGACGGCCCTTGGCTTCCTCGGGGAGCACCTCGGTGACGTACGGGCCGAAGCGGCCGGCCTTGGCGACGATGTCGAGGCCGCTCTCCGGGTGCTGGCCGAGCACGCGCTCGTCGCCGCCCTGGTTCGCGAGGAGCTCCTCCGCCTTGGCGACCGTGAGCTCGTCGGGCGCGAGGTCCTCGGGCACCGACGCGGTCTGCTTCTCGCCGTCCGCCTCGCGCTCGAGGTACGGGCCGTACTTGCCGACGCGCAGGGCGATGCCGGAGCCGATCTCGAACGTCGAGTTGGCGCGGGCGTCGATGTCGCCCAGGTCGTCGACCAGGCGCTTGAGGCCCTGGCCGCGACCGTCCTCGTCCTCGCCGGAGCCGAAGTAGAACTCGCTCAGCCAGTCGACGCGGGAGACGTCGCCCGCGGCGATCTTGTCGAGCCCCTCCTCCATGTCGGCGGTGAAGTCGTAGTCGATGAGCCACGCGAAGTGCTCCTCGAGCAGGCGGATCATCGCGAACGCGAGCCACGTCGGCACGAGCGCCTGCTTGACGACGTTGACGTAGCCCTTGTCGATGATGACGTCGACCATCGCGGCGTACGTCGACGGGCGGCCGAGCTTGCGGTCCTCGAGCTCCTTGATCATCGAGCCCTGCGTGAAGCGCGGCGGCGGGGTGGTCGCGTGGGTGAGTGGCTCGATGCCGTCGCCCGTGACCTGTTGGCCCTCCGCGAGCACCGGCAGGCGGGACTCCTTCTCGACCTTCTGCTCGTCCTCCTCGTAGCGCGCCTTGTCGCGCGACTCCTCGTACAGCGCCATGAAGCCGGGGCTGGTGAGGATGGTGCCGGAGGCGGAGAACTCGACCGCGTGGTGCGCGGCCGTGGTCGCGCCGATGCGCACCGTCGAGGTGGTGCCCACCGCATCGGCCATCTGCGAGGCCAGGGTGCGCTTCCAGATCATCTCGTACATGCGGAACTCGTCGCCCGTCAGCTCGGTGCGCACCGAGTCCGGCGTGCGGAACGAATCGCCGGCGGGGCGGATGGCCTCGTGGGCCTCCTGCGCGTTCGAGTCGGCGGACGCGTAGATGCGGGGGCTCGCGGCCACGGCGTCCGCGCCGTACAGCGCGGTCGCCTGCTTGCGGGCCGCGCGCACCGCCTCGCCCGACAGCACGGGCGAGTCCGAACGCATGTAGGTGATGTAACCCTTCTGGTACAGCGCCTGCGCCACGCCCATCGCCTGGCGAGCGCCCAGGCGGAGCTTGCGGCTCGACTCCTGGATCAGCGTCGACGTGATGAACGGGGCGGCCGGGCGGCGCTTGTACGGGCGGGAGTCGACGCCCGCCACGGAGAACGATGCGTCGGCGAGGCCCGCGGCGAGGGCGCCGGCGAGCGCGCCGTGCACGTGGACCACCTTGTCGTTCTTGAGGCGGCCGCGGTCGTCGAAGTCCTTGCCGGTCGCGACGCGCTTGCCGTCGACCGTGGTGAGGCGCGCGTCGAAGCTGCGGCCGGCGTCCTTGCCCTCGGTCGCGGTGAACGTGCCCTTGAGGTCCCAGTACTCGGCGGACTGGAACGCCATGCGCTCCCGCTCACGGTCGACGACCAGGCGCAACGTGACGGACTGGACGCGGCCGGCCGAGAGCCCCGACTGGATCTTTCGCCACAGCACGGGCGAGACCTCGTAGCCGTAGAGGCGGTCGAGGAGGCGGCGGGCCTCCTGCGCCTCGACCAGCTCCATGTCGACCTCGCGCGGGTTCCCCAGCGCACGGCTGATGCCCTCGCGGGTGATCTCGTGGAAGGCCAGGCGCTTGACCGGCACCTTGGGCTTGAGCACGTCGAGCAGGTGCCAGGCGATCGCCTCCCCCTCGCGGTCCTCATCAGTCGCGAGATAGAGCTCGTCGGCCTCCTTGAGGCGCTTCTTGATGTCCGCGACGATCTTCTTCTTGTCCGAGCTCACCACGTAGTAGGGCTGGAAGCCGCCGTCGATGTCGATGGCGAACTTGCCGATGTCGGACTTCTTGAGCTCGGCGGGCAGGTCGGACCGCTCGGCGAGGTCCCGGATGTGACCCACCGACGACACCACGTCATAGTCGGCGCCCAGGTAGCCGCCGATGGTGCGCGACTTGGTGGGCGACTCGACGATCACGAGCTTGCGGGTCATGGAACCTTCTCTCTGGGATCAGCGTCCCGGCGGCGTGACCTGCCAAAGACGCACTCAATATACATACGGGTTCTGACGGCGCGGGCGGGACCTGGGGACGACCCCGCCGCGTGAACGTCCGGTGTCCGCGCATCGTCCCTGCGCTGCGGGGTGGGAGGCGCGTGGTTCGATGGGCGCATGGAGCCCATCCTCGATGCCGCCTCGCGCGCGGCCGTCGGCGAGGCCATGCGCCGCGTCGCGGACGCCGAGATCCGTCCCCGCTTCCGCGCCCTCGCCGAGCACCACGTCCACCTCAAGGGACCCGGCGACTACGTCACGGAGGCCGACCTCGAGGCCGAGCGGGCGCTGACGCCGCTGCTGAGGGAGATCCTCGACGTGCCGGTCGTCGGCGAGGAGGCGACCGCGGCAGACGCGTCGGTGGCCGCCGTCCTCGCGACCGAGGGCACGGCCTGGACCGTCGACCCGGTGGACGGGACCGCGAACTTCGTCGAGGGCTCCGAGACCTACGCCGTCATGGTCGGGCTGGTCGAGGACGGGGTGCCCGTGGGCGGCTGGATCCTCCAGCCCGAGCTCGGGCGGATGTTCGAGGCGCTGCAGGGCGTGGGCGCGTTCGTGGACGGCCGCTCGCTGTCCGCGGGCGTCGAGGCGTCGCGCGGCGCGGAGGCCCGGGCGTCCCTGCGGGGCGAGGAGCCGCGCGGGGCGGTGTCCGTGAAGTTCGCGGTCAAGGACGTGAAGGCCGGCCTGCTCGCCGCCGAGCCCGAGCTGGGCGGCTACGACGAGCTGCGCATGTGCGCGGGCTTCGACTACGCGGATCTCGTGACGCAGGAGGTCGGCTTCCTCGTCTACACGCGCGCCAAGCCGTGGGACCACGTGCCGGGCGCTGCCATCGCCGCCGAGGCGGGCTTCACCGTCGGGCGCGTCGACGGGTCCGGCTACCGGCCCGCCGTCGAGGTCGGGGCGCCGCTGCTGGCCGCCCGCACCGACCGGTGGGAGTCGATCCGCGAGGTCCTCGCGAGGAACCTCGGGCTGTAGCGGCCGACGAGCGAGCGGCTACCGGCCGGCGTCGCCGACCGGCGGGACGCGGTACTTGAAGCCGACGTGCGAGTCGGCGAAGCCGAGCCGCACATAGAAGCGGTGTGCGTCGGCGCGCCTGGCGTCCGAGGTGAGCTGGACGAGGGTCGCCCCCAGCTCGGGCGCGGCGACGTCCGTCACCCAGCGCATGAGCGCGGTGCCCACGCCGCCCGAGCGCCGGCTGCCGTCCACGCGCACCGCCTCGACAAGCAGCCGGGTGCTCCCTCCCCGCGCCATGCCGGGGATCAGCGTGAGCTGCAGCGTGCCGACGACGGCTCCGTCGCCGTCGATCGCGACCACGAGGTCGTTTCCCGGATCGGCAAGGATCGCCTCGAGCCCCCGCGCGTAGGCCCCCTCCTCCGCCTGGTCACCGCGGGACGCGCTCACCGCATCGTCCGTCAGCAGCCTGACGATCGCCACGAGGTCGGTCCGCTCGGCGCGCCGGACGGTCAGGCTCGCGGACGCGGTCGGGAGGGCGGCGGGAAGCGTGAGGGAGGCGAGCACGCGTTCATGCTCGCACGCCCTCGGACACGACGAAGCGGGCGGGCCCCGAAGGACCCGCCCGCTTGAGAGGGGTGATCGTCAGACGATCGCGAGCTCGCGGTCGTCGACCTTGACGGCGGCACGGGCCGCGTCACGCTTGGCGACGTCGCCGGCGATCCAGAAGGCCGCCACGCCGAGGGCCAGGAACAGGAGGCCGAGGCCACCGATCAGGCCGACGATGCCGAGGCCCAGCTTGAGGGTGGACGCGGTGACCGAGCCGACGCCCAGCTCGCCGAAGAGGCCGTGGGCCACGCCGGTCCAGGCCTGCGCACGGACCTGCATCGCGATCTCGTTGCCGTACTCGAAGTCGGCCCAGTACTGCTCGCCGACCGGGACCTCGTAGGTGCCGGGCTCGTAGGTCTCGCCCAGGTACTCGGTGGTCTCCGTGACGGTGACGGTCTGGGTGCCGGTGAGGATGTGGGTGCCGACGGTGGCCATCTGGTACATGTACTCGGTGCCCGTGTTGACCAGCGGGTCGTTGGGGTCGAGCTCGGACTCGACGACCTTGTAGCCCCACTCGTTCTCGAGGCGGTCGAGGATCGCCTCCGCTCCCTCGACGGAACCGCGGTCGACCAGCTGCCCGTCCTCGTTGTACGAGAGCTCGACGCCCTGCGCCTCGGAGAAGCTCTGGAGCGAGTCCTGACCCGCGGCGACCTCGGAGTAGGCGAAGCCTGCGGCGCCGAGGAAGCCGAGACCTGCGAGGGCGAGACCCGCGCCGACGATACGAAGCTTGGTGACCATGATGATTCCTTCCTGGGGAGTTGTTGAGCTGTCACCAAGAACCCTTCCGGCACCGGCCCGCATATACGCGGGACGTTGGCCCCGAAACATGCCCGTAACACGACAAGATCGATCACGGTTGGGTAAAAAACGGCGATATAACAGGTGTGATGGCGTCTCAGAGGCCCCGCGAACCTAGGACCGAGGGCCCGGTTCCCCTGCGCGGACGGCCGGCCGCGCCGCATCGTCCGGGCATGCGAAAGCCCCCGCCGCGCAGGCGACGGGGGCTTCCGGAAGGCTGGTTCAGCGGCGCGCGAGGTCCGGCAGGTCCTCGTGCGTGATGACGTCGTAGATGCCGCGGTTGCGGAGCGCGCGGCGGTAGCCCGCCGAGGCCCAGGCGCGACGAGGCTGCTGCAGCACCGGGGCGTGGAAGCCGCGGTGGATGAGCGCGCGGACGGTCGCGAGGATGTCCTCCCGGGTGTGCACGGTCGGGTCGACGGTGATCTGGACCTCGTAGTCGACGCCGGACTCGTGGACCGACTCGAGCGACGCCCATGCCTGCGTGCCGGCGGTGTCCGAGCCGGTGATGTGCGCGTACATGTCCGGGGTGCCCTTGAGGTCGAAGCCGACCCAGTCGACCTCGGGGAGCACCGAGGCGAGGCGGCCGGGGTGCGCGCCCATGGTGTGGAGACCCACCGCGTAGCCCATCGCGCGGACCTCGCGGATCGCGGGGATGAGGCCGTCCTGGGCGGTCGGCTCGCCGCCGCCGAACACGACCGCGTCGACCATGCCGCGGTGCGACTCGAGCTGCTCGAGGACGCGCTGCCACGTCACGCGGCCCTCACCGGTCGGGTCGTGGCTCTCGGGCGTGCCGCAGTAGGCGCACAGCCACGGGCAGCCCTGCAGCGTGAGGGTCGCGGCGATGCGGCCGGGCCACGCATGCGTGCAGGAGGACAGGAAGTCCGCGATGACCAGGCCGTGCGCGGACTGGATCGCGATGGCAGAGGTGTCGAGCTCGGTGGTGGACATGGGGGTTGCCTCCTGCGTCGGCGGTAGCGCGGGTTCTCCGCGGCATCCATTTCTGACGGCCGGTTCGGACGTCTTCAGGGTGCGCCGACGCGGCGTCGTGAGACGCGCCGACACACCGTCGTGTGGGATTTCGTTGGCGAGGGGGCGACGGGGGTCCATCTGCACCACCTCGGCATCACCATTCTCACCCCCGAAGGGGGTCGTCGGGACCAGTTGAGGCCCCTCAGCCCCTGCTCCCGGCGCGAACGTCGATGTCACCCCTCAAGGGTAGTTTTGCCACTTGGTGACCGCTTCGGACCAGGGTCCCGTATCTGGTGTGGTCGGCCCCAGGACAGGACCAAGGTCAGGCAAAGATGCCGCGGGGTTCGGCCAAAATCGCCCGCCCCGGTCTTGACGGTGACATCCCTGGAAAATGCCAGTGAGATTGGCCACTCGACCGGCGTGTCGGGACGATGCGAGGCGGACGGCGCCGCTACTCGAGGAATCCGTCCGCGACCAGCTCGCGCACCGCCGGCACCAGACCGGCGATCATGCGGCTCGCCTCGACGTCGAGCAGCGCGGCGAGCGCATGCGCGATCTGGCCCGCGGTGAGCTCGCCGTCGCAGGCGCCCACGAAGCCCGCGAGCGCGGTGTCCATCGACACCGACCGGCCGAGCCCCGCGCCCTGCCGCAGCAGGATGTAGGACGGGTCGGCCTGGAGGACCGGCCCGTAGGACTCGCGCGTCACGTCGGCCGCGGCGGTCCAGGCGGTGTCCAGCAGCGCCTCATCGGACAGCGCGGCGACCCGGTCGTGGGCCTCCAGCGCGGAGACCAGGTAGGCCCCGAAGGGCTCCTGCAGCGCACCCTCGTGCTGCTCGAGCCGGCGCAAGGTCGGGGCCCCCGACGCGGGCCGGCGCAGCAGCATCATCCCGAAGCCGATCGCGCGCACGCCGCGCGCGTCGAAGTCGGCCAGGTACGCCTCGTAGGCCGCCTCGAACTCGGCACGGCCCCGCTCGGGCGTCACGCCCGCGTCGCGCAGCCACGTCTCCGCGTACTCCGCGGCGTCCAGCCGGTCGCGCTCGATCACCCACGCGTCGAGCGGGTACCCGGCGGAGGCCGACGCTTCGAGCCACGCCTCGATCCCCTCGGACCACGACTCCCCGTGGACCTCCCAGTTGCCCAGCATCTGCGCGACGCCGCCGGGCGCGAGCACCGACCCGACGGACGACACCAGGGAGGACACGATCCCGTCGCCCGGCATGCCCGCGGCGCGGTACTCGAAGCTCGGCGCCCCTTCGGGCGTGATGACGAACGGCGGGTTCGACACCACGAGGTCGAACTCCTCCCCCGCGACCGGCTCGAGCATCGACCCCTCGCGCAGGTCCCACGCGAGGCCGTTGAGCGCCCGGTTGAAGGCCGCGTAGCCGAGCGCGCGCCGCGAGATGTCCGTCGCCACCACCGACCCCGCGTGCCGCGACGCGTGCAGCGCCTGCACGCCGCAGCCGGTACCCAGGTCGAGGACGCGGCCGACCGGCGCGCGCATCGTCATCCCGGCGAGCGTGAGCGACGCCCCGCCGATGCCGAGCACGTGGTCGTCGCGCAGCCGGCCCCCCGTGACGGACTCGGGCTGGTCCGAGGCGACCCACCAGCGCGCCTCGCCCTCCGCGTCGACCGCGGCGTACGGGCGCAGGTCCACGCGCGCCCGCGCCTCCCCGCCGGACAGCTCGATGAGGCCGATGCGGGCGGCCCCGTCCGCACCCACCGACGGCAGCGCGGCCTCGATCTCGTCGCGGCCGAGCGTATCCCCCAGCAGGAACAGCCGCGTGAGCGCCGCCTCCCGGGTGGACGATGCGCGGGCGGCCCGGCGCGCGGGCAGCACCTGCTCGCGGGACATCGCGCGCATCGCGCGGTCGCCGACGACCGCCTCGACGGCGTCGAAGGTCCAGGAGTCGAGGTCGGCCCGGAGGGCCGCCGCGGAGGCGGCGTCGGGCAGCGCGGGAACGTCGAGGCTCACGCCTCCGAGGCTAGTGCGGCGGGTGCTTGACCGCGCACGCGGCGACGGTGATGCTTGCGCCATGCCCGCTGCCTGGGGTCTCACCGCCGATGTCGAGCATCCGGGGCTTCGCGACGTGCTCACGGTGCGCGACGACGCGCTCGTCTCCGCCGGCATCCGCTGCACTGTCAACGCGTCGAGCCTCGACTGCGTCGAGGCGGTCGAGGGCGAGCCCGTGTTCTCGATGATCGACGTCGAGTGGGCGGCCGACCCGGTGCCGTACGGCACGCTGCTCGACGCCGGCCAGGAAGGGTGGTTCGTGATCGTGGGCGCGACCGCCGAGCCGCTGAGGGTCGGCGACGGCCCGGCCAGGCCCCTGGCCGAGGTGATCGCGATGGCCGGCGAGCCCGGCTACCCGCCGTGGGAGCCCGCGCTCACGCAGTGGGGTCCGTGGCTGGGCCTCGCCGCGCTGGCCGTGGCCGGCGTGGGCCTGCTGGCCCGGCGCCAGCGGCGGCCTCACCGTGGACAGCCTGGCGATCCGGCGCGCGAGTCCCCGTAGCCCGCGAGGCTCAGAGCGCGCGGGCCATCTGCAGCTCGCGCCCCAGGGCGGTCTCGGCCTCGTGGCCGGTGAGCGCGAACCCGAGCCGCGCGTACGCCGCACGCGCGCGCGGGTTGTCCGCGTGGACGTCGAGCTCGATCCGGTCGAATCCCTGCTCCCGCGCCCAGCCGCATGCGGACTCCACCAGGGAGTCCAGCACGCCGGCGCCGCGCGCCGCCGGGCTCACGTAGACGCCGATGAGCACCGCGCGGCGCTCCTCGACGACGGCGCCGAAGTAGTCGCGCTCCCCCGCCTCCTGGGCGAGCACGGCGACGGTGCCCACGAGCCTGCCCTCGTCCTCCGCGAGCAGCTGGAAGCGGGACTCCCCGGACGCACCGTTGCGGGCACGGTCGATCCAGAACTGGTCGGGCCGGGCGCTCGCCACCTCGAGGGTGTCGAGGAACGCGACGGGTGCGGCCGGGTCGGCGAGCGCCTCGAGGCGCTGGTCGCGCGCGGCGGCCCAGTCCTCGGGGACGATGCGGCGGATGGCGACCGCCATCACGCGAGCCTGTCCGACGTGAGCAGCGCGCGGTAGAAGGCGACGCCGCGGCCGAGCGACTCGACCTCGACCTTCTCGTTCGGTCCGTGCACGGCCTCGCGCTGCGGCTTGGTCATCCGCAGCGGAGCGAAGCGGTAGGTCGCGCCCGCCATCGGGGCGAGGTGGCGCGAGTCGGAGGCGGCGAGCATCACGTACGGGATCGTGAGGGCGTCCGGGTACGACGCCGCCACGGCCTCGTGCATCGCCGCCCACCGCGCATCGTCCCCGCGCGGCGAGACGGGCGAGGGCTCGGACGGCGTCTCCACCTCGATCGTGACCCGCGGGTCGCGCACGACGCGGCGTACGTGGTCGACCGCCTCCTCGACGCTCGACCCGACGGCGACGCGGATGTTGAGCACCGCGGTCGCGCGGGTCGCGAGGACGTTGTGCGCGGGGCTGCCTTCGAGCTGCGTGATCGCGACGGTGGTACGCACCATCGCGGCCAGCTCGGGGCTGAGGCGCGGCATCACACGCGCGAGCACGCCACGGAGGGACGATGCGCGGCGCAGCAGCGCGCCGAGAGGGCCTCGCAGGCGGCCTGCGACGAGCTCGAGCATCTCGACCGAGACGTCGTTGACCTCGGAGGGGTGCGGGTTGTCCTCGATGCGGGCGAGCGCCCGCGCGAGGATGCCCGGCGCGGACTCGCGCGGCGGCGTCGACGCGTGGCCGCCGAGCCCCTCGACCGTGAGGCGGAGGTCCACGATGCCCTTCTCGGAGACACCGATGACGGCGGCCTCGCCGGACAGCCCCGGGAAGGCGCCGACGGCGACGGCGCCGCCCTCGTCGAGCACCATCCACGGCGTCACGCCGCGCTCGGTCAGGAGCGCGGCGGCGGCGGTCGCGCACTGGCCGTACGACTCCTCGTCGGCGCCCATGAGGAGATACAGGTCCTGCGCGGGGGCCCAGCCCTCGTCGAGCAGCGATTCGACCGCCTCGAGCATGACCGTGAGCGCGCCCTTGTCGTCGAGCGCTCCGCGGCCGAAGACCCAGCCGTCGACGATGGCGCCCTCGAAGGGCTCGTGCTCCCAGCCCTCGGCCTCCCAGTCGTGCGGTACCGGGACCACGTCCTGGTGGGCCATCAGCACCACGGGTCGCTCGGCGGCGGCACCGGGGATGCGCAGCAGCAGGCCGGCGCGCCCCACCGTCTCGGCCTCGTGCGAGAAGACGCGCGGGTAGAAGGTGCGCAGCGCCTCGTGCAGCGCGGAGAACGATGCGGCGGTGGCCTCGTCGTGCGGGCCCGGGCCCGTGGGAGTGACCGTGGGGATGCGGATGAGCGCGGCGAGGTGCTCCGCGACGACCTCGGACGCGGGGACGGTCACGCGCGGCCCTCGTCGCCGTCGAACAGGTCCACGCGCGAGGCGACCACATCGGGTCCGACCGCCTCGAGCGGGGCGACGCCCTCCTCGACCTCGACGTTCGAGGTGAAGGCGACCTTGGGCACCGCGAACAGCGCGATCGCCGCGACGATGGCGGTGCCGCCGCAGATCGCCCACACGGTGATGTAGCCGGACAGCGTGCCCGCGGTGGACTCGCCCGCCCCCGCGCCGGCGGCGGCTCCCGAGACGAGCGCGATCGCGAAGGCGGTGGACGCGAACGCGCCGCCGATCGTCTTCGTCGTGTTGGTGAGGCCGGTCGCCATCGCGGTCTGATGGGGCGGTGCGGCGGACGCGGCTGCGGCCGGCAGCGCCGCGACGAGCGCGCCCGAGCCGAGACCCGCGACGATCATGCAGGACACCACCACGGCGGTGCTGCCGTGCAGCGGGATGAGCGCCAGGTAGCCGCCCGCCACCAGGAACGATGCGGCGATGAGGACGGCACGCGGGCTGAAGCGGGCGCTGAGGCGGGCGAAGAGCAGCGCGCCGACGAGCAGCGACATCACGTACGCGCCGATGAGGTACGACGTGGTCGCAGACGTGAGGCCGAGGCCGTAGCCGACCTCGGCCGGGTCGGTGCGGGCGAAGGTCGACAGCGGGCCCTGGGCGCCGAGGACGCTCACGCCGAACAGCGTCGCGGTGAGGATGACGGGCCACACGGTGGGTCGCTTGAGGAGGTCGATGTCGACGAGCGGCTCGTCGGTGCCCTTCTCCACCCGCACGAACAGCCACATCAGCGCGAGGCCGAGCGCCATCATCGCGACCACCCACGGCGAGAAGCCGTCGAGGCGGATGAGCGACAGGCCGCCGGTGAGGGCGAGCAGGCCGAGCGTCAGCACCACGGTGCCGCGGGTGTCGATGGTGCCGCCGGCGCGCGCGCCGGTGTCGGGGACCTTGAACAGCACGACGAACAGCGCGATGGTCACCATCGCGGCGGGCACGCTGAGCGTGGCCCACAGCGGCAGCATGCCGCCGAGCTGGCCGCCCGCGAGCGCGCCGAGGATCGCGCCGGCCTGGAGCGCGGCGACGATGATGCCGGCGCCGCGCCTGGTGAGGGCGGCCCCGTTCTCCATGTCACGGGCGCGCGAGTGGATGATCGCGACGTTGAGCGGCAGCCACACCACATAGAAGCCCTGGATGGCCCATGCCAGCACGAAGAGCGGGAAGCTCGGGGCGAAGGCGAGCGCCCAGCTCGACAGCGCGGTGACGACGAGCGACGCGATGAGGATCTTGCGGTGGCCGATCATGTCGCCCAGGCGCGCGAGCACCGGGACCACGATCGCGCTCAGCAGCAGCTGTGCCGCCTCGAACCAGTTGACGTCGGCGTCGTGGATCCCCAGGTGACGGGCGATGTCCGTGAGCAGCGGCGTGTAGTACCCCTGCAGGACGCCCGACGTGCCCTCGACCACGACGAGGGCGCCGACGACGCCTCCCGCGAGCTTGACGTTCATCGATGCCATGGCGGCATGGTTCCAGACCCGTATGTCGCGAACGTTGCGCGGCGCGGTCCGGGCCCGCGCATCGTGACCCGATCGAGACGCGGTGCGGGGCGGCGCTGGGCGGGGCGCTGCTGGGCGGGGCGGCGCTGGGCGGGGCGGTGCGGGGCGGCGCTGGTCGTGCGCGCGTATTCCAGGAATTGCTGAAACAGCCCGCGCGGCGTCGAGCAAGGAGCCCGCCGACCAGGGACGTCGGCGCCGCCCGCCTCACCATTTCAGCGGACGCTTGAATACGCGAACGCGACACACGCTCAGGACCGCGGCGGCTCGCCCTCCCGGAGCGCGGCGATCAGGCCCTCGACGAGCTCGAGGTCGCACTCGAGCGTGGACCCGCCGAGGTGCGGGGTGATGACCACCTGCTCGAGCGCGAGCAGCGGATGGTCGGCGGCGAGGGGCTCGTCGCCGTGGACGTCGAGGCCGGCGCCCGCCAGCGACCCGTCCCGCAGCGCGTCGAGCAGCGCCGCCTCGTCGACCACGGGTCCGCGCGCGGTGTTGACGAGGATCGCGCCGGGCTTCATGCGCGCGAGCTCGGCGGCGCCGACGGTGCCGCGGGTGGACTCGTCGAGCGGCAGGAGGACCACGAGCACGTCGGACTCCGCGAGCAGGGTCGGGAGGGCCACCTGGCGGGCACCGGTAGCCGCCGCGACGGCGGGCAGGTCGCGCGCGTCGGTGAACAGCGCTCGCGCCTCGAGGGCCGCGAGCATGCGCAGCAGCGGCGCGCCGATGCGCCCCGCGCCGAGCACGCCCACCGTGGAGCCGGCGAGGTCACGGCCCGAGTAGGGCACCTTGAGGTCCTCGTGCGGCCAGCGGCCGGCACGGATCGCGGCGTCCGCCGCCGGGACGCGACGCAGCGTCGCGAGGATGAGGGCGAGCGTGTGCTCGGCCACGGTGCGCCACAGGCGGCTCGACTCAAGCACGGCCATCCCGTGGGCGCGGGCGTGGTCGTGAACGTCCGGCGGCGCGAGATGCACCGCGAGGGCGCGCAGCCGGGGCGCGCCACCGAGCTCCTCCACGGTGGGCGGGCCGTACGCGAGCAGCCCGTCCGCGGCGGCGAGAGCCTCCGCCCGCGCCACTGCCTCGCGAGGAAGCGGCGCGACGTCCGCGGCACCGTCGAGGGCCGCCAGCGCCGCGGGATGCAGCGACATGTCGACGAGGACGCGCGGGCGCGAGAGGGTCACCGCGCCAGCATGGCACGGGCGGTATCGCGCTGAGCTCCCGCGAGCCCGGCATGAGTCGGGCGCGGCGCCCGCCCGCTGGGAGGCTGGGACAGGCGCCGCGCCGCTCGGGGGCGCGCCGACCCTAGCGCTGCTCCCCTCCCGCGGGCGTGCCCGCGGTGGTCGATGCGGCCTCCGCCGCCGGGTCATCGGCCTCCGAGGCGGTCGGGCCGTGGCCCTCCTCGGCGGCCGCCGCATCGGCCTCGCTCGCGATGCCGCCGGCGTGCGCGCGACGCGACGCCAGGCCGACCGCGGTCACCGCCACGACCGCCGCGACCCCGGCGATGAGCCCGCGCATCCACGGGTTCGCGGAGTCGCCGTACGTGAGCAGCACCACCGCCGGCGCGATGAGCAGCGCGACCAGGTTCATCACCTTGATGAGCGGGTTGATCGCCGGGCCGGCGGTGTCCTTGAACGGGTCGCCGATCGTGTCGCCGATGACCGTCGCCTCGTGCGCGGGCGAGTTCTTGCCGCCCCAGTAGCCGTCCTCGACGATCTTCTTGGCGTTGTCCCACGAGCCGCCGGCGTTCGCGAGGAACACCGCCATGAGCACGCCCGTGCCGATCGCGCCCGCGAGGAAGCCGGCGAGCGCACCCACGCCGAGCGCGAAGCCCACGAAGATGGGCGCCATCGCAGCCAGCAGGCCCGGCGTCGCGAGCTCGCGCAGGGAGTCGCGGGTGCAGATGTCGACCACGCGGCCGTACTCGGGCCGCTGCGTGCGGTCCATGATCCCCGGCATCTCGCGGAACTGCCGGCGCACCTCGAAGACGATCGCGCCGGCCGCCCTCGTGACGGCGTCGATGGCCAGCCCGGAGAACAGGAACACGGTCGCGCCGCCGATGATGACGCCGACGAGCGTGAGCGGGTGGATGATCTCGTAGGAGAACGATGCGGCGGTGGCCGCCGCGTCCTCGAGCGCGTGGGTGACCGCGTCGGAGTAGCTGCCGAACAGCGCGGTCGCGGCCAGCACGGCCGTCGCGATCGCGATGCCCTTGGTGATGGCCTTGGTGGTGTTGCCGACCGCGTCGAGGTCGGTGAGGGTCTTCGCGGCCTCGTCGTCGACCTCGCCGGACATCTCCGCGATGCCCTGCGCGTTGTCGGAGACCGGACCGAACGTGTCCATCGCGACGATCACGCCGACCGTGGTGAGCAGTCCGCAGCCCGCGAGCGCCACGAGGAACAGCGCGAGCGTGACGGACCCTCCCGCGACCGCGAACAGCACCACCACCGCGCCCGCGATCACGGTCGCGGTGTAGACGGCGGACTCGAGGCCCACGCCGATGCCGGCGAGCACCACCGTCGCGGCCCCGGTGAGGGAGGTGCGCGCGACGCGACGCGTGGGCCGCTGCGCGGTGTCCGTGAAGTAGCCGGTGATCCACAGGATGAGGCCCGCGAGGCCGATGCCCACGAAGACCGCGACCATGGAGACGATGCGCGGGTCGCCGGACTCCCCCTCGACCGAGGCGCCGTTGAGCTCCGCGAAGGACGACGGCAGGTAGACGAACGCCGCGATCGCGGCCAGCACCGCGCCGGCGGCGGCGGCGGTGTAGAAGCCGCGGTTGATGGCCTTGAGGCCGGGCTCGTCGCCGCGGACCTTGGTGATGGCGACGCCGAGCGCGGCCACGAGCGCGCCGATCGCGGTGACGATGAGCGGGAACACGAGGCCCTGCTCGCCGAAGGCCGCCTTGCCGAGGATGAGCGCCGCGACCAGGGTCACGGCGTACGACTCGAAGAGGTCCGCCGCCATGCCGGCGCAGTCGCCCACGTTGTCGCCCACGTTGTCGGCGATGGTCGCGGCGTTGCGGGGGTCGTCCTCGGGGATGTGCTTCTCGACCTTGCCGACGAGGTCCGCGCCGACGTCGGCGGCCTTGGTGAAGATGCCGCCGCCGACGCGCATGAACATGGCGAGCAGCGCCGCCCCGAAGCCGAAGCCCTCGAGCACGGCCGCCGCATCGTCCCGATAGAGGAAGACCACGGCCGCCGCGCCGCCCAGGCCCATGCCGACCACCGACATGCCGACCGCGCCGCCGGTGCGGAACGCGATGCGCGCACCCTCGGCGCGCCCGCCCTGGCGGGTCGAGGCGGAGGCGACGCGCACGTTGGCGCGCACCGCGAGCCACATGCCCATGTAGCCGATGGTCGCCGAGCAGCCCGCGCCCAGCAGGAAGAAGAGCGACCGGCCCACGCGGATCCCGGCGTCGCCGGGCAGCAGGAACAGCAGCGCGAACACGAGGGCGGCGAACAGCGCGAGCGTGCGCAGCTGACGGTTGAGATACGCGGAGGCGCCCTCCTGGACGGCGGTCGCGATCTCGTTCATGGACTCCGTGCCGGCCGGCGCCTGCAGCACGTTCCGTCGCAGGAACCAGGCGGCGACGAGCGAGACGGCGGCGATGATCCCGATCACGACCACGATGGTCGCGTTCCCCGAGCTCACCTCCAGCGCGGTTGCCGTGGCGTGCATACGTCCTCCTCGACGTCTCCCCGACGCGACTCCGTTGTCGCGCCCGCAAGGGGTACCAGGCCACTCTAGGGGAGAAGGTCGGCGAGTCGTCGAGTCCCGACCCAACGTTTCTGCCACCGTGCCCGTCAACGTTGCAGGGCACGACGAGGTGGGGGACCTGATGAGCGACTGGCGGGAGACGATGGCGCAGCTGGTGCGCGATCGCGAGCGGGCGCTGCTCGGATACGCGTACCTGGTGTGCGGGGACGGCACCATGGCGCAGGATCTGGTGCAGGACGCGCTGGTGCGGACGTTCTCGCGTCCGCGGCCGGGGCTGACCTCGGTCAAGGCCGAGGCGTACGTCCGACGCGCGATCACGACGTCCTACATCGACGGCTACCGGCGCGACCAGCGCTGGCGTCGGGTGCAGCACCTGTTCCGGCCCGCCGCACCGCTGGCGGACCCGCTCGCGGGCGTCGAGGCGGGGGCGGACGTGCTGGAGGCGCTCGCCACCCTCGCGCCGCGGGAGCGCGCGTGCGTGGTGCTGCGCTTCTTCGACGACCTCACCGTGCCCGACATCGCCCAGCACCTGGGCCTCGCGCCCGGCTCGGTGAAGCGGTACCTGCATGACGGCCTGGCCCGGCTCGAGCTCCTGCTCGGCCCCCTCGAGGACGATCCTCGGGACCAGGCGGACGACGAGGTCGACGTGGCGACGCGTCGACGGACGGAAGGCGGCTGACATGAAGCTCTCGGATGCCCTGCGCGGCGCCGCGGACCGGGCCCCGCTCGACGGGCTCGCGATCGACACCCGCCGCGCGCAGCGGCGCGTCACCACCCAGCGCGGCCTGCGCACCGGCTCCGGCGGCGTGCTCGCCGGCGGCATGGTCGTCGTGCTCGGCTTCGGCATCTCGGGTGCGGTGAGCGGCTCCTCGGCCTCGAGCGGGGACGATGCGACGCGCGACGAGGCCGCGGCCGTCACCGAGGACTCGGCCGGCGGCTTCGCCGGCGAGGCGGACGGCGGCGAGATGGCCGGCTCGTCCGCGCTCGCGTGGGGGCTGTGCGGCCAGGAGCTGCCGTTCCTCGACTCGACGGGCGCACCCGTGGAGCTCGAGGCCACGGTCACGGGCGAGCCCGCCGTCGGCGAGGAGCTGGCGGTCACGGCGACGACCACGGTCGTGACGGGCGGCTCCTTCGAGACCTTCGGGCTCGACGGCGTGGTGCTGTGGGACGGCATCGTCGTGGGGACCCTCGGCTCGGGCGACGTCGACGGCGTCTCGCTGGTCGACCTCGTGGAGGGGAGCACCACGTCCGAGGACCTGGGCGTGCCCCTCGAGAACTGCTGGGACGGCGAGCCGCTGCCCGCCTCGAAGTACGAGCTCGTGCTCACCCAGGAGTACTACGCGACGGCCGTCGACGAGCCCCCGGTCGTCGAGCCCGCCGAGCCCACGGATCCGGCCACCGATCCGGCGACGCCCGAGGCCGTCGACTCGGAGGAGCCCGGTGGCGGAGAGGCCGTCGACGGCGAGGCGGGTGCCACCGGCGGCGACGACGCGGTCGTGGACGACGAGGCGGGCTCGTCCGTCGGGTCCGACGCGACCGACATGCCCGGGTCGGTCGTCGCCGCGGGCGGACCGGCGCTGCGGGCGATCGCTCCGCCGGTCGGCTTCGTGGTCGCCGGCGACGCGGTCGACGAGCCGTTCGCGGCCTACCTCCGCGTCGACGAGCCCGAGCCGGTGCCCACCACCCCGGCGAACGAGGACGCGCTCGACGCGGCCACCGCCCGGATGCTCTACCGCGACGCCCTCGCGGGACCGTGGGACATGGCCGCGGGGACGCAGCGGTGGATCGTCTCGGGCGACTCGACGGGCGCGCTGCCGAGCACCTGGTTCGGCTGCGCGTGGGACGGCGACGGCGGTTTTCCCGCCCGATCCGCGGCGATGGACCTTCTCGACGTCGCCGTCGACGCCCCCGCGACCATCGACGTGAGCTACGGCTGGATCGTCGACGGCAACCCGGCGCTGACCAGCCGGGTCGCCAACGCCTCCGCGTGGGACCTCGACTCGTTCTGGGATGCGCGCAGCGTCCAGCTCGCGCTGGTGCGCGACGGGCGCGTCGTGGCCGAGGCGTACCCGGTGAGCCCCTACCAGCACGGCGACGTGGCCATCGCCGAGCCCGCGATCGGTGCGGACGGTGCCGAGGACGCGACGATCGCGATCGAGCCGTACGGCTACTCCGAGGGCGGGCTGGCGCGCGGCGAGTCCGTGGAGTCGACGCTGCTGTGGCGCGACGTCAACGGCTGCTGGTCGGACTCCGGACAGACCGCGGTCGACCCCGGCACCTACACGCTGCTCGCGATGCACTACCTCAGCGTCGGCGGCGGGGACCTCGTCTACATGGACGGGTCCGACGAGGCGCTGCTCGAGGAGCAGTCGGCCCGCGACGCCGACCTCGGCGGCACGCTGGGCAGCGACGACGAGCCGCTGCTGGTCGAGCCCGACTCGACCGATGCCGGCGAGGCCACCATCGGCGGCGGCGCCACGGGCAGCGCGATCGCACCCGCGCCCGACGTCTTCGAGGTCTACGACGCCGTCGACTTCCAGGTGTGGACCTCGCTCGGCACCGTCACGGTCCGGTGAAACCCCTGTTACCTCGGGTTACCGATGTGGGCTTTGTCACAACCCACGCACAAGCACCACGACACGCGCGACGCTGTTATAGAAATGCAACCGATTCGGCGTATTGAATCGGGGTACGCGAACGCCGATGGCGTGAGCGCATGGATTTCCTGACAGCGGCACGATCCCTCAGCCGTCCGCTGGCAGGAATACCGTCGGCGGCGGTCCGACCCCCCTCAGCTCGGGCCGCCGCCGACACCTTCCTCCCGGCCCTCGCGGAGGCCTCCCTCCCCCCGACCTCGACGGTCACGGTGACGGCGCCACGGCCGCCCACGACGCAACGGAGAAGCGAGCCGCCCGTCCGCGCCGCCGCGATCCGGGCGACCGCGCATGCGGCGCTCCCGTTCCCGGGCGAGGCCCTCGCCTGCGCCGCCCGGACCTCCCACGCGCCCGCGAGCGCGGCGGCGTCCGCCGCGGCCTGCGCCTGAGCGCGTGCCGTGACCGCCCCGACGGCGGTCGCGAGCGCGAGGATCACCGTCAGCGCCGCCAGCGCGACCGCGAGCGCCGCCACGGTCCCGGCGCCAGCATCGCCTCGCGCGCGAGCGAGGGCCACGGCTCGGTCGGCGGCACCCGTGGGGCCTCGACCGGCAGAGCCGGTCATGGCTCGACCGGCGGCGCCGGTCGTGGCTCGAGCAGCAGCGCCGGTCATGGCTCGAGCGGCAGCGCCGCGCGTGCCTCGCGCACGCCCCACGGCCAGCCCCGGTCCACCGCGACGGCCACGTCGATCCATCCCGCGGACCGCGTCACCGCCACCGAGGCGTCGCGGCCGGCCGCGCGCCGGGCCGCGGCGACCGCCGTATCGTCCCCCGCGACGGCGCCGGCACGGGCGCCGGCCAGGGCGGCCGCCGGCACGCCGACGCCCACCGCGGCGGCCTGCACCGCGGACAGGGTCGCGGCGAGCACGACGACCGCGGCCGGCAGGGCGAGCGCGAGCTCCACCGCCGCCGATCCGCGGTCGCCGCGCGGCCTCATGCGCCCAGCGCGCCGCGCAGGATGCCCAGGAGCATCCCGCGCACCTCGTCGGACTTGAGGATCACCACGAGCAGGCCCGCGAAGCCCGCCGCCGCGACCGTGACGAGTGCGTACTCGACCGTCGCCATCCCCTCGTCGCCGTGGCCGTCCGTGTCCATGCGTGCTCCCTTCGTCGGTGCTCATCAGCGTCGGCCGCGAGGGCGCGTCGCCGCACCCGTCGGATGCGCTTCGGTGGGGAGCGAACCGCCGCAGGTGCCTGGGGACATCGCCGCGCCCTAGAGTGGCGGGAGGGTCGTCGCGACCCGCCGCTCCATGCCCGAGGGGGACCATGACCGACGCCGCGCCCAGCCCGAGCCCCGCCGTCCTGGCGAGGTCGGCGGTGCCCGCCACGCTCGTCGGCGCCGGCGCGGCCGTGCTGCTCGTCGGCATCGACGAGCTCGCGCACCTCCTGCACGAGGTGTGGTGGTCGCACCTGCCGGATGCGCTCGGGGTCGACGGCGACGCACGCTGGTGGGCCGCCCTCATCCTCACGCTGACAGGGGCGCTCGTCGGCCTCACGCTGTGGAAGGCCCCGGGCCACGGCGGGCACGACACCGCGACCGTCGAGCTCGCGTCGCCGCCGCTCCCGCTGCGGACGCTTCCCGGCGTCGCCGTGGCGCTCGTCCTGGGCCTCGCGGGAGGGGTCAGCCTCGGCCCCGAGGGCCCGATCATCATGGTCGCGACCGGCCTCACGGTGGTCGCGTACCGCCGCTTCCTCCCGGCCGTGCCGCTGCCGGTGGTGCTGATGATCTCGACGGCCGCGATGCTGGGCGCGATGCTCGGCACCCCCGTCGCGGCGGCCCTCGTGCTCACGAGCGTGCTCGGCGGGAACGTGCCCGGCCAGCTGTGGGACCGCCTCTTCACCCCGCTGGTCGCGGCCGGCGCCGCCTCGGTGGTCTACCACCTGCTCGGCGGCGCGTCCTGGGACATGGGCCTGCCCGACTACACCGCGCAGTGGGTCGACCTGCTGTCCGCCTCGGTGATCGCGTCCGTGGGCGCGGCACTCGGCGCGGCCGCCGCGTGGACGTTCACCCCCGCCCACCGTGCGTTCCGGCGGCTGCGCCACCCCCTGCTGTACGTCACCGTCGGCGGCGCGGTGCTCGGCGTGCTCGCGCTCATCGGCGGGCAGATCACCATGTTCAAGGGCGCGGAGGAGACCGCGGAGCTGCTCGCGGACCTCGACTCGTACACCGTCGGCGCGCTCGCGCTCATCGTGGTGGTGAAGCTCGCCGCGATCGTCGTCTCGGGCGCCTCGGGCTTCCGCGGCGGCCGCATCTTCCCTGCGATGTTCACCGGCGTCGCGCTGGGCGCGTTCGCGCACGCGCTCGTGCCGGGCATCCCCCTCACGCTCGCCGTCGCATCCGGCGTGCTGGGCGTGGTGTTCGCGGTGGGGCGCGACGGATGGCTCGCGCTGTTCGGCGGCGTCCTCATCTGCGGCGCCGTGACGGTGCTCCCGATCCTCTGCGTCGCGGCGCTGCCCGTGTGGCTCGTGCTGACGCGAGCGCCGCACATGCTGGTGCACGAGGAGCCCGCGGAGGCGTCCGAGCCGCCGGCGGTGCCCACGCGGTAGACGCCGCGGCACCGCGCCCGGGAGACGCGCCCGGGGAGACGCGCCCGGGGAGACGCGCCCGACGGACACGTGCCCGCCCGCCTCCCGGGCGGCCTACGGCCCCCACCCTCCCTCCGCGACCGTGCCGCCCACCACGGCGACGAGCAGCGGCAGCAGACCGACCGCGACGAACGCGGGCAGCAGGCACAGCGCCAACGGCAACGTCACGCGGACGCCCAGCTCGCCGGCGGCCATCGCGGCGTCGGTCCGCGCCCGCCGCGCGGCGGACCTCGCCGCGGCGTCGAGGGAGGCCGCCGGGCTCGCGCCCGCGCGGATCGCCGGCACGAGCGCCCGGGTCAGCGGCTCCCAGCGGTCGTCACCGGGCGGCGACGGCCCGCGCGGGTCGCCGTCGAGCCGGTCCGCGACCGCCGCGAGGGCCGGCTCGCCCAGCGCCTCGCCGACCGCCCGCAACGCGCCGGCGACCGGCGCCCCGGCCGCAAGCGCGGCGGCGACCAGCGCCGCCCCGACCACCACCGCATCGTCCCCCTCCCCGGCCGCGCCGGCCCGGCCCACCAGGCGGCCCGTCCACGCCCGCCCGGCCCACGTGAGCGCCGCGCCGACCGCCAGCAGGGCCCACCCCAGGGGCGTCAACGCGAGCACGCGCACCGTGCGCGGATCGACGAGAGCACCGAGAGCGAGCCCCGCCAACGGCAGCCACAGGAGGATCCGGGCGCTCAGCCGGGGCCCGGCCAGCGCCGCCCGCCGGAGCGCCTCGGCCTCGCGCGCGTCGGCCGCCGCCCCGGCGATCGCGAGCAGCATCGCCGCGAGCGGCGCCCCGGTGCGGGTCGCGAGCCGATCGGCGCCGGCGACCGCGCGGTCGAGGGTGTCCTGCGGGTGCGTGGGGACCGTCGCTCCGGCGCGCGCCCAGGCCGTCGGCGCCGGCAGGCCCGCGCGCAGCAGGCCCACGACGCGGGGAAGCGCGTCTTCCCAGCCGTCGTCGATGGGCGCCGCGCCGCTCACGCCGCGACCCCGTCCGCGAGCGCCCGCACCCCCGGCCACGCGGGCCCGTAGCGGACGCCCGCATCGTCGCGCTCGTAGGCCGTGACGGCGGCGAGGCCGCCCGCGTCGGCACGCAGCCGGGCCACCTCGGCGACCCGCCGACCCCCGGGCGCGCGCACGACGTGGACGATCACCGCGAAGGCGGCTCCCGCCTGGGTCGCGAGCTGCACGGGGGTGAGACCCGCGAGCAACGCGAGCGCCTCGAGCCGGGCGGGCACGTCGCGCGCGGAGTTCGCGTGCAGCGTGGTGAGCGCGCCGGCGTGGCCCGTGTTGGCGGCGGCGAGCACCTCCCGCAGCTCGGACCCGCGGCACTCACCCAGGACGATGCGGTCGGGACGCATCCGCAGCGCCTCCCGCACGAGCCGGGCGAGCGGGACGCCGCCTGCGCCCTCGACGTTGGGGCGTCGCTCGACGAGCCGCACCACGTGCGGGTGGCCGAGAGCGAGCTCGCCCGCCTCCTCGACGAGCACGATGCGCTCGCCCGGGTCGGCGAGCGCGAGCAGGGTCGCGAGCAGCGTGGTCTTGCCCGCACCCGTGCCGCCGGACACCAGGATCGGCACCCGCGCCCGCACGAGCGCGGCCAGCAGGTCCGCGACCTCTCCCGTGAGCATCCCGCCCGCGACGAGGTCCTCGACCGCGAACGGCGCGGCGCGGATGCGACGCAGCGAGATCGCGGTGCAGCCGTCCGCGACGGGAGGGAGGACCGCGTGGAGGCGGGTGCCGTCCGGGAGGCGGGCGTCGACGGTCGGCTCGGCGTCGTCGAGCCGCCTGCCGGCCGCCGCGGCGAGGCCCACCGCGAGCGCGCGCACGCCCTCGACGCCACCGCAGTCGAGCGGGCGCCGCTCGAGCCCGCGCCCACGGTCGATCCACGCGGCGTCGGGTGCCTGGACCAGCACATCCGTGACGCCGGGCAGCGCGAGCAGCGGGGCGAGGGGTCCCGCGAGGGGGTCGGACACCTCCCCAGCATCCGGCGCCGCGGCCTACCCGGGCGCGCCACGCATCGTGCCCGTGGACGGCGGCGGGGGCCGCAGGGGACGGGGACATCGGGCCGAACCGCCGCGCCGCGGCGCCCCGCCAGAGCCCCGCCGGCACCACGCCTGCGCCACCGCACCGCGCCTCACCCGCACGTCGGCGACACCCCTGCACCGCTGTCCGTGGCGGCGGTTAGAGTGACGCCATGGCGGCATCCGGACCGCGCCGCAGCGCGGCCTTCTTCGACCTGGACAAGACCATCATCGCGAGGTCCTCGTCCATGGCCTTCTCGCGCTCGTTCTACGAGGGCGGCCTCATCACGCGCACCAAGGCGCTGCGGACCGCGTTCGCGCAGTTCCTGTTCGAGATCGGCGGCGCCGACGAGCGGCAGACCACCCGCCTGCGCGACGCGCTCAGCGAGCTGATCACCGGCTGGGACGTCGCGCACGTCGACGGCATCGTCGCGGAGACGCTGCACGAGCACATCGACCCGATCGTCTACCAGGAGGCGCTCGACCTCATCCGCCGTCACCAGGCCAACGGCCGCGACGTGGTCATCGTGAGCGCCTCCGCGCACCAGGTGGTCGAGCCGATCGCGTCGCTGCTCGGCGCGGACGCCGTCGTCGCCTCACGCATGGAGGTCGAGGACGGGCGCTTCACGGGCGAGATCTCGTTCTACGCCTACGGGCCGGCCAAGGCGGAGGCCATCCGCGCGCTCGCCGAGGAGCGCGGCTACGACCTCGACGCGTGCTACGCCTACTCCGACTCGATCACCGACACCCCCATGCTCGACGAGGTGGGGCACGGCTTCGCGGTCAACCCCGATCGCGCCATGCGCCGGGCGGCACGGCGCCACGGGTGGGGCGTGCTCACGTTCCGCCGCCCGGTGGGCCTGCGGTCGCGGCCGGCCGTGCGCCCCGCGGTGGTCGCCACCGTCGCCGTGGCCGCGGTCGCGGCGGTCTGGATCCTGGCCCTCGCGGCCCGCCGCACGCCCGACGACGCGTAGCCGGACCGCCGTCCCCGCCGTGCGCTAGGGTGACGGGGCCGCCTCGCGCGGCACGCGGAGTCTGAGGGGATCACGCAATGAACAAGGCACTTCTTGCTGCACTCGTGGGGGTGCTGGCGATGGGGCTCGGCATCGGCGCCGGGTGGGCGTGGGACACGATCCGCGGAGACGGCGCGGACGCGCCCACCGCGACCCCCGACGCGTCGGTCGGAGCCGCCCCCGCATCGTCCTGACGGGCCCGTCCCCAGATCGGGCGCTCCGGGCCCCCGAAACCGGGCGAGCCGGGTCGGGACGGACCCCCCGATGACGTATCCTCGCCACAGCCCCCTCGCGTCGCCGGTGGGCTGAGCCCACCCCTTCTCGAGGACGTCCATTGCGCAAGATCCTTCTCGCCCTCGCCGCGATCATGGTCGCGCTCGCCTCGGCCGCCGCCGGCTGGTTCGGGGTGAAGGCCTGGAAGGCGTCGCAGGGCGACGAGACGCCCGCCTCGGCACCGGTCACGAGCCAGGAGACCAGCGGCGAGACCGTGCCGCTGACGTTCCGGCTGTCCGAGGTGGAGGCCTCGGGGGACGACCTCTTCACGCCCCCGGCGTGCGGCGAGACGTGGACCCCGACGTCCGACGAGGCCAACGGCGTGCTGCCCAAGGTCGACGCGTCGCTCCGCCAGGTCGAGGGCGTCGACACGGTCACCGTGGTGCCCGGCTACACGACCTCGACCGCGGGTCTCGGCTTCCTCGCCTCCGAGGGCAGCATCATCGTGACCAGGGACGATGTGGTGGTCACCCCGGATTGGGGCGGCGAGTTCGTGCCGGAGTACTACGTCGCGACGCCGGACGAGACCACGCTGACGCAGAACAACGTCGAGATCACCGGCGCGCTGCTGTGCGACGTGGCCGACGGGCTCAACGAGGTCTGGCAGGGCTTCGACTGGTCGACCGCGACCGACGACGAGATCGCCGCCAAGCAGGCCGAGGCGGCCGCCTTCTACGCCGCGCACGAGCAGCTGCCGGCGGGCACGTACCGCGTCTACCAGTGGTCGCCGATCATCCTGGGCGAGCCCGCCGCGATCGCGCGCGTGCTGTCCGAGGAGGGCATCACCGGGCTCGCGGGCCTGCAGTACAACGCGGGCTTCACGGCGCTGTACGACGACCCGGCGGTCCAGGCGCACTGCACCGACCAGGTCGACGCCGACGGCAACCTCCTCAACCGCAGCTGCGACGTCCCCGAGGACGTGCTCGCGGACGCGCTCGAGCGCGAGGTGCCGGTCGAGTACATCGCCGACGTGCCGCCCGCCGTCGCGTTCTCGCTCGCGGCCGAGTTCACCGTCGAGTAGGCCCGAGCGCCCCCCCACGCAGGTGGGGCGCTGATCCACACACGTGCCCGCATGTGGACGTCAACATGCCCACGCCTCGCACGTTTGCGCTGCTCGTGCGTGGAGAGGCGTTCGCGGGCGGGGCTCAGCCCGACTTGCGGCGGAACTCCGCGTGCGGGTGGGCCGTGCCGTTGCCGTGCAGGTGCGTCGCGGGGCCCTGCGCGGACCCGCGCACTCCCCCGCCCTGGCCGTCGTTGCCGACCGCGGCGGCCATGACCTCCTGCGCGTCGCCGTCCTTCACGGACGCGAGGAAGTCCTGGGCCGAGTCGTCCTTGAGCATCCGCGCGAGCCTCCCGTGATGGAAGATGTGGACCTCGCCGTTGGTGCGGGTCCGGTAGTCGAAACCCTCTGATCCAGTCATCACCCCAGGCTCGCACGGGCGGGCCGGATGCGCGCGCGGAACCGGCGCATCGTCCCACCCGACACGGCCAACCGGTCGAATACCAGGCCGTCTAACAAAGCCTTCACAGGTCCGGGACCTTGGTCCTACTGTGACATCCATGGTCAACGTCGCCCATACACTCGAGAACCTGCACACCGAGACGCGGTCGTTCCGTCCGCACGCCGCGTTCGCCGCGCATGCCAACGCGACCGCGTACGAGTACAAGAAGGCCGGGGTGGACCGGCTGCAGTACTGGCGCGAGGCCGCGCTGCGCCTCGCCTGGAGGACCCCGTTCACGGAGATCCTCGACTGGTCGGACGCGCCCGTCGCCCGCTGGTTCCACGACGGCACGCTCAACGCGTGCGACAACGCGGTCGACCGGCACGTGCGCGAGGGCCGCGGCGACCGCGTCGCGTTCCACTTCGTCGGCGAGCCCGGCGACACCGAGACCCTCACGTACGCGGACATCCACGAGCGCGTGCAGCGGGCCGCGAACGGGCTGGCCGCGCTCGGCGTCGGCAAGGGCGACCGCGTCGCGATCTACCTGCCGCAGATCCCTGAGGCCGTGGTCGCGATGCTCGCGTGCGCACGCGTCGGCGCGATCCACTCCGTCGTGTTCGGCGGATTCTCCGCGGACAGCCTGCGCCAGCGCATCGACGACGCCGAGGCCAAGCTGGTCATCACCGCCGACGGCGGCAACCGCCGCGGCGCCCACCTCGCGCTCAAGCCCCTGGTCGACGAGGCGATCGCCGGACACCCCGAGCAGGGCCCCGCGCCGTCGGTCGAGCACGTCCTCGTGGTCAAGCGCACCGGGCAGGAGACCGCCTGGGTCGAGGGACGCGACGTCTGGTGGCACGATGCGGTGGACCCGCAGCCGGCCTCGCACGAGCCCGTGTGGGTCGAGGCCGAGCACCCGCTGTTCATCCTCTACACGTCGGGCACCACGGGCACCCCCAAGGGCCTGTTCCATACGACGGGCGGCTACCTCACGGGCGCCGCGCACACCCACCGCATCGTCTTCGACCTCAAGGACGACGACGTCTACTGGTGCACCGCGGACGTCGGCTGGATCACCGGGCACTCGTACATCGTGTACGGGCCCATGATCAACGGCGCGACGCAGGTGCTCTACGAGGGCACCCCCAACACCCCGCACGAGGGCCGGTGGTGGGAGATCGTCGAGCAGTTCAAGGTCACCATCCTCTACACCGCGCCCACCGCGATCCGCACCTTCATGAAGTGGGGCGAGGCGATCCCGCAGCAGTACGACCTCAGCTCGCTGCGGCTGCTCGGATCGGTGGGCGAACCCATCAACCCGGAGGCGTGGATGTGGTACCGCCGGGTGATCGGCGGGGACCGCTGCCCCATCGTCGACACGTGGTGGCAGACCGAGACCGGCGCGATCATGATCTCCCCGCTCCCGGGCGTGACGGCGACCAAGCCGGGCTCCGCGATGACGCCCATGCCCGGGGTGTCGATCGACGTGGTGGACGATGCGGGACGCCCCGTCGCGAACGGCGAGGGCGGGTATCTGGTCGTCACCGAGCCGTGGCCGTCGATGCTGCGCGGGATCTGGGGCAACCGTCACCGCTACGTCTCCACGTACTGGAACCACTTCGACGGGATGTACTTCGCGGGCGACGGCGCCAAGAAGGACGTCGACGGCGACCTGTGGCTGCTCGGGCGCGTCGACGACGTCATGAACGTGTCGGGGCACCGGCTCACCACCACCGAGATCGAGCACTCGCTGGTCGCGCACCCGTGGGTGGCCGAGGCCGCCGTGGTGGGTGCGTCGGACGAGGTCACCGGCCAGGCGGTGGTGGCCTTCGTCATCGTGCGCGGGGATGCGCACGGGGTGCCGGAGGACGGCGAGGACGTGGCGGCGGCACTGCGCGAGCACGTGCGTCGGCAGATCGGCTCGCTCGCGAAGCCGCGCACCATCCTCGTGGTGTCCGAGGTGCCCAAGACGCGCTCCGGGAAGATCATGCGCCGCCTGCTGAGGGACGTCGCGGAGAACCGGCCCACCGGGGACGTCACCACCCTCGCGGACCCGAGCGTCATGGAGGCGATCCGGGACGGGCTCGAGGCCGGCCGCTCCGACTGAGGCGGGGTGCGGGTGCGGGCGCGGCGCCGCCGAGGGGTGCCGCTCCCGGCCCCGCGGGCGTACCGTGGCGCGTGGGGAGGTCCCTCATGCGCGGTGCCACTGCTCGGATGCGCGCGGCCGCGGTCGCTGCCGCGGCGATGCTCGCCCTCGCGGGATGCGGGGGCACCTCCGAGGACGCCGGGACCGACGCATCGGCCCCGCCCGCGGACGCAACCGTGGTCGAGGTGAGCGCGGTCGAGTACGGCTACACCGCGACGCCCGCGTCGGTGGATGCGGGCACCATCACGTTCGAGCTCACCAACGACGGCGGCATGTCGCACGACCTCGTGCTCGAGGAGGATCCGGGCGGCTCGACCGCGGTGATCGGCCCCGGCGAGACCGACGCGTTCACGGTCGATCTCGAGCCCGGCACCTACACGCTGTACTGCTCGGTCGGGAACCATCGGGCGCTCGGGATGGAGATGGTGCTCGTCGTCGAGTGAGGGGCGGTGGGCGTGCGGCCGGCGGGGTCGTGGCTCGCGGAGCCGTGGCCGGTCGGTTCGTGGCCGGCGCGGTCGTGGCCGGCGCGGTCGTGGCTCGAGGTGTCGTGGCTCGCGGGGCCGTGGCCGCGGCGACGCGTGACGCCTTCTCGATCCGCTGTTTCAGGAATCCCTTGAACAGCCGGAAGCGAACGGGAGCCGCCACGCGACACGCCAGCCGCCGCCAGCGCCGCCACCGCCGCCGCCGCCGCCGCCGCCGCGGAATCCTAGGACGCCTCCGCCTCCCAACGCGCGCGGCGCTCGGCCTGCTCGACCGGGTCCGGCACGGGCAACGACGCGAGCAGCCTGCGGGTGTACGGGTCCTGGGGGTTCCCGAGCACCTCGGCGCCGGTCCCCTCCTCCACCAGGCGCCCCCGGTGCAGCACCGCGATGCGGTCCGCGAGCATGTCCACCACCGCGAGGTCGTGGCTGATGAACAGCGCCGCGAAGCCGAGCTCGCGGTGGAGCTCGTCGAACAGGTCGAGCACACGCGCCTGGACGGACACGTCGAGCGCGGAGGTGGGCTCGTCGGCGATGAGCAGCTCGGGGTCGAGCGCGAGCGCCCGCGCGAGCGAGGCGCGCTGGCGCTGGCCGCCCGAGAGCTCGTGCGGGAAGCGGTCGCCGTAGGACCGCGGCAGCTGGACCGCCTCGAGCAGCTCGTCGACCCGGCCGCGCGCGTCCTCGGCGGACTCGGCGCGGCCGTGCACCACGAGCGGCTCGGCCACGCACTGGGCGATGGTGAGCAGCGGGTTGAAGCTGGTCGCCGGGTCCTGGAACACGAAGCCCACGCGGCTGCGGATGGGGCGGATGCGACGCTCGCGCGCCCCGTTCATCTCCACCCCGAGCACGGACAGCGAGCCGCCGCTCACGCGGGTGAGGCCCGCCATCGCGCGGCCGATCGTGGTCTTGCCCGAGCCGGACTCGCCCACCAGGCCCAGCACCTCGCCGGGCTTGATGGAGAAGGACACCTCGTCGACCGCGACGAAGTCGGGCTGGCGGAAGCGGCCCGGGTAGACGATGCGCAGGTCCGTCGCGGACACGACGGGCTCCTGCTCGTCCCACCCCTCGGGCCGGCGGGCGGCACGCACCTCGGCGCGGGCCAGGCCCTCGCCGATGCGCGGCACCGCGGCCAGGAGCTGCTGCGTGTAGGCCTCGCGCGGCGACTCGAAGAGCTCCCGCACCGGCGCCTGCTCGACGAGCTCGCCCTGGTACATCACGGCGACGCGGTCCGCGAGGTCCGCCACCACGCCCATGTTGTGGGTGATGAGCACCACCGCGGCGCCGAACTCGTCGCGGCAGCGGCGCAGCAGGTCGAGGATCTCGGCCTGGACGGTGACGTCGAGCGCGGTGGTCGGCTCGTCCGCGACGATGACGCCGGGGTCGAGCGCGAGCGCCTGCGCGATCACGATGCGCTGCTTCTGCCCGCCCGAGAACTGGTGCGGGTAGTGGTCGACGCGGGTCTCTGGGTCGGGGATCCCGACGCGGCGCATGATGTCGATCGCCTGCGCGCGGGCCTCCTTCTTCGACATCCGGCCGTGCGCACGCAGGCCCTCGGCGATCTGCCAGCCCACGGTGAAGACCGGGTTGAGCGCGGTCGACGGCTCCTGGAACACCATCGCGGCATCGCGGCCGCGCACCTGGCGCAGGCGGGAGCCTGACAGCTGCGCGACGTCCGCCTCGCCGCCGTCCTTGTTGCGCAGCACCACGGCGCCGCGCACGGTCGCGGTCTCGGGCAGCAGCCCGAGGATGGACTTGGCGGTCACGGTCTTGCCCGAGCCGGACTCGCCCACGATGGCGAGCACCTCGCCCGGGTGCACCGCGAGGCTCACGCCGTCGACGGCGCGCACCGGGCCCGCATCGGTGGCGAAGGTGACCGCGAGGTCGCGGATCTCGACGAGGTCGCTCACAGCGCCGCCTCCTTGGTCGTCTCGGGGGTGGCTGCCGTCGCCGGGTCCTCGTCGGGGCCCACGTCGACGCCGAGGTCCTCGACGGGCTCGGCTCCCGCGGCCCGCTTGCGCAGGCGCGGGTCGGCGAGGTCGTTGAGGCTCTCGCCCACGAGCGTGAGGCCGAGCACCACGAGCACAATGGCCGTGCCGGGGAACACCGAGGTCCACCAGATCCCGGAGGTGACGTCGGACACGGCCTTGTTGAGGTCGTAGCCCCACTCGGCGGCCGCGGTCGGCTCGATGCCGAAGCCCAGGAAGCCCAGGCCGGCGAGCGTGAGGATCGCCTCCGACGCGTTGAGCGTGAGGATGAGCGGCAGCGTGCGCGTGGAGTTGCGCAGCACGTGGCGGACCATGATGCGCGCGTGGCCCGCGCCGATCACCCGCGCCGACTCGACGAAGGCCTCCGACTTGATGCGGATCACCTCGGCGCGCGTGACGCGCAGGTACTGCGGGATGAAGATCACCGTGATCGACAGCGCGGCGGCGAGGATGCCGCCCCACATGCTCGACTGGCCTCCCGAGATCACGATCGCGAGGACGATCGCGAGCAGCAGCGACGGGAACGCGTAGATCGCGTCCGCGATGACGACGAGCGTGCGGTCCAGCCAGCCGCCGAAGTAGCCGGAGATCAGGCCCAGCGTCACACCGACGAGGATCGACGCGACGACGGCGACGATGATGACGAGCAACGCGGTGCGCGAGCCCCAGATGAGGCGCGACAGCACGTCGTAGCCGCCCTGCGTGGTGCCGAGCCAGTGCTCGGCGGACGGCGGCTGCTGCGCGCCGAACGCCCCGTCGTGCCCGCGTAGCTGCGAGAAGCCGTAGGGGGCGAGCGCGGGCGCGAGGATCGCGGTGAGCACGAAGATCGCCGTGAGCACGAGGCCGGTGACGAGCATGCCGCGCTGGAGGCCCACGCTCTGGCGCAGCTGCGCGAGGACAGGAAGGCGCGTCCAGCGGGACGCGCGGGGGGACGATGCGGTGGCGGCCACGTCAGTACCTCACCCTCGGGTCGATGAGCGCGGCGATGATGTCCACGATGAAGTTCGTGAGGGCGACGATGACCGCGAGCACCGCGACGATGCCCTGGACGGCGACGAAGTCGCGGGCCTGGAGGTACTGCGCGAGCTGGAAGCCCAGCCCCTTCCACTCGAACGTGCTCTCCGTGAGCACCGCGCCCGCGAGCAGCAGGGCGATCTGGAGGCCCACGACGGTGACGATGGGGATGAGCGCCGGCCGGTACGCGTGCTTGCGCAGGAGGCGGCGCTCGGCGACGCCGCGGGAGCGGGCCGCATCGACGTAGCCGGCGCCGAACGTCGAGATGACGTTGGTGCGCACCACGCGGAGGAAGACGCCGGCGGTCAGCATGCCGAGCGCGAGGGCCGGCAGCACCGCGTGTGCGAGCACGTCGCCGATGACGGCCGGATCGCCGGTCTTGAACGCGTCGATGAGGTAGATGCCGGTGGCGCCGTCCTGGCGCGACAGCGTGAGCTCCGTCCGTGTGGACGCGCGCCCGGCGACGGGCAGCACGTCGAGCCACACCGAGAAGACGAGCTTGAGCAGCAGGCCCGCGAAGAAGACGGGGGTCGCGTAGGCGAGGATCGCGCCGACGCGGAAGAGGGCGTCGGGCCAGCGGTCGCGGTGGAAGGCGGCGAGGCGGCCCAGCGGGATGCCGACGAGGAACGCGACGATGAGCGCGTAGAACGCGAGCTCGAGGGTGGCGGCGCCGAAGGTGACGATGACCTCGGTCACGGGGCGGCGGTCGGACAGCGTCGTGCCGAAGTCGCCGGTGAGGATGCCGCCGAGGTAGTCGAGGTACTGCACGAGGATCGGGCGGTCGTAACCGGCCTCGTGGATCCGCTCGGCGAGCTGGTCCGCCGGGAGGCGGCCGCCCTGCGCGGCGGTGATGGGGTCGCCCGTCGCCCTCATGAGCACGAACACCGTGGTCACGAGGATGAACACGGTGGGGATGATGAGGAGGGCGCGCACCGCGATGTAGCGGCCGAGGGAGCCCCCGGGCTTCTTGGCCCAGGCGCGCGGTGCGCCCGCCCGGGTCGTCGGGGCTTCCGACGTGGTGGTCATGCGTGGTCCTGACTGGCCGCTCGCGGCCGTGGTGAAGCAAGACGCAGACGGGCGTGGGGGGCCCGCAGGCCCCCCACGCCGTCTGGATCAGCCCTTCGAGAGGGCGGCGTAGCGGAACTTGAACGAGGCGTCGAGGGTGTCCTCGGCGCCCGACACGTCCGTGCCGGTCACCGCGACCTGGGCGCCCTGCAGCAGCGGCAGGGTCGACAGGTCGGCGGCCACGGTGTCCTGGATGTCCTCGATGAGGCCGGCGCGGGCGTCCGCGTCGGTCTCGGTGGCCTGCGCGAGGATCAGCTCGTCGACGGCCGGGTTCGAGTAGTGGTTGCCCAGGAAGTTCTCCGTGAGGAAGAACGGCGTGAGGTAGTTGTCGGCGTCCGAGTAGTCCGGGAACCAGCCGAGCTGGTAGGCCGGGTACACGTCCGAGGTGCGGTCCTTCGCGTACTGGACCCACTCGGTCGACTGGAGGTCGACGGTGAACAGGCCGCTGGCCTCGAGCTGGTCCTTGACGAGCGCGTACTCGTCGGCCGAGCCCGAGCCGTAGTGGTCGGGGTTGTACTGCAGGCTCAGCTCGACCGGGGTCGAGACGCCGGCCTCCTCGAGCGTCGCGGCCGCCTTGTCGACGTCCGGGGCACCCGCGCCGTCGCCGTAGAGCTCCTTGAGGGACTCGGTCGCGCCGGTCAGGCCCGCCGGGACGTAGGAGTACAGCGGGGTGAAGGTGCCGCGGTAGACCTGCTCCGAGATCTCGGCACGGTCGACGATGTCCGCGACGGCCTGGCGCACGGCCAGGGACTTCGCGGCGTCGGCCTCGGCGGTGGTGGCGCCGTAGGGCATCGTGTCGAAGTTGAACACGATGTAGCGGATCTCGCCGCCGGGGCCGTCGATGACGTTGACGTTCTCGTCCTCGCGGAGGTCCGCGATGTCGGTGGCCGACAGCGAGCGGAACGCGACGTCGATGTTGCCCTGCTGGACGTCGAGCTTGAGGTTCGACTCCTCGGCGTAGTACTTCACGTCGACGTACTGCGTCTTGGCCGCGCCGAGCAGACCCATGTAGTCCGCGTTCGCCTCGTAGCTGACGAGGTTGTTCTGGTCGTAGTCGGTGATGACGTACTGACCGGCGAAGGCGTTGCCCGCGACGATGTCGGCGTCGGGCGTGAGCGCGTCGGCGGCGAAGACGTCCTCGTCGACGATCGGGCCCGCGGGGCTCGACAGGATCTGCGGGAAGACCTGGTCGTTCTCCGACTTGAGGTGGAAGACCACGGTGACGTCGTCCACGGCCTCGACGCTGTCGAGGTTGTAGAGCAGCGAGCCGGGGCCGTTGCCGTCGTCGGCGCCGGACTCGAAGATCGCCATCATGCGATCGAACGTGAACTTCACGTCCGAGGAGGTCAGGTCGTTGCCGTTGGCGAAGGTGAGGCCCGGCTTGAGGACCACGGTGTACTCGGTCGGCGCGGTGAACTCCGCGGACTCCGCGATGTCGGGCTCGACGTCCGGGCTGCCGTACGGCGTGTTGACGAGGAACGGGAAGACCTGGTTCATCACCGCGAACGAGCCGTTGTCGTACGAGCCGGCCGGGTCGATCGTGGTGATCTTGTCCGTGGTGCCGACGATGATCGACTCGCTCATCGACGAGCCGCCGTCGGCGCTCGCGCTGGAGTCCGACTCGGAGTCGCCGCCCGAGCACGCGGCGAGCGTGAGCGCGGAGGCCGCGATGCCGGCCGCGAGGGCCGTGCGACGGAGGTTGGACGGGTACGGCATAGGTACTTCCTTCCTAGGGTCCATCGGCGCCGCGAGAGGACGCGGCGACCGTGGGATGAATTCCTAGCACGCAGTGCCACACGCGGAGCCGGATGCCGGGCTTTGTTTACACCCCTGCAACATTTGGCCATCGGCATCCCGCATGGCGTGACCGAATCGTTACGGTCGGCCGGCACCCCTTCCCACATCGTGAGACGGCCGCGCGCGCATCGTGGCAGGAAGCCTCGCGACCCCGGACAAGTCGCCCAGTGCAGGCCCTCGGGGCGTCCGAGAGGCGAGACGCGCCGGCCACCGCCCCGCTCCCGGGAGCGCCCCCGGGAGCGCCCGCCGACCCACCCGTCTGTGACCGCTCCCAAACGACGTACGCCCAGCGAAACGATGGAGCCGCTCCCAATTAGAGAAAAAGTCGTGAAGACGGCCAAAATCCGCGCGAATCTCGTTGCCGGAGCCCCGTCGTGCCCCTACACTGAAGTCCGGCGACGGGCCGGATCACCGCCCCTCTCGCCGAAGACGTCCCCGGGAGCGGACGGCCGCGGTGCCCCCCAGCGCAGCCGTCCCCCCGGGGCACCTTCGTCTTCAGGCCCGCGAGGGCCCCGAACCGCCGCCGCCGCCCTGGTCTCCGGCGCCATCCGCCGCCCCGTCGGACCCGGGTCCGTCCAGGTCGACGCCCGCCGTCGCATCGTCCACCGCGGCGCGCGCCCAGGCGAGGTCCTCGTCCGCCGCCTCGCCCAGCGGCGCCGGGCGCTCGGGCGGGTCGCGGCGCTCGAGCGACAGGTCGTGCCAGCGTTCCAGGCCGGCCACCACGCCGAGGACAGCGACGGCGACGCACGCCCCCGCGAGCACGTCGGTGAGGAAGTGGTAGCCCAGGTAGAGGCGGCTCGCCCCGACGAGCACGATCACCGCGAGCGAGGCGATGGTCCACCCCGCGAGCGCCCACGACGCCTCGGCGTCCTCGTGCCACAGCAGGTAGCCGACCACCAGCACGAGCGTGGTGGCGCCGATGGTGTGACCCGACGGGAACGAGCCCGACGTCTCGGCACCGGGGATGCTCATGAGGTCCGCCGCGGGGCGCGTCCGGCCCACCGCGAGCTTGAGCGTGACGGACAGCACGGTCGACAGCACCATCGCGCCGACCAGCAGCGCAGGCTCCCACCACGACCGCGTGACCCGCCACCACAGCAGCGCGATCACGGCGACCACGATCGGCAGGAACACGGGCCCGAACAGGTTCGTCACGCCCGTGAGGAACGTGGTGAGGCCCTCGGTGCGGCCGCCCGCGAGCCACTCCAGCAGCGGCTCGTCCAGGCGCCACAGGTCCTCGCGCTCGGTCACCCAGTCGAGCACCACGGAGAAGCCGACGGCCCCGAGCGCGACCAGGATCACCGCCGGCCACAGGGCCAGGGCGACGTCGCTCGCGCGCATCCGGTGGGTCATGCGGACCACCCTAGGCACGGAGCCGCGCCGGGACGATGCGGCGCGCGCCGCCCGCGCGGAAGCGTCCGCGACCCTCGGACGATGCGCCCGGCCCGGCGCGTCCGCCGGCTCAGCCCGCGGAACGCTCGCGCGCCACCATCGCCTCCTCGAGCGTCGGCGTGACCGGCTCGAGGGCCGCCGCGAGGCCGCCGAGCGCGGCCCGCACGTGGTCCTCGTCGGCATCGACCGCGCGCACGTGGGTGCCGGCGAGCATCACCAGGACCCCCGCATCGTCGAGCGCGGCGAAGGCATCCTGCCACCGGTCGGTGCGGACCGCGAGCGCGGTGGTGCCGCCCACGATGTCCGCGAGCTGACCGGACGCCACCGCGACGCCCTGCGACATCAGCACGAGCCGGTCGCACTGCTCGGCCTCCTGCATGTAGTGCGTCGTGACCAGCACGCCTACCCCCGCGTCCGCGCTCTCGTGGACCGTGTCCCACAGGCGCGCGCGGGACAGCGGGTCCACGCCCGACGTGGGCTCGTCGAGCACGAGCAGCTCGGGGCCGTGGCCGAGCGCCGCGGCGAAGGCGAGCTGGCGCTGGCGGCCGAGGCCGATGCCCCCGACGAGGCGGGCGCGGGATCCGGCCAGGGCCTCGGGCACCGCGGTGGCGCGGGACGCGAACGCCTCGTCCACGAAGGCGAGGTTCTCCGCGACCGTGAGGTCGTCCCATAGGCCCAGGCCCTGCGGCACGTAGCCGAGCCGCGCGCGGCCCTCGCGCGACGGCGCGCTCCCGAACAGCGCGAGGTCGCCGTCGGTGGGCGGCAGCAGGCCGAGGATCATGCGGATCAGCGTGGTCTTGCCGGCGCCGTTGGCGCCGAGCAGGCCCACGATCTCCCCCGGGCCGACGGTGAGCGACACGTCGTCGACCGCCGTGAAGTCGCCGAAGCGGCGGGTGACACCGCTCGCGCTGATGAGAGGCTCGGCCACGTCAGGCCCCCTTCGCGATGGCCGCGGCGACCACGGCGTCCTCGATGTCGGAGACGCGCGCAGCGCCGGTCGGCGGGTCCTCGGGCGACCACACCCGGTAGCGGCGGCCGCGGCGCCATGTGCGTGCGGGGTCGCCCGGCGCATCGGCCTCGACGACGTGTCCCGGGACGCCGTCGAGCACCTCGGCGGGGGTGCCGTCGAGCAGCACGGAGCCGCCGTTGAGGACGAGCACGCGGTGAGCCCGCTCGGCCTCGTCGAGGTACGTGGTCGCCATGACGACGGCCGCGCCCTGCGACGCGGCGAGCGAGACCATGCGCCACAGGTCGACGCGGCTCACGGGGTCGACGCCCGTGGAGGGCTCGTCGAGGATGAGCAGGTCCGGGCGGTGCAGCATCGCGAGGGAGAAGGCGAGCTTCTGTCGCATGCCGCCCGAGAGGTTGCGCGCGAGCCGGGTGGTCGCACCCTCGAGGCCCGCACCCCGGAGCAGCGCGGCGCGACGCTCCTCGAGCTCGGCGCCCGCGAGGCCGTGGGCGGCCGCGACGAAGGCGATGTTCTCGTCGACGGAGAGGTCGCGCCACACCCCTGCGGCCGTGGGCATGAAGCCGATGCGCTCGAGCGGCGGCGCGCTGACCTCGCCCGCGGCGGGGCGGATCGCGCCGGCGAGCGTGCGCAGCAGCGTGGTCTTGCCGGCGCCGTCGCCGCCCACGACCGCGACGATCTCGCCCGGCTCGACGGTCACCGACACGTCGGCGAGCGACGTGTGCCCGCCGCGCTCGACCGTGAGGCCCGTGGCGCCCCAGCCGCTCATCACGCCGCCTTCGCCTTCGCCCGGTGGTGGGCGGCCGGCGCGAGGTCGCGGCGGAAGCGCAGCACCGCGGCGGAGAAGACCAGCAGCGCCATGCCGGTGAGCACGAGGTAGGGCAGCCACAGCGCCTCGAGGCCCGCGCCGCGCAGGAAGATGCCCTGCGCGATCTCCACGAAGTAGGTGAGCGGGAGGCAACGGCCGATCGCGGCGATCGCGGTGGGCATCGCGTCGAGCGGGAAGATGAAGCCCGACAGCAGGATCTGCGGCAGCAGCATCATGATCGCGAGCTGGATCGCCTGCGCCTGCGTCTGGGACGCGGTCGAGATGAGCACGCCGAGCCCGAGCACGACGAAGAGGAAGATGCCCGCGCCCAGCGCGAAGAGCCACGGGCTGCCGTTGAACGGGACGTCGAATATCCACACGCCCAACAGCGTGACCACGAGCATGTCGAAGGACGCCAGCAGGAAGTACGGCGCGATCTTGCCGACGATGACGTCGGCGGGCTTGAGAGGCATGACCGCGAGCTGCTCGAGCGTGCCGGTCTGGCGCTCCTTCACCAGCCCGATCGACGTGATGATCGTGCCGATGAACGTGAGGATGAGGCCGATGAGCGCGGGCACCATCACCCACGAGGTGTCGAGGTCCGGGTTGTAGAGGATGTCGACCTGCACCTGGTCGCCCATGCGGCCGAAGGCCGCGGAGGCGCTCTGCGCGGTGAAGAGGCTCGCGCCGTCGATGTAGGCGGTCGGCGGCTGCGTCGTGGTGTCGATCACGACCTCGGTGTCGTTGTCCTGCATCCAGGTGAGCGCATCGTCCGTCGTCGCGTCCGTGTCCACCTCGCCGATGTCGAGGAGGTCGGGCGCGTTGGCCGCGACCTGCTCGGCGCCGGGCCCGATCACGCGCGTGGGGATCGAGTCGACCGTGAAGTTGGCCGCGTAGCCGAAGATCGTGAGCAGCACGATCGGCAGGACGATCAGCATCGCCATCGTGCGCCGGTCGCGGCGGAGCTCGCGGAACTCCTTGAGGATCATCGCCTTCATCGGGGTCACCCTTCTCGATGGATGCTTATTCTCCACCTAGGGAAAAAGTAGCGCATCCTCCGCACCGCCGCGCCACCCCAGGTCCCTCACCTGTCAGCATGGCGCGGGCGGCCGCCCGTGTCGACGCCAGCGCGCAGGGTGGCACGATGCGTGCATGCAGATCTCCGTGGCCGACCCGGCCGTCCCCGACGTGGTCGCCCTCCTGACCGAGCACCTCGCCGACATGCACGCGACCTCGCCCGCCGAGTCCGTGCACGCGCTCGACGTCGAGCGGCTGCGCGCGACGCACGTCACGTTCCTCACCGCACGCGCGGACGAGGGAGGGCTCATGGGCGTGGGCGCGCTCGCCGAGCTGGGCGACGGCCACGCGGAGGTGAAGTCGATGCGCACCGCGCACGCGCATCGAGGTGCGGGGGTCGCCGCCGCCGTGCTGGGGGCGCTCATCGAGGCGGCACGCTCGCGCGGCTGCACCCGGGTGAGCCTCGAGACGGGCACCGAGGCGTACTTCGCGGCCGCGCATCGTCTCTACGAGCGCGCCGGCTTCACGCCGTGCGGGCCCTTCGGCAGCTACACCGAGGACCCCCACTCGCGCTTCTATACGCTCGCCATCGACTCCCCATGACACGTGTGACGCATGGGACGGGGCGGGCAAGCCCGCCCGTCACACGCAGTCACACGCGTCACACACTTCATTGGGAATCGAGGCGGTCAGCCCTTGAGGTCGCGGGCCCGGTAGCCCGAGACGCCGAGCGCGAGGAGCACCGCGGTCGCCCCGAACAGCACCACCGGCTGGTACCAGTAGAGGCCGTTGTCGAGCGGGAACTCCCACGTGACGTAGTAGAACGGCGAGACGTGCGCGAGCGGCTCGAGCGCATCGTTCACCGCGGCGAAGGCCGTGAGCGCCCAGCCGATGATCGTGACGCCCGTGCCGGCACCGATCGCGATGCGCGGCACGCCCGTGAACGCGCCGGCGGCGAAGGACGCCGCGCCGAGCACCGTGCCAAGCCCGCTCAGCAGGATCCCGGTGGCGAAGATGTGCGCGTAGTCCATGCCGAGGGAGCCGATCCAGTTGCCGAGCGCGATGCCGGCCACGGTCAGCGCGGACACCGCGACGGACACGACGACCATCGCGAACGCCCGACGCCACGCGACGGTCGTGCGCGCCACGGGCGACGTGAGCAGCACCGAGATGGTGCGGCGCTGCTCCTCGCGCGCGAGCGCCGCGCCGGCCGCGATGGCGGGCACGGCGATGGCGACGGGCGCCAGGATCGACAGTCCTTCGCCGTGGTACCAGCCCTCGGGACGCGAGTAGTCGGCGAAGCCCACCATCGCCATGATCGAGTCCGGGAACGCGGACGCGAACTCGCCCACGAAGTCCGAGACCGCGTTGAACAGCGGCCCCATCACGGTCATCATGAAGAACATCCCGCCGCCGGCGATGGTGACCAGCGCGCGCGAGTCGCTCAGCGCCATCCCCACCATGCCGCGCGTGCTCGACGAGCCCTGGAGCAGGCCGAGCACCTTGGCGACGCGCTCGTCCTCCTGCAGGCGCGCGACGAGCGGCAGGCGTCCCTCGCCCGAGCGCAGGTCGCGGCGGACCAGCGCGGCCCAGCCGAACAGCACCAGCGCCGCGGTGATCGCGAGCAGCACCCCCATCTGGCCCCAGTCGACGCCGTTGGTGAGCGGCGCGGACGCGTTGATGTAGTGCCAGGGGAAGATCTTGGCCCAGTCCTCCCAGCCCTGGAACATCGGCAGCAGGCCGGACGCGAGGAACGACACCACGAGGTACGCGGTCGCGATGCCGGAGGCGAGCTGCTGCTGCCCCGTGGCGGCGCCGATCGCGAGCGCGATCGCGCCGTAGAGCATCGACACGACGAGGACGTGGAGCGTCGCGGCGCCCACGTTCACGCCCGCCGTCGGCTCGTCGAACATCAGCGTGATGCCGAGGTAGCCGGCCCAGGCGAGCGCGTTGACGGCAAGCGCGATGGTGAAGATCGCGAGCGACTTCGACGCGAACAGGCGCGAGCGCGAGCGCGGCGCGGTGGTGAGCACGTTCATCGTGCCGTCGCGCTCCTCGCCCGCGATGGCCGCGGCCCCCATCGAGATCGCGATGCCCGCGACCACGAACGGGCCCAGGAAGTTGAACATCATCGACATCATGAGGCCGGTGACGCCCGCGTCCCCGCTGATCCCGATGAGGGACGAGTAGAACTCGGGCATCTCGTCGAAGAAGGCCACCGCATCGTCCCCGATGCCGGCGTACGCCCACATGCCGAAGACCGCGACGAGCCACAGCGACGCGACGCCGATGAGCGCCCCCAGCCAGCGGTCCCTGACCGTCTTGAGGTAGAGGGTCTGCAGCATCACGCACGCTCCGCGGAGGACGATGCGGCGGCGGGCTCGGGCGCCTCGCCGGCCTCGGCCTCGGTCACCTCGTCGCGGTAGAACTCGAGGAAGATCTCGTCGAGGTCGACGGAGGAGGACTCGAGCGAGACGACGTCGTGCGCGGTCGCGGCGCGCAGCAGCGGGCCCATCGATCCCTCGTACTGGGCGGTCACGGTCGCACCGTCGGCCTCGACGCTGTGGACGCCCTCGACGCCCTCGAAGGCCGAGGCGGGGATCGGCTGCGCGAACTCGAGGGTGACGCGGCGCAGCGCCTTGTCGAGGAGCTCGCTCATGCGCTCGACCGCGATGAGGTGGCCGCGGCGGATGAAGCCCACGCGGTCCGCGACGCGCTCGACCTCGGACAGCGTGTGGCTCGACAGGAACACCGTGTTGCCCTCGGAGACGTGCTCGCGCATGAGGGTGTGGAACTCGAGCTGGACCAGCGGGTCGAGACCCGTGATGGGCTCGTCGAGCACGACCACCTCGGGGCGGTTCATGAAGGCCTGGATGAGGCCCACCTTCTGCCGGTTGCCCGAGGACAGCTCGCCGACCTTCTTGACGAGGTCCGCGTCGAAGCGGTCCGCGAGCGCGTCCACCCACGCCCAGTCGACCCCGCCGCGCAGGTTCGCGAGGAACTCGAGCGTCTCGCGGCCGGTGAGGTTCGGGTAGAGGGCGAGGTCCGAGGGCAGGAAGCCGAGGTGGCGGCGGATCTCGACCGCGTCCTTGCGCGAGTCGAGCCCCGCGATGCGGCACTCGCCCTCCGAGGGGCGGATGAGGTCGAGGAGGCAGCGGATCGTGGTCGACTTGCCTGCGCCGTTGGGGCCCAGGAAGCCGAAGATCTCCCCCGGGCCGATCTGCAGCGACACGTCCTGCACCGCGGTGAAGTCGCCGAAGCGCTTGGTGAGACCCACGGTCTCGATGGCGGGGGTGGTGGTCATGCTGATCCCTTCTCAAGCTCTGCCGTCATGCGCTCCATGAGCGGAGGCCATTCACGCGCGAAGAAGTCGGCGAGGTCGCCAAGCTCCGTGACCCGTTCGGGTCGGTCCCGGGGAAGCACGCCGTCGCCGGCGCGGGCGAGGTCGCCGAGCGCGCGGATGCGCTCCAGCTCGGAGGCCATGACCGCGTACCAGGCGCCGGGACGCAGGCGGTAGCGCTGCGTACGGTCGCCCCGCACGCGCACCTGCTCGACCATCCCGAGCTGCACATGCGCGCGCAGCTGCGTCGACACGGTGCCCGCGCTGAGGCCCAGGTCCTCGGCGATCTCGGCCTGGGTCCGCTCGGCAGGCTCGCAGATCATCAGCCAGCCGAGGATCTCCGCCCACGCGCGTGCGGAGCCGAACAGCGTGAAGAAGGTCGCGACCTTGTCCACGTACTGGTGCTGCGCATCGTCCATCGGCACGTTTTCAGTATTGCCTGAAGTCAATGAAACATGCAAGGCGCCGATGCGGCGGCCGGGCGATCGTGGGGGTGGCGGGGGTCAGCGGTGCGTGGAAGCATGGCCCCATGCCTGAGAGCCTCGACATCAACGACGCGACCCCCGCGGCGCCGCCCGCCGAGGGTGCGGCCCCGACCGTGGAGTCGGAGGAGACCTACCCGGTGCCGACCGTCGAGTTCGAGGAGGACGAGACGCCCTCGCCGCTGCCCGACGACCGCTACCTCGACCGCGAGCTGTCGTGGCTCGCGTTCAACGAGCGCGTCCTCGAGATGGCCGAGGACCCGCAGACGCCGCTGCTGGAGCGCGCGCGCTTCCTCGCGATCTTCGCGTCGAACCTGGACGAGTTCTTCATGGTCCGCGTCGCGGGCCTCAAGCGCCGCATCGCCGCGGGCTTCGCGGTGCCGTCCGCGACCGGCATGAGCGCGACCCGCCAGATCGAGGCGATCACCGAGCGCGCGCACGAGCTCATGGACCGCCACGCCGAGACGTTCGAGGACCAGGTGCGTCCCGCGCTCGCCAACGAGGGCATCCAGCTGGTGCGCTACTCCGACCTCGAGGACCCCGAGCAGGAGCGGCTGCGCAAGCTGTTCCGCTCGGACATCTTCCCCGTGCTGACGCCGCTCGCGGTCGACCCCGCGCACCCGTTCCCGTACATCTCGGGCCTGTCGCTCAACCTCGCCGTCGAGGTCCGCGACCCCGACACCGGCAAGGACTACTTCGCGAGGGTCAAGGTGCCGGAGACGCTGCCGCGCTTCCTCTCCGTCGACGCGGCCGGCCACGTGGGCCAGGTGACCGACGCATCGTCCCTCTCGGACGAGCCGCGCAGCTTCGTGCCTCTCGAGGACGTCATCGGCGCCCACCTCGACTACCTCTTCCCCGGCATGGAGGTGGTCGCGCACTTCACGTTCCGCGTCACCCGCAACGAGGACGTCGAGGTCGAGGAGGACGACGCCGAGAACCTCCTCAAGGCGATGGAGAAGGAGCTGCTGCGCCGCCGCTTCGGCCCGGCCGTGCGCCTCGAGGTCGCGGACGACCTGCCGCTCAAGATCCGCGAGCTCCTGGTCCGCGAGCTCGGCATCACCGACAACGACGTGTTCCACCTGCCCGCGCCGCTGGACCTCACCGGCCTCAACGTCATCGCGGACCTCGACCGGCCCGCGATCCAGTTCGCGCCGTTCCGGCCCACCACGCACCACAAGCTCGCCCCCGTCGAGACCGCGGACGAGCAGAACGTCTTCGACGCCATCACGCGCGGCGACGTGCTGCTCCACCACCCGTACGACTCGTTCTCCACCTCGGTCCAGGCCTTCCTCGCGCAGGCCGCCGCGGACCCCAAGGTGCTCGCGATCAAGCAGACGCTGTACCGCACCTCGGGCGACTCGCCCATCGTCGACGCCCTCATCGAGGCCGCCCACGCGGGCAAGCAGGTCCTCGCCCTCGTCGAGATCAAGGCGCGCTTCGACGAGAAGCGCAACATCTCGTGGGCCCGCAAGCTCGAGCAGGCGGGCGTCCACGTGGTCTACGGCCTCGTGGGCCTCAAGACGCACTGCAAGCTGTCGCTCGTGGTGCGCCAGGAGGAGGACGGCCTCCAGCGCTACAGCCACATCGGCACGGGCAACTACCACCCCAAGACCGCGCGCCTGTACGAGGACTACGGCCTCCTCACCAAGGACTCGGACGTGGGCGCGGACCTCACCAAGCTGTTCAACCAGCTGTCGGGCTACGCACCCAAGGCCAAGTTCCGCCGCCTGCTCGTCGCGCCGAACAGCGTGCGCTCGGGGCTCATCGAGCGGATCCAGAACGAGGCACGCCACGCCGCCGCGGGCAAGGAGGCGTGGGTCAAGATCAAGGTCAACTCGATCGTCGACGAGAAGGTGATCGACGCGCTCTACGAGGCCTCGCGCGCGGGCGTGAAGGTCGACGTCAACGTGCGCGGCATCTGCGCGCTGCGGCCCGGCGTGCCCGGCTTCTCGGAGAACATCCGGGTGCGGTCCATCCTGGGCCGCTTCCTCGAGCACTCGCGCATCTACGGCTTCGCCAACGACGGCACGCCCGAGGTGTACATCGGCTCGGCGGACCTCATGCACCGCAACCTCGACCGCCGCATCGAGGCGCTCATCACGGTGACGGACCCGCAGCAGGCCGCGAACCTCATCGAGAACATCGACATGGCGATGAGCGACCGCGTGGCCGGCTGGGAGCTGCACGAGGACGGCAGCTGGAGCCACGGCGTGACCGATGGCGAGGGCGCGCGCCTCAAGGACCTCCAGGAGACATACATCCGCCGGCAGCCCAAGCGGAGGGCCAAGGGCAAGTGAGCCACCACCCCGCGGGCACCGTCGTGGCCGCCGGTGCCCTGGTGTGGCGCGTCCGCGAGGGCGAGCTCCAGGTGCTGGCGGTCCATCGCCCGCGCTACAACGACTGGTCGTGGCCCAAGGGCAAGCTCGATCCCGGCGAGTCCCTCGCCGAGTGCGCGGTGCGCGAGGTCGCCGAGGAGACGGGCAAGCAGGTGGTGCTCGGCCAGCCGCTGCCGACCATCCGCTACCCCATCGGGGAGAAGCAGAAGGTGGTGAAGTACTGGGCGGCCGAGGTGATGTCGCCCACGTCGCAGGCCGTGCGCGGCCGGCCCACCTTCAAGAGCGCGTCGAAGCACGAGATCGACCGGCTCCGCTGGCTGTCCGTCGCCGAGGCGCACAAGCTCATCACCTTCCCCGACGACCTGCGGCCGCTGGACGCGCTCGTCGACGCGTACGCCGCCGATCGGCTCGACACACGGCCGTTCGTCATCGTGCGCCACGCGCGCGCGAAGCGCCGCGCCGCGTGGCACCGCTCGGACCTGCTGCGCCCGCTCACCAAGAGCGGGCAGCGGCGCGCGGCCGAGCTGGTGCCGCTGCTCGCGGCCTTCGGGGTGCGCAAGGTCGAGTCCTCCCCCGCGCGACGCTGCGCCGACACGGTCGCGCCGTACGCGGCGACGCTCGGGATCGACGTGCGCACGCACGATGCGCTCACCGAGCCGGGCCACGCGGAGCGCCCCCTCGACACGGCGAAGACGTTCAGCCGGCTGCTGCGGAAGAAGTCGCCCCGCGCGGTATGCGTGCACCGGCCCACGCTGCCGACCATCGTCGAGATGCTGCGCGCCACGGTGCGCCCCTACACCCGGGGCGCGCTGCCGCGGAAGAACCCGTACCTGCCCGCGGGCGGCGTGCTGGTCGCCCACGTCGCGGACTGGGAGTCCGGGCCCGTGGTGATCGCGGTCGAGACGCACCTGCTCCGCGTCCACGTGTGACGCGGAGGGTGTACGCGGCTCGCGCGGGCGCGGGCGGGTCTGCGCGGCGGCGAGGCGCGCGGGCGCGGCGGCGAGGCGCGCGGGCGCGGCGGCGAGGCGCGCGGGCGCGGCGGCCGGGAACACCCAACCCACGCGCCGCGACGTACCCCGAGTGTGCGTACTTCAGGAATCCCTTGAACAGGTCGCCCCGCGCCCGTCACCTCGTGTGTGCGCACCGCATCCCGGGAGGGCTGTTCTAGCGATCCTTGAAACACGCGCACGCGACGTGCATCGCCTGGCGCGCGACTCCCGGCGATCGCGTCGAGGGGTGAAGACGTCGGACCGGGAGCGCCAGTCGGCGCGAAGGCCGCTCGAGGCGGCTGATGTTGGAGCCCGGGGCTACCGCGGTCCGACGTCATGACCACCATACGCCCGATGAAGGAGGCCGCAACGTACCTCTCGACCCTTCTCGCGGAGCGCGAACAGCCCCATCCGGTGGGCACTCCTCCACACCGGACGACGCGATTCCGGCGCGATCCAGCCATGTGCCCGTTCACATGCGTCATCCCCGGTGGAGGGGTGCCTCACGTGCGTGGAAGGCTGCCCGGAGGCGGCTAGTCCAGCCGGCCCTCGCGCCACATCGCGGCGCAGCGCTCGAGGTCCTCGCCGGTGCGCAGGAGCTGCGACGCGCGCATCGTGGTGCGGTGCGCGCGGCGGTCGGCGTGGCCCTCGTCGGTCTGCGCCTCGAACGCGGCGCCCGTGGCGACCACGCGGCAGAACGCCCCGGCGCGCTCGAGCGCGACCGCGAGGTCGCCGGAGAACACGCCTGACAGCACCGCATCGGCGAGCGTGCGCACCTCGTCGGGGCCGGGCGGGTCCTCGACGCCGGCGATCGCGTGCCGCACGTGGGCCGCGTGGACGCCATGGTGGTAGGAGCGTGCGACCGAGGCGGCGTCGTGCTTGACCCATTCCCGGATCATGTAGATGCGCCACAGCGCGCCGGGCAGCGTGTGCTCGCCTGCCTTCGACCACATCATCGCGACGGTGTCGATGCCCTCCTCGTCGACCAGGCGGATGAGCCGCTCGACCAGCTCCGGGTCCTGCGACTCGCGCGCCTGCGACACGATAGCGAGCGCCGTCTCGTGCGCGATGAGGCCGCGGTCGGCGGGGTCGATGTCCCCCTCGATCTGGTCGGCCATCTCCATGTCGAGCATGGCGGGACGGCGGAAGCGCGGCTCGACCACTACGCCTGCTCGCCGTCCTCGACGAACACGAGCGACACGGAGTTGATGCAGTACCGGTCGCCGGTGGGCGTCTGCGGGGCGTCGGGGAACACGTGGCCCAGGTGCGACTCGCACGAGGCGCAGCGCACCTCGGTGCGGACCATGCCATGCGTCAGGTCCTCGTGGAGGGTCACGGCCTCGGGGTCGGCGTCGTAGAAGCTCGGCCAACCGCAGTGCGAGTCGAACTTGGTGCCGGACACGAAGATCTGCGCGTAGCAGGCGCGGCACCGGAACACACCGTCGCGCTTCTCGTCGATGTGCTCGCCGGTCCACGGGCGCTCGGTGGCGGCGTTGCGCAGCACCTCGAACTCGAACTCGGTGAGCTGGGCGCGCCACTCGGCGTCGGTCTTGACGATCTTGTTGGGGCTCATGGGGGTCGGCTCCTTCCCAGGCAAGCGTACGCGCGCGGCGCGCTCCCGAATCGCGCACCGTGCTCGTCGCCGCCGGCCATGCCCGAAGGAAGACGCGAGGCGCCCGACCTCCGAGGGGGGGAGGAGGTCGGACGCCACGCGATCTCACCTGGGCGTCCCTTGCGGCGACTCCGCCGTGATGGGTACATGGATAGAGACGTCGGGACGAGCGGTTTTGTTCCCGCACGCCCGAACTTTCTTGACGGGTGTCTGGACGATGCGCGGCACGCCCGGGAGCCTCCACGGCGGCCGACGCACCGGCCGCTGCGCCCGCTACCGCGCTCGTGGCGCCCCGCGAGCCGGCGCGCATCGCTCGGCAATTACGCGCGTCGGCGCGCACGGAATTCGATTATCGAAACGCCCTCGGAATGTAATCGGTGGCCAATTCGATAATGCCTCCAGCGCATAATTCGATTCGGCTTGAAATCGCCGAAAGCGCGCGTATATTGGCGATTGTCACGTCCCTGAGCCGCCGCCGCGGCCACGCTTCCAGGAGGCCACCATGCCCGTCTCGATCGGACTCCCCATCGTCTCGTCCTGCTCCGTCGCCTCGTGCGGCTACAACCACGACGGCTGCCACGCCGGAGCCATCTCGGTCGGCGCCCACGCCGCCTGCAACACGTTCGTCGACACCGAGCACAAGGGCGGCGCCGATGCGACCGCCGCCGTGGGCGCCTGCTCGCTCGAGGACTGCAAGCACAACGAGGACCTCATGTGCACCGCGGACTCGATCGCCGTGGGCGGGAGCACCGACGTCGCCGACTGCCTCACGTACGCCGCGCGCGTCTGACCCGTCACCCCGGCCCCGGCCGCCCTGGAACCCAGGTGCCGCCGGGGCCGTGGCGCGTCCGCGCATCGTCCCGTCACACCGGCGTCACACGCGGGTGAGAGACTCGCCAGCGTGACCCTCCCCCGCCCGCCCCTCGGCATCGCCCCGCTCCAGCGGGCGGACGCCTGGGCCGGCCTCAAGGCGATCGCGCCGCTCATGCCCGGCTCGGCGCTGTTCGGGCTCGCGTTCGGCGCGCTCGTCAACATCGCCGGCATCAACCCGTGGGTGGGCAACTTCGCCTCGTTCTCGGTGGTGGCCGGCGCGAGCCAGATCGCGATCGTCGAGGCGATCCGCACCGGCGCGCCCGCCGCGATCGCGGTCATCACCGCGCTCGTCATCAACGCGCGCTTCGCGCTCTACTCCGCGGCCCTCGCGCCGGTGTTCGCGGCCTTCCCACGACGGTGGAAGCTCGGCCTCGCGCACCTCATGACGGACCAGGCCGCCGTCGTCGCGCTCCAGCATCGCGACGATTGGCCGGACCCGGTCCGCCGTCGCTGGTTCATCGTCGGCGGGGCGCTGCCGTTCGTCGCGATCTGGTGCGTCGGCGGCGCGGCGGGCATCGCGCTCGGGCCGGTCATCCCGGAGGCGTGGCAGATCGGCTTCATCGTGCCGCTGATGTTCCTCGCGGTCATGGTGCCCGGGCTGCACGGGGCGCCGGCGCTCACGGCGGTGGGCGTCGCGACCGTGGTGGTCCTCGCGGCGCACGGCCTCCCCTACGGCCTCAACGTCCTCGCGGGCGCGCTCGCCGGCATCACCGTCGGCTCGTTCGTGCCGGATCGCGGACGCCATCCCGACACCGACGACGGCCTCGCGCACGATGCGGGGGCGGGCGAATGAGGACCTTCCTGATCTTCCTCGCGGCCGCGATCGGCACCTACGCGATCCGCGTGTCCGGGATCGTGATGTTCGGCGGCGAGCGGCGCCTGCCCGAGCGCGTCGAGCGGTCCCTGCGGCTCGTCGGTCCCGCCGCGCTGGCGGCGATCGTGGCGAACTCGCTGCTGCTCGACGAGGGCGAATGGCGGCCCTTCGGCGCGTGGCACCTCGCGGCGATCGTCGCGGTGGGCGTCGCGCTGTGGAAGCGCTCGTCCGGCTGGACCATGGCCGCCGGCGCCGCCGCGTTCGCCGCGCTGCTGCTCGCCGGTCTGTGACGGTGCCGTCAGGCCGCCGCGCCGGAGCTCCGTGGTCGCGCCATCGCGGCACCCTCCGCGGCCGCGTGCGCCACAGGGTCGATCAGGTCCGCGATGCCGCGGCCGATGAGCCGCGCCACCACGTCCTGCGCGACGGCCTCGGCGACCGCCGCATCGTCCACCACGTCCAGCGCCGCGCGGTGGGCCGCGGCGCGCATCCTCTCGAGCAGCTCGACGTCGATCATGCGACAGAAGATAGCGCCGCCCTCCGACAACGGCCGTCGCCGGCCTCCCCCGCCTGCGCGCCCGCGCATCGTCCCCCGCAACGGCGGCCGCGCGCTGGTAGCGTCGCGCGCATGACCTGCATCGACGCGGGCCTGGCGCCGTGATCCGCGACTCCGGTCCGCCGCCCGCGCACCCCGCGATCTCGCGGGCGCTGGCACGCGCGCTGGTGGACCGGCAGCTGCCGGGTCTCGCGCACCTCGAGATCGGCGAGCGCTTCGACGGCTGGGACATGGTCGTGTACCGGCTCGGCGACGAGCTGGGGCTGAGGCTGCCGCGCGTCGAGGAGGCGGTGGGGCCGCTCGCGCGGGAGTCGCGCCTGCTCGGGTCGCTCGGCGCGGACTGGACGTTCCCCCACCCGCGCGTGGTCGCGAGCGGCGTCGCCCAGGACGGGTACCCGTGGCCGTGGGCCGTCGTCTCGTGGCTGCCCGGCGAGACCGCCGACGCCTCTCCGCTCGCCGCGAGCGCGGGCGCCGCGCTGGGGCGGGCGTTCGCGCAGGTGCACAGCCCCGCGCATGAGGACGCGTGGTTCAACCCGGAGCAGTCGATCACGCTCGTCGAGCGCGAGGACAACCTCGACTGGGCGCTCGGGCTGCTGGTCGACGCGGAGGGGCCCGCCGGCGAGCGGCTCGACCGGGGCGCGCTGCGCGAGCTGTGGGTCGAGGCGCTCGAGGCACCCGCCCCCACCGAGGTGGTGTGGTCGCACGCCGACCCGCACGGCTCCAACCTGCTCGGCGTCGCCGGGGACTTCGCGGGCATCATCGACTGGGGCAAGATGGCCGGCTGCGAGCGGGCCGTCGACCTGTCCTTCCTCTACACGGCCATGCCGGCCGCCGGGGTGGACGATGCGGTGGCCGCCTACCGCGCGGCGTCCGGCTGCGAGGATCCCGGCCTGGAGGCCCGAATGCGCGGCATCGCGGTGGCGAAGTGCGCGTCCTGGGCGGTGCTCGACCGGCCGCTCAACGTCGCGATGGCGTGGCGGGGCTTCGGCGAGCTGGCGGTGCTGCAGTGACCGCGCATCGTCCCGCGTGCCATCCGGTGCGCCGCGACCGGGCACGGGCACGTACGCTCGGGCGTTGACCCCGCGTCACCCAGGAGGAACCATGCCCGTGCCCGCCGCGCTGGACACGCTCGACGTGTTCGGCACCCACGGCGCGCTGCCGATCGCGCTCGCCGGCGCGGTGCTCGTGGTGATCGCGTGGGGGCTCGGGTCGCTGTTCGGGCACGGGCGGCGGACCGCGCTGTGGGTCGCGATGCTCACGTGCCTCGCGGTGATCGGCTGGCTCACGATCGGGCTGACGGTGGTGACGCACACGGGCGGCACCGGCGGCGTCAACCTCACGCCCGGTCAGGAGATCCAGCGCGCGCTCGAGACGGGCGCGCGCGAGCCGTGGCTGAACCTCGTCGGCAACATCGTGCTCTTCATCCCGTTCGGGACCGTGGCGGCGCTGCTCACCCGCTCGGGGCTGGTGCTGCGGGTGCTGACGGGCACCGCGCTGGGGTTCGCGCTGTCCGCGTGCATCGAGGCGACCCAGTACCTGCTGGGGCGGGTCGCCGACGTCGACGACATCATCCTCAACACCTCCGGCGCCTTCCTGGGGGCGCTCGCGGCGGCGCTGGTGCTGGCGCTCGGGGCCGGGGACCCCTCGTCCAGGCGGGGGCGCGGGGCGCGTTCGGAGGCGTAGGGCTGGGCGTCGGGTCGACGTCGGGCCGGCGTCGGGCCGGCGTCGGGCCGGCCGGAAGGCCGCCGCTAGCATGGGGGGCGGGCCTCTAGCTCAGTCGGTAGAGCAGCGGACTTTTAATCCGTAGGTCGTGGGTTCGAGCCCCACGGGGCCCACTCCGGGAGAGGCGCGCGGCTCAGCCCGCGAGGAACCGCGCGAGGATGGGCGTGACCACGTCCGGCAACTCGTAGTGGGCGAGGTGCCCGACCCCCTCGATCTCGCGGTACTCGAGATCCGGCAGGAACTCCCGCAGCCTGCGCATCTGCGCCTCCGGCAGCTTCTGGTCCTCGGTGCCGTACGTCAGCAGCACGGGGATCCCCTGCTCCTTGACCGCCTGGTAGCAGGCCGTCGCGGGCCGCAGCGCATCGCCCCTGAGGTTCGCGAGCACCGCGCGGCGCTTCCCCTCGAACTCGAACTGCCGCATCACCTCGGGCTGGAGCGCCTCCCGGGCACCGGGGTCGACCATCGCATCGGCGAGATCGGCGAGACGCCGGTCGGGGACGATGCGCTGCGCCAGCTCCCCGAGGCCGCGGGCGGTGACGATGCGGAAGAGCACGCTGCCCGAGCCGGGCAGGTCGTCGAAGAACGGCGCGAGGAGCGCCAGACGGCTCACCCTGCCGGGGTGCGACGCGGCGAAGCACGCGGCGATGCTCCCACCCTGGGAGGATCCCGCCATCCGGACCGGACCCGTGATGCCGAGCGCGTCGAGCAGCTCCGTCAGCTGCGTGTCGTAGAGGCTCCTGTCGTACGTGGGCAGGTCGGGCCGGTCGGAGAACCCGTGGCCGAGCACGTCGTAGCGCAGCACCCTGAGCCCCGCGTCGACGAGCCCGGCGACGGTCCTGTCCCACGTGACGTACGGGGCGGCGTTGCCGTGGACGAGGACCACGGTCGGCGCGTCCCGATCGCCCACGAGCTCGTAGTGCGTGACCCCCGTCGGGAGGTCGAGGAAGCTGCCCGGCAGCCCCTGTCGCGTCTCCGCCGTGAGCCTCGGCTTCCCCTGGTCCGACATGTCGCCACCGTCCTTCGTCTGGCGCGCACGGGTCCGGGGTCTCGGTCGCTTCTCCGGGGCCTCGCGGGCCCTCGGTCTCCCTTCAATCGTAGGAGCCTGGGCGGCCGGGCGCCGGGCGCCGGATGGCTACCCGTCGCTCTCGCGCGGCGTCATGTACCACTCGACGAACCGCTGCGCGCGGCCGTCCGGCGCGAACCAGACCTCCCACAGGTTCGTGTACTTCTCGTCGCCCGGGTAGTCGACGGTGCCCTTGACGATGCCGAGCTCGTCGTTCTCGATCAGCACGGCGAGGTCGTGGACGGGGACGCCCGGCTCGGGCTCCTTCCATGACTCGAGGATCGCGTCGATCCCCCGCACCGGCTCCTCGTCGTTCGGCCGGAACCAGTACTCCGCGTCGTCGGTGAAGATCGCGCGGACGTCCTCGTCCGCCTTCGTCTCCCACGCCTTGATGTAGCCGTCCAGCCAGTCGCTCGCTCGGGTCATGGTTCGTATCTACCGTCGCGGCGGTCGCGGCGCTACCGAGCGTCCGTGCCGCGCGCATCGTCCCTGACAATCGCCGCTAGTCTCGGGGCACACCTACGACGCTCGGGGGACCATGCCGGCCAGGAGAACCGCTCGCCTCTCGGCTGCCGTGGGGGTGCCGCTGCTCGCCGCCGTCGCCGCGGCGGCCGTCTATCTCGGCACCGCGTCCGCGGGGGACGATGCCGCCGCCGCGCGGGAGCCGAGCGGCGTCGAGGCCTCCGCCACCGCATCGTCCACCCCCGTCGCGTCCGCCGAGCCGAGCCCGACCGCCGAGCCCGCCCCCGCCTGGACGCCGGCGCCGTACGCCGTGGACTACCCGCTCTACGGCTCCACCGAGATGGTCCGCTTCATCGAGTCGGCGATCGTGGCCGAGCGCGCCTACTTCGACATCGGCTGGTGGACGATGGGCACGACCGGCCGCAAGGCGGTGAACGATGCGGTGCGCGAGATCGTGATCCAGAACCCGTACGCGCTGATCGACAGCGCGCAGGTCTACGTGGGCCCGAGCGGCCAGGCGACGCAGCTGACGCCCGGGTACCAGTACGACCTCAGCACACGTGTCGAGCGACGCGAGGAGACGCTTCGCGCGGTGACGACGGCCCTCGAGTCGCTCGAGCTCGACGGGCTGTCGAAGGTCGCGAAGGTCGAGGCGATCCACGACTACGTGGCGCGCGCCGCCACCTACGACTGGGACGCGGCCGCGCGCATCGACGCCGGCGAGGATGCGCCCGAGTCGCAGGAGGCCTACGGGATCCTCGTCACCGGGACCGCGGTGTGCGGGGGGTACGCGGATGCGTTCAACGCGATCGCGCGGGCCGCGGGGCTGGACACCGTCGTCGTCACCGGGAAGGTCGACCGCGACGGCGACACCATCCGGCACGCGTGGAACATGGTCCGGATCAAGGGCGCCTGGCGCGTGGTCGACGTCACCTGGGACGACCTCGACGTGGAGCCGGTGCCGCACGACTACCTGCTGCTCGCCCAGGACGACCCGCTGCTCGACAGCCGCACGGCGGACAAGACCTGGATGGTCGACTCGCGGATCGCGGACTACGCCGGCTGACGCCGACCACGAGGTCACCGGGTCGCCCGATCACCGCACGCGATAGGTCACCAGCACCGCACCCGCAGGGAAGCGCCGCTCCGCGACGAGCTCGAGGTCCACCCGCAGCCCCTCGGGGAACACGGGCGTCCCGCCGCCGATCACCACGGGCGCGAAGGCGAGCTGCACCTCGTCCACGAGCCCGGCGCGCAGGGCCGCGGCGGCGAGGGTGGGTCCGGCGACGGAGAGGTCGAGCTCGGACGACTCCTTGAGCGCCCGCACCTCGTCCGCGTCGAAGCGGCGCGCCACCCGCGCGCGCGGGATCCCGGGGTCGTCGAGGCCGCTCGAGTAGACGATCTTGTCGACCGCGCACCAGGCGTCCGCATAGGCGCGCATGTGCGGCTCGAGGTCGGGCTCCTTGCGGAAGTCCTCCCACACGCGCATGACCTCATGGATCCGCCGCCCGTACAGGAAGGTGCCGGTGCGCCGTGTGAGCTCGGTGAAGTAGTCGTGCAGCTCGACGTCGGGCTCGGACCAGCCGAACTCGCCGTTGGCGTCGTTGACGTACCCGTCGAGCGAGCAGTTCATGGCGTAGATGAGCCGACCCATGGTTCACCGTACGTCGGCCGACGGTCGCGCGCGGGGTGTCGGCGCATCGTCCTAGGGTGGGCTCATGACCCTCCCCACCCTCACGCTCAATGACGGCCACTCGATCCCCGCGCTCGGCTTCGGCACGTACCCCCTGGTGGGCGACGAGGGCGGGCGCGCGGTGCTGTCCGCGCTCGAGCACGGCTACCGGATCCTCGACTCCGCGGTGAACTACGAGAACGAGGGCATCGTCGGGCGCGCGCTGCGCGACTTCCTCCGCGAGTCGGGCGTGCCGCGCCACGAGATCACGGTGCAGTCCAAGCTGCCCGGCCGCCACCACTCCTACGAGCGTGCGATCGCGTCCGGCGAGGAGTCGCGCGCGCGTCTCGGCGTCGACCGCCTCGACGTGCTGCTCATCCACTGGCCCAACCCGATCACGGGCCTCTACAAGGAGGCGTGGCGGGCGCTCGTCGAGCTGCGCGAGCGCGGCGTCGTGCGCACCATCGGCGTCTCGAACTTCAACGAGCGCCTGCTCGACGACATCATCTCCGACACCCACGTGGTCCCCGCGATCAACCAGGTCGAGCTGCACCCCTACTTCCCGCAGGTGGATCTCCTCGAGCGGCACAAGGAGCTGGGCATCGTCACGCAGGCGTGGAGCCCGCTCGGCAAGCGGCAGGCACCGTACGGCGAGCCGGTGGTCGTCGCGGCGGCGGATCGTCTGGGCGTCACGCCCGCGCAGGTGATCCTGCGGTGGCACCTCGAGCGGGGCACCCTGCCGCTGCCGAAGTCCGCGACCCCGTCGCGTCAGGTCGAGAACCTCGCGGCGGCCGGCTTCTCGCTCACCGCCGACGAGGTCGACGCGATCACCGCCCTCGGCCGCCCCGACGGCCGCCTCTTCGACGGCGACCCCGAGACCCACGAGGAGATGTAGTGGGGACGATGCGCGTCACAGCACGTGAATGAAGCCCAGCACCACCGAGACGGTGGTGGCGAGCCCGAGCCCCAACGTGGGCAGCATGGTCTCGTTGCGCTGCGAGTGCACCACGGTGGCCGCACCCATGTCGATCGCGAGGCCCGCCGCGGCGAGCGGCGCGAGGACGGGCGCGATGCCCGTGGCGAGCGGCAGGATGAGACCCAGCGCGCCCAGCACCTCCGCGACACCGATCCCCTTGATGCTGCCGGGCCGGAAGTCGTCGGTCCATCCCTGACCCGACGCGCGCAGCTCCTCCTTGGTGCGCAGCAGCTTCATCCCGCCCGCGACGAGGAAGAACACTGCGAGGACCCCGTTGAGGATCCAGAGCGCGGTGAGCATGACGTCCCCCTTCCGTCACCTCCAGGCAACCACGGCGGTGCCGTGCGCGCCACCCCGGCCCGCGCATCGTGCCTGGCTACGGGACGATGCGCTCAGGCGGCGTCCTGCTCGGCCTCCATGCGCGCGTTGAAGTCGCGCTTGCTCGACTGCCAGCCGTCCTCGTCCATGCCGCTGCGCCAGTAGCCGGAGATCGAGACGCGGTCGCGCGGGATCCCGAGGTCGTTGAAGAGGTGCCGACGGAGCGGCTTGACCATGTCGGCGTTGCCGTGGACGAAGGCCTCGACGGACGCGGGGCTCCCGGGAGCGGGCGCGTCGAGGACGGCGCGGGTGAGCGCCTCACCGTAGCCGTCGTCGGGCCCGCGATGGATCCAGTGGACCTCCGTGTTCACGGTGGTCGGGAGGGGCTGCTCCTCGGCCGCCGAGGCGACCTCGAGGTAGACCTCGACGCGCGCATCGTCCCTGGTCGCGCGCAGGTGCTCGAGGGCGGCGGCGATCGCGGGAAGCGCGGACTCGTCGCCGACGAGGAGGTGGAGGTCGGCGTCGGGCGCGGGCGCCCAGCCGCCGCCGGGGCCGACGAAGCTCAGGGCGTCGCCGGGCTGCGCCGCCGCGGCCCACGGGCCCGCGAGGCCCTGGTCGCCGTGGATCACGAAGTCGAGCGCGAGCTCGCGCGCGGCGCGGTCGAGGGACCGGATCGTGTACGTGCGGGTGACGTCGCCGAGCTTCAGCTTCACGTAGTGGTCCGTGAAGGTGAGGTCGGGGAGCGCGTCGAGGTCGGGGCCGGTGAGGACCACGCGGACCATGCTCGGCGCGATGCGGTGCGTGCGGACCACGGTGAGCGTGCGCACGGGGCGACTCGGGCGGTCCGGGCGGCCGGCGTTGGAAGGGCTGTTCGGGCGGGGACTTGCCATGCACTCATCGTATGCGGGATCGCAGGCGATCCTTGCGAGCGCGGCTTCTCCACAAGCAGCACCCCGTTTGTCCGGATTGTCAGACCCCGGTGGTGTGATGGATCCATGGACATCCCGCACCTGTTCGACGCCGATCCCGGGGGCACGCCCGGGGTCGACGCGTTCGGGCATGCGTGCCTGGAGGCGCGGGTGGCGGTGGGGACGATGCGGGACTTGGCGGCGGTGGAGGGCACGCCGAACGTGGTGGCGCGGCTGGGTGATGCGGCGCAGCTGGCCCGCGAGGTCGACATGGTGCTGGCGCGCACCGCGCGGGACGTCGAGCACCTGTCGGACGTGCCCGGCGGCGGCGTGGCGCGGCGGCACGGTCATCGCAGCGCGGCGGACCTGGTCGCCGCGACCATGGGCACCACGCGGGCCGAGGCGCACCGGCTCCTCGAGGTCGGGCGGGCGCTGGAGGAGATGGAGCACTCCCGCGGCGGTCCCGAGCCCGATCCCGAGAACGAAAACGAGAACGAGAACGAGAACGAGAACGAGGATGATCCTGCCGGCCCGTCCGACGAGGGCGAGGGGCACCCCGACGACAACCCTGACGATGATCCGGAGGACGACCCGCCTGCCGCGAAGACGCAGCCGCGCTACCCGGCGGTCGCGGCCGCGCTGGACCGTGGGGTGATCTCCGCGGACTGCGGCTCGCAGATCATCGTCATGCTCGACTCGCTGTCCACGGACGTGTCCGACGAGCGCAAGCAGGAGGCCGCCGCGGAGCTGGTCGAGCGCGCGATAGGGCTGGACGCGACCCGCTTCGCCCGCATCGTGGGCCGTTTCAAGGCCGCCCTCGACGTCGAGCAGCACCAACGCAACCTCGCCCGGATGCGCCGCCAACGTCGGCTGCGGATATGGGAGAACCGTGCCGGGATGCTCGTCATCAACGGCGAGCTCGACCCCGAGAGCGCCGCCCCGGTACGCGCGGTGCTGGACGCGCTGGTCGGGGACGCCATGCGTGCCAGCCGCGACAACCCGGGGATCGACGAGCGAGCCACCGACCAGATGCGCGCCGACGCCCTCGCAGCCCTGTGCCGCCACGGCATGTCGTGCGAAGCCACCGATCTGCCCCTGGCCAACGTCACCGTCGTCGTCCGGATCCAGGAGAAGGACCTCCGCAGCGGGCTCGGCCTGGGCGAGGTCGACGGCTGCACGCCGCCCATCGACATCGCCACCTCACGCCGCATGGCCGCGAACGCCTTCGTCATCCCCGCCGTCCTCGGCGGCCAGGGCGAGCTGCTCGACCTCGGCCGCAAGCGCCGCCTCTTCACCAAGGCTCAACGCATCGCCATCGGCGAACGCGACGGCGGCTGCGCCTTCTGCGGCGCCCCTCCCGCCTGGGCCGAGATCCACCACATCCGCTGGTGGATCCACGGCGGACGCACCAGCATCGACAACGGCGTGCTCCTGTGCAGCCACTGCCACCACGTCATCCACGACCAAGGCTGGGACATCCGCGCCACCGCCACCGAGATCTGGTTCATCCCACCCGCGACAGTCGACCCCGCCCGCGAACCCAGGGTGGGAGGCCGCGCACGCTTCGGCCCGCCCCGCGCCTGGCGCTGCACCACCACCGACCCCGCACCCCAGGAGCCGCCGCCAGGCGACCCGCCGGACGGCAGACGCGACGCCGCCTAGCTTCGGGAGATGGCGGCCCCCGACGCGGTGAGGCGTGTCCGCCCGGCCTCCACACCCCCGGCTCCCGCGTCCATCCCACAGCCGTCCCACACCCCTTCGGCGCCAATCTCACGCCAATCGCGCGCCCCTCGCGCACCCCTGCCTCGCTCCCTCCCGCTCCCCGCTGCGCAGCCGTCGCCACTGGCGTCCGGACCAGGCCCGACACTGGTCGAGAGTCCCGACGCGTGGCACCCTGCGTCGATAGGATGGAGGTACCGACGAAGCCGTCCCCCCTCCCCACGAAGGAACCCCATGCGCGACACGTACGCGAGGGCCGAGAAGATCGTCTCGACCCTGTCCACCGACGACAAGATCCGCCTGGTCTCGGGCCGGGACGCCTGGACGACCGAACCCGTCGACGAGCACGGGGTCCCGTCGATCATGCTGACGGACGGCCCCCACGGCGTGCGGAAGCAGGTCGTCGCGACGGACCACATCGGCATCAACAACGCCGCCCCCGCCACCTGCTTCCCTACCGCGGTCACGCTCGGGTCCACGTGGGACCCGGAGCTCATCGAGGAGGTCGGTGCCGCGCTCGGCCGCGAGAGCCGCGCCAACGATGTGGCCGTCCTGCTCGGTCCCGGCCTCAACATCAAGCGCCACCCGGCGGGCGGCCGCAACTTCGAGTACTTCTCCGAGGACCCGTTCCTCTCCGGCAAGATGGCAGCCGCGATGGTCCGCGGCATCCAGTCGCAGGGTGTCGGCGCGTGCCTCAAGCACTACGCCGCGAACAACCAGGAGTTCTTCCGGATGTCGATCGACACCGTCGTCGACGACAGGACGCTGCGCGAGCTCTACCTCACCGGTTTCGAGATCGCGGTCAAGGAGTCCCAGCCCTGGACCGTGATGTGCTCGTACAACAAGGTCAACGGCGAGCACGCGGACATCAGCCGCACGCTCCTCACCGATATCCTCCGCGACGAGTGGGGCTTCGACGGCCTCGTGATGTCGGACTGGCACGCCGTCTCCGACAGGGCGCTCGGGATCTGCGCGGGGCTCGATCTCGAGATGCCCGGCAGCGACGGCTCCTGGGACTCGCAGGTGGACGCGGCGCACAACTCGGGCCTGCTCACCACCGCCGAGCTCGACCTCGCTGTCACCCGCGTCATCGACCTCGCGCTCCGCACCCAGAACGACAAGGGCTCATCGCAGGTCGACCCCGCCGCCCACCACGAGCTCGCCCGCCGCGCCGCCGCGGCCGGCACCGTGCTGCTCACCAACGACGGCATCCTGCCGCTCGAGCGCACCGGCAGCATCGCGGTGATCGGATCCTTCGCCAAGAAGCCCCGCTACCAGGGCGCCGGCTCGTCGCTCGTCACCCCGACACAGGTCGACACGTTCATCGAGGCGCTCCGCGCCTCCGTCGGCGACGCCGCCGAGGTGCACTACGCGCAGGGCTACGACGCCGCCACCGGCGAGACGGAGGAGGCGCTGCTCGCCGAGGTCCGCGATGCCGCGCGCAAGGCCGACGTCGTCATCGTCCTCGCCGGCCTGCCCGACTCCTACGAGTCCGAGGGCTTCGACCGCGAGCACCTCCGCCTCCCCGACGGCCACATCGCCACCATCGCCGCCGCGACCGAGGCGAACCACCGCACCGTCGTCGCGCTCCTCAACGGCGCACCCATCGAGATGCCCTGGTCGGACGGCCCCGCGGCCATCGTCGAGGCCTACCTCGGCGGCCAGGCCGGCGGCTCCGCGCTCGCCGACGTGATCCTCGGCGACGTCGCGCCCGGCGGCCGCCTCGCCGAGTCCTTCCCCGTCTCGGCCTCCGACCTGCCCGCGGCCCGCGACTTCGCGCGCCACGCCAAGCAGGTCCAGTACCGCGAGGGTCTCTACGTCGGCTACCGCTTCCACGACGCCGCGGGCGTGCCCGCCCGCTTCCCGTTCGGGCACGGCCTCACCTACACGGCCTTCGACCACTCCGGGCTCACCGTGCGCAAGACCAAGGACGGCTACTCGGTGACGGTGACGGTCACCAACGTCGGCCCGCGCGCCGGCTCCGAGGTGGTGCAGGTGTACGTGCGCGACCCCGAGTCGACCGTGTACCGCCCCGAGAAGGAGCTCAAGGGCTTCGCGAAGGTCCACCTCGAGCCCGGCACGTCTCAGAAGGTCACCGTCCGGCTCGACCGTCGCGCCCTCGCGGTGTGGGACGTCCGCTCGCAGGAGTGGCGCGTCGAGACGGGCGGCTACGAGATCCTCGTCGGCGCATCGTCCACCGACATCCGCGCCCGCCGCACCGTCACGGTCACCGAGGGCCAGGCCGTCTTCCCCGCCCACGGACCCTCCGCCTTCGTCGCGACCGACGACGAGTTCCGGACGATGCTCGGCTCCGAGATCCCGCCCGTGCCGACAGCGGTGCCGTTCCACCGTGACTCGACCACCGCGGATCTCCACGAGACCGCGACCGGACGGATGTTCGCGGGCATGATGACGCAGCAGGCGGGCCGCTCCTACGACTGGGACAACGCCGACGCGAGCACCCGCCGCATGTTCGAGACCAACGTGCGCAGCGCTCCGCTGCGCCAGGTCGCGATGGGCAGCGAAGGCAAGATGTCGTTCGCCAGCCTCGACCGGCTCATCCGCATCCTCAACCTCACGTCCGCCAAGGCCTGGCGCGAGCACGGCTGAGCCGCCCCCGCCCTCCCGCCGACCGCACAGCGGGCGGGAGGGCGGGCACGACGGCCGGACGATGCGCCACGCCCGGACCGCGCCGCGCCGACGCCTCGCCCGGGCCGCGCCGACGCCGCGCCCGCGCCTCACCCGCGCCACGCCCGCGCATCCCGGGGCGCAAGGGGGCAGGATGGGTGACGAAGCACCCCTGGCAACGGCCGGGGCCGCGCTACCAGGGGAGGCGTCATGACGACCACGAGCACCAAGCCTCGCGAACCGATGACCCGGGGGGACCTGGCGCGCTGGGTGTTCTGGCCCTCGGCGGTCCTCATCCTGGGCTTCGCCGCCTTCGCGATCATGGCGCCGGGCGTCGCCGAGAGCCTCTTCGACACCATCCAGAGCGACATCATCAACGCGTTCGGCTGGTACTACGTCCTCATCGCCGCCTTCTTCGTGGTGGTGACGCTCTACCTGGGCTTCAGCCGGTACGGCGACATCACGCTCGGCAAGGACGGCGAGGAGCCGGCCTTCAGCAAGTTCTCCTGGTACGCGCTCCTCTTCGCCGCCGGCATGGGCATCGGCCTCGTGTTCTACGGCGTCTCCGAGCCGCTCGCCCACTACGCCGACCCGCGACCCGGCGTGACCGGATCCGAGACCCAGCTCGCGCAGTCCGCGATGTCGCAGACCTTCCTGCACTGGGGCCTCCACGCGTGGTCGATCTACATCGTCGTCGGCCTCGCGATCGCCTACGCGGTCCACCGGCGCGGCCGGCCGGTCTCGATCCGCTGGTCCCTCGAGCCGCTCCTCGGCAAGCATGTCGAGGGCCGCTGGGGCAACGTCATCGACATCACCGCGGTCCTGGGCACGCTGTTCGGCATCGCGACCTCGCTCGGCCTGGGCGTCCTGCAGATCTCCGCGGGCCTGTCCTCCGCCGGCATCGCCGAGCCGACCACCACCACGCAGGTGGTCCTCATCGTGATCATCACGATCATCACCCTCTTCTCCCTGCTCACGGGTCTCGCCCGCGGCATGAAGTGGCTGTCGAACATCAACCTCACGCTCGCCGCGGTGCTGCTGCTCTACGTGCTCTTCACCGGGCCGACGCTGTTCCTGCTGCGCGAGTTCGTGCAGTCGATCGGCAACTACATCCAGAACTTCGTGGGCCTGAGCTTCAACGTCTCCGCCTACGCGGGTGCCGAGGGCGCTGCCTGGCAGGCGAGCTGGACCACCTTCTACTGGGGCTGGTGGATCTCCTGGGCGCCCTTCGTCGGCATCTTCATCGCCCGCGTCTCGAAGGGCCGCACCGTGCGCGAGTTCGTGTGGGGCGTCCTCCTCGTCCCCGCGATGATCACGTTCTTGTGGTTCGCCGTCATGGGCGGCACCGCCCTGTACCAGGAGCTGTTCGGGGGCGGCGGGCTCATCGGCGCGGACGGCTCGATCGACTACGAGGGCGCCCTGTTCGACATGCTCGGCAATCTGCCAGGCGGAGCCGTCGCCAGTCTCGGAGCCATCCTGCTCGTCGGCATCTTCTTCGTGACGTCCTCCGACTCCGGCAGCTTCGTCCTGTCGATGCTCACCTCGGGCGGGAAGGAGACGCCGGCCCGCTGGGTGCGCGTCTTCTGGGCGTGCACCACCGCCGCCGTCGCGATCGCGCTGCTGCTCTCCGGCGGGCTCACGGCCCTCCAGACTGCGGCCATCATCACCGCCCTGCCGTTCAGCTTCGTCATGATCGGCATGGTCGTGTCGCTGTTCCGCGCCTTCGAACGCGAGCATCGCGCGTACCTGCGCGCCACCCGGCAGCAGTTCGTCGAGCACATCGCCGATACCTACGGGCTCGAGCCGTCGACCACCGAGATCGCTCAGCCCCGGCTGCGGATGGGGTGGCGGCGACGGCGGCGGGACGATGCGACGGCCCAGCAGCAGTCCGCCGCCGGCCAGGCCGCGGCACCGGCGACGGGGACCGCGCCACCATCGGGAGAGGCGTCCGCGACGGCGGGCGCCACCACCGACACCGCCGGGGACTCCGCACCGCACTACGAGTCGCTCGACACCGACAGCATCGCGATCGCGCATCGCGACGTCGAGGAGGCGGCCGCCGAGTCCGCCGCGCCCGAGCCGCCGCCCGGGAGCGACGAGGACAAGGGGGCCTGAACCCGCATCGGGCCCTAGCCTGAGCGCATGCGGTTCTCGTACGCGCTCGGGCTCCCCCGACAGCTCGTCCTGTCCGTGACCGCGGTGTCGGCGGTCGAGATCCCCGTCGCGCACCTGCTGCTGGCCCGCTGGAACGGCACCGTCGCGCTCGCGATCACGGCGCTGTCCATCGCGTTCATCGCCTGGGTCCTCGTCGACTGGGCGGCCGCGGTCCGCCGGCCGGTCACGCTCGACGCCACCACCCTCACCCTGCGCCGCGGCCTCCGCGCGCCGGTCGACGTCCCCGTCGACCGCATCGTCTCCGTCCGGTCGGTCGCCTCGAACGACGGCCTGCCGAAGGCCGCGCTGCACACCGTCTACGCGGGCGAGGCCGCCCTGGTCGTCGAGCTCGACGACGGCACCGCGCACGCGGTCGCCGTCGACGACCCGTCAAGCCTGCTGCGGGCCCTCGAGGCGGTCATCGGTCCCGCCCGCGCGGGGTTAGAGTCGCAGGCATGAACACCCGCACGCCCGCCCTCGTCCATGGCACGCGACCGCTGCTCCGCACGGTCATGTCGGTCCGTGGCGGGTGGGCGCTGATGTCCGACGGCGACTCGATGATCGCCTGGCGGGTAGGCGCGCACGCCGCCGCGCTGCTCGTGGTGGGCGCGCAGGTCGCGGACCACGGCGACGGACGATGCACGACCCCCGGCGGCATGGTCGCCTACCGGGAGGCCGACGAGGAGGGCGACATGGCGGCCCGGACCTCCGCGCGCGGCGCGACCCGCGCATCGTTCGCCCTCGCCGCCTGACCGCTCCCCGCCGGCCTCAACCGGCCTCGGGCGGCAGCGTGAGCACGCAGATCTCGACCGCGCCCTCGGGCCCCTCCGGGCCCTCGCGGGGCATGTCGAGGTAGAGCTCGTACCAGGACGCGTAGTCGTCGCCGGTGGTCGTGTGCGCGGAGGCGGGCGCGACCCCGGCTGGCCCCCATGAGTCCATGAGCGCGCGGGTGACCTCGCCGATCCCCGAGTAGGGCCCCTCGTGGCGGGCCACCGAGTACTCCCCCTCGGGCAGGATGTCGGGCTCGATCGGCGAGCCCTCGAGGTCGGCGGCGTCGACGAGGTGCCCGACCTCGATCGAGAAGGTGCCGTCCGGGCGCGCGGAGACGTAGCGGATCACGGCGCCGCGCGGCGCGATCCCGCGCGAGGCGAGCAGCGCCGCCACCCGGTCGAACTCCTCGCGGACCACGCGCGGCAGCTGCGCGAGCGAGACATCCATCGGCATCGCGACGTAGGCGCGTGCGGGCAGGTGCTGGAGGCCGCTCATCATCGGTACTCCGGGTTGGGGTGGTCGAAGCGCGCGCCCGCGTCCCACTCGCGGCGCGAGTTGCCGCCGGCCGGGAAGCCGCCGCCGTCCTTGAGCCACCGTGCGACGTGCATGAGGTTCCACGTCATGAAGGTGGTGTTGCGCTGCGTGAAGTCGTTCTCGGGGCCGCCGCTGCCCTCGTCGAGGTACGACGGGCCGGGCCCGGCCTCCCCGATCCATGCGGCGTCCGCGTTCGGCGGGATCGTGTACCCGAGGTGCTGCAGCGAGTAGAGCACGTTCATCGCGACGTGCTTGGCGCCGTCCTCGTTGCCCGTCACCACGACGCCGGCGGCCCGACCGTAGTAGAGGTACTGCCCACGGTCGTTGAGGTCGCCCGACAGCCCGTAGAGTCGCTCGATCACGCGCGTCGCGACCGAGGACTTGTCTCCCAGCCAGATCGGGGTGCCGAGCAGCAGGATGTCCGCGTCGAGGATCCGGGGGGCGAGGGACGGCCAGTCGTCGCGGTCCTGGGAGCCGCCTGGCACGTCCTCGCGCATGTCCGGGTACACGCCCGGCGCGAGGACGTGATCGACCGCGCGGACGACGTCGACCTCGACGCCCTGGGCCCGCATGATCGCGATCGCGACGTCGAGCAGCCCCTGCGTATGCGAGAGGGTGGGCGACGGCTTGAGGGTGCAGTTCACGACCACGGCCGTGAGGTCCGAGAAGCCCGGGGTGCTCATGCCCTCGACGCTACGTCAGGCGCGCGGTCCTGTCAGGGCGGGAGCGTCGGTGAGGGCGGGCGGAAGCACGGCTCAGCGGACCGTGCCCTCGACGTCGATCGCCTCGGCCCGCAGGCCCGCCTCGTACCGCTGCTTCTCGCGCGTCACCAGCACGATCAGGATGCCCCACAGGCCCGCATCGTCCACCAGCCCGAGCGGGCCGAGGACCAGCTCCGGGATGAGGTCGAGCGGCCACAGCGTGTAGAGCACCGCGCCCGCGCCCGCGATCCATGTCATCGGCGCGAGCCGGTGCTCGCCGTTCCGGACCGCCTTGAGGAAGCTCATCCACATGCGCCCAGTATGCGCCCTCGCGCCGCGCACGCGTCAGACGACCTCGCGCAGCATCCCCGTGTGGACGTCGAAGACGAAGCCGCGCACCTGGGTGGCGTCGACGAGGAACGGGTTGCGACGCAGGCGCTCCATCGACTGGCGCAGGTCCGCGTCGAGGTCCTTGAACGACTCGGGGCTCCACGTGGGCTTGAGGCCGGTCTCGTCGAGGAGCTGGTTGCGGAGCTCGTCGTCGGTGAAGGTGAGGGCACCGCAGTCGGTGTGGTGGACGAGGATGATCTCGCGCGTGCCGAGCTTGCGCTGCGAGATCACCAGGGAGCGCACCATGTCGTCGGTGATGACGCCGCCGGCGTTCCTCATGATGTGCGCGTCGCCGACCTCGAGACCGAGCAGCGCGAACACGTCGAGACGGGAGTCCATGCACGCGACCACCGCGAGCTGACGGCGGGGCGGCAGCGGCCGGTCCGGCGTGTACGTGGTGGCGTACTCGGCGTTGTTGGCGACGAGCTCGTCGGCGATTCCCATGGGTGCTCCTTCGGGGACGGGTTGCGGGCCCAGCCTAATCTGCCTCTTGTCGTGGGCCGATGCTGTTGCAACGATGAAGCCATGCCGCGCGCCCTCGTCACCGGAGCCGCCCAGGGCCTGGGCTCGGAGATCGCCCGCCGCCTCGGCGCGCTCGGCTACGAGGTGGTGGTGCATGGCCGGGACGCCGCACGCACCGAGGTCGCGCTAGCCGCCGCGCCGGGTGCCGTCGCGGGCGTCACCGGCAGGCTCGACTCCCTCGCGTCCACGCGGCTCCTGGCGGACGATGCGCGCGGCCGGGGGCCGTACGACGTGATCGTCCACAACGCGGCCCTGGGGCCCGACCAGGACCGGCCGATCCTCACCGAGGACGGGCTCGAGCGCATCGTCCAGGTGAACGTGGTGGCCCCGTACCTGCTGTGCGCGCTGCTGTCGATGCCCCGCAGGATGGTGATCATCGGCTCCGACTCCGCTGCGCAGGGCGAGCCGCGCGTCGACCTGTCACCGCCCGATCCGTGGAACGGCCGTCAGGCGTACGCGAACTCGAAGCTGCTCGCCACGATGCTCGCCTTCGAGCTCGCGGCACGGCACACCGACCGGCCGGTCAACGTGGTCCACCCCGGGTGGCTGCGCACCCGCATGGGCGGCCCCCAGGCGGCGCTGCCGATCTCCGACGGCGCCGACACCCCCGTGTGGATGCTCACGTCCGACGAGGCGGTCCCGCGCCGCGGCGGGCAGTACGTGCACAAGCGTCACGCCGAACCCGCCCCGCCTGCCGCGCACGACCTCGCCCTGCGCGCCGCGCTCGTCGAGCGCCTCGCCCAGGTCTCGGGCGAACACCTGCACTGACGCGCCTAGGATGCCTGCATGACACCGCCCCGCGCCTCGATGTCGGACGTCGCCCGGCTCGCCGGGGTGTCGGGTCAGACCGTGTCGCGCGTCGCCAACGGTTCGCTCAACGTGAGCCCCGCGACGCGCCGGCGGGTGCTCACAGCCATGGAGTCGGTGGGCTACACCCCGAACACCGCCGCCAGGGCGCTGCGCAGCGGCAGCTTCGACACCATCGGCGTGATCGCGCACCGGCTCGCCCGCACCGGCGAGTCGAGCATCGTCGAGGCCGTCGTGCAGGCCGCGCGCCGGGCGGGCCACACGGTGACGCTGCTCGACATCGACTCCACCGAGCACGAGGACGTCGCCGAGGCGGCATCCCGCCTCTCCCACCAGGCCATCGACGGCCTCATCATCATCCGGGCCGAGATCGAGGACGCGGGCCGCCTGGCGCTGCCCGCGGGCCTGCCCGTCGTCGTCGCGGACGCCACCTTCGGCGGCAGGCTGCCGATGGTGGGCGCCGACCACGCACAGGGCGCGCGCGCCGCCGTCGAGCACCTGCTCGGCCTCGACCACCGCACCGTCCACCATGTCGCGGGGCCCGAGGACTCGATCCCCGCCCGGGCGCGTCTGCGCGCGTGGCGGGAGGTGCTCGAGGAGCACGGGATCGTGCCACCGGACCCTCTGCGGGGGGACTGGAGCGCGGCCTCCGGCCGCGCAGCCGGGCGTGCGCTCCTCCGGAGGGACGATGCGACGGCCGTCTTCTGCGCGAACGACGAGATGGCGGCGGGCCTCATGCAGGCGTGGACAGAAGCCGGCAGGGAGGTGCCGGCGGACCTGTCCGTCGTCGGCTTCGACGACATCCCGCTCGCCGGCTACCTTCGACCGCCGCTCACGACGGTGCGTCAGCCGTTCGCCGAGGTCGGGCGGCGGCTCGTCGAGGAGGTGCTCACCCGGATCGAGGGGGGAGCGCCGCTTCCCACACCCGGCGGCGCCGCCGAGCCGTCCATGCTGGTGGCGTGCGACCTCGTGGTGCGCGCCTCGACGGGGGCTCCGCGCGCCTGATCCAGGGGTCCCACGCGACCGGGCGGAGCGCCGGTTCGTTCCAGCGTGCTGCTCCCTCGGAGGGTGCGAAGGTGCTGCTATATGACGAAAGCCCCCCAACGGTGTTG
>NZ_JAUHPW010000009.1 GCF_030418455.1 Demequina litoralis
GTCGCGGGGGCCCGGGGGGGGGGCCCCACCTGGGGGCCCCCGCCCCCCTTCCGCGTGTGGCCGCGCGGCCGGAGGACGCCTCCGCCACGCATCGTGCACGCGCACGGTGAGGGCCCCGCGCCCGCGGGATCGCCGCGGGCGTGGGGCCCTCACCTGTCCGACCGGTCCGGCTCAGCCCTTGACCGCGCCGGAGGTCATGCCGGCCACGATCTGCCGGTTGAAGAAGATGTACATCACCAGCATGGGCACCGTGATGAGCAGGATGTCCATGAACAGCAGGTTCCAGGCCGTCGAGTACTGCCCCTGGAAGTTGTACAGGGTGACCTGCACGGTCTCGTTGCCCGAGCCGGGGAAGAAGTACAGCGGCGCCTGGAAGTCGTTGAAGACGAAGACGGCCTGCACGACGATGACGGTCACGATAACGGACCGCAGCAGCGGGAAGATCACCTGGAAGAACAGGCGGATCGGACCCGCTCCGTCCATGATCGCGGCCTCGTCGAGCTCGCGGGGAATGGTGGCGACGAACGCACGGAACATCAGCACGCAGAACGCCATGCCGAACGCGACCATGATGAACACCAGGCCGTGCATCGTCTTGAACAGCCCGAGGCGCTGCATGACCCAGATCGTCGGCACCACCGCGGGCGGCACGATGAGGCCGGCGAGCACCAGGAAGTTGATGAGCCCGTTCCAGCGGCTCGAGCGGCGCTGGAGCACGTAGCCGACCATCGCCGAGAACACCACCATCAACGTCACGGACGCGACGGTGAGGATCGTCGAGTTGATGAAGGCCGTCACGAGCACGTAGTCGCGCGCCTGGATCACCTCGACGAGGTTCTCGACGAACGCCCATTCGGTGGGCCACGAGAACTCCAGGCTCGCCGCCTCGACGCGGGTCTTCGAGGCCGTGAGGAAGATGAAGATGAACGGCACGATGAAGATCACGGCCGTGACGACGATGCCGAGCAGCCCGGCGGTCCACGAGTACGTGCGGTTGAGCCTGGACTTGGGCTCCGCCTGCGTGGTCATCGGTCGACCTCCTTACGGTTGAGGAACCAGAACAGGGGCACGACGATGAGCGCCACAAGGACGAACAGCACGACGTTGCCCGCCGTCGAGAGGCCGTAGAAGCCCGCCTGGTACTGCTTGTAGACCACGGAGGCGAGGACGTCCGAGCTGAAGCCGGGACCGCCCCCCGTCATGGTCCAGATGAGGTCGAACGACCGCAGGCCGCCGATGAGCGACAGGATGATCACCGTCGTGGTCGCGGGACGCATCAGCGGCAGCGTGACGTGCCAGAACCGCTTGAAGGCGCTGGCGCCGTCGACCTTGGCGGCCTCGAAGTACTCCTGCGGGATCGCGACGATGCCCGCGATGTAGATGAGCACCGCCAGGCCGACGCCGCGCCACACATCGACGAGCGCGACGGAGAACAGCGCGAGGTTCGGGTCGGTCAGCCAACCCGGGCCCTCGACCCCGACCGCGGCGAGGGTGCGGTTCACCAGCCCCTCGAACGGGTCGAGCAGGACCGCGAACGTCGCGCCGATGCCGACGGCCGAGATGAGCACCGGGAAGAACACGACCGAGCGCAGCCAGCCGCGCGCGATGATCTGGCTCGTGAGGAACACGGCGATGAGGAGGCCGAGGACCACCTTCGCGCCCGAGGTGATCACCGCGAAGATCAGCGTGTTGATGAGGCTCTCGAACAGGAAGGGCTCGGAGAAGAAGGTGCGGAAGTTGTCGAGGCCGATGAACTCGGACTCGAAGATGGTCCATCGCGTGAGCGCGAAGTAGAACGACGCGAAGGTCGGGACGATGAAGAGGACGCCGTAGATGATCCCGGCGGGAGCGTAGAACCACATGGGATAGGGGCTCTTGGCGCGTCCGCGACGATGACGCGCCCGCTCGGGCTCGGGGGTGGTGGGGGTGGCGGCGCGCCCGCGCGCCATGGTGTCGGTCATGAGGGGCTCCTGAGCGGGCCGTCGGGGCCCGACCCGAGAGGTCGGGCCCCGACGGCGGTGGTCAACTGAGGACGGGTGGGGTCACCAGCCCTCGAGGCCCAGCTGCTGGGCCTGCTTCTTGACGTCCTCGTCGTAGAGCGCCGCGCCGTCCTCGGCGGAACGGATGCCGGAGCCGACCTCGACGAGGATCTGCTCGAGCGAGGGGCCCTTGATCGGGGACAGGAACTCGAGCGCCGGAGCGGTGTCGCCCGAGTCGAAGTAGGGCAGCATGTCCTTGATCGCCTGCGGCACGTCGTCCGGGAGCTCGCAGCCCTCGACCACGAACGGTCCGCCGGCGGCGATGCCCGCATCCAGGCGCGCCTGGCACGCCTCGGGGCTGGCGACGTAGGCCATGAACTTCTTCACCGCGTCCGGGTTCTCCGTGGTCGCCGGCGCGTAGATGGCCGGCGGCATCCACACCGTCAGGCCGTTCGCCGCGGCGTCGTCGCCGGGGATCGCGAAGTAGCCGATGTTCTCGGCGGACTCCGGGTAGAGGCTCATCATCGTGTCGATCGCGAACATGAGCATCGGGTACTGCGCACCCTCGCCCGACGCCATGCGCTCGAGCGCCTTGTCGAAGGTCAGCGACGCGTAATCCTTGTTGAGGAGGCCGTCGTCGTAGATCTCCTGCATCTTCTCGAAGGACCGCAGAGCGACCGGCGTGTCGCTGTAGTGCGCCTCGTTGGCCGTGTACTTCGCCGCCCAGTCCGGGTCCTCGTTGTAGATGTTGTAGTAGTCGGCCAGCATGATGATCTGCGACGTCCAGGTGTCGCCGAACGATTGGATGAGCGCGTTGTCGTAGCCCGCGTCCTTGATCGCCTGGGTGTTGGACACGAACTCGTCCCACGTGGTGGGCACCTCGAGACCGAGCTCCTCGTAGATCGGGATCGAGTAGAAGATGCCGCCGCCGCCCGCGACGTCGATCGGGACGCCGTAGACGCCGTTGTCGGTCGATACCGTCGGGATGAAGCTGTCCATCACGTTGTCCATGAAGGGCTCGTCCGCGATGTTGAGCAGCTGCGCGTCCGGGTTCAGCGCCTGGAGCAGCGAACCCGAGTTGTACCAGAACATGTCGGGCGCATCGCCGGTGGCGAGTCGCGTCTTGAGCAGGTTGTCGCCCTCGGAGCCGGACGGCACCGAGGCGTCGACCGTCACCTGGACGTCGGGGTTCGCCTCGTTGAACCCGGCGACCACGGCTTCCGCGATCGCGACGTTGAGCTCGACGGTGCCGGTCAGCAGCGTCAGCTCGGTGACCTCGCCGGGCTCGGCACCGCCGTCCGCGCTGGACGTTCCCTCGGACGTGGACCCGCCGGTCGAGCAGCTGGCGAGGATGACCGCACCTGCGAGCGCGCCGGCGGCGACCCCCGCCCGGCGGTGTAGGCGTGCGACAGACATTCTTACCTCCTTGTAAGTGCCGTATGGCATCCGATCACTGAAACGAATCAATGACCGGCTTTCGCCAAAGTACCCGCAGCACGCGGGTCGGTCAATCACTGTCACCGAACTGTTATCAGCGGCGCTCGGCCGCCGGATGCGCACACCATGCGCGCACGCGGCCTCCATGATGTCGTCGGCGTGCGCCGGGTCGTGGTCCATCCCCTCGGCCGCGATCGAGGCGACATCCTCGATCCCGATGAAGTTGAGCATCATCTGCACGTACTGGCTCGCCGGGTCCTGCGAGCCGTAGAAACCGCCCGCGGTCTGGAGGTGGATGGCCTTCTTGCCGCGCACGAGCCCGACCGCCTCCCCCTGCTCGTTGTACTTGAAGGTCTTGCCGGCAACGCAGATGCAGTCGATCCACGCCTTGAGCCGCGTGGGCACCTGGAGGTTCCACAGGGGGTTCGCGATCACGATCTTGTCCATGTTGAGGAACTGGGTCGTGTACCCCTCGAACAGGGTGCTCTTGGTCTGCTCCGCCTCGTGCAGCCGCACGAACGGGACGCCGTCGCCGAGCTTCTTCCACGCGCCGAACAGGTCGAGGTCGATCTCCGGGATGGCGATGTTGTACAGGTTCTGGTCGATGACGTCGTCGTCGGGGTGGGCCTCGGTGTACGCCGCGAGGAACTCGTCGGCGAGGCGCATCGACCGCGAGGCGTCGGCGGTGAGCGGGTGCGCGCGGATGACGAGGAGCTTGGCCATGGGAAGTCCGTTTCTGTGCTGGGAGGTGCGACGTCGTCGCCGTGCCGACGATGCTCGCCGTGCTCCTGGCAAGGATCGCGGGACGTAGGGCCCCAGAGCGGGATATCGACGCCGCTGAGAGGGTCCCTGATAGAGGCTCCCTCGCGCGTCGATGCGCCCCTAGCGTCGGTGCGCCGCACGCTCGGGGTCGCACGCCTCGGGGGTGCTCGCGGAACCCCTTCCGGCGCCACCTGGTCGCGGCAGCAAGGGATCGCGATGATGGCCGCACGATGCGGATACGCGCCCGTCGACCCGCTCGCCCGACGCGGGCGACAGAGGAAAGGAGACCCCATGGTCCTCAACCAGGCCTACACGCTGAGCAACGGCGTCGAGATCCCGAAGCTGGGACTCGGCACCTGGTTCATCAACAACAAGGACGCCGTCGGCGCGGTGCGGTCCGCGATCGATGCCGGCTACCGCCACATCGACACCGCGCAGGCCTACCGCAACGAGCAGGGCGTGGGCGAGGGCGTGCGCTCCAGCGCCGTCTCCCGCGACGAGATCTTCGTCACCTCGAAGGTCGACGCGGGTGCGAAGTCGTACGCGAAGGCAGCGAGGTCGATCGACGGCTCGCTCAAGAAGCTCGGCCTCGACCACATCGACATGATGATCATCCACAGCCCGCAGCCGTGGACCGCGTTCCGTGGCGAGAAGCGCTACTTCGACGAGAACCGCGAGGTGTGGCGTGCGCTCGAGGACGCCTACCGGGCCGGCAAGGTGCGCGCGATCGGCCTCTCGAACTTCGAGCAGGACGACCTCGACAACGTCCTCGACTCGGCCACCGTCAAGCCGATGGTCAACCAGGTCCTCGCGCACATCGGCAACACGCCGTTCGACCTCATCGCGCACTCCCAGGCGCGGGACGTCCTCGTCGAGGCCTACTCCCCCGTCGCCCACGGCGCGCTGCTGGGCAACGCCGAGGTCGAGGCCATCGCCGCCCGCTACGGCGTGTCCGTGCCGCAGTTGTCGATCCGCTACTGCCTCGACCTCGGACTGCTGCCACTGCCGAAGACGGCGAACCCCGCGCACATGGCAAGCAACGCCGCGCTCGACTTCGAGATCGGCGCCGAGGACATGGAGGCCCTCAGGAACGTGGCGCCCGTGACCGACTACGGGTCGGCGAACATGATGCCCGTGTACGGCGGCAAGCTGAACCTGGGCACGATGCTCAAGATGGTGGTCGGCTCGCGCGGCTGACGCGGACGATACGAGGGCCGGCCCCCGCACCGGGGCCGGCCTTCGTCGTCTCCGGCTCAGGCGACCAGGGTCACCGTGACGGTCGCACCGTCGGCGATGCCCTCGAGCACCGCGGCCTCGCCGTCGACGGTGCCGAGGCTCACGAGCCCCGCGGCGTAGCCGAAGTCCCGGTAGAAGAACGCGACGTTGCCCCACGGGGCGTAGTAGGTGAGGTCGCCCACGTGTGCGTCCGTCCCGGCGGGTTCGCCGGCGACGTCGAGGCGCTCGGGAAGGTCCGCGACCTTCTCGATGCCGTGGAAGTCCCGCATCGTGAGCGTGAGCGGGAGCTGCGCGACCAGGTCGCGCGCGGCCGGGCCGTCGCCGAGCGTCACGGTGAGGCTCGCATCGTCGAGCGTGAACTGGATCTGCATGGACGTCTCCTGGCGCGTGAGGTGGGTGCGCGGACGGCGAGGGCCCCCTCCAGGATCGCCGGAGGGGGCCCGATGCGGGTGCGGCGCTTCTCAGCGTGCGCGGCCGCCGCCACGGCAGGCCGGGGTCAGCCTGCGGGATCGATGCGGACGGTCGCTGCCTGCGGCCCCGCGCTCACCATGGGCGGCAGGTACCGGCTGTCCGCATACTTGACGCGGTAGGCGGCGTCGATCGCGTCGGTGAGCGACGCATCGGCCGGCGTGAAGGTGACGTCCAAGGTGTGGCCGCCGGCGGAGATGCGGCCGGCCCCCTACGACATCGCCGCCTGATGCCAGCGCGAGCGGACACCGTTCCACGCGCGCACGTAGAGCGCGCCGTCCACGACCACGGACCAGATCCACGTGGGGGTGCCGTAGGTGACACCGTCCGCGCGGAACGGCGAGATGTGCAGGTCGTCCGTGCCGGCGATCGCGGCGAGGACGTCCGCGGGCCACGCCGCCATCAGCGGCCGAGCTCCTCGTCCGTGACGTGCTCGCCCCAGACGGTGCTGGTCGCCGGGTCGGTGCCCTCGAGCAGCGCGAGGTGCTCCATGAACGAGTCCGGCGCGGCGGCGTGCCAGTGCTCCTCGTTCGGCGGGGTGTAGACCGTCTGGCCGGCCTTCGCCTCGATGATGGTGCCGTCACGGCTGCCGAACAGCGCGGTGCCGTCGGTCACGTGGCAGTACTGGCCATGCGCGTGCGAGTGCCACGCGGTACGGGCGCCGGGAGCGAACCGCACCTTGGCGAGGACGGCGCGCTGCTCCGGGCCGTGAGGGATCGCGATCAGGTCGACCCACACGTCGCCGGCGAACTGCTCCGGCGGGTTCTTCATGGTGGGGATGGTGGGCTCGATGTTCATGTCAGGCCTCCTTGGAGAACAGCTTCTGGGCGAGGGTGAGGGCCGAGACGGCGGGCGGCCAGCCGGCGTAGAACGCGACGTGGGTGATCGCCTCCTTGATCTCGTCCTCGGTGAGGCCGTTGGCGAGGCCCATCGGGATGTGCGCGTTGAGCTGCTCGATGTTGCCGGCCGTGACGAGGCTCGTGATGGTGACGAGGCTCCGGTCGCGCGGCGACAGCGCATCGGTGCGCGCCCACACCTTGCCGAACAGCACCTCGTCGGTGAGCTCGACGAACGTGGGTGCGAAGTCGCCCATCATCCGCTGCATCGGGGTCTGCTCCTGGGGTTCCGACATGAGGTCTTCCTTTCCGGTCTCTGGACGCCATGCGCCGCGGCACGGCGGGCGATGCCTCCAGTACAGCCGGGGCCCGGCCGTCGTGACAGTTCCTGTCAGAGGTACCTCTGCGGGTACCTGTCACCACGCGGGCCGCAGGCTTACGGTGGCGTCATGAGCACGACGAACGAGGTCCGCGACTTCCTGATGACGCGCCGCGCGAAGGTCACGCCGGCGATGGTGGGGCTGCCCGACGTGGGCAGCCGCCGCGTCCCCGGCCTGCGGCGCGGCGAGGTCGCGATCCTGGCCGGCGTGAGCGTCGAGTACTACACCAAGCTCGAGCGGGGCGACCTCCGCGGCGTCTCGGACGAGGTGCTCGAAGCGATCGCGTCGGCGCTGCGGCTCGACGAGGCCGAGCGCGCCCACCTCTTCGACCTGGCGCGCACCGCCAACGCCTCGACTCGCGCCCGGCGCAAGCCGGGCGGCCCCGCGGGCGTGCGCCCCAGCCTGCTGCACCTCGTCGAGTCCATCACCGCCGGCGCCGCGGTCCTCGGCAACCTGCGCGGCGACATCGTCGCGACCAACGAGCTCGGCCGCGCGCTGTACGACCCCGTCTACCGCTCGCAGCCCGAGCGGCCCGGCTACCCGCGGTTCATCTTCTTCGACCCCGCATCGCGCGACTTCTACCCTGACTGGGACACGATCGCCGACAGCTCGGTCGCGAGCCTGCGGACCGTCGCCGGCCGCAACCCCTTCGACAAGTCGATCACGGACCTCGTCGGCGAGCTCTCGACGCGATCCGAGGAGTTCCGCACCCGCTGGGCGCGGCACGACGTGCGCCTCCACATCGAGGGCCTCAAGCGAATGCGCCACCCGGTCGTCGGGCTGGTCGAGCTCGAGTACAACGTGCTCGGGCTTCCGGCCGACGAGGGGCTCGGCCTGACGGTCTACACCGCGACGCCGGGCTCGGATTCCGCCGAGAAGCTCGCGCTGCTGGCGAGCTGGTGGGCGTCCGAGCAGGAAGCGGCCGCGCAGGCCACGCCCATCAGCGAGGGCTGACCGGAGCCTCGATCAGGCCGCGCAGCGACGCCTGGATCGCCACCGTCGCGGCGCCGCGTGCCCAGCGGGAGAAGCCCGACCGGTCCATGCGCAGGTCCAAGGCATGCGCCTCGGGGTCGCGGTCGTCGGTGAGCTGCCGGCGCATGGCGGCACCGGCGACATCGAGCACCGCCAGACCCTCGCCGCTTACCACGATCACGTCGACCATCGCGAGGTTCGCGACCAGCGCGAGCAGGCGGCCGACGCCACGAGCGGCGGACGCGACGATCTCCGAGCACACGGGCTCGGCCTCTGCGGCGAGCGCGAGGACCTCGTCGAAGCCGACGGGACGCTGCAGGCCGATGCTCGCCTGCGCCTCGATGCTCGGGATCGCGAGCATCGCGGTCGAGCAGCCGCGGTGACCCGCGAAGCAGCGAGGGCCGGTGGGGTCGAGCGGCACGTGACCCGCGAGCCCGAGTCCCATGTCGGGCGTGCGCACCACCTGGTCGTGGCGTACGAGCCCCAGGCCGATGCCGGCGCCGATGGTCACCACGGCGAAGTCCTCGAGGCCACGGGCCTCGCCGAACCAGTGCTCGCCCGCCGTGAGGGCCGAGAGGTCGTTGTCGATCACCACGGGCGCCCCGAGCTCGCTCTCGACCAGGTCCCCGAACCGGACGTCTCGCCAGCCGAGGAACGGCGCGCGGTCCACCGTGCGACCGTCGGCCGCGCTGCCTCCGAGGGAGACGCCGGCACCGACGAGCGGCGCGTCGTCCGCGAGCTCGCGCAGCAGAGCGGCGACCTCGCGGGCGACGTCCGCCGGCTCGTGCGACCGCAGCGCCCGGCGGTCCGAGGCGAGCTCCGTGGCGAGCATGTCGGTCACCACCGCGAACACCTCGTCGCCGGTGAGCTTGGCGCCGCCGTACCTCCGGTCGCCGGCGGTGCCGACGAGCGGCCGGGACGGCCGTCCGGGGCCCTCGAGCACCTCGGAGGTCTCGTGCACGAGGCCCCGGTCGATGAGCGGCTTGACGGCACGCGTCATGGTCGACTGCGACAGTGCCAGCCTGCCGGCGAGCTCGGTGCGGGACACGGGACCGTGCACGAGGATGGTCGACAGCGCGGCGAGCTCGACCTCGCCGCCGCGTGTCCCGACCGCGTCAGTGCTCACCCCGGTCACCCGTCCTCTCATCGCCGGCACTCAGGATGCCATAGCCCCTGGTGCGTGCCTCGTCACCATCACGAGACACGCTCGACGACGGCCAGCACGGCCTGCTCGGGCCACAGGATCGGCGGGCGCAGGCCCACCCGTGCGAGGGCGGCGCCGGTGACCTCCAGGCCGTCGAGCCAGGCCGGTGCGCGGCGCTGCACCGTCGCCGGGGTCTCGAACTCGTGAGCGTGCACGCGGTACACCGCGTCCGGATCGAGCCCGGGGACACGGAACGCCGCCGGCGATGTGCCCGCCGTGGTCGTGCACTGGACGTAGGCGAAGACGGCCGCCGAACGGTCGTGGGCGACCACTCCGTGGACGACGGCGCTCGGGTCGGGGTGATCGACCCGGACCGTGCGGCCGCCGTGGAGCAGTCCCCGGTGCGACCGGTAGAACTGCGTCCATCCGCGCAGCGCCTCGAGCTCGTCCTCGGTCGCCTCGAGCAGGTTCCACTCGATGCCCGCGTGACCGAACAACGCGGTGACCGCGCGCATCTGGACGCCGTGGCGCCGCCCGGTGCCGTGGGAGATGGTGGGACCGATGTGAGTGCCGAGCATCTCGGGCGGGATCACGAGCGACGTCCACCGCTGGATCTGCTGCCGCTCCAGCGCATCGTTCTGGTCGGACGTCCAGAACCGGTCGGCATGCTGGGCCATGCCCAGGTCGATCCGGCCGCCGCCGGAGGCGCAGGACTCGATCTCGAGCCCGGGGCTGCGCGTGCGCAGCTCGTCGAACAGCCGATAGATCGCCTCGGTCTGCCGGCGCACCGCCGCCTCCCCGACGTGCCCGGGGTCGGTGAGGAACCGGTTGTGGTCCCACTTGATGTAGTCGATGCGGTGCTCGGATATCACCGCGTGCACCTGCTCGAGCACGTGGGTGTAGGCGTCGGGGTTCGCGAGGTCGAGGACCAGCTGGTGACGCGCGAGCGGGGGGACCCGCCCGGGCACCTGGAGGATCCAGTCGGGATGCGCGCGGTAGAGGTCAGAGTCGGGGTTGACCATCTCGCCCTCGAACCACAGCCCGAACTGCATGCCGAGCGCGCGCACACGCTCGACGAGCGGGCCGAGTCCGTCGGGCCAGACCTCGGGCGATACCTCCCAGTCGCCGAGTCCCGACCAGTCGTCGCGTCGCGATCCGAACCAGCCGTCGTCGAGCACGAACCGTTCGACGCCCACGCCGGCCGCGACCTCCGCGAGCCTCGACAGCGTGTCGAGGTCGTGGTCGAAGTAGACCGCCTCCCACACGTTGAGCGTCACCGGTCGCGGCGACGACGGATGGGTGGGCCGCGAGCGCAGCCAGGCGTGTGCGCGAGCCCCGAGCCCGTCCAGGCCGTCCTCGGAGTAGAAGGCGGCGACGGTGGGCGCGGTGTACGCGTCGCCGGGCGCGAGCTCCGCCTCGCCCGGTTCGATGAGCTCGCCCGCGCCCAGAGCGCCGCGGCCGGTGACGGCGCGTTCCGCGAGGTGGCGCGAGCCGCCGCTCCACAGCAGCCCCAGCGCCCACACCTCCCCCGCCTCTGTGGTGGTGTCGGCGGTGAGCGCGCACTGGACGATCGTGTAGTCGTGACCCGAGCGTCCCTCGCGGCTCTCGCGGAGCCGCAGCCCGGGTGCGAAGGGGAGGCGCTGCGCCTGGCGCTCGCGCAGCCATCGGCCCGTGAAGTCGAGCGTCTCGGTGGCGCGGTCCGGCACAGGCAGCCACATCGCGAGCTCATCCAGTGTGTAGGTCGTGTCGCCGTTGTTCTTCAGCGTCGCGTCGATCAGCAGCACGCCCTCGGGCGACAGGGCGACCCTCAGCTCGAGGCCGAGCTCGAGCGCGCCGTCGACGAGCCGGACGGTGCACGCATCGTCCAGCGCGGTCACGTCGGCCACCGCGAACAGCGGCGAGAACCCGATCGCGCCGCGATGACCGCGCAGCGCGGGCCTGCCGGTGAAGCCTCGCGCGGCCTCGCGCAGCATCCCCGGATCGACGGGCTCGTCGAGGTCGCTGTGCGGGATCCCGCCGTCCTTGAGCGCACGCAGCGACGCGGGCGCGATCCCGGCCAGCGGCGCGCCCCAATGCAGGACCGTGGGGTAGCCGGCCTCCAGGTCGAGCACGAGCTCGACCCCGGCGCGGCTGAGCGTGATGACGCGCGCCGCCTGGGTGGACGTGACGATGGTGTCAGCCATGGGTATCTCTCCGAGGGAAGGCCTCCTCCGTCTGGCTGACGGTGCCCGACGGAGGAGGCGGGCAGGTTATTCGAACAGCGCGTTGACGTTGGCGTTCGCGTCCGCGAGGGTGTCCGTCCCGGCGGAGCCGGACATGATCGCCTCCATGACGGGCGTCATGATGGAGTTGACGTCCGACTTGTTGTCGGTGATCGGGAACAGCACGGTGGTGCCGTCGTCCACATGGCCGGTGAAGGCGGTCACGTCGACGCCGCCCGCCTCGAAGGCAACGACGGCCTTGTCGGTGGAGGTCTTGATCGCCGGGAAGACCACGGCCGCCTCGGCGACCACGTCCTGGCACTCGGCGGAGCCGAGGTACTTGACCCACTCCCAGGCGGCGTCGGGGTTGTCGGTGGTGGCCGAGATGTTGTCCGCGAGTCCGTTCATCATCGACCAGCTCTGCCCGTCGGGACCGACGGGGGTGGGCGCCACCGCCGGGGTGAAGGTGTCGCTGGCCGCGCCGAAGACGTAGCCGGTCATCCACGAGCCGTTGGGCACCATCGCGGCCTTGCCCGCGATGAGCTGGTCCGCCCAGCTGATGCCCTCCTGCGCCGCGAAGGTCGGCATGTAGCCCTTCTCGACGAGCGAGTACCACCAGTCGATGGTCTCGGCGAAGACCGGGTCGTCGTAGCGGTACGAGGTCGCCCACGGACCGTCGGTCTGCTCCCAGCCGAGCGAGGCCGTCAGGAACGTCCACTGGGTCTGGCCGTCGGCGCCGCCCGAGCCCTCCATCCACAGGCCGTAGGTCTCGACGTTGTCCTTGTCGAAGCCCGGCTCGTCGCCGCGGACACCGTTCTTGTCCACGGTCATGTGCGCGATGAACTCCTCGTAGGTGCCGCCGTCCTCCGGGTTCCACGTGAGGTTCGCGAGGTCCTCGGCGGAGTAGCCGGCCTCCTCCGTCATCTGCACGTTGTAGAACAGCGAGACCGTGTCGAAGTCCTTGGGGAGCCCGTACTGGACGCCGTCGGGGTCCTGCCACAGCTCCACCAGGCCGTCCTGGTAGATCGACATGTCGAGGCCGTCGCGGGCGATGTACTCGTCGAGCGGGAGCACCTGGTTGTTCTTCTGGAACTCGGGGTAGTACGCGACGTGGCTGGTGAAGACGTCGTAGTTCTCGCCCGAGACGAAGCCGGTGGTGATCTTGCTCCAGTAGTCGTCCCAGCCGATCTGCTCGATGTCGACGGTGTACTGCGGGTTGGCGGCGGCGAAGTCGTCGGCGCACTGCTGGTAGGCCGGGAGCTGGTTGGAGTCCCACAGGCCGTAGCTGATCGTGGTGACGTCGCCGCCCTGTCCCGAGCCCTCGCTCGAGCCGTCGTCGGAACCGCCGCCGGAGCATCCGGCGAGGGCGCCGACCGCGATGGCGAGAGTGGCGGTGGTGGCAAGGGACTTCTTCATCGAAATGCTCCTTGGGTGAGAGGTGGGTGAGGTGGGTGATGGGTGGGAAGGGGTGCGCCGGCTGGCGCCTCCGGGGACGATGCGGCGGGCCGGGCCCGTCACTTCACCCCGGACGATTGGATGGAGCCGACGATGCGGCGTCCGAAGACGAGCACGAGGATGAAGATCGGGATCGCCGCGATGAGCGAACCGGCCATGAGGCCCGCCCAGTCCGGGCTGCCCTGGGGGGTCTGCGACCGGAAGATCCCGAGCCCGACGGTGAGCAGCGTGGACTCCTCGGTCTGACCGATCAGCAACGGCCACAGGTAGTCGTTCCAGTAGAAGATGAACTGCAGGATCGCGATGGTGATGATCTGCGGCATCACGATCGGCAGGGCGATGCGCGAGAAGATGCGCCACTGGCCCGCGCCGTCGATGATCGCGGCCTCGATGAAGCTGCGGTTCACCCCCAGGAAGAACTGACGGAGGAAGAACACCACGAACGGTGAGAAGAACATGGCGGGCAGCGCGATACCCAGGTAGCTGTTGAGGAGACCCAGGTCGCGCACGAGCAGGAAGTTGGGCAGCAGGGTGAACATGCCCGGCACGAGCAGCGCGACCAGGAAGACCCCGAAGACCGCGTCGCGCCCGCGCCACTCGAGGAGGGAGAAGGCGTAGGCGGCCATCGCGCTCAACAGCACCTGGAAGACGGTGATCAGCGTGCAGACGATGATCGAGTTGATCAGGTACTGCGTGAAGTTGATGTCGCCGACGGAACCGCCCTCGGCGAGCGCGTCGGCGGTGGACTGCAGGCCGAGCACGCGCTGGATCGGTCCCAGGGTGGGATCGACGGGCAGCAGGCTCAGCGGCTCCGAGAACATCGCCCGGTTGTTGCTGAGCGCGGTGCGCAGCATCCAGTAGAAGGGGAACAACGTCACGAGGATGACGAGGCCGATCGCGGTCCATCCGAGCGCGCGGCTCAGCGGGTTGCGGTGGCGGCCCACGGCCTGGCTGTCCGGGGAGCCGCGACGGCGGCGTCGCGAGGTCGGGCGGGGGTCCGAGGCCGGGGCGGGTGCGGGGGTGAGGGTGGTCATGTCAACGCTCCAGGTCAGACTGGTTGGCGCGTAGCACCCGCATCTGCACGAGGGCGATCACCGCCAGGATCAGCATGAGGATCACCGACAGGGCGCTGGCGTAGCCGAAGTCGAAGCTTCCGAACGCCTTGTCGTAGATGTAGTAGGTGATCGCGTTGGTCGCATCGACCGGTCCGCCTTGGGTCGTGACCGCGATCGTGTCGAATATCTGGAACGACCCCACGACGGTGACCACCAGGACGAAGGCGAGCACGGGGCGCAGCAGCGGCAGCGTGATCGACCGGAAGACCCGCCACTCCCCCGCTCCGTCGACCGCGGCAGCCTCGTACACGTCACCGGGGATCGCCTGCAGACCCGCGAAGATCAGCAGCGTCGTGTAGCCCAGGTGACGCCAGACGTTGACGAGCGCGATCGTCGTCATCGCGTACTGCTGGTCGCCGAAGAACCCGATGCGGTCGAGCCCGATCGCGTCGAGGGCGGAGTTGATGAGGCCCAGGTTGTAGTCGGCGAGCCAGTACCAGACCAGCGCCACGATGACGTTGGCGATGAGGTACGGGAGCATCACGACACCGCGGATCACCATCGACTTGGTGAAGCGGTGCAGCAGCACCGCGAGCGCGAACGCGGCGATGGTCTGGACCACGATGTTGATGAGCACGTACTGCAGCGTCACCACCATCGAGCGCCAGAACACCGAGTCGCCGCCGATGCTCGCGTAGTTCTCGAGGCCCACGAACTCGGGATCGCTGAGCAGGTTGTAGTCCGTGAAGCTCAGGTAGATGCCGCGCGCGGCGGGCCAGGCGAAGAACGCGAGGAAGCCGAGCAGCGCTGGCAAGAGGAAGAGCAGCGCCGGGACCAGCTGTCCGCGCTTCCGCGACACCTTCGCGCCTCGGCGAGGGTTTGCGGTGAGAGGCATCGTTGCCACTCGGATCACCTCCGAATAACTTTCGTCTTGAAAGCAATGTAGGCACACCCACGCGAGGAGTCAAGCGCACAGGCGCCTTTGACAGCCACAATTGCTATCGTTTCGGTAACAAATTGACGCCTGTGGAGCACGTGGCTCGGTCGGCCGGCGCGTGCTCCGATCACTGGCATGCAGTGCAGCGCAGGGCTCGCCTCACACGCCGCCGCCGCGCGCTTCCGCACCGAAACCCGCAAGATGGCAGGTATGACGCCCGCACAAGGTGAGGCCCGCGTGGCCGGTCGCAGGGAGATCCTGCTCGTCATGGTCGGCCTGATGACCGCCATGCTCCTCTCGGCTCTCGACCAGACGATCTTCTCCACGGCCCTGCCGACGATCGTCGGCGAGCTCGACGGCGTCGACCACATGCTGTGGGTGACCACCGCGTACATCCTCGCGGCCACCGTGATGATGCCCGTGTACGGCAAGCTGGGCGACCTCATCGGCCGCAAGTCGCTGTTCATCGGGGCGATCGCGGTGTTCATCGTCGGATCGGTCGTGGGTGCGCTCGCGACGGCGATGCCCGAGCTCATCCTCGGCCGCGCGATCCAGGGCCTCGGCGGCGGCGGGCTCATGATCCTGTCGCAGGCGGTCATCGCGGATATCGTGCCCGCGCGCGAACGCGCGAAGTACATGGGGCTGATGGGAGCGGCGTTCGCAGTCTCGTCCGTCATCGGCCCGCTGCTGGGCGGCTGGTTCACCGACGGGCCGGGCTGGCAGTGGTGCCTGTGGATCAACGTCCCGCTCGGAGCGGTCGCGATCGTGTCGGTGATGTTCTTCCTCCACCCCAACCCCCAGGACCGCGGGCGCCCCACCCTCGACGTCGCCGGCATGGTGCTGCTGGCGATCGCCGCATCGTCCCTGGTGCTGTTCACCTCGTGGGGCGGTGGGCACTACGAGTGGACCGACCCGCTCATCATCGGGCTGATCGCGCTGACCGTGGTCGCCGGTCTCGTGTTCGTGCTGGTCGAGCGGCGCGCGAAGGAGCCGGTGATGCCGCTCCTGCTGTTCGGGCGGCGCAACTTCAACCTCACCACCGCCGCGGGGCTCATGATCGGCGTGGCGATGTTCGGCACGCTCGCGTACATGCCGACCTACCTGCAGATGGTCGGGCAGGTCGGCGCCACCGAGGCGGGGCTGCTGATGATCCCGATGATGGGCGCGATGCTGCCCACCTCGATCATCGTCGGCAACACCGTGTCACGGACGGGGCGCTACAAGATCTACCCGATCGTCGGCGCCGCGATCGTGACGGTGGGGCTGTTCCTGCTGTCGACGATGACTCCCGACCACGGGCTGTGGCTGACCTGCCTGTACCTCGCGGTGTTCGGCATGGGGCTCGGCATGATGATGCAGACGCTCGTGCTGATCGTGCAGAACACGTTCCCCATCACGATGGTCGGCACGGCGACCGCGGCGAACAACTTCTTCCGCCAGATCGGCGCCTCGCTCGGAGCCGCCGTGGTGGGATCGATCTTCACCAACAACCTCATCGACCTGCTCACCGAGCGCATCCCGCCCGACGTCGCGGCGGGCGGCATCGAGGGCGCCAACAGCATCACGCCCGAGATCGTGGGGACGCTCCCCCAGGCCGCGCAGGACGTCATCATCGGCTCGTACAACGACGCCCTGACTCCCGTGTTCCTGTCCATCGTGCCGCTCACGCTCGTCGCGCTGGTGCTGCTGCTCTTCGTCAAGGAGGTGCCGCTACGGACCTCGGTGAGCGAGGACGCGGTCCCCGAGTCGTACGAGGTCGACGGCGCCTCCGCCGCCTACCTGGAGCGGCATGAGGACGATGCGGCGGCCGAGGGCGAGGAGCCCGCGCGGGCGTAGGCGGCCGTCCGCTGGTGGCGTGGCGAAGACTCGGAGTCGACTCACCAGGGGCGTATGGCCTGCGGCCGAAGCCTGTTCAACCCACTTCGCCACGGATCCAACGTGTTCACGGAGGCGTGGGTCGCGGGCACCATCGTCGACGGCGACCACATGGCCGACTGTCCGCTTGGTGGGATCACGCCCACTTGACCCTCGCGAGCCGAGCCGCGCATTCCAGGGTCGCGCTCGTCACGCGGGCCCTGCACGTGTCTACTCGTGTTCAGGCAGCCGCGGCGCCGACACACCAGGGTCACGGCCGATGAGCGCTGCGCGGGTGACGGAGGCGGAGCCGAATCGATCGCGGACCGCGTCGAGGGCGGTGTCAAGCGCGCTGTCGATACGCGCCCCGTCGTTCCAGTCGATCGGAAGCTCAAGCTGAACCGTGCCGGCGCTGGCCAGCTGCGCGAGCGAGACGCCTATGAGGGTGACGCCCCGGTCGGAGATGTCGGGGCCCGCCGCAGCGAGCAATCGTTGGGCGACGCCGAGCAATACCTCGGTGCGGTCGGTGGGCGCGGCGAGCGTGTGCGATCGCGTCGCCTTCGTGAAGTCGCCGTAGCGAAGCCTCAGGACCACGGTGGCGCACGACGACCCACGATCGCGCAGGCGCTTCGCGAGGCCGTCGACGATCTGGGTGAGGATCAGCTCGAGCTCACCACCCGTGTACGACCGATTGCCAAGCGCGCGCTGCGACCCGATGGATCCGTGGCGTTTGGTCGTCTCGACCGGCCGCGGGTCCCGGAGCCGGGCCAGCGCGTGCAGATGCGCACCGGCCGCCTTCCCGAGCCACTGCTCGGCGGTCGCCGCTTCGAGCTCGGCCAACTGCCCGACCGTGTAGACGCCGTTGCTGTGCAACTTCTCCGCGGTCACCGCGCCGACTCCCCAGAGCCGTTCGACTGGAAGTGGATGAAGGAAAGCCTCCTCGCGGTCCGGCCTCACCACGAGGAGCCCGTCGGGCTTGCCGACCGCGCTCGCCACCTTCGCGAGGAACTTGGTTCTCGCGACGCCCACCGAGATCGGGAGCCCGACTTCGGCACGCACGCGCTCCCGCAGGCGCACGGCGATCTCCTCGGGAGTCCCGGCAAGGCGGCGAAGCCCCCCAACCTCCAGGAATGCCTCGTCGATCGAGACACCCTCCACGTACGGAGTCGTGTCGTGGAAGATCGCGAACACCGCACGGCTCGCCGCCGAGTAGTCCTCCATCCGGGGAGGGACGACGATGGCGTCGGGACAGAGCGCACGCGCACGCTGCACCCCCATCGCAGTGCGCACGCCCCGCGCTTTCGCCTCATAGCTCGCGGCCACCACCACGCCGCCGCCGACGATCACAGGCCGTCCGCGCAGCGCCGAATTGTCGCGTTGCTCGACCGAGGCGTAGAACGCGTCGAGGTCGGCGTGGAGCACCGTCGCTTCGTCGCGCATCCCACACCTCCCGTCACACACGCTCTTCCCGGAATGGTCTCACCGGCGCCCGACACCGTATGGGTGTGCCCCCGAGTTGGTCGACGTCAATCAACACCGGGGCAGACCCGATCGAGGACGGGCCGCTATCTGACGATGACCTCGTTGACCCGAGTGCCAGGTTCGGCCTCATGCAGTTGGAGGTATGCCTTCGCGATGGCCACGGAGCTGAGTTGCGGCAGACCTCCGTCCACTGTCCCGTCGATCGTGACGATCGCCGCATGCACGGGCGAGTCCACGAGCTGGACCGACAGCGCCTGCACATACGCACGTAGCGCCGCCTTGCCCACCGAGAGGGATGCAAAGCTAGGCGACGGCCTCGTCGCGAGCGCGCCGCCCGTGAAGAGCAGGCTCTGCCGCTCGCCCTCGAACGAGGGCAACACGGTCTCTGCGGCCACCTTTGCGCCGAGCACGTCGACGGCCATCGCCGTGACCCACCCGCCGTCATCTCCGTCGGTCGGCGAATCGCGGCGGAGCAAGGCGGCGTTGTACACCAGCGATGCAGGCGCACCAAGGTCAGCGATCGCATCGGTGATCGCGACGCGCAAATTGCCGGGCTCGCTCGCGTCCGCCTGGTAGGCAAGCGCAGGCATTCCATAGGAGACGAGGTCGCCCACGAGCGCCTGAACTCGTTCCTTGCGCCGCGCGATCAGGGCGACAGGGTGCCCCGCCTGCGCGAACACGCGCGCGATCGCCAGGCCCAGTCCGGGACCTGCTCCGACCACGATCACCGCACCTTTGGCCACTGCTTCTCCCTTGTCGACGCGCGTCTCGCGCTGAGCTTGCCGGCTCGTCACCAACGGTTCCGCCCGGGCTCCAGGCGATCCGGTGGCCGGCGAGGGATCGTGGCCGCGCCTGCCGGTCGACGCAAGACTCACAGCATTCCGCCGCTGCGGCAGCGACGCCGCTCCGGCGTTCAGACTACGCGGCTGCACGTCCCCGACCCCGACGGACCTGCCCGCCGGACGCCGGATCCGCCCATGAGGCCCACCGCAGTGCCGGACATCCCCGAAGGCGCATAGCCCCGAAGCCCGCCTCGAGCGGGCCGCGCAGCATGCAGGCACATCGTCGCGCGGCACCCATCGCGCACAGACTCGCCGATCGACAACGCGAATTGCCCCCTGACACGGCTCGATCGCCGCGCTAGAGGCCACCCCAGTCGTTCCATGCCAGCTATACCGCCCCGACCAGCCACTCCCCACGAGAACCGAGTGCATGAACTACCGCATACCGAGTGCACGCCGTCGGTGGCGAAGACTCGGAATTGACTGACCAGGGGGTATGCCCTGCCGCGGGAGTCCCCAGTCCATGGCGGTTCTGCATACAGTCCATCGCGAACGACCCCACCCCTGCGACAGCTGCATCTCACAGCAACGATGCAGGCCGCGACGTCGAGCGCCATGCAGGCCGGCTCAGGCCGACGGCGGAGCGGTGCCACCCTCCAGCATGTCTCGGTAGCCCTCCCGATAACTCGGATAGCGCAGGTCACCGAGAAGTCGGCGGAGCGCTGCACCGTCGAAGACGTTGCCGGCTCGCCCCGGACCCTCGCTCTCCGGGGGCGGCTCCGCCCCGACGAGCTCGCTGATGTAGTCAGTGACGTCGCCGAGCCTCGCCGGCGCGGCGTCCACAGCGTGCAGCACGCGCGGCGGATCAGCACTGCGCAGGAGCGCGTGCAAGGCGCGCACGAGATCGGTCTCGTGGATCCGGTTCGTGCGCGCAGCCGAAGTGATCGGGCGGCGCTTCCTCACCGTCCGCACCAGGAAGTCACGACCCGGTCCATAGATCCCGGCGGGCCGGACGATGAGCGCGTCGAAGAGCTCCGCAGCCGCGAGCTCACCGTCCCGGAGTGCCTGCGCGCGCGCCGTCGCAGGTCTCGGGACGTCGTGCTCCGTGATGGGCTGAGGGCCGTCCCAGCCCTCGAACACCCCGGTGGACGAGACAAAGACGGTCCGTGCGGGGACCTGGTCGAGCGCATCGCGGATGCGTCGAAGCACGGGCCGATAGCCCGCGGGGTCGACCGACGGCGGCAAGGTGACGACCATCGACTCGACCGGTGGCAGCGTTCGCGGCAGCGGCTTCGTCACGTCAGAGGCAATCGCGGTGACGTAGCTCGGCAGGGCGCGGGCGTGGCGCCGGATCGCGAAGACCGTCTCGCCTTCCCGCGCGAGCAGTTCAGCAAGCCGCAGTCCGAGCTTCCCGCATCCGACAAGCAGCGATCCGTGCGCGGGCTCGAGAGCCCGCCGTCGCCCCAGGGTCTGCTGTTGCGTCACATCGTTCACCACCCCAGACTGCCCGATGCCCCTGGATGCGGCCTCGCGATCACGCGGCTCTCGGGCCCGCACCTGCGCGCGTCTACGTGAGCGACGCAGCCCGCTCGTCCCACTGCCGCGCAAGGAACTCGATCTGGCGGCGCTGCTGGTACGGCCCGCCGCCCTCGTGCCCGTTGAACGGGTACTCGACGATCTCAACGTCCCCACCCCAGGCCTCGTACGCCGCGCGAACCGTCGCAGGCGGACAGGTGACATCGCGGAGCCCCACCGAGAACAACGCAGGAGCCGTGGCCCGGGCGGCGTGATGAACCGCGTCGACATAGGCAAGGGTCTCGAAGGTCTCCTCGACCCGCTCCCGATGGATCGCGAGGTAGCGCACGATCTCGTCGTACGGGTCGCCGACCGCGAGATCGACGGCGCGACGGAAGTCGCAAAGGAAGGGCACGTCGACAAGCGCGGCCGCGATGCCGTCGACGAGGCCCGCGGCGGCGATCGCGAGGCCACCTCCCTGGCTCCCGCCGGCGACCACGACGCGCGAGCGATCGACTCCGGGGAGGCTCGACGAGGCCTCGACGCACAGCGCGGCGTCCGTGATGAGCCGACGGTAGTAGTGGGTATCGAATCTGCGGATGCCGCGCGTCAGGTAGCCCGTGGCCGCGGGGCTTCCGGCATGGCCGCTACCCGAGGCATCCGAGGTGCCGCCGCCGCCTCCGCCGCCAGTGCCCTGGGCTCGCGTATCCATGACCACGTACGCATATCCGGCGTTCGCCCACATGAGCCGCTCGTGGGGCAGCCCGCGGCCGTCGGTGTAGCCGAGGAACTCGACGACCAACGGGAGGTCGTCCGACACGCCGTGTGGCCTCACGTACCAGGCCTTGATCGGGTCTCCACCGAAGCCGGCGAAGGTCATGTCCCACACATCGACGAGAGTGAGTCCAGCATCGACGGCCACCAGCGTGGCCTCGGCACCTCCGATAGTGCGCGCCTCATCGAGGGTCGCTAGCCACCGCTCGTCGAAGTCGTCAGGCGCTGGCACGAGATCCGGCGGGCGACCTGTCGGGTCGATCCGCGAAGTGTTGTCGGTCATCCATCCTCCTCGGGTCGGCGACGGCGTCCGACCCTATCCACGGGCGACGTGCCGCACCGCCACGCGGGACGCCCACCACCTCTGGAATGGCGGAGCGTCCCGCGCGCCTGCGCTGCGGTCAGGCGTTCTTGCCGGTGTCCTCGCGGTCGAACAGCAGCAACTCGGGAAGGCTGGTGGCGAAGTAGTCGGTGACACCGTCCTCACGCACAGCCGCCGGCGGCACGTACGCGGCGCGCGCCTCACCAAGAGTGCGAGGCGGATCGACGATCTCCCTTCCCGTCGCCTCGAGCGCGGCATCCCACGCATCGATGGCCTGGCCTTCGCCGCCCTCCCACGGGTGGAAGGAGCGGCTGGTAAGGATGGCGTATGCCTCCTCGCCGAAGCCCTCGGCGATGAGAAGACCGACGTACTCGATCGCGAAGTCATCGCGCGTGAGCACGAGCTCCTCGGACGGGCGCAGCGCGGCGAGCCGCTCACCGGCGGACCGGCCCACTCGCTTGGCGAGCTGATCCTGCTCGTAGCGCAGGCGCGCGTCGCCAGGAGCCAGGCGCACCGCCTCGTTGTAACGGGCCCACGCCACCGCATCGTCCCCGAGGACGTTGTAGGCCGCGAGGCCGGCGTTGCGGTACAGCACCGGGTCCGCCAGACCGAGCTCGATAGCCCGGTCCCAGTGCGCGGAGGCCTCACGACGACGCGAGCAGTCGTAGTAGAGCATCCCGAGCAGATGGTGAGCGACCGCATCGGTGGGATCCGCCGCGATCGCGCTCGCGAGCGCATCGAGCGCATCCAGCCCGGCGGGGAACGCCCACGCGCGGTCCTCGCGCTGCGCCGCCGATCGCGCCTCGGCGGCGCGCGTCGTGAACCCGGCCGACTCCAAGGTGTGGGCCGCGAGGTAGTAGGCGATCGGGCCGAAGTTGCCGGAGCCGCCGAGCGGCACGAGCGCCGCGGCCCGGTACATCTCGACCGAGGACTCGGTCTCCCCTGCCTTCGCCAGATCGAGAGCGACATCGACCAGCATCCCGGCGTCGTCGCCGAGCACGGAGCCAGCCAGGTACCGCAGCGTCGCGTCGAGGCGGTCCACGTCGAGGGCGTCGCGGAGCACAGCGTCGGCCTCGGCGATCATGCCGAGCCTGCGGAGCACGATGGCGCGGAGCGCTGGCCGGCGGGCGTCGTAGCCCGCCACCGAGTCGAGCGAGTCGAGCACGCGGAGCGCAGCACGGTTGCAGCCGCGCCGCGCAAGCGACCGCGCCAGCTCGATGCCGGCACCGGCGGACCAGGTGCCGTCCCACCCCGCCTTGCCGAACGCCTGCTCGGCGGCCTCGACGTTGCCGAGGCGCATCTCGATCAGGCCGGAGAGGTAGTAGGCCTCCGCATCGGTGGGGTTGGCGTTGCGGCGAGACAGACGTGCGATCGCGGCCTCGACGTGGGTGCGTGCCTCGTCGTAGCGGCCCGCCCGGTAGAGGCGATCGGCCATCGCGGTGTTGACCCGCGCGTCACCCGCATCGCGCAGGAGCGCCTCCTCCCAGTACGGCAGGGGCGATCGCGTCGGGTGGCGGTACTGGCTGAGGTGCAGTCCCGTGAGGTACAGCTCCTCGACGGAGTCGATCGCGTCCGGGGCGGGCGGCTCGTCGGCGACCCAGGGCTCCTCGTCGGAGACCTCGATCGGCGACCACGACACCAGCTCACGACCGGACTCGTCGCGCAGCTCGACCATGAACGAGCGGCCGGCTGCCTGCGGAACGCCGATCGTCGCCGGAACCGAGGGACGCATGTCGACCACGCGGTCCGCGACCACGACGTCGCCCTCGAGCACGCGGATGCGCGCGCCGTTGCGCGGCGACGTCACGGCGAAGGTGGCGACGAGGTCGTCACCGCGCTCGACGTTCACGGCCGCGTCCGGGGTCGCGGCATGGGCAGGACCCGTCGCCGGGATCGGGTACCAGTACTGCGAGAACACCTTGGTCTCGCCCGGCAGCAGCCACGCGAAGTCCGGCTGGTTATCGGTGTACACGCCCGCCATGAGCTCGACGTAGGGGCCGTCCCCATCGGTCAGCTGGTCGTCCCAGGCATGCCCGAACGGAGCGTTGCCCCAGGTCCACTGCTTCTTGCCGGGCGACACCCGACGCTCGGCCCAGTGGACGAAGCCCGCGCCCGCGGCGTGGTCGTAGCCGCCGAAGAAGTCCTCCTGCGAGTCGACGATCATGTACGAGGTCGGCACCGGGATGTTGCGGTAGTAGTCGATACGGTCCGCGCCGGGCTGCTCGGCCGCGAGCGCGGGATAGTCGACGTTGTAGTAGGGACGGTCCGCCTCGGGGAACGCGGTGAGCGCGCGCCGGGCATGGTCCGCGACGTAGCGCACGTCCTCAGGGAAGAAGGACTGGTAGTCGTCGTGCACGCGCGCGGCGACGTTGGACCACCACAGGAACGTCTGGCGCTCGCTCGTGCGGTTGTGCACCCGCACGACGAGCTCGACGATGCTGCTGTCCGCGTGGAGCCGGATGCCGTGCTGAGCCGACATGCGTGCGAACGGGTCGTGGTCGTAGCACCACACGGTCACCGAGCCGTCCTCGCCGTTCTCGATCGAGGTCTCCACCGGAAGGTACGTCGCCGGACGGTGGTGCTGAGGCCAGTTGAACTCGACGCCACCGCTGATCCAGGGCCCGGCAAGGCCCACGAGCGCCGGCTTGATGACGTTGTTGCGGTAGAAGAAGTCGTATCCCGTGGTCTTGTCGTAACCGATGTGGATGCGACCGCCGAGCTCGGGCAGGACCATCACGCGGACGAACGCGTTCTCGAGGTGCACCGCCTCCCACGCGTTGGTCTTCGGGGTGTCCTCGATCTTCTCGGTGAACGGGATCGGATAGACCTTGCCGCTCGAGCCCTGATAGACACGCTTGTCGAGGTACATCGGGTACTGGCTGGGCTTGCCCGGCTCGTAGGTCCGGATCGGGACGGGCTCGCTCCAGGCGATCGCCCGGCCGGCGTCCAGCTCGGCGCGGAGGTCCTCCGGCGCGTCGGGCAGTGAGATCTTCTCCGGACCCGCGGTCTCGAGCTCGAGCTCGGTCTCGGGTCGCACGTCTTCAGCGGTCACCGCTGCTCTCCTTAGGTTGCTGTGGACCGCATCGCTGCGGTGGTACGACGGCCTGCCCGCGCGACTGCTGTGGGGTCGAGCGAGATGCCGGTGAGGTGGGGGTGTCAGGCGCGGGATCGCCTGGGCGGTGGGACTACTCCTTCATGGCGCCGGTCGCCATCGACTGGATCAGCGACTTCTGCGTCAGGAGGAAGAAGATGATGAACGGGATCGCGACGATCACGGCGCCCGCGGCGAAGGTGGTGAAGTCGCTGTTCTTGTCGGACACGAAGCTCGTGAGGCCGAGCGCGAGCGTCTGCTGCTCCGGGCTTCTCAGGACGAGCTTGGGGAAGATGAAGTCCATCCATGGCGCCGCGAACGTGGTGATCGCGAGGAACAGGAGGATCGGCTTCGCGATCGGGAGCACGATGGTGACGTACGTCCGCAGGTGGGACGCGCCGTCGATCCGCGCCGCCTCGTCCAGGCCGCTGGGGATGGTGTCGAAGTAGCTCTTCACCAGCCAGATCGAGTACGGCAGGTTGCCCGCCAGGTAGACGAGCACCAGTCCCCAGAGCGTGTCCAGCGCGTTCATCCTGAGCAGGATCACGTAGATCGCGATCATGCCGACGAACGACGGGAAGATCTGGAGCACGAGGAGGCTCATCATGAGGGGGCGCTTGAGCGTGAACCGGAACCGCGAGAACACGTACCCGGCGAGAGAGGCGAATACCAGCGTGCCGAGCATGGTCGCGACCGCGATGATGAACGAGTTGAGGAACCACCGCGGGTACATCGTCTCGGTGAACAGGTACGTGAAGTGGTCCCAGGTGAAGCCGGCTCCGAACGGCACGTTCGACAGGCCGGCGATGGAGTTGCCCGGCGTGAACGCCGCGCTCAGGGTGTAGCTGATCGGCCAGATGACGACGATCGCGACCATCGTCAGCCCGATGTAGATCATGGTGCGCCCGAGGACGGACGCGAACCGCTTGCTGGGCATCACATTTCTCCCTTGAACGCCCGTGTGCGACGGAAGTTGAAGATCGCGAACGGCGCCATGACGAGGAAGATCATGACGGCGATGACGGCGCCGTAGTTGTACTTCATGAGGCCGACGGTGAGCTGGTAGATCCAGGACACGAGGATGTCCGTGCCGCCTGCGCCGGTCGTCGTGGTGTCGGCGACGTTGGGCCCGCCCTGGGTCAGGAAGAAGATCGCGCCGAAGTTGTTGAAATTCATCGCCAGCGACATGATGATCAGCGGCGCCGTTTGGTACAGCACCATCGGCAGGGTGATGTACCGGAAGCGCTGCCACTTCGAGGCACCGTCGATCTGCGCCGCCTCCTGGAGATCGGCGGGGATCGCGGTCATCGCTCCCATGGTGAGGAGCATGAAGTAGGGGAATCCGGCCCAGAGCGCGATCATCACGACGACGAACTTCGCGAGCCACGGGTCGGACAGCCACGGGACCGGCGAATCGATCAGCCCGATGTCCATGAGCAGCGTGTTGACCGCGCCGAACGCGCCGTTGAGCATGTTGCGCCACACGAGCATCGAGACGACCGCGGGGATCGCGTACGGCAGGATGAAGATCGCACGGTAGACCGGCTTGAACCGGATGTTGGCCTCGTGCAGCACGATGGCGAGGAGCATGCCGCCGATGTAGGTGGTCGCGACGGCGAGGATCGCCCACACGGTGGTCCAGACGAACACTCGGGTGAGCGCCGAGGTCCACGTCGCGTCGCCGCCGAACATGGTGACGAAGTTGTCGAACCCGACCCAGTCGACCGTGTTCGCCGGCGGCACGTGCTCCGGCGAGGAGTAGTTGGTGAAGGCGACCAGCGTCGAGAACACGAGCGGCACCACGACGAAGAACGCGATGAGCAGCACCGTCGGCGAGAGCCCGATCAGCGGGAAGCTCCTGTTCGCCACGGCGGAAGCCTGCGCGCGGAAGGAGCGGGGACGGTAGCGCGCACCGAGGCGCAGGTCCTGCATGGCGCTGCGCACCGAGATCACGTAGACGCCGACGAAGACGGCGATGATCGCGACGGCGATGACGCCGTCGATCATCATGAACGTGGAGTTGTCGCGATCCTTCGTGGGGAGCTCGGGATGCGGGCTTCCCAGCGTGACCAGGCCGACGATCCGGTGGAACAGGGACGGCAGGGTCACGATGAAGGCGACCTCGACGAGCGCGAAGAGCGCGCCCTTGATTCGCTGGTCCAGCACGGTCAGGTGCGCCAGCCCCATGAACGCGAGGGCGAGGCCGCGGACGCGGCCGTCGCTGGGCTCGCGCGTATTGCGGGGGTCTGGCTCGGGTCGATGCGTCTCTGCATCGGCCGGCTGGATGGTGACCGCCATGGGTTCTTCCTTCCGCTTGCCGCGGCGTCCCGGGATCGGCCGGGACGCCGCGGCGGTTGGCGCTCGGTGGAGCGTCAGCCGTTGTTGATGACGTCGGTCGCCGCGTCGAGCTCGGTCTTGACGTCGGCGCCGTCCCAGATGTTCTGCACCGCCGAGTCCATGGCCGTCCAGTACTGGGTCATCGCGGGGATCGCGGGGGTCGCGAAGCCGTAGGCAGCCTGCTGGATGAGGCCGTTCGTCGGCTCCGACTCCACGGTCATGTCGATCGACGGCACGGAACCCGTGATGTCGAACGCCAGCTGCTGCATGTCCGGGCTGGCGAGGAACGCCGCGAACGCCGCCGCCTCCTCCGGGTAGTCGCTGTACGCGGACACGAACATCGTGCGCGAGTTCACGAACGACCCGGTCGGCGTGTCGAAGCCCTCCCGTGCGGGAAGCGTGGCAACGCCATAGTTGAGGCCGGCCTCGTCGAACACCGGGATGTTCCACGAACCGGTCAGCTCCATGGCCGCCTGGCCACCCTGGAAGAGCGAGTCGACGGTCGCGGCGTCGAGGTCCGCCGCCGCGACGGGCAGGATGTCGCGCAGCGACTGGAACTCCTCGTAGCCCGCGATGGTGGCGGGGGTGTTGGTGTTGGGCGTCGCCGGGTCATCGCCGGCGGGACCGAACAGCAGGTTGTCGGGCGCGCTGAAGCCGAAGCCCGCGGAGTAGTACGCGCCGGGGTTGAGGACGAACCCGTACTTCCCGGGGTTCTCCTCGTTGAAGCCCTCCGCCCACGTCTTGAGCTCGTCCCAGGTCGTGGGCGGCTCGGTGACGAGGTCCTTGTTGTAGAACAGCGCGTAGGTGTCGACCGTGACGGGCACGCCGTAGATCTGGCCGTCGTACGTGACCGCCGCCTCGGCTCCGGGGACGATGTCGCCGAGTGCCGCGGTATCCGTGATGGGAAGGATGTGGCCACCCGTGACCATCTCGCCGGCCGCATTGCTCGGCGCGGCGAAGACGTCGGGGCCGACGCCGCCAGGGCCGTCGAGCGCGATCTGACCCGGAGCGTCACCCAGCTCGACGTTCTTGTACTCGATCGTGATGTTGGGGTGCTCCTCGCTGTACGCGGCGCCCGCCTGCTCGATGAAGTCCTTGCGGCCCTCGAGCGACTCCCACACGACCAGCGTGATCGGCTCGCCGGCGTCTGCGGCGTCCGACGAGCCCGAGGGTGCGGCGCCCGGGTCGCCGCCGGTCGAGCACGCGGCGAGGGAGAGGGCGAACACGGCGGTACCCGCGATCGCAATGGTCTTCCGGTTCATGCTGAACTCCGTTTCAGGTGGGGGAACCGAGGCGCCGACATTGGCGCCCGGCTTGTTTCACTGGTACTGCTTGAGTTCTCGTCGGGGCCGTTGCGGTCGGCCCCGACGAGCCCTCACTGCGGTGTGTGGTTCACCGCGAGCCTGTGGTGGCGGAATCGGGTCCCGAGAGGACCACACGTGCCACGCGAACCATGTCGACGGACTTCACCGCGATGCCCTCCGGCACGTCGCGCACCGTCGGGTCGACCCAGACACCGGTGGCCTCACGCCACGGCAGCAGCTGCAGGTCGATGGTCTCGCCGAGCACGCCGGTGACGTCGATGTCCCAGACGGGACCGTGCCAGAAGTGGTCGCTGACCACCTCGTCGTCGACCACCGCACGACCGACATCCCCCGTCCAGTCGATGCGCAGGAGCACGCGGTCCGCGTCTCCCGCCGTGGCGGGCAGGTCCACCGGCAGATGAGCCGCCCCCGAGAAGTCCGTCGGCGCGCTGAGCCTGTCCATGGGCCCACCGCTCACGATCGCGGGCGGGCGAGGAGCCTCGAGCGCCACCCCGCCCACGAGCCGGTGCGTCCCTGCGCCCTCGATGGCGAGATGCCACTGCTGCCAGGCCGACCCGCCCGTGACGACGCTCGCGGCGAGCGCGGAGCGCGCGGTGAGAGCGTCCACGCCTGGAAGGAGGAGGACATCCGCCTCGGAAGCCTCGGAGTGGAGGACGAGGTCACCGTCGAACGAGTAGAGCGGTGCGTCCGACACGACCAGCCGCTCCCGCCCGAAGACGTCGAGCTTGTAGAGCGCGTTCGCGGTGGCGTCATCGAGCACGAGGATCCTGGTGCCCGGGACGTCGACGATCGTATCGAGACCGGGCTTCGCCGCGAGCACGGCCACCGTGGTGGCATCCCGCTGCTCGGTGGAGACGGAGCCTGCGACCTCGACCTGCCCGTCGAACACGAACTCGACCGGCACGCCCGGGGCCGCCGACAGGACGAGCAGGTCCCGGCCGTCATCGAGGCCGATGCGGGTGACGACCTCGGCGGTCGCGGACCGCAGCGTCTGACCGCCGGCGAGGGGCAGCCTGAGCGGCCACACCATCGACACGCCGGCCGGGATGTCCATGGGCCGGCTCGGGACCTCGACGGTGGTGTCGGGGAACTCGATCGCGACCTGGACGCCAGCCTGGTCGGCGAGCGGCCGCTTGGCCGGCTGGTAGGTGGTCAGGAAGAGGTACCCGCGCTGCACGTTCGCGCGGACCGACCACCGCAGCTCGTCCGGGTCGTCGCTGCCGCCGCCCACGGTCGTCTGCATCGAGGCGACCGCCGCGCCGTCCTCCGCGAGCCACAGGTGCTGGCGCCGCAGGAGGTGGTGGTGGGGGCGGATCTGAGCGAACTCCCCGATCGGCGCGCCGAAGTCGTAGGTCCGGGTGGGGACGTCGTTCGGGTAGCCGGTGGCGTGCGACTCCTGCTCGGTCCCGTGCGCGCCCACGCGCTGCGTTCCGCCGGCGTACATGTAGTAGCCCTGCCAGATCGAGCCGCTGCCCACCTTGGCGAGCGCGAGGTTCGCGACGTCGTGCGGGGTCACGAGCGGGCGGCGGTGATAGGCGACGTGCATGCCGCCGCCGAGCTCGCAGGTCGCGAAAGGAAGCGCCGAGTCGTCCTTGAGCGGCACAGCGTCGGGGTCGAGGACGATGCCGTCGAGCGCCTCGCGCAGGTCCGCGCCCACCGAGAGGTCGTCGCGCACCTCGCTATACCGGAAGTGGAACGGCGCGAAGGCGGGCCACTCGGTGGCCGTGTCCTCCCAGAACCCGTCCGAGTACGCGCTGTAGAGCGGAAGGAGGGTCTCGGGGACCTGCGCGCCGCCCCAGCCGGTCGCGGTCCAGATCGGCACACGCAGGCCGAGCTCTTCGGCGATCGTGCGGAGCATCGCGAGGTGCTCCGGCTGGTCGTAGAGCTCGTTGTCCATCTGGGCGCCGATGACAGGACCGCCCTCAGCGTGGGTGAGGCCCGCGATCTGCTGGATGATCTGCGCGTACAGCGAGCGGGCCAGCTTCAGGTACTCGGGGTCGTTGGTGCGCGTCGCCAGGCCCCGCTCGACGAGCCAGTCCGGGAACCCGCCCAGGCGGGCCTCGCCGTGGCCCCAGGGACCCATGCGGACGATGACGTCGAGGCCGTGCGCGGCGGCCAGCTCGACGAAAGCGCGCAGGTCGCGGTTGCCCTCCCAGACGAACACGCCGGGCTCGGGCTCGTGGGCCTGCCAGAAGACGTAGGTGGCGACGGAGGTCAGACCACCGGCGGCGGCGTGGCCCAGCACCTCGGACCAGCGCTCACGGGCGATGCGCGAGAAGTGGATCTCACCGGTGATCGGGAACCACGGGGTGCCGGCGCGCTCGAGCCAGCGGCTCGTCACCTCGATGCGGTCGGTCGCTCCGGCCGGCTCGCCGAGCTGCAGGTGGCCGCGTCGCGGCTCCGGTCCTTCCGCGATGGCCACGGTCCGATCGGATCGCCGTGCCACCTCGTGAACGTCTTCGTTCGTCATCATGGTGACAGGCTAGGGAACCTTGACCATTCGGCGCGATGGGCGTTCTAATGCTCCACATGGACGAAACGCTTACCGTGCCGCCCGGCGCGCTGCGCGACGGATTCGAGGGCCAGCGCATGTTCGTCGTCCCGCGTCCCACGGTGCGGGCCGTGGCCTCGAAGCAGGTCACCGGGCGCCTCATGGTAACGGACGCAGGGATGTTCCCCAAGGCTGCCCACCACGGCCGCGTGCGCCCCGAGGGCAGCGGCGAACACATCGTCATGGTGTGCACCGGCGGCGGGGGCTGGTGCGAGACGACCCACGGCCGCTCGAAGGTCGACCGCGGCGACGCCGTGCTGATCCCGGCAGGTACGCCGCACGAGTACCACGCCGATGACGAGGCTCCATGGACACTTTGGTGGTTCCATGCCATCGGTCCGGACGCCGACGAGCTGCTCTCTGCCGCGCGCGCGGCGGCTGCGGGCGCGGTCTCGCACCTGCGCGATGCGGCCCCGGTCGCGAGCCTGATCTCGCAGATCATCGATGCGCTCGACTCGGGCACTCCGGGCGGGCACGTTCGCGCATCCGGTGCGGCATGGAACGCCTTGACGCACGTGATCGCCACTGGACGGCGTGCGCGTGGCCCGGCGCTGAGTCCGGTCGAGCGGGCGATCGACCATCTCCGCGCGACCACGCCGGACCGTACCTCCGTCGAGGCGCTTGCCTCGATGGTGGGTCTCAGCGCACCGCAGCTCACCGCGCTCTTCCGCCAGCACGTCGGGATGCCGCCGCTGCGCTACCAGAACAGCCTCCGGATGGCGCTCGCGCGCGAGCTGCTGGACAGCACGGATCTCACTGTCGCAGCCGTCGCGAGGGCGGCGGGCTTCTCGGACCCGCTGTACTTCTCGCGCAGCTTCTCCCGCGCGCACGGCGAGTCACCCTCGCAGTACCGCGAGCGCGGGCACTGAGCCACGGCCACCAGGCACCACAGGCGTGACGCGCGGGGTCCCCGGAGCGAGTCCGGAGACCCCGCGCGTGTTGGCGGCGCCGGCTCACGGGCCTCTGTTGCCGGCGCAGCAAGGTCAGTTGGACCCACCCCCTGCGCGGCACTCGCGCACGCCGTAGGCGCGTGCCTGGTCGGGCAGCGGCCTGCCCGGCTTCACGCAGCTCTCGGGCCCGGTCGAGCCGTCGCCCAGGTAGCCGGCGACCACGCCGTCGATCACGGCCCAGTCCCCGGAGAGACCATCGACCACGAAGGCGACGGTGAAGGTCGGCGACGTGACCGTGGCGGTCACCTCGCTGATCCGCGAGGTCGAGCTGGTCGGCACCACGGTCTCCGCGAGCACGGCGCCCGCCTCGTCCTTGAGCTGCATCATCAGCCGCCCGTTGACCCCGCTGTAGACGGCGGCACGGACGGTGTAGACACCCGGCGTCTCGGCGTGGAGCTCCTGCTCCATCGCGGCCGCGTAGTCCGAGTCGAGCCAGAAGACACCGCTGAACTGCCCCTCGTACGCCCCACCGAAGTACGAACGGTCCTGGCGGATGGCCGCACCCTCGGGGTCGCTGGTGAACGTCCAGCCCTCGGCGGTCGCCTCGCCGCCGGCGCCCGCGGCCTCGAAGCCGCCGTTGGCCACGGCGACCTCGACCGGCAGGACGATGCGCACGCCGGACGTGGTCTGGCTGTGCTCCACCACCAGCGGCTCGGAGACCGTGGACAGGTACCCGTCTGCCTCCGCGGAGACCGTGACCCCAGAGCCGGAAGGCACGCCGGTGATGACGAACGAGCCGTCCGCGCCGGTGGTGACCTCGTGGCCGTCCGCACTGACCGTAGCGCCCTCGATCGGCTCGTCGCCGGGTCCGAACACCTGTCCTGCCACGGAGCCGACATCAGGGATCAGCGCGATGGCCTGGACGACGGGCTTGCGAGCGACTCGAATCGCCAGCGACTCCGACACGTAGCCGTCCTGCACCACCGTCAGCTGGTACCTGCCCGCAGGAACCGCGGGGAAGGCGTAGGTGCCGTCCGCGCCCGCGAGGCGGACGTCGGAGAACCCGTCAGCGGTGAGCCTCAGCAGCGCGCCGGGCAGCACGTCGCCGCCCGTCGACTTCACGGTTCCCGAGACGGTACGCAGCGCCTGCCCGCCAGTCAGCTCGAGCCCGGCGGAGGTTCGCGCCCCGGCCGTGACGGAGACCGCCTGGACGGACGATGCCCCCAGGCCCGACTTCCCGGCGCTCACCGAGTGATCGCCGGGCTCGACGCCCGGGAGGTAGTAGTCGCCGTAGGCGTTGGTGACCACGGCACGGTCGCCGAGAGTGACCGTCGCGCCGGCGACGGGCTGGCCGATCGCGTCGACCACGCGGCCGCCCACAGTGCCCACCTGGCTCCCGCGCGTGTTCAGGCGGTACGCGTCGAGCACGGGGAGCGCGTGGCCCTCGAGGTCGAACAGCGTGGTGTTGTCGATCGCGTTGGTCTCGGCCCGGTCCGTCGCCTCGTTGTAGGCCCAGCCGGTCTGGCCGCCCGCGTAGAGCTGGATCGGATCCCAGTAGAGATCGCCGATGACCATGCCATGGGGCACGCCCTGCATCTCGCTGAACAGCTCGATCATGAAGTCGCGCTGCAGCTCAGGAGTGCTGCTGTCGGCATCGCCGTACGGGCCGTTGTCCATCAGCTGACCGACCTCGCCGGCGCCGTTGTCGGCCTGGTAGTTGAACCCGGTCTCCATGATCACCATGGGCTTGCCGAACTGCTGCGTGATGGTGGTGGCGAAGTCGGCGAACTGCGGTGCCGACTTGCCGGTCCAGTACGGGTAGAACGAGGTGCCGATGATGTCGTAGTCGACGCCCCGGGCCTCCGCGTTCGTGAAGTACGTCCGGTAGGTGGCGGTGTTGCCGCCATCGTCGAGGTGGATGATCACCTTCGCCTCGGGCGCCGCCTCGCGCACCGCCTCGGCGCCGGAGTTGTAGAACCGGGCGAGGTTGTCCCAGTTGCCGGTGGTGCCGTACGGGAACAGCATGCCGGACCGGGTCTCATTGCCGATCGCGACGTACTCGGGCGAGGTGCCCTGCGCGGCCAGCTGGTCGAGGAGGTCCTTGGTGTAGTCGTGCACCTGGCCTTCGAGGATGGTCACGGCATCCGCGTCGCTCGCGCCCTCGATGAGGGTCTGCCAGGCCGACGGGATCATCTGGATGCCGGGATTGGTCCAGTAGTCGCTGTAGTGGAACGAGAGCTGGATCTGCAGGCCCGCGGCTTTGGCGCGACGCGACAGGTCGAGCGCATCGGCGGCATCGACGTAGCCCTCGGGCACGTAGTACCCGTCGGAGCCGCGGCCCTTGCCCGGGTCGTTGTAGACGCGGATGCGGACGATGTTCCAGCCGCTGTCGGCAAGGATCTCCAGGGGGTCGCGCTCGACGCCGTCGGAGTCGAAGTAGCGGCCGCCGCTGTCCTCGGTGTAGGTGAGCGCCGAGATGTCACCGCCGATGAGCATCTCGTACGGGCCTTCGTCCTTCAGCAGGGCGAGATCGTCGATGACGACGGAGCCCTCGCCGGTGCCGGAGGTGCGGAGGCCAACCTCCAGCGTCCCGCTCGTGACGTGCACGCCCCGCAAGGTCGTCTTCTTCCACGAGTCCGCAGGGTCGTATGGGAAGTTGGTCCGCGGGATCGCGGTCATGGCGTCCGAGTCGCCGCCGCCGGAGGCGAACATGTAGGCCTCGTCGTAGGCGCCGTCGTTCTGGACCCAGGCTGTGAGGCGGTAGTAGCCATCCTCGAGCCCGGTCACGGTCTGCGACGTCTCCTGCGCGGCCGATCCGGCGTGCCGCACGGAGTGCACCGAGTCACCGCGGCCCGTCTCCACGAGGTCGCCGCCGATGTCCCAGGCGGCGCCGCCCTCCTCGAAACCGGGCTCGGCCAGGAAGGATTCGCCCGACTCATCGCCGCCGGCGTCGCTGCTGGCGGGCACCACCGTCACGTCGTCGAGATACCCCGCGAGCGTTGCGGACGTGAGCTCGGGGATCACGATCTGGATCTCAAGCAGTCCGTCTGCTGCCACGGGCACGTCGGTGACGACGATCTCGTCCCAGGTGAGCGAGCCGTCGATCTGGGTGGCGCCACCGCTAGCTATCTGCTCGGACTTCCCGTTGGCGACCAGAGCGCTGTCGCCGAGGCTCTCGTTGGCCCACACGAAGATCGACACGTCGTACGAGCCCTCGGCCGCCGTGACGGTCTGCGACAGCGTGGTCGAGTCGTTCCACTGGCCGAGCGCCTGGGAGTACTCCCCCGTGCGCGCCGCCGCGCTGGACACCCAGACCGTGTTCGTCATCGACCAGCCCGCCGCGATCCAGCTGTCCGCGTTGGTCCAGTCCTCGAAGCTGGCGTTCGGCACCGCGACCTCGTCGGCGGCGGCTACCGGCTGGGCGGCGAGCACGAGGACACCGAGGCCCAGCGTCGCGGCACTCAGGCCCGCCGCGGCGCGACGGAGGGATGTTGGGATCGACATCGATCTTCCTCTCTGTCGACGATGACAGCGGATGACGGTCTGGCCAGCGTGCACGGTTCCGGGGGGCACCGTGACGTGACGTGACGTGACGTGTCGAGCGTTCCTCGTCGAACGGGTTGGTTGCGTCCCGATGCTAGGAATCGCCCGGCGCCGCGCTCCAGACACGAATCGATGGCCTACCTGGACGAATCGAGGGTCGCGCCGCCCGAACGGCCAGAACGCACCGGGTTCTGCGTCGGTGGGCCAGGCGGGGCTCGAACCCGCGACCGATGGATTATGAGTCCACTGCTCTAACCGGCTGAGCTACTGGCCCGCAGCCCCCGAGGAGGCCGCCCGACAGTCTAGCGAGGCGCACGCACGACGAGCGCGCGCCCCCTCCCGACACCCCCTCTCCCACCGCCCCAGGGAATGCCTCGCCAACACTTCACCTTGTATCAAGGGTGACCGCGACCGCGGTCAGTGACGATTCGAAGTGGAGGAGTCATGAGCATGAGCGACCGTGCGAGCAACGCCGCCGAGGACCTCAAGGGCAAGGCCAAGGAGGGCGCCGGCAAGGCGACCGGCGACGAGCAGCTCGAGGCCGAGGGCAGGATCGACCAGCTCAAGGCCGGCGCCAAGGACAAGGTCGAGGACGCGAAGGACGCCGTCGCCTCGACGTTCAACGACGCCACCGACGACGACTGACGACCACCGCCGCGGGGGTTCGCGCCTCGAAGTGGTCACCGGACCCCTCCGGGATCCGGTACAGTATTCGAGCGCGATCCTCCGTAGCTCAATTGGCAGAGCAGCCGACTGTTAATCGGCAGGTTACTGGTTCGAGTCCAGTCGGGGGAGCCACCGGCCCGGTCCTCATCGAGGACCGGGCCTTCTGCATTCCCGGCGCCGTCAACGGGCCCGGCCCCGCTCCCCTACGTGCTCAGCCCGTACGATCCGGGCCCCTGCTCGCGCCTCGCCCGCTCGTCGGCGCGCGCGTCCAGCGCGTTCGCGACCGCGTTGCGGTAGAGCCGCAGCAGGCGCGCCAGCTCGCGCCGCTCGGCCCGGTTGACCCGCGGCTCGGCCGCGAGCCCCCACGCGAGCACCACCCCGCCGATGAACAGCACCATCGGGTCCGAGAACACCGCGGCGTACGCCAACGTGAGCGGCACCACGAGGACCAGCAGCGGCGAGCGCTCCCACCAGGGCCGCAGCAGCCCGGCCTCGCGCATGACGCGGCGGACGATGCGGCGGCCGCGCCTCACGAGGAGGTTCACCTCGAAGTCGCGCAGGTCGCGCACCGAGGGCACGTCGACATTGTCGAGCGCGGCGACCCTGCGTCGCGCCCGCTCCTCGACAGCGCGGTCCGCGTCCACCCTTCGGACGCTACCAGCGGTGCGCGCGGTCGCAACAGATCGGGACCGCGCCGGGACGATGCGCGGGCCCCGTCAGCCGCCGAGGACCACCGAGCCGTCGGCGGCGGGCGGCGAGAACGGGTTCATCGCGAGCTCCCACACGTGGCCGTCCGGGTCCGCCACATAGCCGCTGTAGCCGCCCCAGAACACCTGCTCGGGCGTCTTGAGCGGCGTCGCCCCGGCCTTGAGGGCCTCCTCGAAGACCGCGTCGACCTCCGCCTCGGTCGGGTAGTTCTGCGCGAGCGTCATCCCGCCGACCCCGAGGTCGGCGTCGGGACGCCCCTGGTCGGCCGCGAGCGCGCCGAGCCCGAACAGCGCGACCACCACCCCGTTGGCCTGGTAGAACACGATCCCCTCGTCCACCTGCGCGGGCGTCCAGCCCCACGCCTCGTAGAACGCGCGCGAACGCTCCAGGTCCGCGACTCCCAGCGTCACGTACGACACCCGTGGACCACCCATGACGACCTCCCCGGCTCTCCCACCGACACGGTACGCGCGGCCGCCGACAACGGCGCGGCGGGCCGCGCATCGTCCCAGCGCACGAGGCCCGGATGCCTCCCGCCGCTACAGCGTCGCGGCGTCCTGCTCCACCTTGGCATCGGAGACGCCCGAGCCCGCGATGATGCGGTGGCGCACCGCCCCGGACACGGCGTCGACCAGCACGGTCACCACGATGATGACGAACAGCAGGATTCCGATGAAGTCCCACTCGCGGTAGCGGAACGCCTGCGACAGCACCGATCCGATGCCGCCCGCGCCGATGATGCCGAGGATCGCGGACGCGCGGATGTTGATCTCGAAGCGGTACAGCCAGAACGCGAGCACCTCGGGCAGCACCTGCGACCAGTAGGTCCACCGCAGGATCGCGCTGCCCGGCGCCCCGGAGGCGCGTGCGGCCTCAACCGGGCCCGGGTCGATTCCCTCGAGCGCCTCGGCCGTGAGCTTGCCGAGCGTGCCGACGGCGCCGACGCCGAGCGCGAGGGCGCCCGCGTTGGGACCGAAGCCGAAGATCGGCAGCAGCAGGATGATCGCGAAGACCAGCTCCGGCAGCGTGCGGATCGCGTTGAGGATCACGCGGGTCACCTGGACCACGACCGGGTGCGAGACGTTGCGCGCCGCGAGGAAGCCCATGGGGATCGACAGCACCGCGCCGATCATCGTGCCGATCCACGCCATCGAGATGGACTCGAGCATGCCGCCGAGCGCCGCGCTCCAGTACTCGCTGTAGGGCTCGGAGAAGGGATTCTGCACGAGGCCCTTGAGCATGAGGGAGAAGTACCGCCCTCCCTCGGTGAAGATGTCCGGGAGCTTGCCCCAGTCGGCGTTGGAGAGGTATCCCCCGGCGACCACGAGGATCACGAGGACGATGGCGCCGATGGTGGCGCGAGCCTTGCCCGGCTCCTCCGGACGGACGGTGCGCGTCTCTGACGCGGTGGACGCGGTGCTCACACGAGCCTCCTGCGCAGGTACTGGGAGAGCTGGTCGATGAGCAGCACCACCACGAACATGCTGATGACGATGGCCGACACGTTCTCGAAGTTGAAGCGGGCGAACTGCACCTGGATGAGCTGGCCGATGCCGCCGCCGCCCGCGTAGCCGATGACCACGGACGAGCGGATGTTGAGCTCGAAGATGTACAGCGCGTACGAGAGGAAGTTCGGCAGGATCTGCGGCTGCACCGCCCACCGGGCGCGCGAGAAGGTCCCCGCGCCGGACGCGTCCGCGGCTTCGAGCGGGCCCGGGTCGACCGCGTCGATGGTCTCGGCCGTGAGCTTCGCGGCGATGCCGATGTTGAAGATGAACAGCGCGAGGATGCCCGCGAGGGAACCGACGCCGACGAGCGCGACGAAGATGAGCACGTACGCGACGTCCGGCAGCGAGCGCAGCACCGCGAGGAACCACTTGACCGCGCGGTACAGCGGCGTCGAGCGGTTCGTGACGCGCGACGCCATGTACGCGAACACCAGGCCCACCGCGACGCCGAAGAAGCTCGCCACGATCGCGATCGAGATGGTCTCGAGCCACGCGGTCCACGCGTTGCCCAGGTACGACCAGTTGGGGTGCAGGAACTGCTCGACCACCACCCAGCCGTTGGAGAAGTTCTCGAGCAGCGGGCCGAGGGTGAAGTCGACCTCCCACGCCGCCCAGGCGGTGATCGCCGCCACCGCGACCAGGCCCGCGATGAGGACGCGGCTGGGCCGGGGCTTGCGGGGACGCGCAGGCGCCGCGGGGGACGCGGCGACCGTCATGCGTGCCCCGGGAGGACGTCGTCCGCCGTGAGCGAGCGGCCGTAGATCTCCTCGAACACCGCATCGTCCGCCTCGGCGCCGGTGCCGTCGAAGACCACCTTGCCCGCGCGCATGCCGATGACGCGGTCGCCGAACTGGCGCGCGAGGTCGAGGAAGTGGAGGTTCACCATGGTGGTGATGTCCAGCTCGCGGTTGATGCGCTGGAGGTCCTTCATGACCATCTGCGCGGTGGGCGGGTCGAGAGACGCGACCGGCTCGTCCGCGAGCATCACCTTGGGGTCCTGCGCGAGCGCGCGAGCGATCGCGACGCGCTGCTGCTGGCCGCCGGAGAGCTGCGACGCGCGGGTCCACGCCTTCTCGACGATGCCGACGCGCTCGAGCGCCTGGAAGGCGCGCTCCTTCTCGTCCGCGGACCATGCGCCGATGAGCGAGCGGTACGCGGGGATCGCGTGCATCTGGCCCATCATCACGTTGTTCATGACGGACGTGCGCTTCACGAGGTTGAACGACTGGAAGATCATCCCGATGTCGGAACGCACGTCGCGCAGGCGGCGCTGGGAGGCGCCCGCCACCTCGACGCCATCGACCTTGAGGCTGCCCTCGGTCACGGGCACCAGGCCGTTGATGGTGCGGATGAGCGTCGACTTGCCGGCGCCGGACAGGCCCACGACGACCACGAACTGCCCGTCGGGGATGGTGAGGGAGACGTCATCGAGGCCGACCACCCCGTTGGGGTAGCGGACGGTGACGCCGTTGAGCTCGATCATGTGAATTGCCTACCAAAGAGGAGGCGCCGGCGGCCAGCCACGTGGCCGACCGCCGGCGCGATGTTCCGTACGAGACCTACGCGATCACTCGCCGCCGAAGGTGTCGTAGGTGGGGCCCACGAAGTCCTCGAACGCGGCGAGGTCGGCAGCCTCGAGACCCTCGATGTCGTAGACCGCGGCCAGGGCGGCGAGGCCCTCCTCGGTGGCGGCGATGTCGAGCAGCGCCGCGGTGAGCGTCTCCTGGATCGAGTCGTCGAGGTCGCCCGACAGCACCACGCCGTCGTTCGGGATGTTCTTCGTGTAGGCGAAGACCACGACCTTCTCGCCGACGTCGGAGAACTCCTCCGCCAGGTTCGAGCGCGCGTCGTTGTAGGACAGGCCCACGGTGGCCTCGCCGTCGTAGACCGCCTGGACGGTCTGCGAGTGGCCGCCCGCGAAGAAGCCGCCGGGGAACGCCGAGGCGGCGTCCTCGATGCCGAGGATCTCCGCGAGCTGGATCGCCGGGAAGTAGTAGCCGGAGGCCGAGGTCGCGTCGGTCCACGCGATCGAGGCGTCCTCCGGGAGCAGCGCGAGCGCGTCCTCGCCCTGGGGGCCCGTGTAGCCGGTCGCGCCGTTGCAGTACGAGTAGTTGATGCCCTCGTCGTCCGCCTCGGTGGTGACGTCGTCGAGGCAGTACGTGTCGGGGTCGTTGGTGAACCACTGGCCCACGTAGTCCGCCGCGCCGTAGCGGAGCGCCTGGAGCACGATCTCCGCGCCGGCCTCCTGCTGCGCCTGCCACATCGCGATGGGGCCGAGGAAGCCGATGTCGGCCTGGCCCGTCTGGAGCGCGACGACCACCGCGTTGTAGCTGTCCGGCACGAAGACCTCGACGTCGACCCCGAGCTCGTCGGCCAGCACGGCGGCGAGAGCCTCGCCGTCCGTCGTGATCTGCTCGACGTCGTCCGAGGGCACGAGCGCGAGGGTCAGCGTGTCGGGCAGAGCGGCGGCGGCGCCGGCGGTGGCCGAGGTCTCCGCCGACGAGTCCGACTCGGCGCCGTCGGAGCTGGAGCAGCCCGCGAGCGCGATCACGAGGCCTGCCGCGGCTGCGGCGGGGGCGAACAGACGATTCCTCACTGGTACACCTTCCGTGGTGATGGGAACGCCGCGGATGGTCGCGGCCCGGCCGCGTGGACGCGGCCTCGCCTCACGGTAGCGACGGGTCACCGGGTGCCATGCACGTGTCGACAAGAGTTTTCAGCCTGGTAACTCTCAGTTCACGTGGGCTTTGCCTCGCCGTGACATGAGAGGCGTCACTCGACCTCGCGCAGCTGGCGGCGGCGTCCCTCGAGCCGGATGATCTCCGCGAAGGCCTCCTGGGCGGCGTCCGTGCCCGCGCCGGCGCGCTGCATGCGGCCGCGCAGGTCGGCCGTCCGGCGGGTGATCGCGAGGTCGAGCAGGCGCGCCAGCACCGACCGCGCGTAGTGGCCCAGCTCGGCCGGCTTGTCGTGTGGCAGCGGGGTGACGGCGAGCTGCGAGACGAGCGGCGCGAGGTCGGGCCCCGCCTGCTCCTCGACCGTGCCGACCCAGTCCGCCACGGCGGCGGCCGGGCCGCCTGCGGCGACGATCGCGTCGAAGATCTGCCCGTACTGCGGCGCGGTGAACGAGTCGCGCGCGAGCTCGGCGACGATCCCGAGCGTCATCGGATCCTGCGCGATCTCGTTCTTCGCCTGCAGCAGCACGCCCAGCGACAGCGCTTCGGCACGCACCACCGGGTCGCGCGGGTTGGGCCGCGTCGCGGTCACGGTCATGATCTGGCCGGTCTCGGGATCCATGGGCGGCGGGCCGTCGTCGGGACGATGCGCGGGCTGGGTTCCCGTGGGGCGCCCGCCGGGGCCGGCGGGCTGGGTCTGCGCGGGCTGGGCCCGCTCCCCCGCCCGGGACACGGTGCGCAGCACGTCGGCGGGCTCCATGCCGAGCCAGCCCGCGAGGCGGCGCGCGTACTCGGGCCGCAGCGCGCGGTCGCGGATCTGCCCGACGATGGGCGCGGCGGTGCGCAGCGCGGCGATACGGCCCTCGGGCGTCTCGAGGTCGTGCGCCGCGAGCGAGGCCCTGATGACGAACTCGAACAGCGGCATCCGGCGCTCCATGAGGCGCCGCACCGCGTCGTCGCCGTCGCGCTGACGGATGTCGCACGGGTCCATGCCCTCGGGGTCCACGGCGACGAACGTCTGCGCGAGGAACTGCTGGTCGAGGGCGAAGGACTTCAGCGCCGCGTTCTGGCCGGCCTCGTCGCCGTCGAACGTGAAGATCACCTTGGCGCCTGTCGAGCCGACCTTGAGCTGCGTCTGGCCCGTGTCGCCCATGAGGCGGCGCACCACCTTGACGTGGTCCTCGCCGAAGGCCGTGCCGCAGGTCGCGACGGCGTTGGTGATGCCCGCGAGGTGGCACGCCATCACGTCGGTGTAGCCCTCGACCACGACGGTGGCGCGCTCGGAGCGGATCGCGCCCTTGGCGAGGTCCAGCCCATAGAGCACGTGGCTCTTCTTGTAGATCTGCGTCTCGGGGGTGTTGAGGTACTTGGGGCCCTGGTCGTCCTCGTGCAGGCGGCGCGCGCCGAAGCCGATGACGTCGCCCGTCACCTCGCGGATGGGCCACACCAGGCGGCCGCGGAAGCGGTCGTAGACGCCGCGCTGGCCCTCGGAGACCAGCCCCGAGGCCTTGAGCTCGGGCTCGGTGAAGCCCTTGCGGCGCAGGTGGTCGGTGAGGTGGGACCAGCCCTGGGGCGCGTACCCGCAGCCGAAGTGCTCGGCCGCCTCGCGGTCGAAGCCGCGGTCGCGCAGGAAGTCCCGCGCGATCTGCGCCTCGGGGCTCGACAGCTGCTCGACGAAGTACTCGGCGGCGACCCGGTGCGCCTCGAGCAGCCGGCGTCGCATGCTCGCGCCCGACTCGGACCCGCGGCGCCCGCCGGACTCGTAGCGCAGCGTCACGCCCGCGCGCTCGGCGAGGTACTCGACGGCCTCGGCGAACGGCAGCCCGTCCATGCGCATGACGAACTCGATGACGTCGCCGCCCTCGCCGCATCCGAAGCAGTGCCAGCGGCCCGCCGCCGGACGCACGTGGAACGAGGGGGAACGCTCGTCGTGGAAGGGGCACAACCCCTTGAGCGAGCCGACGCCCGCGGACTTGAGGGAGACGTGCTGGCCGATGATCTCCTCGATGGGCGCACGCTCGCGGACAGCCGCGATGTCGTCCCTGTTGATCGTGCCCGCCACGGGCACAGGGTACTCGGGTGCGGCCCGCTTCCGGCGCATCGTCCCCCGTTCGCGCCCGGGAACGGCACCGAGTGGCGCTAGGCTTGAGCCGCACCCCATGAAAGGACTGGCTGCTGTGAGAGTGGACGCATTCCTCGCCGACTCGGCTGAGGTCGTGCAGAACAAGATCTACGCGCTGGGCGCGGGGTGGAACATCATCTTCGTGCGCGGCTTCCCGGCCGTGCACCGCCGCCTCTCCGTCGGCGCCATCGTGCACGTCCCGTTCACCGAGACGAACCGCACGCACAACTTCGAGCTCAAGCTCCTCACGGAGGACGGCGTCGAGTACCCGATCGGCATCCGCCCGGACGCCGACGGCAAGCCCGCCCCCATCCGCGCGATGGGCGGCGAGTTCACCGTGGGCCGTCCGCCGCACCTCGTGGACGGGGACGAGCAGGTCGCGAGCTTCGCCTTCACCATCGACGGGCTCCGCTTCGACAAGCCGCGCCTGTTCTCCTGGGTGATCAGCGTCGACGGCGAGGAGATGACCCGCCTCCCCATGCGCGTCCAGCAGGCGGCGCAGCAGGCGTAGTGGAGCTGTACACGGGGGTGATCCACCCCCTCGTCCTTGTCGTGTCCGCGCTCCTCGCGCTCACCGGTATCGCCACGCTCCTCTGGGCGCCCGCGCATCGTGCCCTCAAGGTGCTGGTGCCCGTGACGTATGCGGCGGTCGCCGTGCACACCGTCGCGGTCGCCGCGCTGCTCTTCACGGGCTTGGACGCGGACCTCATCCTCACCCTGGGCTACGTCATCGCGTCGGTGGCGCTGCTCGCGCTGCTCGGCATCGGGCGGCTCGGCACGCCCGAGGCCGCCTCCGCGGACCCCGACCCCAACCGGCCCGTCCTCACGCAGGTGCAGATCACCCGCGTCGACGGGGCCGCCGCCGTGATCGTCGCCGTGGCGCTCGCCGTCGTGGCGTGGCGGGTGCTCGTCATCCTCGTCGGCGCGGCATGAACCCGGTCGCCCGCATCGCGCTGGTGGTCGCCTACGCGGTCCTCGCGCTGGCCGCCCTGGGCCGGTCGAGCTACCAGATCTCGACCAAGCTGTCCGAGGCGCCCGTGCCGTACCTCGTGTCCGGCGTCTCCGCGCTCCTCTACCTGGCGATCGCCGTCGCCCTGTGGCGGCGCTGGGCGGGCGTCGCGCTCGTCGGCACGGCGCTCGAGCTGCTCGGCGTCCTCGTGGTGGGCACGCTCGGCTACGTCGAGTCCTCGTGGTGGCCCGACGAGACCGTGTGGACCGGCTACGGCTCGGCCTACGGCTGGGCGCCGCTGCTGCTGCCGGCGATCGCCCTCGCGCTGCTCTTGCGCGAGCGGCGCGCACGCCGGGACGATGCGGGGGTCACCCCCGCGCAGGAAGGAACGGCATGACCGCGCACGACGCATCCCCCGTCGAGGCCGGCGCCCCGCAGCCGCGCCGCACCCCGCTCCTGCTCGCGCTCGACCTCGTGCGCGGCGCCATGATCGGCACCGCCGAGACGGTGCCCGGCGTGAGCGGCGGCACCGTCGCGCTCATGACCGGCGTCTACGAGACGCTCCTCACCTCCGCCGGCCACCTCATCGCGGGCCTGCGCCACGCCGTCACCGACGGCCTGCGTGGCCGCGGCCTCGCCGAGGCGCGCGCCCAGCTCTCGCGCGTCGCGTGGGGCGTGGTGCTGCCCATCGGCGTGGGCATGGTGATCGCGCTGGTGTCGATGGCGCACGTGATGGAGGGCCTCCTCGAGGACCACCCCGAGACCATGCGCGGACTGTTCCTGGGCCTCGTGCTCGCGTCCCTCGCGGTGCCGTTCCGCCACTCGCGTCGCGTCGCGCCGCTCTCCCCCGCCGTGCCGTGGACGATGCGCGAATGGCTGCTCGCGGCCGTCGCCGCCGTGGTGGTCGCCGTGGTCGTGTCGCTGCCCGCCGGTAACCTCTCCCCCGAGTGGTACGTGCTCGTCCCGGCGGGCGCGCTCGCCGTGTCCGCGCTGGTGCTGCCCGGCCTGTCCGGCTCGTTCCTGCTGCTCACCATGGGCCTGTACGAGCCCACCATCGCGGCACTCAACGACCGCGACCTGGGCTACCTCGCGCTCTTCGCGGTGGGCCTCGCGATCGGCCTCGTCACCATCGTCAAGCTGCTCCAGTGGCTGCTCGAGCACCACCGCCGCGTCACCCTCGTGGTGCTCACGGGCATCATGGCGGGCTCGCTGGTCGCGCTGTGGCCGTGGCAGGACGCGGACGGCATGCGGATCGCGCCCACGGAGCCCGTCGTCGCGCCGCTGCTCGCCGCCCTCGTGGGCGCGGGCCTCGTCGTCGGGATCCTCGTCGCCGAGCACCGCCTCCTCACGCGCCGCGAGGCCGCCGAGGTCGCCGAGAACGCCGGCGCCTAACTCAGCCCCGGCGGCGCGCCACGTAGCGGTGGTGCCAGTCGTACGCCGACTTGTCGGTGAGCGACGCCACCTGGTCGATCACCACCCGCTTGCGCGCCGCATCGTCCCCCGCCTCGCGGTGCATCACCGCGAAGTGGGGCTCCAGCGCCTCGTCCCCCAGCTCGACGAGCGCGCCGACGAGTGCCGCGATGCGCTCGCGCTGCTGGCGGTAGGCCGCCTTCCTCTCGCGCGGCGCCATGAGGAAGTGCACGGCGATCCCCTTGAGCATGAGGATCTCGTCGGAGGTCTCCTCGGGGATCACCAGGCGGGCGTGGTGGCGGGTGAGCGGTCCGTCGCCGTACTCGGCGCGCGTGGCCTCCGCCACCGTGCCGACGATGCGGCCGATGAGCTGGCTGGTCATGTCCTTGAGCGTCGCGAGGGCGCGGTGGGAGCCGTCGTACTCGTCCATCCACCACGGCTCGGCGCGCAGCCGGTCGAGCGCGGCCATGAGCGCATCCGGCTCGCCGCGGCCGTACCAGACCCGTGCGTGGTCGGCGATCTCGCGGGCGCGGGCCTGGTCGTGCAGCACCCCGAGCGAGACGGTGTGGTGGACCACGGAGTCCTCGACGTCGTGCACCGAGTAGGCGATGTCGTCCGCGAGGTCCATCACCTGGGCCTCGAAGCTCTGCGCGCGGTCGGGCGCCCCCTCGCGCAGCCAGCGGAACACCGGCAGGTCGTCGTCGTAGACGCCGAACTTGCGGGTGGGCGTGCCGTCCGGGCGGGTGGGCGTCGCGTCCTCGGTCCACGGGTACTTGACGCTCGCGTCCAGCACGGCCCGCGTGAGGTTGAGGCCCACGCTCTGCCCGGTCGCGGGGTCGTAGGTCTTGGTCTCGAGGCGCGCGAGGATGCGCAGCGTCTGGGCGTTGCCCTCGAAGCCGCCGATGTCGCGGGACACCTCGTCGAGGGCGCGCTCGCCGTTGTGGCCGAAGGGCGGGTGGCCGAGGTCGTGCGCGAGACAGGCCGCGTCGACCACGTCGGGGTCGCAGCCGAGGACCTTGCCGAGGCTGCGGCCCACCTGCGCCACCTCGAGGGTGTGGGTGAGGCGCGTGCGGACGAAGTCGCCGGTGCCGGCGCCGAGGATCTGCGTCTTGGCGCCGAGGCGCCGGAGGGCGCTCGAGTGCACGATGCGCGCGCGGTCGCGCTCGAACGGGGTGCGCTGGGCCTGCTTGGGCGGCTCCTGGACGAAGCGCTGCACGTCCGCCGCGCCGTAGCCCGTGGGTGGGACGCTCACATTCCGACTCTACCGGGCACGATGCGCGGGTCCAGGAAGGTGCGGCGGCGTCAGCGCGGCGCGGTGGGGCACGCGAGATGGATCTGGACGAAGCCGTCGCCGAAGCGGACCACGTGCTCGGCGGTCAGCTCGGCGGGACGCGACAGGCCGGAGAAGAGCGACACGCCCTTGCCGAGCACCGTGGGCACGACCGTGACGACGAGCTCGTCGAGCACCCGCGCGTCCAGCGCGTCCCGCACGAGCGTGGCCCCGTCGACGTACACGTCCTTGCGGCCCGCGATCCCCTTCGCCTTCTCGACGACCGCCGCGATGTCGCCGCGCGCGGGACGGACGCTCGCGTGGTCGGTCTCGAGGGGACGGTGCGTGGGGACGAGCATCGGCAGGTCGCGGTACGGCCAGTCCGGGAAGCGCGTGACGAGGTCGAAGGTGCGCCGTCCCATGACGATGCAGCCCACGCGGTCGAGGAAGTCGCCGAAGTGGAGCGCGTCGTCGTCCGAGTCGCGCCACGGCTCGTCCGCCACCGGCGGTGCTCCCTCCGCGCGCGGCTCGAGCCAGTTCAGGTCGTCTCGGGGCCCGGCGACGAAGCCGTCCAGCGACATCGCGAGATAGGCGCGCACCCTGCTCATGCGGCCACGTTAGTGCAGGTATGCGGCATTTGCAGGGTGCAGTTCGTCACACTGTGCGAGGTGCGGGGAGCGCGGGCCTCCGCCCGCGCATCGTCCCGCTGTCAGCCTCCGGAGACGCTGAGCTCGGCCTCGCGCAGGCGCTTCTCGAGGTCCGGCGTGATGTCCTGGGTGTCGAGCCAGCCCTCGGGGCACGACGGCACGCGGGGCGAGCCCTGACGGCCGCGCGGGCCCTCGGCCTCCTCGCCGGGGTAGCCGGCCTCGAGGTCGAGCGTGTCGAGGATCTCGCGCAGCTCCGCCAGCGTCGAGATGAGGCCGAGCGAGCGGCGCACCTCGCCACCCACCGGATAGCCCTTGAGGTACCAGGACATGTGCTTGCGCAGCTCGCGCATGCCCTTGTCCTCGTCGTCGTCGAAGTGCGCGACCATGAGCTCGCCGTGGCGGTAGATCGTGTCGGCGACCATGCGCAGGCCGGGCCGGACGCGGTCCTCGCGGCCCTCGAAGGCCGCCTGCAGGTCGGCGAAGAGCCACGGACGGCCCATGCAGCCGCGGCCGACCACCACGCCGTCGCAGCCGGTCTGCTCGACCATGCGCACGGCGTCCTCGGCCTGCCAGATGTCGCCGTTGCCCAGCACCGGGACGCTCTTGACCGTCTCCTTGAGGCGAGCGATCGCCTCCCAGTCGGCGTTGCCCGAGTAGTACTCGGCCGCGGTGCGGGCGTGCAGCGCGACGGCCGCCGCACCCTCCTTCTCGGCGGTGCGGCCCGCGTCGAGGTACGTGAGGTGGTCGTCGTCGACGCCCTTGCGCATCTTCACGGTCACCGGGATGTCGAACTTGGACGCCTCGCGGACCGCCGCCCGCACGATCTCCTTGAAGAGGTCGCGCTTCCACGGGAGCACCGCTCCCCCGCCCCGGCGCGTCACCTTGGGGACCGGGCAGCCGAAGTTCATGTCGATGTGGTCGGCGCGGTCCTCCTCGGCGATCATCCTGACCGCGGCGGCGATGGTGGCGGGGTCGACGCCGTAGACCTGCACCGAGCGCGGGGTCTCGTCGGGGTCGTGGGCGATGATCCGCAACGACTCGGGCGTGCGCTCGACGAGCGCGCGCGACGTCACCATCTCGGCCACGTAGAGCCCGCCGCCGTGCTCGCGGCAGAGGCGGCGGAAGGCGGCGTTGGTGACGCCGGCCATGGGCGCGAGCACCACGGGCGTGTCGACCTCGAGGGGGCCGATGCGCAGCGGCGGCAGGAGGCGGGTGGTCGTGGTCATGGGCTCCATTGTCTCAGGAGCGCCGGATGGGGCTGGCGTCCAGCGGGCCACCGACCGGGCTCCACACACGATCCCGGCTCGGCCCGGATCCGTATGCCGCCTGCGTCGCATCGCCCGACCAGCACGGCTGCAGTCGCAGGATCCGTGTGGAGCGCGGTCGGGGCGGAGCGGATCGCCGCCGCGAATCCGAGGGCGGGCGCTCTCGCGCCCGGGCCGCTGAGGGAAAGCCCGGGCGCGAGGCGCCGCGGCGCAGCGACCAGGCGCGCAGCCACGACGTGCAAGGAGGGACGGGTGCACTCGGCCCTATCCCCCAGGGACGCTCCCTCGCGCCCCGAATGCCCGCCTCCTCAAGCGTGGGGCCCACGCCCCCGGCACGTCAAGCGCAACACGACAAATCGGGGGAAATCATCACGAATCCGCCGTCTGGCACGCGTTTTCCCCGCCTCAGGCCTCCGTGCGGGGCTCGCGGGGGCCCGTCTCTGCGTCGCGACCCGTCACCTCGGGAGCCTCCTCCGCCACCACGGCGACCGTCGCAGAGCCGGCGCCACCGTGGTCGTGGTCCTCCGCCGCATCGTCCACCGCCTCGCCGCCGAGGCCCACGATCAGCGCGCCGATCGCGGTGGTGAGCGGCACCGCGAGCACCAGCCCGATCGAGCCCACGAGCGTGCGCACCACCTCGCCCGCGATCTCGGAGGACGTGATCGCGGTCGACACAGGGTTGTCGTAGACGGCGATGAGCATGATGAGCGGCAGCGAGGCGCCGACGTACGCGAAGGCGATCGTGTAGACGGTCGACGCGATGTGGTCGCGGCCGATGCGCATGCCGCGCGAGAACAGCTGCCAGGGGCCGAGGTCGGGGCGTGCCTTGCCGAGCTCCCACACGGCGGACGCCTGCGTGATGGTGACGTCGTTGAGGACGCCGAGGCCGGCGATCATGAGCCCGCACAGCGCGAGACCCTGGAGCGAGATGCGGCCGTCGAGGAAGGCGAGGTTGACCTCGGCCTCGGAGGGGACGCCGGGGATCTGCGCCGCGGACACCGCCCACGTGCCGATGATCGCGGTGAACAGCAGGCCCGCGATGGTGCCGAGGTACGCGGTGGTGGTGCGCGCGTTGGCGCCGTGCGCCACGTAAAGCAGCACGAAGAGCGCCCCGGCGGAGGTGACAAGGCCGACCACGGGCGGGCTCGCGCCGTCGAACAGCGCCGGCACCGTGTAGAACGCGACGATGCCGAAGGCGAGCGCGAGGCCCACGAGCGCGCCGAGCCCGCGCCACCACGCCACCGCGAGCACGAGCACCACGTAGACGATGAGCAGCGCGAGGATGGGCGGGTCGCGCTCGAAGTCCGAGAAGATGAGCGGCTGGTCGGGGTCGACCTCGATGACGAGCACCTCGTCGCCGGGCTCGAAGACGAGGGTGGCGACGCCCGCGGGCGCCATCGTGCGCTCGGCCTCCGCGCCCGGGGTCGTGACATCGACGGTCGACTCGCCGGTGGTCTCGTCGTACGCGACGACCTCGGCCTCGAGCCGGCGCGCGTCCTCGTAGAGGAAGCTCTCCGACCCGAGCTTGTCCCAGGTGGACGGCCACGTGACGGCCGCGCCGACGATCACCGCGGCGAGCACGCCCACCACGAGCGCCCACAGGAGGCGCGTCGTGGCAGCGTTCGCCCGCGGCGGGCTCTCGGAGTGCGAGTGCCCGGCGCCCATGTCAGGCGCCGATGAGGCGCTGGGCGAGGTAGCCGCTCACCTGCGAGAGCGCCACGCGCTCCTGCTGCATGGTGTCGCGGTCGCGGATGGTGACGGCCTGGTCGTCGAGCGTGTCGAAGTCGATGGTGATGCAGTACGGCGTGCCCACCTCGTCCTGGCGGCGGTAGCGCTTGCCGATGGACTGCGTGACGTCGACGTCGATGTTCCACGCGCCGCGGAGCTCCTTCGCGAGGCTCTCGGCGGTGGGCACGAGGTCCGCGGACTTCGACAGCGGCAGCACCGCGGCCTTGACCGGCGCGAGGCGGTGGTCGAGGCGCAGGACCGTGCGGGTCTCGGTGCCGCCCTTGGCGGTGGGCACCTCCTCCTCGGTGTACGCCTCGACGAGGAAGGCCATGAGCGAGCGCGACAGGCCCGCGGCCGGCTCGATTACGTACGGCACGAAGCGCTCGTTGGTGGCCGGGTCGAGGTACGACAGGTCCTTGCCCGAGTGCTTGGCGTGGGTCGACAGGTCGAAGTCGGTGCGGTTCGCGATGCCCTCGAGCTCGCCCCACTCCGAGCCCTGGAAGCCGAAGCGGTACTCGATGTCCGTGGTGCCCTTGGAGTAGTGCGAGAGCTTCTCCTGCGGGTGCTCGTAGAGGCGCAGGTTGTCCTCGGAGATGCCCAGGTCCGTGTACCAGTCCTTGCGGGTCTGGATCCAGTGCTGGTGCCACTCCTCGTCGGTGCCGGGCACGACGAAGAACTCCATCTCCATCTGCTCGAACTCGCGCGTGCGGAAGATGAAGTTGCCGGGCGTGATCTCGTTGCGGAACGACTTGCCCACCTGCGCGATGCCGAACGGGGGCTTCTGGCGCGCGGTGCGCATCACGTTCTCGAAGTTGATGAAGATGCCCTGCGCGGTCTCGGGGCGCAGGTAGTGCAGCCCGGACTCGTCGGAGGCGGCACCCAGGTAGGTGCGCAGCAGGCCGTTGAACATCTTCGGCTCGGTCCACTGGCCGCGCGAGCCGCAGGCCGCGCAGGCGATCTCGGCGAGGCCGCCCTCGGGGGCGCGACCCTTCTTCTCCTCGAACTCCTCGAGCAGGTGGTCCTCGCGGTAGCGCTTGTGGCAGGACAGGCACTCGACCAGCGGGTCGACGAACGCGGCGATGTGGCCCGAGGCCTCCCACACCTGCGGGGGCAGGATCACGGAGGAGTCGAGGCCCACGATGTCGTCGCGCGAGGTGACCATCGCGCGCCACCACTGGCGCTTGATGTTCTCCTTGAGCTCGACGCCCAGCGGTCCGTAGTCCCACGCGGAGCGCGTCCCTCCGTAGATCTCGCCGCACGGGAACACGAAGCCGCGGCGCTTCGCGAGCGAGATGGCGTTGTCGAGACGGCTGGGTGCGGCCACGTGATGCTCCTTGTGGAAGGGGGTCGGAATCGCTCGCGACAGTCTAGCCGTGGGCGGGCATGGGGACGATGCGCGGGCGGGCATGGGGACGATGCGCGGGTGGACGCCGGGACGAGGCGGCAGGGTCCGGGACCATCGTCTTATCGCTAATGATTCTCAATTGCACTACAGTGGGACTCATGAAGAAGACCTCCGCCCTCATCGCCGCCGCCGCGGTGTCGACCCTGGCGCTCACCGCGTGCTCCGCATCCGACGGCGGTGCCGGCGCGTCCGGCGACGCGTCGGACGCGTCTCTCACCGTCGCCACCGCGTTCTACCCGCTGCAGTTCGTCGCCGAGCAGGTCGGTGGCGACCTGGTCGAGGTCGTGTCGATGACCCCCGCGGGCGTCGAGCCGCACGACGTCGAGCTCTCCCCCTCCACCGTGCGCCAGCTCGGCACCGCGGACCTCGCGCTCTACCTGTCGGACTTCCAGCCCGCGGTCGACGACGCGATCTCCACCACCGGTGTCGAGGCCCTCGACGCGGCCGAGGCGGTCGAGCTGCACGCGGCCGAGGAGCACGCCGACGAGGACGAGCACGCCGAGGAGGAGGACGACCACGACCACGGCTCGTCCGACCCGCACTTCTGGCTCGACCCCGAGCTGCTCGCGCACTACGCGGACGCCGTGGGCGAGGCCTTCGCCGCCGCGGACCCCGACAACGCCGACACCTACACCGCGAACGCCGAGGCGCTCCACGCGTCGCTCGACGACCTCGACACCCGGTACACGGACGGCCTCGCGCAGTGCGAGCGCGACACGATCGTGACGGGCCACGAGGCCTTCGGCTACCTCGCCGACGCGTACGGCCTCCACCAGGAGGGCGTCGCCGGGCTCGACCCCGAGAGCGAGCCGTCGCCGGCCCGCATCCTCGAGATCAAGGACATCATCGCCGAGACCGGCGCCACCACGATCTTCACCGAGGACGCCGTGAGCGCGTCCGTCGCCGAGGCGCTCGCCACCGACGTGGGCGTCGAGACCACGGTGCTCAGCCCCGTGGAGACGGTCGCGGACGGCGACGACTACATTGCTGTCATGACCAGGAACCTCGCGACTCTGGAGGATGCGCTCGGCTGTGAGTGACACCCACGTAGCCACGGACGTCCCGCTCTCGCTGGTCGAGGCGCGGGACGTCCGCGTCTCCCTGCAGGGCACCGAGATCCTCCACGGCGTCTCCCTCCGGGCGTCCGCCGGCGAGGTCGTCGCCCTCATGGGCGGCAACGGCTCCGGCAAGTCCACCTTCATCCGCGCGATCGTCGGCGCGGTGCCTACCACGGCGGGCTCGATCGACATGTTCGGCGCCCCGGCGTCCCCGCCGGCACGGGCGCGCCTGGGCTACGTCCCGCAGCGCATCACCGCCGCGGGCGGCGTCTCCGCCACCGCGATCGAGGTGGTGACGTCCGGCCTCCTCGGCGCGCGCGAGCGCGACGGGCGGTCCGGCTCCCGCCTGCGCGGCCTGGTGCCTCCGCGCGACGCCCGTACCCGCGCCCGCGAGGCCCTCGCCTCGGTGGGCATCGAGGACTTGGCCAAGCGCGACGTCTCCCGCTTGTCCGGCGGCCAGCAGCAGCGCGTGCTTATCGCCCGCGCCCTCGTCCGCCAGCCGCGCCTGCTCATCCTCGACGAGCCGATGGCCGGCGTGGACCTGCAGTCGCAGGTCGCCTTCGCGCACACGCTCGGGCACCTCAAGCAGGAGGGCGTCGGCATCGTCGTCGTCCTCCACGAGCTGGGCGCCCTCGCCCGCCACATCGACCGCGCGGTGGTGCTCGAGCACGGCTGCGTGACGTACGACGGCATCCCCCCGAAGGACCTCGGGGTGCACGCGCTGCCGGGTCACGAGCACGAGCACCCGCACACCGACCCGCCTCAGCGCGACGCCTCGTCGCTGGGATTGGAGGGCCCGTGAGCCTCCTGTCCGAGCCGCTGATCCAGCGCATGCTCATCGTCGGCCTGCTCGTGGGCATGGCCGCGCCCGTCATGGGCACGTACCTCGTCCAGCGCCGCATGGCGCTGCTCGGCGACGGCATCGGCCACGTCGCGCTCGCCGGTGTCGCGGCCGGGTGGCTCGCCGGCAGCCTCTTCGACCTCGCGCAGCAGGATGCGCTCGCCATCCCGGGCGCGGTGATCTTCGCGATCATCGGCGCCGTGGTGATCGAGCGGATGCGCTCTCGCGGCACCGCCGCGGACATCGTGATGGCGATCCTCTTCTACGGAGGCATCGCGGGCGGCGTGCTGCTCATCGGCTTCGCCGGCGGCTCGAACGCGAACCTGCTCGGCTACCTCTTCGGCTCGATCTCGACCGTGACCTGGGGCGACGTGTGGATGAGCGCCGGCCTCGCCGCCCTGATCCTCCTCGTCGGGCTCGGCCTGCGGGCGGCGCTCTTCACCGTGACGCACGACCAGGAGTTCGCCCGCTCCACCGGCCTGCCCGTCGACGCGCTCAACATGGTCGTCGCGGTGCTCGCCGCGGTGACCATCACGGTCGCGATGCGCGTGGTCGGCGTGCTGCTCGTCAGCGCGCTGATGATCGTGCCCGTCGCGATCGCGCAGCTGCTCACCCGCTCCTTCGCCCGCACCATGCACCTCGCGATGGGCCTCGGGGCGGTGCTGACGATCACCGGCATCTGGATCACCGTGTTCCACGACATCCAGCCCGGCTCGCTCATCGTGGTGCTCGGCGTGGTCGTCTACGTCCTCGTCGCGGCAGCGACCTCCCTGACGAAGATGGTGAGGAGCCGATGAACGCCCCCACCCCCGCGCCGCGCATGACGCGCCAGCGCCGCGAGATCCTCGACGCGCTCGACACGCGCGACTTCCGCTCGGCGCAGTCCTGGCACGAGCGCCTGCGCGCCGAGGGATCGACCATCGGCCTCGCCACCGTGTACCGGGGCCTGCAGGCCCTCGCGGACCAGGGCGAGGTCGACGCCGTCGTGTCCGAGTCCGGCGAGACCCTCTACCGCCGCTGCGAGGCGGGCGAGGAGCACCACCACCACCTGCGGTGCCGGTCGTGCGGCAAGGCCGTCGAGATCGACGTGCCGGAGTTCGAGGACTTCGCGCACCGCATCGGCGACGCCCACGGCTACGGCGACATCCGCCACACCATCGAGCTCACCGGGGTGTGCCCCGAGTGCGCGGCGGCAGGCCGAGGCTGATGCCGGGCATCCCCGACTTCGTCATGGACGGCCCGTGGTGGTGGCTGTTCGCGGCGCTCGTGTGCATCGTGTTCTTCCGCACGCAGGCCACCTACTGGCTCGCACGCTGGGCGCGCGCCGGCGCCGATGCGGTCGCGGACCGCGCCGAGCATCAGGACAGCCGCCGCGCCCGCATCGCGCGGCGCTTCTCCGGGCCGGCGATGACCAAGGCGCAGGCCTTCACGGAGCGCTGGGGCTGGATCGCGATCCCGTTGTCGTTCCTCACGGTCGGCATCCAGTCGCTCGTCAACGGCGGCGCGGGCTATGCGCGCATGCACTGGGGCCGCTACACGCTCGCGATGATCCCGGGCTGCCTGCTGTGGGCGACCGCGTACGAGCTGGTCGGGTACTCGGCCTTCAAGGCCTTCACCATGTCGCCGTGGGCGCTGCTCGGCAGCGTGCTCGTCGTCGCGGCCGTCGTCACCGTGCTCGTGGTGCGCCGCCGCCGGGACCCGGCCGACGCATCGTCTCCGCGCACGCCCGACGGGGCCGCGAGCGTCTGAGCGCTACGCCGCCCCGAAGCGGCGGTTGCGCCGCGCGTACTCCTCGATCGCGGCCCACAGGTGGGTGCGGTCGACGTCCGGCCAGAGCGTGTCGCTGAAGACGTACTCCGCGTAGGCCGCCTGCCACGGCAGGAAGTTCGAGGACCGCTGCTCGCCGGAGGACCGCCAGAACAGGTCGACGTCGGGCATGTCGGGCTCGTCGAGGTGGGCCGCGAGGGTCTTCTCGGACACCTTGGAGGGGTCCAGCTCGCCCGCCGCGACCTTCAGCGCGATGGCCTTGGCCGCATCGGCGATCTCCGCGCGGCCGCCGTAGTTCACGCACATGGTGAGGGTCAGCACGTCGTTGTCCCGGGTGAGCTCCTCGGCCTTCTCGAGCTCGGTGATGACGGACTTCCAGAGCTTGGGACGGCGTCCGGCCCAGCGCACGCGCACGCCCCACGAGTGCATCTCGTCGCGGCGGCGGCGGATCACGTCGCGGTTGAAGCCCATGAGGAAGCGCACCTCGTCGGGGCTGCGCTTCCAGTTCTCGGTGCTGAAGGCGTACGCGCTGATGTGCGTGACGCCGATCTCGATGGCGCCGGCGACCACGTCGAGCAGCGAGGCCTCGCCGCGCTCGTGGCCCGCGGTGCGCGGCAGCCCGCGCTCCTTCGCCCAGCGGCCGTTGCCGTCCATGACGACGGCGACGTGCGCGGGCACCGCGGCGGCGGGCAGGTCGGGCGGCGTCGCGCCGCCGGCGTGCGGGAAGGGGCGCTCGAAGGTCACGCCGGTCAGCCTATCGGCGGGACGATGCGGTGGCCGCCCCGGCGAGGGGCCGCGCTACTCCCCCAGGCTCTCGGAGACCACCGCGAGGGTCGCCTCGCGCGCGCCACGCCCGCGCGGTCCGCGCCGGACCACGAGCGCCTCCACGAGGGCCTCGATGACGAGCGCGAAGGCCGCGCGCGAGGTCTGCATGAGCTCGTCCTGGAAGGACCCGGTCACCGGCGGGACCACGAGGACCGTGGTGGCGCGCGAGACGAGCGGCGATCGCGCGAAGGCCGTGAGCGCGAGCACGGTCGCGCCGGCGTCACGCGCGGCGTCGGCGGCGTGGAGCGTCGCGGCGTTCGCGCCCGATCCCGAGATGGTGAGGAGCACGTCGCCCGCGACCAGCTGGCGTGCGCCGATGTGCTGCGCGAGCGTGTCGGGCAGGAACTCGGCGGGACGGCCGGCGCTCGTGAGCCGCATGGCGAAGTCGTAGCCGAGCGGCGCGGAGAGCCCGCTCGCGGCGATCACCACGCGAGGCGCCTGGTCCAGCGCCGCGACGAAGGCCTCGACCGCGTCCTCCGTGACCGCGCCGGCGGTGTGCGGCAGGGCCCGCGCGAAGCGGTCGACGGCGGCCCGGACCACGCCGAGGCTGCCCTCCGCCGCGGCGGGCGCGGCGGCACCGAAGGCCTTCTCGCGGGCGAGCGCGACGCGGAGCTGCGGGTAGCCGTCGTAGCCGAGCGTCTGGGCCGTGCGGATCACCGAGGCGCGCCCGACCCCTACGGCCTCGGCGAGCTCCTGGGCCGTCATGTCGACGGCGCGCTGCACGTCGGTCGCGATCGCCTCGGCGACGCGCCGCTCACCGCGGGCGAGGGACGGCGCGAGCGCCGCGATCCTCACGGTCGGCGGTGCCTCAGGTGCTCCTGTCCACGCCACGAACCTTGGCCCCTTCCATGATCCGGCGCCGGACCGCGCCCGAGACGGCATCGATCGTCATGGTCACCACGATGACCACGATGATGAGGACGCCCACGGTAGCCCACTCGCGGTACTGGGTGTAGGAGGTGAGCATGTCGCCGATGCCGCCCACGCCGATGAGCCCCAGGATGGCCGAGGTGCGGACGTTGATCTCGAAGCGGTAGAGCGCGAGCGAGGCCAGCTCGGGCGACACGACGGGCCACAGGCCCCAGCGCACGGTCTCGAGGAGGCTGCCACCGCTCGCGCGCACCGCCTCCCCCGCTCCGGTGGGCGCGGCCTCGACGGTCTCGTACGTCCACTTCGCATGCGTGCCGATGCCTCCGATCGCGAGGGCGAGCGCGCCCGTGAACGGGGTGAGGCCGGTCACCGTGAGGATGATGATCGCGATGACGACCTCGGGCACCGCGCGGATCACCGCGAACACCCAGCGCAGCGGAAGCCGCAGCCACAGGGGGCCCACGCCCTCCGCAGCCGGGATGCCGAGCAGCGTGGACAGCACCACGCCAAGCAGCGCGCCCAGCCAGGCCATCGACACCGACCGCCACGTCTGGAGGAGGGCCTCGGGCAGCATCGACCAGTCCGGGTCGGAGAACATGAGGGTGCCGTAGTGCACGAGGTCGGACGGCAGGTCGACGAGCTTGTCCCACTCGAGGTCCAGGCCCCAGAACGCGACGAGGACCACGGCCGCGACCGCCCAGGAGGCGACGCGGACCGCACGACGGCGCGGGCGCGGCGGCACGATGGGCGCCGTGGCGACGCCGGGGACGGCGAGCGCGGTCATCGCAGCCTCTTCCGCAGGACGTTCGAGGCGAGCTCGATGAGGATCACCACGATGAGGATCTCCAGGATGATGGTCGACAGGGCGTCGTAGCGGTAGAAGCCGCGCATCTCGTCGATGAGGCGGCCGATGCCGCCCGCGCCCACGAGACCGAGGATCGCCGAGATGCGCACGTTGAGCTCGAGCGAGTACAGCACCTGGGACGCGAGCGCGGGCCAGGTCTGCGGCAGCGCGGTGAGCCTGTTGATCTGCGTCTGCGTGCCGCCCGCGGCGCGCCCCGCCTCCATGTAGGAGGAGTCCGCGGAGTCGATCGCCTCGGAGACGAGCTTCACGACGATGCCGATGTCGAACAGCACGAGCGTGATGACGCCCGGGAGGGTGCCGACGCCGACCATCGCCACCAGCACCGTCGCGTACACGAGGTCCGGGACCGCACGGATGACGTTCAGCACGAAGCGCACGGCCGCACGGACCGGGGCGTTCGGGTTGGTGGGGCGGGCGGCCCACAGCGACAGCGGCACGGCGAGGACGGCCGAGATCGCGGCGCCGACGACCGCCATCTGAAGCGTCTCGAGAAGCGGCTGCCAGGTGCGCGGCAGGACCGAGAGGTCGGGCACGAGCATCTGGCCGATGCGGTCGGCGCCGTTGGTCCAGTTGTCCGCGATCGCGCCGAGGTCGATCTCGACGCCGCCCAGGGCGGGCGTCGCGGTCGCGGCGGTGAGCACGGCGAGCACGGCGACGATGCGCGCGGTGCGGGGCCACGTCCGCGGGCGCGGAGGAATCGCTTGCGCCGGCCGCTCCGCAGCCTCTGCGACGGTGGTCATGACGTCACTCCCCCAGCCGGTCGCGCGACTGCACGGGCCGCCCGTAGATCGCCTCGAAGTCGGCGTCGGTGGCCGATGCGGCGGGGCCGTCGTAGACGACCTCGCCCGCGCGCAGCCCGATCATGCGGGTCGTGTACTGCCGGGCCAGGTCCATGAGATGGAGGTTGACCAGCACGGTGAGCCCGCGCGACGCGTTGATGGAGGCGAGGTCGGCCATGACCGAGTGCGCGGTGGGCGGGTCGAGGCTCGCGACGGGCTCGTCGGCGAGCATGACGGCAGGCTCCTGGCTGAGCGCACGCGCGATCGCGACGCGCTGCTTCTGGCCGCCTGAGAGCGCGCCGGCGCGGTGCCAGACCTTCTCGAGCATCCCCACGGAGTCGAGCGAGCGCATCACCATGTCGCGGTCGACGTCGGACGCCAGCCCGAGCATCGTCCGCCATGTCGGCATGTGGGAGAACCGGCCGACCAGCGCGTTGTGGAACACGCTCGCACGGTCGGCGAGGTTGAAGCCCTGGAAGATCATGCCGATGTCGCCGCGAGCCTCGCGCAGCGCGCGGCCGCGCAGCTCGCTGACCGCGTGCGGTCCGACGGCCACGCGGCCGGACGTGGGCGGCACCAGCCCGTTGATCGTGCGGATCATCGTGGACTTGCCCGACCCGGACAGCCCGACGATCGCCACCATCTCGCCTGCCTCGATGCGGAGCGAGACGCCCTTGAGCGCCGTCACGCCGTTGGGGTAGCGGACGGTGACCTCGTCGAGCTCGATGGGCCACGGCCCGGAGGCCGAGGGCGTCGTGCCCCCGGCCTCCGGTCGCGTGGAGAGGTCGCTCATCACTCGCTGAAGCGGGCGTTGACCTGTCGGGCGAGGTCGATCGCGTCGGCGTCGGCCGGGACCCAGTCGGTCTGGCTGAAGAGGTTCTGCAGGGTCTCCGGGTCGACCTCCGAGAAGCCGTCCATGAGGTCCGTGATCGCGGTACGCAGGTCCTCGGGCAGCTCGTCGGAGAGGACCACGCCGCCGTTGGGGTACATCTCCGACAGGCCGAAGACGACGACCTTCTCGCCGAGGTCGGGGACCTCGGCGGTGTCGATCGACGAGCGGGCGTCCCAGTACGCGAAGCCGACCTCGGCGTCGCCGTTGTAGACCGCCATGATGAGCGTGTCGTTGCCGGTCACGGGGACCTGGTCGAGCGAGTCGATGTCGACGCCCTGCTCCTCGAGCGCGAGGACCGGGAGCTGGTAGCCGGCCGGCGAGGTGGTGTTGCCGAACGCGACCGCGGTGCCCTCCTCGATGAGGCCGAGCTTGTCGACGGCGATCGGGCCCACGCCGGCGTTGTCCTCGCCCGCGGCGACGCCGTTGCAGTAGAGGAAGGTCTGGCCGGTAGCCGCATAGGTGGCCTCGACGGGCTCGTCGTCGCAGTACTTGTCGGGGTTCGAGGTGAAGAACATCGAGGCGTACTGGGAGGCGCCGTAGCGCACGTCCTGGAGCACCGCGTGAGCGCCGTACATGTCCTCGGCGGCCGCGAGCGAGCCGGCGTCCGCGATCGCGATCTGCGCCTGGCCCGAGCCGATCGCCTCGACGGCGGCCTGGTAGTCCTTGGTCACGACGCCCTCGACCGTGATGCCGAGCTCGGCGGACAGGTAGTCGGTGAGCGGCTCGACCGAGGTGACGAGGTCCTGGACGTTCTCGTTCGGGATGAGCGCGAGGGTGATCTCGCTGGGCCACTCCGTGCCGGCGGCTCCGGCGGTCGACTCGGGCTCTGCACCGGCGTCGCTGCTGCAGCCGGCGAGCGCGACGAGGGCCGAGGCCGCGAGGCCGGCGGTGAGGATCGTGGAACGCATATCAGACGTGCCTTTCATGAGGGAAGGTTGTGCCGGGTGGCACGATCTCGTCGGGCGCCGCACCGGCCGCCCACGCTTCGATCGCGGGGTAGAGCAGCTCGAGCCGCTCCCCTGCGAAGGTGACCTGGGCTGCACCGTGCGCAGCGGCGGGGCCCACGAGGGCCGTGTCCGCGCCGCGCTCGCGCGCCGGCGCCAGGTCGAACTCGTCGATGTCTCCGACGGAGAGCACCGGACCGCGCATGAGCGCGACGTCGATCACCGCCGCGATCCCTGCGGGCTTGCGCGCGGAGCAGACGCGGCGGGAGAAGACGCCGTCGGCGCCGAGCGCCTCGAGCGCCTCGGCGATGCGGGTGTCGGGAGCGTTCGTGACGAGCACGAGCTCGGCGTGGCGGGCGAGCCGCGCGAGGAACTCGCCGAGCCCGGGCGGGGCGACGACCGGCGCCTCGTCCGTCGCGAGGAGGTCGCGGCTGCGCAGGTATCCGGCAGACATGGTCTGCTGGTCGATCCCGACGGCCTCGGCCGCCGAGGCGACCGCGTGGTACGCGTCGCGGTACAGGCCGGGCTCCGTCGCGAGCCGAGACCGCTCGACCGCGGCCGCCTCGGCGAATCCCTCCACCCCGGCGAGCTCGTCGACCGCACGGACGTACGCGTCGAGGGGCCCGTCACCGAGGGCGAGGGTCCCGTCGAAGTCGAAGATCACGGTTCGCGGCACAGGCTTCCTCCGGTCGGCTCGCTTGTCTGGACGATGCGTCCAAAGTAGCGGCCCGATGTGGACGGAATGGCCACGAACAGGTGAACATCCTGTTAAATAACGCGGTGATGCGTGGGCGCGGGGCGGCCGCCGCCCTCCGACCGGCCCCCTCGTTCAGGACCGGTCGACGTGGCCGAGGCTGCGCACCTTGCGCTCGAGGTGGAACTGCGCGAAGGCGGCGATCAGGCCCGCGGCCTCCTTGCGGTGGCGCCCGTCGGAGACGTCCGCGGTCCCCCAGTCGCCCGAGAGCAGCGCCTCGAGCAGGGAGAAGGTCTCGGGGGCGGGCGCGGCCGCGCCCGGCGGCCGGCACGACTCGCACACCGCGCCGCCCTCGCCCACCACGAACGCACGGTGCGGGCCCTCGCGGCCGCAGCTCGCGCAGTCGTGGAAGCTCGCCTCGTAGCCCGCGTGCGCGAGCGAGCGCAGCAGGAAGCTGTCGAGGACGAGGCCCGGCTCGTGGTCGCGGCGGCTCAGCGCGCCGAGCGCGCCGTGGAGCAGGCGGTACTGCTCCCACGCGGGCTCGCGCTCGTGATCCACGAGCTTGTCGGCCGTCTCGACCATCGCGGTGGCGGCCGTGTACATCCCGTAGTCCTCGGCGATGCGGCGCGCGTACGGCTCCTTGGTCTCCACCTGGCTCACGATGTCGAGGTTGCGGCCCTCGTACAGCTGGACGTCGACGAGCATGAACGGCTCCATGCGGGACCCGATCCGGCTCGAGGTGCGGCGCACGCCCTTCGCGACCGCCCGGACCTTGCCGTGGCGCCGCGTGAGCATCGTGACGATGCGGTCCGCCTCACCCAGCTTGTGGGTGCGGAGGACGATCGCGTCGTCTCGGTAGAGGGGCACCGGACCATTGTCCCGCGCGTCAGGCGCGCTCCCGATCCACGGCGCGCGCGAGCCCGTCGAGCAGCAGGTCGAGCCCGTAGTCGAACGAGTCCCCGAAGTTGAAGCCGGGCTGCATCGCGTGCTCCATCGCGAAGCGCGTCATCATCGGATAGGCGCCCGGATCGAAGGCCGCGGCGATCTCCCCCGCCAGCTCCGCGTCCTCGTCCCCGCGCTGCACCGCGAGGTTGGCCTCCTGCATCGCGAAGCCGTAGACGAAGCTGTCGAGCACCGCGTAGGCGTGCGCCACGAGCGGCAGCGGCATCCCGGCACGGTCGAGGGCGACCAGCACCGACTCGTGATGCGCGAGCAGCTCGGGGCCCGGGTGGTGCCGGGACTCGAGCAGCGGCACGGACCAGGGATGACGGCCGAGGACCTCGCGCGCGGAGCGGCAGCGCACCCGCAGGGCCTCCTGCCATGGGAGGTCCACGGGCGGCTTCGCGATCTCGGAGAACACGACGTCGACCATGCCGTCGAGCAGCGCCTCCTTGCCGTCGACGTGGTGGTAGATCGTCATCGGCTTGGTGCCGAGCTCGTCCGCGAGCTTGCGGATCGTGAGCGCCTCGATCCCGTCGCGGTCGGCGAGATCCATCGCGGCGGCGAGGATCCGCTCGCGCGACAGTCGCGGCTTGCGCACATCCTGCCTGGTATCCGACATTCTTGCCTCCAGCCCTTGCGGTTCGTACTAAGTACGCCTACGGTCGAGCATAGCAACTCGTACTAAGTACGATTGCGTGACACACGGGGAGGAAACCATGAACGCCAGCACCACCGCCCAGGCCGCAGCCGCCGCCTCGGCCGCCACCATCGCCGCCGCCGCTTCCGCCAGCGACGCCACGTCCATCACCGAGGGGGACACCACCATGCGCGCAGCCGTCCAGCGCCGCTACGCCGGCCCGGAGGAGATCCACCTCGACACCGTGCCGGTTCCGCAGCCCGGCGACGGCGAGGTCCTCGTCGAGGTCCACGCCGCGGGCGTCGACCGCGGCGTGTGGCACCTCGCCACGGGCCGCCCGCTCGTGATCCGCGCGATCGGCTTCGGCCTGCGCCGTCCCAAGCAGCCCGTCCAGGGCTCGGACCTCGCCGGCGTCGTCTCCGCCGTGGGCGCCGGGGTCACCCGGTTCGCCGTGGGCGACGAGGTCTTCGGCACCGCCGACGGCTCGTTCGCCCAGTTCGCGATCGCCAAGGAGGAGCGGCTCGCACTCAGGCCCGAGGCTGCGGGGATCGCCGACGCGGCCGCCATGCCCGTGTCCGCGGTCACCGCGCTCCAGGCGGTCCAGGACTGCGCCAAGGTCGAGGCCGGCCAGCGCGTGCTGATCCTGGGCGCGTCGGGTGGCGTCGGCTCGTTCGCGGTGCAGATCGCCGTCGCGGCCGGGGCCCACGTCACCGGCGTCGCCAGCGCCGCGAAGGCCGAGCTGGTGCTCGAGCTGGGCGCGGAGCGCGTCATCGACTACCGGACCACCGAGGTGACCGAGCTCGACGAGTCCTTCGACGTGATCATCGACGCGGGCAGCCTCACCTCGCTGCGCCGCCTGCGCCGCATCCTGTCCCCCACCGGCACGCTCGTCATGGTCGGAGGCGAGGGCGGCGACGCCCTGGTGGGCGGCAGCGGCCGCACCCTGTGGGCGCCGCTCGTCTCGCTGTTCGCCTCGCAGCGCCTCATGGGCTTCGTGTCCGCCACGACCACGGAGCGCCTCGAGCGCGTGAGGGACCTCGTCGACGCGGGCAGCGTCCGCGCCGCGGTCAGCCGCACGTACCCGCTCGAGCGCGCCGGCGACGCCGTCACCGACCTGGCCGCGGGCATCGTCTCCGGCAAGGCCGCCGTCCTCGTCCGCGACGCCCGCTGAGCGCGTCTCCACCGCATCGTCCCGACAGGAGAACCCGTCATGAACGTCACGACCGACCTCTCGCCCCGATCGGCGGCGCGCCTCGCCGGCCTCGGCTACATCGCCATCGTGCTCCTCGCCATGGGCGCGAACTTCCTGGTCCGCAACCAGCTCGTCGTGCTCGACGACCCGGCGGCGACCATGGCCAACATCGCCGAGAACGAGACCACGTTCCGGTTCGGCATCGCAGGCTTCGCCGCGATCGCGATGATCGACATCGGCATCGCGTGGGCCCTGCACGTGCTGCTGCGCCACACGGGCGAGCGCCGCTCGCTGCTTGCCGCATGGCTCCGCCTGGCCTACACGGTCGCGTTCATCCCCGCGATCACGTTCATGTACCTCGCCCTGCAGCTCGCGGTCGGCGGCGACATCGTCGCGGGCCTCGACGCCGGTCAGCGCGAGGCCTGGACCGGGCTCGCGATGGAGGCCTTCGACATCACGTGGCTGCTCGCGCTCGTGGCGTTCGGCCTGCACCTGATGGTGCTCGGCCGCATCCTCGTCGCGTCGCGCATCGGGCCCCGCGCGCTGGGCTACGGCCTGGGGATCGCGGGCGTCGCGTACGTGGCGGACACCTTCGCCCACCTCCTGCTCGCCAACTACGCCGACTTCGGCGGGGCGTTCCTCGCGATCGTCGCCACCGCGTCGATCGTCACGGAGGTGTGGTTCACCGTCTGGCTCCTCACGCGTGCACCGCGCGCGGTGGCGGCCCTCCCCGGCCGGGAGCCGGACCTGGTCACGGCCTGAGCCGTGCCCGCACCGCCCCGTCGTGCCCTCCCGGGTGCGGCGGGGCTTTGCGCGTCAAACGCGGGTCAGGCGCAGGTCGGGTGCGGGTCAGGCGCCGCCGGTCTCCGAGGACGCGGGCTCGCTGAAGACGAGGACCTCGACGTCCGCCCCCGCGAGCGCGGCCTCGACCTCGTCGTCGGTGGGGGCGTCGGGCAGCTCGCCGATGACCGCACCCGGGTCCTTGAGCGCGAGCACCGCGGAGACCACGGCACCATCGGTGGTGTCACCCACGAGGATCGCGCGGCAGGCGCTGGCCTCCGCATCGGTCACCGTGTCATCCCAGCACAGCGCCGCGCTCACGTCCTCGGCGCCGGCGTTGTCCGCCAGCAGCGCCTCGAGGACCGCGTCCGCGGTGGCGATGATGCCGTCGTCGGGGGCGCCCGTCCAGCACTCGATGACGGCCTGGTCGTCATCCGACTGGATGCCCGCCATCTGCACGGTGTCCTCGCACGGGACGGACTCGAGCCCCAGCGCCGTCAGGTCCGACAGCTCGGTGTCGGGCAGGGCGGTGCCGCACGCGGTCAGGGCCGCCGCGGCCAGGACGGCCGCGGCGACCCCCGCGATGCGACGGGTCATCGCCCCTCGCGGTTGACGGCCGAGATGATCGCCTTGAGCGACGCGGTGGTGATCGACGGGTCGATGCCGACGCCCCAGAGGATCTCGTCGCCGATCGCGCACTCGACGTACGCGGCGGCGGTGGCGTCCCCGCCGGTGCTCATCGCGTGCTCGTGGTAGTCGAGGACCTCGACCTTGACGCCGCGCGTGCCGAGCGCCGCGACGAAGGCCGCGACCGGGCCGTTACCCGAACCCTCGATGGTGACCTCCTGGCCGCCGTCGGTGATGTCGGCCGCGAGCGTGTCCGGGCCGGTCTCGCTCGACGTGCCGCGCGTGCCCACGAGGGCCAGGCGCCCCCAGGCGCGCTCGGGGTCCGCGGCGGGCAGGTACTCGTCCTCGAAGATCCGCCACAGCGAGTCGGCGGTCATCTCGGCGCCGGAGGCGTCGGCAGCGCGCTGGACCACGCGGGAGAACTCGATCTGGAGGCGGCGGGGCAGGTCGAGATTGCGCTCCGTCTTGAGCAGGTACGCCACGCCGCCCTTGCCGGACTGCGAGTTGACGCGGATGACCGCCTCGTACGAGCGACCCACGTCCTTGGGGTCGATCGGCAGGTACGGCACGGCCCACAGCAGATCGTCGACCTCGACACCCTGCCGCTGCGCCTTGGCATCCATCGCCTCGAGGCCCTTCTTGATCGCGTCCTGGTGCGAGCCGGAGAACGCGGTGAAGACCAGGTCGCCGCCCCAAGGGTGGCGCGGGTGCACGTCGAGCTGGTTGCAGTACTCGACCGTGCGGCGGACCTCGTCGATGTCGGAGAAGTCGATCTCCGGGTCGATGCCCTGGCTGAAGAGGTTCATGCCCAGCGTCACCAGGTCGACGTTGCCGGTGCGCTCGCCGTTGCCGAACAGGCAGCCCTCGATGCGGTCCGCGCCGGCCATGTAGCCCAGCTCCGCGGCCGCGATCGCGGTGCCGCGGTCGTTGTGCGGGTGCAGGGACAGGACCACGGAGTCGCGGTAGTCGAGGTTCCGGTTCATCCACTCGATCGAGTCGGCATAGACGTTCGGGGTCGCCATCTCGACAGTGGCGGGCAGGTTGATGATGACCTTGCGGTCGGGCGTGGGCTTCCACACGTCCAGCACGGCGTTGCAGACACGCACCGCGTAGGCGAGCTCCGTGCCGGTGTACGACTCGGGGCTGTACTCGTAGAAGACACGGGTGTCGGGGATGGTCTCCTCGAACTTCTGGCAGAGCATCGCGCCATGCGTGGCGATGTCCAGGACCTCGTCCTCGTCCGCGCGGAACACGACCTCGCGCTGGAGGATGCTCGTCGAGTTGTACAGGTGGACGATCGCCTGCTTGGCACCCTTGAGGGACTCGTAGGTGCGCTCGATGAGGTGCTCGCGGGCCTGGGTCAGGACCTGGATGGTGACGTCATCGGGGATCCGGTCCTCCTCGATGAGCTGCCGGACGAAGTCGAAGTCCGTCTGGCTCGCGCTCGGGAAGCCGACCTCGATCTCCTTGTAGCCCATGCGGACCAGGAGCTCGAACATGCGCATCTTGCGCTCGGCGTTCATGGGCTCGATGAGCGCCTGGTTGCCGTCGCGGAGGTCGACCGCGCACCAGCGCGGGGCCTTGGTGATGCGCTTGCCCGGCCACGTCCGGTCGGGCAGGTCGACGTCGATCAGGCGATCGAACGGGACGTACTTCTTGATGGGCATCGGCGACGCGGTCTGGGCGCCGCCGGTGTAGTGCTCGCTGATCATGTGGGAATCCTTAGCTGTGTCGCTGTCCTGTGAGCCGGCACACGAACCGCCGCGACGAGGATCCGGCCTGTTCTAGGCCTCGTCGCGGCAGCTAAGGAGCAGCGAGCGTGCACGCATGCGTCCACCATAGCGGACGACTGCCAATGACAAAGGTGACGCGTGTGACGAGCGCTGGTCGTGGCAGGCGCCGGGCGGATAACGGGACGATTCGCCAGTCCGGCAAGGGTCGTCGCGCCAGCTCTTGCGTATCGTACTTAGTACGACTATCGTGGCGACCACAAGGCGTACTAAGTACGAAACCGACGAGGAGAGCCCACATGCCCGACCAGATCGCCACCACCGAGCCCGCCGCCACCGCCAAGAAGGAGCAGCCCTTCTGGGCCGTCCCGACCGTCCTCGCCATCATCCTGCTGAGCAGCGGCGGCTTCGTCCTGCTCCTCGCCCAAGCACTCAAGATCCTGTCCTCGATCCAGTAGCCCGACTCCCAGCAAACGGCGTGTCGCTCGCCGGTTTGTCAGGTTTGCGCGCTTTAGGGTGGGCCTCGGGTCCAACGATGACGCGGACCCGTCGAGGTTCCGGCCGTGGCATCGGGGGGATGCACCATGGAGGCGACAAGGACGCATGGGCACAGCCAGGTGCGCACCCACGGAAGCAGGACCCTCGCGGCGACCGCGGCGCTCCTCACGCTGCTGGCGGGCTGCACGGCAGCCGACGGCGGCGCTGAGACGAGCACGTCGGGCGCACCCGCGTCGTCGGCCAACACCGATGCCGGCGACACCAGCCCGTCCGCGGGTGCTTCGACCGCCGATGGTGCGGATGTGCGGATCGTCACCGATGAGAGCGGGCGGATCTCGATGCTCGCACCGGTGGGCTGGGAGGTCGACGGTCGCCCCCGGCCCCAAGGCGATGGCGCCGCCTACGTCCCCTCGCTCATTGTCTGGCCGGACATCAACGAGTTCGTCTACTCCAACGAGTTCGACGGGGCCTACGGCACCTTCGAGTCCTCCGGGGTGAGCGTGCGGTTGCTCGACACAGTCCAGGAGGACTACTCGTACCGCGTCGAGCAGGAGGCCGAGAGCTGGCGTGGGTGCGAGATGACCGGCCCACCGGTGTCTCACGTCGACGGGGACTTCTACGGTGCCACCGTCGACCTCGCGTGCACGCGGTGGGACGACACGGCTGCCGACGACACGACACTGTGGGTGTTCCGCGGCCCGCCGGACCGCGTCGGCGCCGCCGCCGCGCTCCGCTTCACCGAGGAGGAGTCGCGCGACGGCCTCAAGTCGACCGTCTGGGAGTCCATCCGTATCGCGATGCAGGCGTACGACGCCATGTCGTCCGAGCTGGGCACGCCCACGAGCTTCACCTCCGTCACCGATGACAGCGGGCGGATCTCGCTATCCGTGCCGGCGGGCTGGGAGGTCGACGGCGTGCCAGGCGCGGCCTCGGACGACGGCGGTTCTGCGCCCGCACTGGTGGCGGCGCCCGATATCGAAGCCTTCCTCTCGACCACGACGGCGCCGGGCGTCAGCGTCGAGCTGCGGCCCGACTCGATGACGATCGACCACCTCGCCGCCTCCGAGTCCGACCTGGCGGGCGACTGCGAGGCGGCAGAGCCCACTCCGTCCTACGACGACGGGCACCTGCTCAACGTCTCGGCGGAGTACTCCTGCGACGGCAGCCACACCGTCCAGGCGGCGGTGATGAGCCACCACGACGTCAAGGCGAAGGTGGTCATCCGGGGCACCGCGGACGTCTGGGATGCCGACATCCCCAGCCAGATCTGGGCGACCATCGCGCTCACGGACTAGAAGCTGCCGACGCACGAGCGGGTCCGACCGCACGCGACAACGATGCACCAGTCAGGCCACCGTCGCGGACGCCGGCCCCCTCATCCCCACGAGATCACATGTGTCACATGCTTCATTGGGAATCGCTAGAACCCGAGCCGCCCCAGCTGCTTAGGGTCGCGCTGCCAGTCCTTCGCGACCTTCACATGGAGGTCCAGGTAGACCTTCCGGCCCAGCAGGTGCTCGATCCCGGCCCGCGCCGTCGCTCCGACCTCCTTGAGCCGCGACCCGCCCTTGCCGATGATGATGCCCTTCTGCGAGTCGCGCTCCACGAACACGTGCGCGCGGATCTCCAGCACCGGCCGGTGGGCGTCCTCCGAGTCGGGCTCCACCATCTCCTCGATCACCACGGCGATCGAGTGCGGCAGCTCGTCGCGGACGCCCTCGAGCGCCGCCTCGCGGATGAGCTCCGCGATGCGCACGTCCTCGGGCTCGTCCGTGAGCTCGCCCTCCGGGTAGAGCGCGGGACCCTCCGGCAGGTACTTCGCGAGCACGTCGACGAGCGTGCCCATCTGGATGTCCTTGACCGAGCTCACGGGGATGATCTCGGCCCACTCCCCCAGCTGCGACACGTCGAGCAGGTGCGCCGCGACGCGGTCGCGCGGCACCTTGTCGACCTTGGTGACGATCGCGACGACGGGACGTCGCGCATCGGCGAGCTCGCGCGCGATCCACTTGTCGCCCGGGCCCACCTTCTCGTCGGCGGGCAGGCAGAAGCCGATCACGTCGACCTCCGACAGCGTCTCGCGCACGAGGTCGTTGAGGCGCTCGCCCAGCAGCGTGCGGGGACGATGCAGGCCGGGGGTGTCCACGATGACCAACTGGGCCTCGGGCCGGTTGACGATGCCGCGGATCGCGCGGCGCGTCGTCTGGGGCCGCGACGACATGATCGCGACCTTGTCCCCCACCAGCGCGTTCATCAGGGTCGACTTGCCGGCGTTGGGCCTTCCCACGAACGCCGCGAAGCCGGATCGGTGGTTCTCAGTCATCGTCCTCGTCCTTCCGGCCGCGCCTGCGCGGCACCGTCTCGTTCTCGCCTGTGCCGGGCGCCGCATCGTCCACCTCGGCGCGCGTCGCGATCACCGACACCAGCGTGCGCCTGCGGCCCTCCGCGCGCTCGGCGAACAGCTCGATGCCGTGCGCGGTCGCGCGCGAGCCGGGGATCGGCACCTTGCCCAGCGCCTTCGCGAGCAGCCCCGCCACCGTCTCCACGTCCTCGTCGTCGATCTCGACGTCGAACCGCTCGCCCAGCTCGTCGAGGCTGCAGCGGGCCGGCATCCGGTAGCGGCCCTCGCCCAGGTCCTCGACCTCGGGCGCGGAGCGGTCGTGCTCGTCGACCACCTCGCCCACGATCTCCTCGAGCGCGTCCTCGATGGTGACCACGCCGGCGACGCCGCCGAACTCGTCCACCACCACCGCCATGTGGAACACCTCGTCCTGCATGCGCCGCAGCAGGTCGTCGGCGGGCACGGACTCGGGCACGAACACCGCCTCGCGCAGCAGGTGGTCGATGGGCTCCTCGAGCCGTTCGGGGTGGTCCCACGTCGCCCGCACCACGTCCTTGAGGTACAGCACGCCGACTGTGTCGTCGACGTCGCCGCGGATCACCGGCACGCGCGAGTAGCCCGACCGCATGAACAGCACCATCGCCTTGCGCGCGGGTGTGCCCGCCTGGATGGTCACCATGTCGGTGCGCGGCACCATGACCTCGCGGGTGAGGGTGTCGCCCAGGCTCACGACCGAGCGCAGCAGCTCGGCGTCCTCCTCCTCGAGCGCCTCCCCCGCCTGCTCGACGAGGTCCTCGGGCTCGGCGAGCTCGCGGATGCGCAGCGCGGGCACCACGGCGCGGATGGGCGCGGTGAGCCGGATGAGCGTCCAGGCGAGCGGCGCGAGCGCGCGGATCGCGGTCTCGGGAGCGCGCCGGGCGGCGGCGCGCGGCCAGGCGCGCACGATGACGAGCGACAGGAACGCGGCCACGACCCACGCGAGCAGCAGCGTCGGGCCGGTCTCCCAGCCCAGCGCGTCGCCCCACGCGAGCGCGAGCGCGGTCCACGCGACGATCGCCACGGTCTCGAGCACCGCGTACGCGACGGACGATGCGGTGTCGGCGTGGTCGGGCAGCGCGGCGAGGCGGGCGGCTCGCGTGGGCGCGCCGTCCGGCCGCAGCTGGCCGGCCATGCGGCGCTCGTCCGCGTAGGGGATCTGCTCGAAGGCGGCGACGACGGCGTGGAGGATCGCCGCGCCCGCGAGGCCCGCGACCACGACCGCCAGCAGCAGCGTGACGGCGGAGGACGTCATCGGCTCGCGAGGAACGTGAGGAGGAGGTTGCGCTGGAGCGCGAACATCTCCTTCTCCTCCTCCGGCTCGACGTGGTCGTAGCCGAGCAGGTGGAGGATCCCGTGCGTGGTGAGGAGCAGCATCTCCTCCTCCGCGCTGTGACCGGCGGACGCCGCCTGGCGCTTCGCGACCGACGGGCACACGACGATGTCGCCGAGCAGGCCCGCGGGCGTGGGCTCGTCGGGCGTGCCCGGCCGCAGCTCGTCCATGGGGAAGCTCAGCACGTCGGTAGGTCCGGGCTCGTCCATCCACTGGAGGTGGAGCTGCTCCATCGCCTCCTCGTCGACGAACATGATCGCGAGCTCCGCGCCCTCGGCGACGTGCATCCGGCCCAGCACGTACTTGGCGAGCTCGGCGAACTCGACCTCGTCGATGCTCGCGTCGGTCTCGTTGTTGACCTCGATCACCGGGGCTCCTCCTTGTCGAACCGGCGGCGCTGGCCGGTGGGGCGCGGCCCGCGGCCGTCGTCCTTCTCGTCGTTCTCCGCGTACGCGGTGATGATGTCGCTCACCAGGCGGTGCCGGACCACGTCCTGCGCGCCGAGGTGGCAGAACGCGATGTCCTCGACGCCCGTGAGGATCTCCGACGCGGCGCGCAGCCCCGAGCGGGTGCCGCCGGGCAGGTCGACCTGCGTGACGTCGCCCGTCACCACCATGGTGGTGCCGAAGCCCAGGCGCGTGAGGAACATCTTCATCTGCTCGCGCGTGGTGTTCTGCGCCTCGTCGAGGATGACGAACGCGTCGTTGAGCGTGCGGCCGCGCATGTACGCGAGCGGCGCCACCTCGATGGTGCCGGCCTCCATCAGCCGCGGGATCGACTCGGGGTCGATCATGTCGTGCAGCGCGTCGTACAGCGGCCGCAGGTACGGGTCGATCTTCTCGCTGAGCGAGCCGGGCAGGAAGCCGAGCCGCTCCCCCGCCTCCACGGCCGGGCGCGTGAGGACGATGCGGTTGACCCGCTTGGACTGCAGCGCCGCCACGGCCTGGGCCATCGCGAGGTACGTCTTGCCGGTGCCGGCGGGGCCGATGCCGAACGTGATGGTGTGGCCCTCGATCGCGTGGACGTACGAGGCCTGGCCCTGGGTCTTGGGGCGGATGGTGCGCCCGCGGGTCGACAGGATCGACCGGCTGAGCACGCCCGCGGGGCGCTCCGCGACGGTGGTGGTGCCGCCCGTCGCAGGCCCCGTCGAGCGCAGCATGCGCACGGACTCCCGTGCGACCTCCGGGGTGAGCGGCACGCCGGCGCCCAGCACGTCGCGCAGCTCCTCCACCGCCGAGGCCGCGGCATCCACATCGTCCTCGTCGCCCGTCAGCGTGATGCGGTTGCCGCGCACGAGGATGTCGACCGCGGGGAACGCCCGCTCGACCTCCCGGAGCACGCCGTCGCCGGACCCCAGCAGGTCGGGCATCCTCGCCGCGTCGTCGACGACGACGACCCGGGTCACGCTCACGCGTCCCACCCCAGCGCGCCGCCGTTCATGACGTGGCCGTGCACGTGGAACACGGTCTGGCCCGCGGCGGGGCCGGTGTTGAAGATGAGGCGGTACTCGCCGTCGCACTCGGCGTCCGCGATCTGCTGCGCCACCTGTGCCATCTCCGCGAGGACCTCGGGGATCTCGCGCGCGGCCGCGGCGACGTTGGGGACGTGCTGCTTCGAGGCGACGAGCACGTGCACCGGCGCCTTGGGCGCGATGTCGCGGAACGCGATGACGTTCTCGGTCTCGACGACCGTGGTCGAGGGGATCTCCCCCGCGACGATCTTGCAGAAGATGCAGTCCGTGGTGCTCATCCCCCTAGCGTAATGACCTGGGCGGACGCCCGGTGGCCTCAGGGATGCGCCTCCGGCCGCGCCCAGTGGCCGCGCAGCGCGGCGAGCGCCGCGAGCGCGGCGGGACCGGCGGACGATGCGCGGAGCACATGGGGGCCGAGCACGACGGCCTCGGCGCCGGCGGCGGTGAGCGCCTCCACCTCGGCGTCGGAGATGCCACCCTCGGGACCGACGACCAGCCACACGGCCGTGTCCGCATCGTCCCAGTTCAGGGCCGTGATCGGCGCGGCGGCCGCCTCGTGGAGCACGAGCACCCGGGCGCCCGAGGCGACCGCCTCCGCCACCCGCGCCGCGAGCTGCCGGGTGGTCGCCGCATCGTCCACCGGCGGGACGACGGCGCGCCGGCTCTGCTTCGCGGCGGCGAGCGCGAGCGACGCCCACTTCTCGCGGCCCTTGGCGGCCTTGGGTCCGCGCCACTGCACGATCGCGCGGTCGGACGCCCACGGGACGATGCGCGTGACGCCGAGCTCGACGGCCGCCTCGACCGCCTGCTCGTCGCGGCCGCCCTTCGCGAGCGCCTGCACGAGCGTGACCTCGGGGTCGCGGTCGCGGCTCACCGCCTCGACGCGCACCTCCATCCAGCGGTCCCCCGTCGCGGCGAGCACGCCGCGCGCGCGGGCGCCCGCCCCGTCCACCACGTCGACGCGCTCGCCCACCTGACGGCGCTGGACGGTCACCGCGTGGCGGGCCTCGTCCCCCTCGACCCGCAGCACGTCGCCCGCGGCGGCGGTGGCGGCCGCGGGGTCGACGAAGACGGGGGCGGTCACCGCCTAGTGACCCTTGAAGGCGTCCCGGAGGCGCGAGAACACGCCGCCGCCGAGGGGCGCGAGGCGCGCCTCGGGGGCCTCCTCGCCGCGCAGGCCCGCGAGCTGGCGCAGCAGCTCGGCCTGCTCGTCGGTGAGGTCCGTCGGCGTGACCACGTCGAGGTGCACGTGCAGGTCGCCGCGGCCGGCGCGCTGGAGACGGCCGACGCCGAGCCCCTTGAGCCTCACCGTCGAGCCCGCGTGCGTGCCCGGGCGGACGTCGACCTCCTGCGGACCGTCGAAGGTCTCGACGGTCAGGACCGTGCCGAGCGCGGCGGCGGTCATCGGCACCTCGAGGTTGCAGTGCAGGTCGTCGCCGCGACGCTCGAAGACCGCGTGCTGACGCTCGCGGATCTCGATGTAGAGGTCGCCCTTCTGGCCGCCCGCGATGCCGGCGTCGCCCTGACCCGTCATGCGGATCCGGGTGCCGGTCTCGACGCCCGCGGGGATGTCGACGCTCACGGTGTGGCGCGAGTGGGTGCGGCCCTGGCCGGAGCACTCGCCGCACGGCGTCTCGATGGTGGAGCCGTAGCCGCCGCACGTGGGGCACGGCGCGGTGGTCATGACCTGGCCGAGCAGCGAGCGCGCGACGCGCTGGACGGAGCCGGTGCCGTTGCACTGGCGGCAGCCCTGCGGCTGGGTGCCGGGCGCGCAGCACGAGCCGTGGCATGTGGTGCAGACGTCCGCGAGGTCGACCTGGATCTCCCGGGTGACGCCGAAGACGGCCTCCTCGAGCGTGACCTCGGTGTGGACGAGCGTGTCGCCGCCGCGCTGGACGCGCGAGGCCGGGCCGCGCTGCTGCCCGCCGAACGGGCCGGCGCCGCCGCCGAAGAACGTCTCGAAGATGTCCTCGAAGCCGAAGCCCTGGGGGCCGCCCGCGCCGCCGGACGCGGCGCGGGGGTCCACGCCGCGGTCGTACTGCGCGCGCTTGTCCGCGTGGCCGAGCACGTCGTACGCGGCGGCCACCTCCTTGAACCGCTCCTCGCCCTCCGCACCCGCGACGTCGGGGTGCAGCTCGCGCGCGAGCTTGCGGTACGCCTTCTTGATCTCCGCCTCGGAGGCGTCCCGAGAGACGCCCAGGACGGCGTAGTAGTCCTTCACCTAGAGCTCCACCACTTTCGACAGATAGCGGGCGACGGCGCGTACGGCGGCCATCGTCCCCGGATAGTCCATGCGTGTCGGTCCGAGCGCACCCACGAGCGAGGCGGCGTCGCGGCCGTAGGCCGCCGCGACGATCGACGTGCGCGACAGCGCCTCGTGGTGCGTCTCCGCGCCGATGCGAACCGAGACATCGTCCCCCTCGGCCGCCATCTCGTGCAACAGCCGCAGCAGCACCACCTGCTCCTCGAGCGCGTCCAGCACCGGCGCGATCGTGCCGGCCTCGAGGCCGGAACCCGCTCGTGCCAGGTTGGACGCTCCCGCGAACACGACGCGCTCGACGGTGCCGCCGCGCGCGGCGGTCACCACGAAGTCCGCGACGGCCCCGGCCCACGGCACCTGGTCGGGCGCGGCGGCCCACATGGTGAGCGCCGCCTCCAGCCGGGCGCCGGTGAGGCCCTCGGCGGTGGCGTTGACCTCGCGCACGGCGCGCTCGAACGCGTCGTCCGATGTCGCCTCGCCCAGCGCGATGGTGCGCTGGTCGACGCGCGCGTCCGCGGACACCACGACCACGAGCGCGTGCTCGGCGCCCATGCGCACCAGCTCGATGCGGCGCACCGCGGACTCCCGCAGCGACGGGTACTGCACCACCGCCACCTGGCGCGTCAGCTGGCTCAGCAGCCGCACCGACCTCTCGACGACGTCGTTGAGGTCGACGGCGTCGGACAGGAACGTGCCGATCGCGCGCTTGTGGGCGTCGGGCAGCGCGGCGGCCGCGAGCTGGTCCACGAACGAGCGGTAGCCCAGGTCCGTGGGGATGCGCCCCGCGGAGGTGTAGGGCTGCGCGATGAGCCCCTCCTCCTCGAGGATCGCCATGTCGTTGCGGATGGTCGCGGAGGAGACGCCCAGCGTGTGGGCCTCGGCGAGCGCCTTCGACCCCACGGGCTCGTGGGTGGACACGTAGCCCTCCACGATCGCGCGCAGCACGGCGCGGCGACGCTCCTCGCTCACGATCCCCTCCTGGCACTCGAACTCGACGAGTGCTAATCCTAACGCGGCCCGCGGACGCCTCCCGGGCCCCGGCGCGGCGTGCCGGGGCCCGCACGCGGCACCCGGCCGGAGCGCGCCCACCTGGCTAGATTGGAGGTGCGGGGGCGCCTCGCGCGCCTCCGCCCAGGTCCGCATCCGAGGGAGAGAGCCATGACCGAGAACCCGCCGCCGCCACCGCAGTCGCCTCCGCCGCCGCCCCAGCAGCCCTACGCCCCCCAGCCGATGACGCAGAGCGACGAGCGCCTGTGGGCGATGCTCGCCCACCTCGGCATCATCCTGTTCGGCTTCCTGCCGCCGCTCATCATCTGGCTGGTGTTCCGCGAACGCAGCGCGTTCGTCGACGACCAGGGCAAGGAGGCGCTCAACTTCTCGATCCTCGTCACCATCGCCCAGATCGTCGCCGGCATCCTGTGGGTGGTGATCATCGGCATCGTGCTCAGCGTCGTGGTCGGCATCGCGATGCTGGTGCTGTGCATCATGGCCGGCATCGCCGCCAACCGCGGCGAGCGCTACCGCTACCCGTTCAACTGGCGCATCGTGAAGTAGGGGTCGTACCCCGAGCAGGATCAGGGCCCCGCTCCCCCTCGTGGTGGATGCGGGGCCCCGCCCCTTTTGCGAGGCTGGAGGCATGAACGACACGACCCAGCCCCAGACGCCGGCCGACGGCACCGTCCCCCCTCAGGACGGCCCCGCCCAGCCGCAGCAGCCCTACGCGGCGCCCACGCCGCCCTACGTCGCCCCGGCCCCGATGCTCGAGAGCGACGCCCGCACCATCGCCATGCTGGTGCACATCCTCGCCGCAGTCGCGCTCGTGGTCTCCGCGGGCACGCTCGCCTTCGTGGTGCCGCTCGTGATGTGGCTCATCTACCGCGAGCGCAGCGCGCTCGTCGACTGGCACGGCAAGACCAACCTCAACCTCCAGCTCACGTCGCTGGTCGTGGTGATCGCCTCGGTCCTCATCGGCCTCCTGACGCTCGGCATCGGGTTCGCCGTCACGTGGATCCCCATGATCGGGTACCCGATCTACGCGCTCGTCATCTCGATCATCGCCGGCGTCAAGGCGAACCGCGGGGAGTACTACCGGATCCCGCTCATCATCCCGTTCATCCGCTGACGGAGCCCGCACGGCCGGGGCTCGGGGGCGACCCCGGGTCCCGGCCCTCGTGCGTCAGGCCGCCGCCGCGGCCGCGAGGGCGCGCTTCACGGTGCGGGCGAAGACGGCCGAGCCGTCGTCGTCGGGGTGGATCCCGTCGGAGCCGAGCACGTCCGGGCGGCGCTCGACGGCGCGCTGCCAGTCCGCCACCACCGCGTTCGGATGCGCCCGCGCCGCCTCGCGCACCGCGCGCTGCGACGCCGCCATCCACGACCGGTCGCCGTACGGCGTCACCAGCACCACCGGACGCCCCTCGACCGCCGCGATCAGCCGGTCCATGTCCTCCTCGGGTACCGCGCCGTTGGTGCCGAGCGCGACCACCACGTAGTCGCGCAGCCGCCCCTGGCGTGCGAGCTGCTCGACGCGGTCGACGCCCGTCCAGAACTGCCGCCCCACCTCGGCGTCCACCGCGATGCCGGGCAGCGCCTCCGCGAGCGCCGGCGCGGCGCCGAGCGCGACCGAGTCGCCGATCACCGTGACGTCGCTGCCGACGGGCGGCGCCGGCCGGCGTTCGGGCAGCGCGCCGGGCGGCGGGACCTGCGCGGGCAGAGGCGTGCCTCCCAGGCCCAGCACGGACGATGCGGGCGTACCCGGCGCCGGGATCGTCGCGGGCGTCGACGGGGTGGGCGGCGGCGCTGCGAGCGTCGCCGCGAGGCGCGCGCCCTCCTCCAGCCGCGCCTCGAGGCCCGTGCGGTCGGGCGCCAGCGCGATGCCCGCCCCCGCGAGCGCGAGCACGCCGCCGGCCGCGCCGACCACCGCGACAGCCCGGCGGCGACGCCAGCCGCTCCGCGCATCGTCCCCCCGCCGCAGCCGCCCGACGAGGACGCGTGCGGCACGGCGCAGGCCCATGCGCCGCACCGGCATCTCGAGCCACCGATACGAGGCCGCCGCGGCGGCGACCGTCGCGACCACCGTGATCACCACGGCCGGCCCCGAGGCCTCGCGGACGCGGCCGCCGTCGAGCGCCGTCACCGCGACCACCAGGACGGGCCAGTGCCACAGGTAGATGCCGTACGAGCGGTCGCCCACCCACCGCAGCAGGGGTGTGTCGAGTCGCTCCCCGAGCGCCGGCACCGCGACCACGAGGTGGACGACGGCCGCGGCGGCGAGCGAGGCGAGCACGAGCCCGCCGCGGTACGCCCAGGCAGAGTCCCACGGCAGGAGGACGGCGATCGCGCCGAGCGAGACGAGCCCCACGGCGCCGAGCGTGACGGCGCGCGCGGGCTGCGCCGCCGCGGCCTCCCGCGCATCGTCCCGTGCCCACCAGAACGCGAGCCCGGCGCCGATCATGAGGCCGAAGGCGTGCGTGTCGGTGCCGAGGTAGACGCGCGTGGGATCGCCGGCGGGCAGGAGCACCGCCATGGCGAGCGCCGATGCGGCGGCGAGCATGGCCGCGACCCAGGCCGCGCGCCGCATCGCGAGGCCGGCGGCACCGATGAGGATCACCGCGAGCGGCCACAGCAGGTAGAACTGCTCCTCGACCGCGAGGGACCACAGGTTCTCGAACAGGTGCGGGGACGATGCGGCGGCGTAGCTGCGGCCGAGCAGCAGGGTGGCCCAGTTGCTGGTGAACGTCGCGGCGGCCGCGACCTCCGCACCGGCGCCGACGAGCAGGTCGCCCCACAGGGAGCCCTCGACGGCTCCGCCCCCGAGCAGCACGACGCCGGCGGCCGCGGACACGACGGCGACGCCGACCGCGACGACGACGGCCAGCGCCGGCAGCAGGCGACGCGCGCGATGGACCCAGAAGCGTCGCAGCGAGATGCGGCCGCGCTCGGCGCGCTCGCGGAGCAGGATCGTGGTGATGAGGAAGCCCGACAGGACGAAGAACACGTCGACGCCGACGTAGCCGCCCGGGAGCCACGACGGCGCGAGGTGGTACGCGACCACCAGGACGACGGCGATCGCGCGCAGGCCGTCGAGACCCGCGATCCGTCCGCGCGGGACGGCGCGGGTCTGTCGCGCGCGCGGGGCCTCCCGCGTGAGGGTGTCGGTGCTGATGAGCGTGCCCGGCGGCCGCGAGGGCCGCCGCTCCTTCCTGGTATTCCGGCCCACCAGGGTACGGCCCGGAACGGACATCGGGGACATCCGGGTCGAACGCCCAGATGCGCGCGGCGAGTCGCTCCGCGGGACGCCGTCCGCGCCGTGGTGGGGCGGGTCAGAAGGCCAGCGCGCGGACCGCGAGATCCGCGAGCAGGCGGCCGCGACGCGTGAGCCGCAGCGTCCCGCGCACGGCAGCGGCGCCGTCGAGGACGCCGTCCGCGATGAGCTTCGCGACCGCCTCGCCGCGTCCCTCCACCAGCTCGGCGGGGATGCCCTCGGACAGCCGCAGGCGCAGCATCACCTGCTCGAGGCGGAGATCGTCGCCCGCCAGCTCCTCGCCCTCGGCCTCCGGGCTCTCGCCCGCCGCCAGACGGGCGGCGTAGGCGCGCGGGTGCTTGACGTTCCACCACCGGCGCGCGGGTGCCTCCGTGCCGTCGGGACGACGGTGCGGGCCCAGGTAGGAATGTGCGCCGGGGCCCACGCCCCACCAGTCCTGGCTGCGCCAGTACGCCATGTTGTGGCGGCAGCGGTCGGCGGGCTCGCGCGCCCAGTTCGAGACCTCGTACCAGGAGTAGCCGGCCTCGCTCAGGAGCGTGTCCGCGAGCTCGTACATCTCGGCCTGGACGTCGGGGTCGGTCGGCTCGACCTCGCCGCGGCGCAGCTGCGCGCCCATGCGGGTGCCCGGCTCGATCACGAGGGCGTACGCGCTCACATGATCGGGCTCGAGCGCGAGGACGGACTCGAGGCTGGCGCGCCAGTCGGCGAGCGACTCCCCCGGCGTGCCGTAGATGAGGTCGAGGCTGACCTTGAGGCCGGCCTCGCGGGCGGCCGCGACGGCGCGCTCCACGTTCGCCGGGTTGTGCGTGCGGTCGAGCGTCGTGAGCACGTGCGGCACCGCGGACTGCATGCCCAGGCTCACGCGGGTGAAGCCCGCGCGCGCGAGCGCGCGCAGCGACTCCTTGGTGACGGAGTCCGGGTTGGCCTCGGTGGTGACCTCCGCATCGGCGCTCAGCCCCCACGTGCCGCGCACGCCGTCGAGCAGCGCGATGAGCGCGGACGAGTCGAGCATGGTCGGGGTGCCGCCGCCGAAGAACACGGTGCGCGCGGCGCGGGCGTCGCCGGGCATCGCGGTGCGCGCGAGCTCCATCTCGCGCAGCGCGGCCTCGACGTAGCCCTCGCGGGTCGCGCCCTCGACCTCGCCGGGCGCGTACGTGTTGAAGTCGCAGTAGCCGCAGCGCACCGAGCAGAACGGGACGTGGACGTAGACGCCGAGGTCCCTCACCCCCGCGACGGTATTCATGTGCTCATCATGCCTGGTGAGAACATGGTCCGTCGCGTCGGACAGGGGCACGCTACTTCTTCTTGCCCTTGTCCGAGCCGTCGTCCGACGTGGACAGCGCGGCGATGAAGGCCTCCGGCGGGACCTCGACCGAGCCGATGTTCTTCATGCGCTTCTTGCCGGCCTTCTGCTTCTCGAGCAGCTTGCGCTTGCGCGAGATGTCGCCGCCGTAGCACTTCGCGAGCACGTCCTTGCGGATCGCGCGGATGGTCTCGCGGGCGATGATGCGCGAGCCGATCGCGGCCTGGACCGGCACCTCGAACTGCTGGCGGTCGATGAGGTCCTTGAGCTTGCCCACCATCGACAGGCCGTACGCGTACGCCTTGTCCTTGTGCACGACCGCGCTGAAGGCGTCCACCTGCTCGCCCTGGAGGAGGATGTCGACCTTGACGAGGTCCGCGACCTGCTCGCCGGCGGGCTCGTAGTCGAGCGAGCCGTAGCCGCGGGTGCGGGACTTGAGCTGGTCGAAGAAGTCGAACACCACCTCGGCGAGCGGCAGCGTGTAGTGCATCTCGACGCGCGTCTCGCTGAGGTAGTTCATGGTGCCCATGACGCCGCGGCGCTCCTGGCACAGCTCCATGACGGTGCCGATGAACTCGCTCGGCACCAGGATCGACGCCTTCACGACGGGCTCGCGGACCGCGGCGACCTTGCCGCCGGGGAACTCGGACGGGTTGGTGACGGTGTGGACCTTGCCGTCCTCCATCTCGACCTCGTAGACCACGTTCGGGGCGGTCGAGATGAGGTCGAGGCCGAACTCGCGCTCGAGGCGGTCGCGCACGATCTCGAGGTGGAGCAAGCCCAGGTAGCCGCAGCGGAAGCCGAAGCCGAGCGCGACGGAGCTCTCGGGCTCGTACACGAGCGACGCGTCGTTGAGCTGGAGCTTGTCGAGGGCGTCGCGCAGGATCGGGAAGTCCGAGCCGTCGAGCGGGAACAGGCCCGAGTACACCATCGGCTTGGGGTCGCGGTAGCCGCCGAGCGACTCCTCGGCGCGTCGCGCGGCCGCGGTGACGGTGTCGCCGACCTTGGACTGGCGCACGTCCTTCACGCCGGTGATGAGGTAGCCGACCTCGCCGACGCCGAGCCCCTTGGTGGGGATCGGCTCGGGGCTGATCACGCCGATCTCGAGCAGGTCGTGGGTCGCGAGCGTCGACATCATGGCGATCTTCTCGCGCGGCTTGAGCGAGCCGTCGACCACGCGGACGTAGGTGACCACGCCGCGGTACGTGTCGTACACCGAGTCGAAGATCATGGCGCGCGTGGGGGCCGCGGCGTCGCCGACGGGCGCGGGGATGTCGCGCACCACGCGGTCGAGGAGCTCGGGCACGCCCGCGCCGGTCTTGCCGGACACCCGCAGGACGTCATCGACCTCGCAGCCGATGAGCTGCGCGAGCTCCGCGGCGTAGCGGTCGGGGTCCGCGGACGGCAGGTCGATCTTGTTGAGCACCGGGATGATGGTGAGGTCGTTCTCCATCGCGAGGTACAGGTTCGCGAGGGTCTGCGCCTCGATGCCCTGCGCCGCGTCGACCAGGAGGATCGCGCCCTCGCACGCCGCGAGCGACCGGGACACCTCGTAGGTGAAGTCCACGTGGCCCGGGGTGTCGATCATGTTGAGCGCGTGCGGCTCGCCGTCGACCGACCACGGCATGCGCACGGCCTGCGATTTGATGGTGATGCCGCGCTCGCGCTCGATGTCCATGCGGTCGAGGTACTGCGCCTTCATCTGGCGCGGCTCGACGACCCCCGTGAGCTGGAGCATGCGGTCCGCGAGGGTCGACTTGCCGTGGTCGATGTGCGCGATGATGCAGAAGTTGCGGATGAGCGCCGGCTGGGTCGAGGCGGGCTCGATGCGGGGATCTGCGGACACGGTGATGACGGTTCCTCGGTTCAGGCTTTTTCGGGTGCGGGCTATTCTCCCATGAAGTCGGGCCGCACCGCGGCGGCCCCCGAGCCTCATGGCCGCGCCCGACCTGCCGATACATGGAGTGGACCGCGCGCAGGGTGCGCGCGGCCAGGACCCGGGAGGAGGCGACGATGGCGGAGACCGATCTGTTCCGTCCCGCGTTCGACGGCTCGCCCATCGGCATGGTGGTGCTCGGCGCCGACGGCGCCCTCGTCGACGTCAACGGCGCCTTCGCGCGCATCGTCGGACGCTCGGTGGCCGCGCTCCGCACCTACCGCCTGCGCGACCTCACGCACCCCGACGACATCCCCCGCGACGAGGAGCTGCGCTGGCAGCTCGACCACGGCGAGCTTCCCTACTTCCAGGCGCAGACGCGCCTCATCCACCGCAACGGCGACGCGGTGTGGACGCGCATGACCGTCTCGCCCGCCGAGGGCGAGGGCGCCGCGCGCTACCTCGTGCACGTCGAGGACATCACCGAGATCCGCCGCGCCAAGGACCTGCTCGAACGCCGCGCCCTGTACGACCACCTCACGGGCCTCGCGAACCGCACGCTGCTGCTCGAGCGGCTCGAGGCCGCGCTCGAGGAGCGCCGCACCGACGCGCACACCGTCGCGTGCATCTTCCTCGACGTCGACCACTTCAAGGTGGTCAACGACTCGCTCGGGCACGAGGCCGGCGACGAGCTGCTCCAGGAGATCGCGCGCCGCATCAAGGGCGCCGTGCGTCCCGGCGACACCGTCGCGCGCCTCGGCGGCGACGAGTTCGTGGTGATCCTGGAGTCCGTCGCGACGCAGGCGGCCGCGGAGGCCTTCCTCACCGTGATCGCCTCGGACGTGCAGATCCCGTTCAACGTGAGCGGCCACGAGGTGGTCCCGACCGTGAGCGCCGGCCTCGCGCTGGCCGAGCCCGACCTCACCGCCGAGAGCCTCCTGCGCAACGCCGACACCGCGATGTACGCGGCGAAGCAGCGCGGCCGCGCCCGCGTCGAGGTCTTCACGAGCGAGCTGCGCTCGCACGCGCTCAACAAGCTGTCGATCGAGTCCGAGCTGCGCGCCGCGATCCGCGAGGGCGAGCTCGTGGTGCACTACCAGCCGATCGTGCGCCTCGACACGGCCGAGGTGGTCGCGTACGAGGCGCTCGTGCGCTGGCAGCACCCCAACCGCGGGCTGCTCCTGCCCGAGGAGTTCATCGAGGTGTGCGAGGAGGCGAACCTCGTCGTCCCGCTCGGCGCGTTCGTCATCACCGAGGCCTGCGAGTTCATCGCCGCCCACCCGGAGTTCACGGGGCGCGTGTTCGTCAACGTGTCGACCCGCCAGATCGGCTCGGCCGACCTCACCCGCGTCGTCACCCACGCGCTCGACGCCACCGGGATCGACCCGCACCGCCTGGGCCTCGAGATCACCGAGTCCGGCATGCTCATCGCCACCCAGGCCGCGAAGTCCGACCTCGACGGCCTCACCGCGCTCGGCGTCGACCTCATCATCGACGACTTCGGCACCGGCTACTCGGCGCTCAGCTCCGTGCTGCTCAACCCGGTCTCGGGGCTCAAGCTCGCACGCGAGTTCACGCTGCGCCTGGGCGACCGCGGCACCGGCGACCGCATCTCGACCACCGTCGCGACGCTCACCCGCAGCCTGCACATGTCCGGCGTCATCGAGGGAGTCGAGTCGGAGGCGCAGCGCGCGATCGCGCGCGAGCACGGCTGGCAGCTCGGGCAGGGCTTCCTCTTCGGGCACGCCAAGCCCGCCCACGAGCTCGACCTGCGCGGTCCGTCGTCCGTGGCGGACCCGCACGAGGGGCCGGTACCGTCGGCAGGGTGAGCTCCCTGTTCGACCTCTTCCGGCGCATCGTCCGCGCCGTCCGCACCACCCCGCGACCGGGCGGGACCGCCGGACCCGCCCGCGCATCGTCCACCCGCACGACGACCGCCTACCCGGGCGACTTCTCCGGCATGCCGACCGTCAGGTACGCGCCCTCGCGCAACGGGGACCCCGACCCCGGCGAGGTCGTGTGGACGTGGGTGCCGTTCGAGGAGGACCATAGCCAGGGCAAGGACCGCCCGGTCCTGCTCATCGGGCACGACGGGCGCTGGCTGCTCGGGCTCATGCTCACCAGCAAGGACCACGACCAGGACGCCGCCCAGGAGGCGCGGTGGGGCCGGTACTGGATGGACATCGGCGCCGGACCGTGGGACTCTCGTGGGCGTCCCAGCGAGGTACGCCTCGACCGCATCCTGCGGGTCGACCCCGCCACGGTGCGCCGCGAGGGCGCGATCCTCGACCGCGCCACGTTCGACCGCGTCGCCGGTTCGCTCAAAGAGCACCATCGCTGATACAATTTCCGTTCGTGTGTGAGCGCCTGCTCGCGCTCCACCCCCCAACTTTCACCAAGACGCAGAAGGAACGCTGTGGCAAACATCAAGTCGAAGATCAAGCGCATCGGCACCAACGAGAAGGCTCGCCTGCGCAACGTCGCCGTCAAGTCGGAGCTCAAGACCAACGTCCGCAAGGTGCGCGAGGCCATCGCCGCCGGCGACAAGGCCACCGCCGAGACCGCCCTCAAGACCGCCTCCGTCAAGCTCGACAAGGCCGTGTCGAAGGGTGTCATCCACAAGAACCAGGCCGCGAACCGCAAGTCGGCGCTGGCCAAGCAGGTCGCCGCTCTCTAAGCGACCTCACGCACCTACGCCCCGCATCGCCACCGGCGATCGGGGCGTTCGTGCTTTCCGGGGGCGTGACCGCTAGTCTGCCTGCTGTGACACTCGCCGCGGGCCCCCGGCTCTGGCACCCTCCGCACCTGAGCCGCCACGGCTCGGCCGCGATCGTGGGGCGCCAGGGGATCTTCACACGCGCCGGCGAGGTGCGGGGGCACGAGCTCCTCTACCGCGCGCCCGGCCACGAGGGGCTGCCGATCGACATGTGGCCGCCGCGGCTGCAGGACCGGGCGACCGAGCACGTGATCGCGGCCGCGTTCTGGCGCGACCCCGACATCACCGCGCCGCACCCCGCCTTCATCAACTTCACCCGCACCTACCTGCTCGACCATGACCTCGCCCGTCACTGCGACCCGGCGCGCGTGGTGATCGAGATCGTCGAGTCCGCCTACGCGGACGTGGCGCTCGCCGCGCGGCTGTCGGAGCTCAAGCGCGACGGCTTCCGCGTCGCCGTCGACGACTTCGCGGCCACCGAGTCCCAGCTGAGCCTCCTCCCCCTCGCCGACTACGTGAAGGTCGACTTCCGCGACCTCGTCCGCGAGGGACCGGCGCTGGTCGAGGCGGCGCGCCGCGGCGGCGCCACGCTCATCGCGGAACGCGTCGAGGATGCCGAGATCATGGAGGCGTGCGGGGACCTGGGCTTCGACCTGTTCCAGGGCTGGTGGTTCGAGCGCGTCATCGTCCACGACCGCGGCGAGCACGCGGCGCTGGTCTAGCCGCTCCCCGGCCTCGGCCGCGCCCGCCCCGGCCCGCCTCGGCTATGGGGCCGCGCCCGCCCCGGCCCGCCTCGCGTTTCGGGGAACTCAGCGACGGTTTCAGCAGGTATGCGATTCCTGCGGGGAGCTGAGCGACGGTGCTCTCGCGGAGGCGTCGCTGAGTTCCCCCTGGGAGTCACGGATCGTTCAGAACCGTCGCTCAGTTCCCCGGAAGCGCGGGCGGCGGGGGTGGTCAGGCTGCGAGCTCGGCGACCGTGCGGACCGCCCGCTCGAGCGCGAAGCCAGGCGCACGCGACGCGCCCTTGATCTCGGCGTCGGCCCGGGCGACCGCCTGCACGGCGAGGGCGAGCGTATCCGCGTCCCACCTGCGCAGGTCGCGTCGCGCGCGGTCCTCCTGCCACGGCTGGATCCCCAGCTCCTTGAGGCTCACACCCCGGCCGCGCGCGGCACCCACCTTGATGAGGGTGCGCAGCTTCATCGCGAGCGCGGCGACCAGCGGGACCGGGTCCGTGCCCGTCGACAGCGCGTGACGCACGAGCGCGATGGCGTCGGCGGTCCGGCCGGCGATGGCCGCGTCGGCCACTGCGAAGCCGGTCGCGTTGACGCGGGTGCCGTAGTACTTCGCGACGGCGGCCTCGTCGATGGTGCCCTCGACGTCGCTGACCAGCTGCGCGCACGCGGCCGCGATCTCGGCGACGTCCTCGCCGATCGCGTCGACGAGCGCGCGCACCGCACGCGCGGGGGCCGGGCGCTTGGCCCGCTCGAACTCGCCGGTCGCGAAGTCGACGAGCTCGGCGTCCTTCTTGATCGCGGGGCAGGTGTACTCGGGAGCGCCACCCTTGCGGAGCGTGTCGAGCAGCTTCTTGCCGCGCACGCCGCCACCGTGGAGCAGCACGACCACGCACTCGGGGTCGGGTCGCGCGACGTAGGCGAGCGCGTCCTGCAGGAAGTCGTCGTTCATCGCCTCGAGCGACTCGACCACCACGAGGCCCGGCTCGGCGAACAGCGACGGGCTGGTCGCCCCCGCGAGGCCTCCGCGGGCGTAGGCGCTGGCGTCGAGCCTGCTCACCTCGATGTCGCCGCTCTTGCGCATCACCGCCGTGACGCGCTCGACCGCGCGGCTCGCGAGCAGCTTCTCGGGACCGGAGACCAGCACCACCGGGGCCGGGGCGGCGCGATGCCATGTCGCCTGGGGTGCCTCTCGTCTCGCCACGGGGACTAGCCTCCCACGGAGTCCCGACATCGCCGGACGAGCACCGGCTCGCCGTCCCGTGCGCCCAGCACCACGTCTCCGCACACATCCGTCCGCAGCACCACCGCTCCCCCGCCGCCGTACAGGTCGAGAGCCTCGGGCGACGGATGCCCGTAGTCGTTGCCCGCCCCGACGGACACGAGCGCTACCGGCGCCGCGATCGCGCGCACCAGCGCCGCATCCTGCGCGGCGGAGCCGTGGTGCGCGGCCTTGACGATATCGACAACGCCCAGCGCCGCCACCGCGGGCTCCAGCCGCCGCTGACCCTCGACCTCGAGGTCCCCGAGCGCGACCACCACGAGCCCGGCGGCCTCGATCCGCAGCGCGGTCGACGAGTCGTTGACCTCGGTGCCGTCGCGCGAGCGCGGCGTGGGACCCGTCTGGAGCACCTCGACGGTGACGCCTCCCACCCGCACCTGCTCCCCCGCGGCCGGCGTCGACGTCGGGATCCCGGCGAGCGCGTCGAGGGTCTGCTCGGATGGCGCGGCCGGCAACCACGCGTGCCCCACGTCGACCGCCTCCCGGAGCGGTGCGACCCCACCGGTGTGGTCCGCGTGCTCGTGGCTGAGCACCAGCAGATCCACCCGCGAGACCCCCAGCCGGTCGAGGCAGCCCGCGGCATCGGCGTCCTCCGTGCCCACGTCGACCATCACCACGCCGCCTCCCCCGCGCACGACGAGGGCGTCGCCCTGGCCGACGTCGCACGCCACCACGGTCCAGCCGTCGATCGCGCCGCCGAGCGCCTCGGGCAGCCACCGCGGCGGCGCGTGGAGCACGAGTCCGAGCACGGCCGCGACGAGCGCGCCGGCCCGCCACCAGGGCCGCGGCGCCCGCGCCGCCGCGGCGACGGCGGCGAGCAGCAGGCCTCCCTGCACGACGCCGCGCGCGCCGACGTCGCTGAGCAGGTCGCCGCCCGGCGCCTCCGCGAAGGCGCGCGCCGCGGCGACCACGGGGTACGCGCATCGTGCGGACGCGTCGGCGAGCACCTGGGCGAGCGCGGGCGCCGGGCCGGCCAGCGCCAATGCCGCGACGCCGAGCAGCGTCACCGGGATCGCGAACGGCGTGGCGACGGCGTTGGCCGGCACGGCCCACGGGCCCACGCCGGCGTCGATCGCCGCGAGGATCGGCAGGCACGCGGCCTGCGCGGCGAGCGTCACCGCGGCCGCATCCGCGAGGGGCGCGGCGACGCGACGTCGGAGGCGGCCCGCCAGCCCCGGTGCGAGCAGCGCGATCGATCCCACCGCGGCGACGGACAGGGCGAGGCCCGCGTCACGCGCGAGCTCGGGTCGCATCAGCAGCAGCACCACCACGGTCGCTGCGAGCGCAGGCACGCTCTGGCCCCGGCGTCCGGCGAGGAGTGCCCCCGCCGCGATCGCCGCCATGGCGAGCGCCCGCAGCACGGAGCCGCCGCCCGACACCACCACACCGAACGCCCCGCAGGCGGCGACCGTCCCGACGGCGACGATCGCGGGCGAGGCCCGCGCGCGCCGCAGCAGCGTGCCCACCGCCACGGCGAGGATCGCGAAGTGCGCGCCGGAGACCGCGGTGAGGTGGGCGAGACCCGTCGCGCGCATCTGCGCCACCAACCCGGGATCCATCGCGGACGTGTCGCCGAGCACCATGCCCGCGACCAGCGGCGAGGTCGCCTCCGGCGCTCCTGCCAGCACCTCCCCGAAGTCCACGCGCGCCTCCTCGGCCGCGGCCCGCCATCCGGTCGGCTCCTGGTTGGCGACGATGCGTCCGTCGAGCAGCGCGTCGACGGGGCCGCCCGCGGCCGGCGCGGTGGTGCCGCGCACCGTCGCCGTGCCGCCACGCACCGGCGCACCCTCCGCCTCCGCGAGGACGACGACGAGCCCGGCGCCCGCCCGCCACCGCGGCTGCCCGGCCTCGCGCCACCGCGCCGCCGCGACGCGGACCGCCACGCGAGGCTCGTCGTGAGATGCGACGGGCCTCACTTCGACGACGCGGCCGCTCACCTCGACGATGGTGCTCGTGTGCGCGGGGATCCAGGCGCGCGCCGCCGACGCCGCACCGGTGCCGGCGGTCGAGGCCACGGCGGCGACCGCCGCGAGCGCGACCGCGCCGATCGCACCCGCGCCGACCCGCCGCCGCGCGACCGTCGCAAGGATCGCCGCGACGGCGCATGCACCGGCGACCGCGAATCCGCCCCGCATCCCGCCGGCCCAGGAGGCGAGCGACGCCACCCACGTCGCCACCGCCGCGGGGACCAGCCTGACGTCGCCCCAGCCTCCCACCTCGTCACGTGGTCGCGAGGTCGGCGATCGCCGCGATGATCGACGGGCCCACCCCCGATACGCGCTCGAGGTCCGCGACCGCGATGAACGGCCCGTTGGCCTCGCGATCGGCGACGATGCGCGCCGCGATCACCTCCCCCACGCCGGGCAGGGTCTCGAGCGCGGCGGCGTCCGCCGTGTTGAGGTCGACACGCGCAGGGGAACCGGCAGCGAACGACCCTCCGGCCCCACCGGAGGAGCCAGCCGCCAGGACGCGTCCCACCACGATGTGCTCCCCGTCGGCGACGGGCCGGGCGAGGTTGACCGAGGACTCGTCGGCCTTGCGGCCGAGCCCTCCGGCGCGCGCGATGGCGTCCGCGACCCGCGCTCCCGCGGCGAGCTCGACGAGCCCCGGCTCGCGCACCGCGCCGCTCACGTGGACCACGAGGACCGGCCGCGTGGACCTCGCGGGCGCCGCCGTGGCCGCGGCGGACGAGGCGCTCGCCACGAGGGGCACGGCCGGCTCCGCCCGCAACCCCCACCACCCGAGCGCTGCGATGACCGCGATCACGGCCGCGGCGGTCGCGGCAGTACGGGCGTCGAGCCGCCAGCGGGTGGGCTGCGGCGCGGGAGGGTCGGCGCCGTGGCCGGCCGCATAGGCACGCGCCGCCGCATCGCGCAGCCCGGCGGACCAGCGTGCGCGCACGTCCTCGGACGAGTCGGCGAGATCCATGCGGGCACCGTAGGCTCGCGCGACCTCGTCGTGGACGGCCACCGGCATCCCTGTGGGCACGGCGGCCCACGCGGCGAGCCGGGGTCATCGCCCGCCGGAGTGGGCGGGGCGGGGCGGGGCGGCGCGGCGCGAGGCGGGGCGGCGCGAGGCGGGGCAGCGCGGCGCGAGGCGGGGCGGCGCGACGCGCCAGGCGGAGAGCCCTCAGGCCTCAGGGGGCAGGTCCGCGACCACCGCCGCGAGCGTCCCTGGTCCCGCGTGCGCGGACAGCACCGCGCTCACCTCGGCCACCGCGACGGGACCGAGCCACGGGTGGCGCGCCTCGATCTCGCGCGCGGCCTCCCCCGCGGACTCCTCCGCCCCGACGCCGTGGACCGTCACGACGGGGTGCGCGCGCCCTCCCAGCGCATCGTCCACCGCGGCGTGCAGGGCGGCCCGCGCCCGCGCCGCCGACCGCACCCGTCCCACGAGCACGACCTCTCCGTCGCGCACCTCGAGCACCGGTCGGATGCCGAGGACGCGTCCCACCGCCGCGACCGCGGGGCCGATCCGTCCTCCCCGGCGCAGGTGGTCGAGCGACTCGACGGTGAAGAAGCAGCGCGACCCCGTGGCGACGGCGCGCGCGGCGGCGGCCACGTCCGCGAGCGAGCCTCCCGCCCGGGCCGCGTGCGCGGCGGCCAACGCCGCGTAGCCGGTCGCCATCGCGACGGTCCTGGTATCGACGACCTCGACCGGCAGGTCGGCGCGTGCCGCGGCGGCCACGGCCGCCTCGTACGTGCCCGACAGCGCCCCCGACATCGCCACGATGACGACGCCGTCGGCCCCCTCCGCGACCGCGGCGGCGATCGCCTCGTCGAAGGCCGCGGGCGTCGGCTGCGAGGTCGTCACCACGTCGCCCGCACGCAGATGCGCGACCACCTCGGCGTGGCCGATGTCCACACCCTCCGGCCTCGCCTCGCCGTCGACGACGACCTGCAACGGCACCACGCCGATGAGCCGGCTCGCGGCGAGCCCCGGGGACAGCGAGGCCGCGGAGTCGGCGATGACTGCGACGGTCATGCCGTCACCCTAGCGGCGCGGCCACCCCGGCGAGGGCGATCCGGCCGCGGCGCCGCCCGAGGACGCGACAGCGCCCGGCGCCGCTGGGGCACCGGGCGCTGTCGGACGCGCCTACGCGGTGACGATGTTGACGAGCTTGGGCGCGCGCACGATGACCGTGCGGATGCCCGCGTCCCCGATGGCGCGCTTGGCGCCGTCGGAGGCCAGCGCGAGCTCGCGCAGCTCGTCCTCGGAGATGCCCGGGGGCACCTCGAGGCGGCCGCGCACCTTGCCCTTGACCTGGACGATGCACGTGACGGTCTCCTCGACGAGCAGCGACTCGTCGACGGCCGGGTAGGTCGCGAGCGCGACGTCCTCGTGCCCGAGCATCGCCCACATGTCCTCCGCCGTGTACGGCGTGAACAGGCTGAGGAGGATCGCGACGGCCTCGGCGGCCTCGCGCACGGCCGGGTCGGAGGCGCCGGCGCCGCTGTCGATGACCTTGCGCGTCGCGTTGACCAGCTCCATGACGCGGGCGACCACCACGTTGAACTTGAAGCCCTCGACCAGCTCCTGGGAGTCGTGCAACGTGCGGTGCGTGATCGCGCGCAGCGCCGCGTCGCCGGTGCTCGGGTCGACGCCCGGCTCGGAGGTCACGTCGCGGGCGAGGCGCCACGCGCGGGCGAGGAACTTCGCGGACCCGGCCGGAGAGACGTCGGCCCAGTCGATGTCGTCCTCGGGCGGGCCGGCGAACGCCATGGTGAGACGGACGGCGTCGACGCCGAACTCGTCGAGCTGATCGGACAGGCGCACCAGGTTGCCGCGGGACTTGGACATCGCGGAGCCGTCCATCTGGACCATGCCCTGGTTGAGGAGCGCGGAGAACGGCTCGTCGAAGTCGATCATGCCCATGTCCCGGAGCGCCTTGGTGAAGAAGCGCGCATAGAGCAGGTGGAGGATCGCGTGGGTCACGCCGCCGACGTACTGGTCGACCGGTGCCCAGCGCTTCGCGTCGAGCACGTCGAAGGGCCCATCGGTCTTGGCCGGGTCGAGGTAGCGCAGGAAGTACCAGGACGAATCCACGAAGGTGTCCATGGTGTCGGTGTCGCGCAGGGCGGCACCGCCACAGGTCGGGCAGGTGGTGTTCACCCAGTCCGTCGCGGCCGCGAGCGGCGACTGGCCCTTGGGCTTGAGGTCGAGGCCCTCCGCCGCGGGCAGCGTGACCGGGAGCTGGTCGTCGGGGACGGGGACCTCGCCGCAGGTCTCGCAGTGGATGATCGGGATGGGCGTGCCCCAGTAGCGCTGGCGCGAGATCAGCCAGTCGCGCAGGCGGTAGTTGGTCGCCGCGTGGCCGGTGCCGGCGGTCTCGAGCTCGGCGGTGATGGCCGCGATCGCCTCGGTCTTGGCGAGACCGTTCAGCGACTCCGAGTTGATAAGGACGCCGTCGCCCGTCGCTGCAACGCCCGTCTCGACGGGGTCGCCGAAGGGCTCCCCCGCATCGTCCCGGCAGTCGAGGACCACCCGGACCGGCAGGTCCATGGCGCGCGCGAAGTCGAGGTCGCGCTGGTCGTGCGCGGGCACGGCCATGATCGCGCCGTGGCCGTAGTCGGCGAGCACGTAGTCGGAGGCCCAGATGGGCAGTCGCTCGCCGTTGACCGGGTTGATGCCGTAGCGCTGCAGGAACACGCCGGTCTTCTCCCGGTCGGTCGCGAGCCGGTCGATCTCGGACTCGCCCTTGACCTTCTCGACGTAGGCGGCGAACGCCTCCTGGGTCGCGGCGTCCGCGCCCTCCGCCAGCTCGGCGGCCAGGTCGGAGTCCGCGGCCACCACCATGAAGGTCGCGCCGTACAGGGTGTCGGGACGCGTGGTGTAGATGTCGATCGGCTGCTCGCGGCCCTCGATCGTGAAGGACACGTCGGCGCCCGACGAGCGGCCGATCCAGTTGCGCTGCATCGCGATCACCTTCGACGGCCACGAGCCGCGCAGGTTCTCCAGCTCGTCGAGCAGCTCGTCGGCGTACTCCGTGACCTTGAAGTACCACTGGTTGAGCTTCTTCTTGGTGACCGGGGTGTCGCACCGCTCGCACAGCCCGCCCACGACCTGCTCGTTCGCGAGCACCGTCTGGTCCTTCGGGCACCAGTTGACGTTGGAGTGCTTGCGGTACGCCAGGCCGCGCTCGAACATCCGGGTGAAGATCCACTGGTTCCAGCGGTAGTAGTCGGGACGATGCGTCATCAGCACGCGGTCCCAGTCGAACGAGCACGCGTAGCGCTTCATCGAGCTCAGCTGCTGCGCGATGTTGTCCTCGGTCCAGCCGGCGGGGTCGACCCCGCGCTTGATCGCCGCGTTCTCCGCGGGCAGGCCGAAGGAGTCCCAGCCGATGGGGTGGAGGACGTTGAAGCCCTTCTGCACCCAGTGGCGGGAGATGACGTCGCCGAGCGCGTACGCCTCGGCGTGGCCCATGTGGAGGTCGCCGGAGGGGTACGGGAACATGTCGAGCACGTACTTCGTGGGGCGCGCATCGTTCTCGCGGCCCGAGCGGAAGGGCTGGCGCTCCTCCCACACGGGAAGCCAGCGGGCCTCGATCTCGTGGAAGTCGTAGCGGTGCTCGTCGGTCTGGGGCGTCTCGGTCACCCGTGAATTCTACCGAGGGACGATGCGCGCGCGGGCCGCGCACGTACGTCCACCCCGTGACGGGGTCGCCGCACGACCCTTGTCGGCGGCAGGGGGTCGCTCCATTGCGCTCACCGGTCGAGCGCAGGGTGGGCGCGACGGCGCGCACGTGCTCCCCCGTCGCGAAGGACCGCGGCGCGCGGATCACCGTCAGGGTCACCGCGCGCAAGCCCGGCCTCCTGGCCACCAGCAGGACGAGCGCGGCGGTCCGCGGGCGCTGACCAGGCACGACGTTCCACCCCCTGAACGAGTGACATTGGCCACATCTGTGCGGGGGACATCTGTGGCATAGCCCACAAACCCCTGCACGGACTACCGGAATGCCGGAATCATGCCGATATCCCATCCGGAGACGGGCGCGTCCAGCCCCGGATCCCCGAACAGGAGGTCAGCATGCGTCCGTCCGCCCTTGCGGTCCCGCACCCCCTCGCGCGCCGTGTGGCGCTCGCGCTGGTCGGTCTGCTGGTCGCGGCCCTCGCGCTGACCGGCGGCTCCGCGCACGCCGCCACCGACCCGGCGCAGCTCATCCTCAAGAAGACCAACGCCTATCGCGCGAACGAGGGGCTCAAGCCGCTCTCGCTGCAGGGCGGCATCGTGGACGTCTCGGAGACGTGGAGCAAGCGGATGCGCTCCACCTCGAACCTCAGCCACAACCCGAGCTTCGCGTCCCAGATCCCCTCGACCGCCACGCGTGCCGCCGAGAACGTCGGCTACGCCTGCGGCTACGGCGGAGCGGCGGCGAACGCCTCCGCCGTCATGTCGGCATGGCTGAAGTCCGCGGGCCACGAGGCGAACATCAGCGGCAGCTACTCGGACATCGGCATCGGCGTCGCGTACGACAAGTCGACCGACTGCGTGTGGGCCACCCAGAACTTCGCGCAGTACAGCAAGTTCAGCACCAAGCCGCGCCCCAAGATCGCCGGCACCAAGAAGGTGGGCTCGGTGCTCACCGCGAGGATCGGCTCGTGGAGCCCCTCGCCCAGCAGCGTCACGTACCGGTGGTTCCGCGACGGCAAGCGCATCGACGGCGCGACCGGCCGCAAGTACACCGTCACCAGGGCCGACCGCGGCCACAACATCCGCGTCAAGGTCATCGCGAAGCGCTCGGGATACCTCACGACAGCGAGGACCAGCACGGTCGTGTCGATCCCCAAGGCCTTCACCTCGGCGCCGCGGCCCACCGTGTCCGGCACCGCGACGGTCGGCTCGCAGCTCACCGCGCAGGCGGGGTCGTGGAGCCCCACGCCCGACAGCGTCTCGTACCGGTGGTTCCGCGACGGCAACAAGATCGCCGACGCCGCCGGCCGCCGCTACACGGTGCGGAACGCCGACCGCGGGCACACCATCAAGGCCAGGGTCATCGCGAAGCGCTCCGGCTTCTTCACCACCACCCGCTGGAGCACGGGCATCTCCGTCTCCTGATGCCCTCCCCGCCCCCGGCCGCGGCGTGCGTGGCACCATGGAAGGACGCCGTACGCCAGGGCTGACCGTGACGTAGCGGTCGCGCGCCCGGGTCCCTCCCCGCGGAGGACCCCGTCGACGCGCGGCGGCCCGACCGGACAGGGAGGAGGCCGATGGAGCGACGTGGCGGGCCCGGCTCACCCCGAGGCCTGCTCTCCTGGATCGCGACCACCGCCGTCGCGGGCGCGCTGCTGATCGTCGGCACAGCCCCCGCCGGAGCCGCGACGGTGCCCCCTACGCCCGAACCGACGGCCGTCGCCTCCCCCGACGCATCCGCGACGGTGGACGATGCGGAGGCCGCCCCCGCCGAGACGTCGCCCGCGCCGGTCGAGACGGGCGCGCCGGAGCCCGAACCCGAGCCCGCGCCTCCCGCCGAGTCCGAGGAGCCCGCGCCTCCCAGCAGGCCCGAGCAGCCCGCACCCGAGCGGACGGGCGGCGCAGACAAGCCCGCAGAGCCCTCGGAACCCTCCGGGCCCTCCGACGCGACGACGGACCCCGAGCCCGCGCCGACCGCTCCCACCACCCCGGCCGCCCCCGCCGAGGAGCCCGCGACCGGCGGAGGCACGTCCGGGACGGCGACGCAGGCCCCGCCCGCACCCGAGCCGGAGCCGTACGACCCCGACGCCCCCGCATCGTCCGGCGTGCCGGCACCGGAGCCGCTCGGCCCCGTGAGGTTCGACGACGTCTCGGATGCTCTCGGCGATCCGACCTACTCGTCGTTCGCCGCCGCGATCGCATGGATGGGGCGCAGGGGCGTCGCCGAGGGCGTGCTGACGGAGGCGGGCCGCGCGTACATGCCGGAGGCCACGGCGACGCGCGGCGAGTTCGCAGCGTTCCTCTACCGGCTCGCCGGCTCCCCGGCGAAGGTCGTGCCCAGGCGATCCCCCTTCGCCGATGCCGGACGCGGCGACACCGAGCACGCCGCCGAGATCGCGTGGCTGGCGGCGCAGGGCGTCGTCACCGGGAGGCTCGAGGGTGACGTGCGGATCTTCCGCCCCGACGACCCCCTCACGCGCGGCGCGATGACCCGCATGCTCTACCGCTTCGCGGGTTCGCCCCGCGTGAAGGACGGCGATCTCGGGACGTACGTGGACGTCGCCCCCGGCTCCGAGATGGATGCCGCGGCGACCTGGCTCGCGGGCACGGTCGGCGAGCTCGGCCAGATCGGCGAGGACGGGCTCGAACTGCTGCCCTCCGCGACGGTGTCGCGCGGCGCCGTCGCGGCGGTGCTGCGGCTCGCACACCGCTCGGACGTGCGCTTCACCCCGTGGAAGGCGCCGCTGCGGCTCGTCGACCCGACCGTGGTCCAGGTGGATGTCGAGGGCGCCCTCAACCTGCGCCGCGGCCCGTCGACCGACGCCGCGGTCGCGACGCAGCGCGAGGACGGCGCCGCGCTCGACACGACCGGCGCGGTCACCGCCGACGGCTGGGTCGAGGTGCGCGTGGGCGACCGGCTCCTGTGGGCCTCGCCGGACTACCTCGCGGTGGACGGCTCCGGGGCGCCCGCGGGCGGCGGCTCCGCCGCCACCGGGGACGATGCGACGGGCACCACGGCCCCCGCGCTCGCCCGCGACTTCGACAACGGCTTCATCCCGGCCGATGCGCTGTGCGGGCTGCCCTGGCGCGAGGACCTGCTGCTGGCGTGCGGCGCCGCCGACGACCTCGCCCGGCTCGACGCGGCGTTCCACGACCTGTTCGGCCTGCACATCCCCGTCTCGAGCGCGTACCGCGACTACGCGGGCCAGCTGGCCGCGACCGCCCGCTACGGCGGGATGGCGGCGGTGCCGGGCACGTCGAACCACGGATGGGGCGAGGCGACCGACCTGTCCGAGCCGGGGCTCCCCGGCGGCTACGACGGCGAGGCGTACGCGTGGCTCATCTCCGCGGCCCCCTCGTACGGGTGGACGCTGCCGGCGTGGGCGCGGCCCGACGGGTCCAAGCCGGAGCCGTGGCACCTCGAGCACGTCGGCTGAGCCGCGCATCGTCCCGGCGCACGGCACCCCGCCGGGGTGCCCGCCGCATCGTCCCTAGTCGACCTGGGTGATGTGCACCTGGACGTCGAGGTCCGTGGTGCTGCCGGCCACCACGCCGGTGAGCGGCGGCACGTCCGTGTACTCGCGGGCGCGGGCGACGATGACGTGGTGGTCGCCCACCTCGCGGTCGTTGGTGGGATCGAAGCCGTACCAGTCGCCGGTCCACCACTCGACCCACGCGTGAGACTCCCCCGACACGGTCTCGCCGATCGCGGCATCGCGCTTGGGGTGGAGGTAGCCGGACACGTAGCGGGCCGGGATCCCGACCGTGCGCAGCGCGCCGATCGCGAGGTGCGCGAAGTCCTGGCACACACCGGAGCGAGCGTCCCACGCGTCGCGCGCGGGCGTGTGGACGGAGGTGGCGCCGGGCACGTACTTGATCTGGTCGTGCAGGTGGTCGCAGATCGCGCGCGCGGTGTCGTCCGGGCTCAGACGCGCGGCCGCGTCGCGGGCGAAGGCCTCGAGCTCCTCGGTGGGCTCGGTGGTGTCGCTCAGCCCCAGGTACTCGCTGAGGAGGTCCTGGAATCGGGGGCCGGTGAGGGTGTCCCACGCGACGCGCTCCTCGCGGGCGGGCACGCTCGTGACCTCGACGAGGCTCGAGCCCACCACCGACAGGTCCTCGTGGGGCTGCAGCACCTCGAAGACGACGACGTCGGCCTCCCAGTAGTCCCGGTACGAGGACCGCCACGTGACGGGCGCGATCTCGACCTTCGAGTCGAGGACGCGCTGGCGCGGCAGCCAGGCGGGCGTGAGGCGCGCCTCGTTGTACGAGGACACGATCGAGCCCTCGTACGCGAAGGTGGTGCGGTGCTCGATGCGGAGCGTGGTCATAGGGCCTCCTGGCTCCACAGCACGGTCGACGCCGGCAGGAAGTAGCGATCGCGGATGAGGTCCGACGCCGCCCCGCACGCGCTCTGGACCTCGCGCATCTGGCCCGGCAGGTCGTCGAGCACGTCGCGCACGTCGCGGTACTCGAGGTTGGTGCGTGCACGGCCGAGCGCGAGGCGCGCACGGTCGGACAGCGCGCGGCTGTTCGAGGCGCCCTCGATGAGGCCGAGCGTGTCCTCCGCCTTCTGCAGGTTGTACGCGATCGAGCGCGGGAACAGGCGGTCGACCAGCAGGAACTCCGCCGCGCGCTCCTCGGTGACGAGCGCGCGCACCGTGCGCAGGTACGCCTCGTGCGCGGAGCACGAGCGCAGCAGCGTGGTCCAGTTGGGGCCCGTGGTGCCCTCGAAGTGGCGGGTCATGAGCAGGCGCGCGATCATGTCCGCGCGCTCGAGCGAGCGGCCCAGCTCCATGAAGTGCCAGGCGTCGTCGCGCGAGGTCGTGGCCGAGTGGAGGCCCCACACCACGGCGGCGCGCTCGCGCACCCACACGAAGTACTCGTGCGGCCGCGCCGAGGCGGTCCACCGCGGCAGCTGGTTGCGCGTGGTGTTGAGCGACTCCCACACCTCGGTGCTGATGACCTCGCGCGCCCGGCGGGCGTTCTCGCGGGCGGCGCCGAGCGTCCACGCGATCGAGGACGAACGCTCCGCGTCGAACGCGAGGGTCGCGAGCACGTCGCGGCGGCTCACGGGGGCCTCGTAGTCGCAGTTCATCACCGACAGCAGCGAGGCGTTGGCGCTGGGCTCGTCGACCCACGGGTCCTCGAGCAGCACGTTGAGGTGCACGTCGAGGAGGCGGGCGGTGTTGTCGGCGCGCTCGACGTAGCGGCCGATCCAGAACAGGGACTCCGCGATGCGGCTCAGCATGTCGGCTCCCCCTGCTGCTGTTGCTGCTGCTGTTGCTGCTGCTGGCCGTGCTCGATGTCGTCGGGGTGCGCGGCCTGCGGCACGGCGCCGATGCCCGACAGCTCGACCTTCGACTCCGGCGGCGGGGTCACCGGGCCGCGCTGGCGCACGCCGCCGAGCACCCAGGTGTCCTTCGAGCCGCCGCCCTGCGACGAGTTGACGATGAGCTGGCCGCGGGCGAGGGCCACGCGGGTGAGGCCGCCGGGCAGGACCCAGACGTCGTCGCCGTCGTTGATGGCGAAGGGGCGCAGGTCGACGTGACGCGGCTCGAGGCCCTCGTCGGTGAGCGTCGGCACGGTGCTCAGCTGGATGACCGGCTGGCCGATCCAGCCGCGCGGGTCCTCGAGGATCTGGGCGCGCACCTGGGCGAGCTCCTCGCGCGAGGCCTTGGGACCGATGAGCACGCCCTTGCCGCCCGCGCCGTCGACGGGCTTGACCACGAGCTCGTCGAGGCGGTCAAGGACCTCCTCGCGCGCCTCAGGCTCGTCGAGCCGCCACGTGTCGACGTTGGGCAGGATCGGCTCCTCGCCCAGGTAGTAGCGGGTGAGGTCCGGCATGTACGTGTAGATGAGCTTGTCGTCCGCGACGCCGTTGCCGATCGCGTTGGCGATGGTGACGTTGCCCAGGCGGGCGGCGTGGACGATGCCCGGCGCGCCGAGCGCGGAGTCCGGACGGAACGCGACGGGGTCGAGGTAGTCGTCGTCGACGCGGCGGTAGATCACGTCGACGCGGCGGCGGCCGGCGGTGGTGCGCATGTAGACGCGGCCGTTGTGGGTCTCGAGGTCGCGGCCCTCGACCAGCTCGACGCCCATGGTGCGGGCGAGCAGCGAGTGCTCGTAGTACGCGCTGTTGAACACGCCGGGCGTGAGCACCACGATGGTCGGGTCGTCGATGTCGTTGGGCGCGCAACGGGTGAGCGCGGCGCGCAGGCGCTGCGAGTACTCGAGCACCGGGCGCACACCCATCGCACCGAACATGTCGGGGAACATCTGCGACATCGCGCGGCGGTTGGACAGCACGTAGCTCACGCCGGACGGGACGCGCACGTTGTCCTCGAGGACGCGCCAGATGCCGTGCTGGTCACGGACGAGGTCGATGCCCGACACGTGGACGCGCACGCCGTTGGCCGGGTCCACCCCAGCGGCCTCGCGGTAGAAGTACTGGGAGGTCGCGATGAGGCGGCGGGGGACGATGCCGTCGTTCACGCAGTGCTGCGAGCCGTAGACGTCCGCGAGGAAGGCCTCCAGGGTGCGCACGCGCTGCGCGACGCCGGGCGAGATGATGTCCCACTCCTCGGCTCCGACGACGCGCGGCACGATGTCGAGCGGGAACGGCCGCTCCTCGCCCGCGTGGTCGAAGGTCACGCCCTGCGCCAGGTACGTCGAGGCGAGCGCCTCCGCCCGCGAGTAGAGGTCCTCGCCGGACATGCGATCGATCTCGTGATAGACCCGGCGGTACGGGTCCCTCACGCGGCCCTCGAGGTCCATGGCCTCGTCCCACGCCTGAACCGGCTGGTATCCGGTCCACGGCGTCTGCTGGTCGGCGGTCATGCAGCAACGATAGCCACCCCATGTTTCGGAGCGGTCACGATCGCGTCTCCGGCGCGTCATGACGCCCCCTACCCGCGGGGCGTTCCCGCTGCTACGTTCCCCTCATGGCATACCCGCGGAACCTGCTGGCCCCCGACGAGGACGTCGTCGTCGACAGCCACCCCCACTGGAAGGCGCTCGTGGGGCCGGTGCTCGTGTCCGTGCTCGCGATCGCGCTGGTGGCCTTCGTGCTGTGGTGGCTCGGCACGGTCGAGCTCGACGGCATCGCGGAGACGGTGCTCGCCGTCGTCGTGGGCGTGGTCGGGCTGGTGCTCATCGTGTGGCTCGCGATCGCGCCCTTCATCCGGTGGGCGACCACGCACTTCGTCATCACGGACCGCCGCGTGATCTACCGCACCGGCGTGCTCACCAAGAGCGGCATCGACATCCCCCTCGCGCGGGTCAACACGGTGCAGTTCCGCCACGGGCTCATCGACCGGATGTTCCGGACGGGCACGCTCATCATCGAGTCGGCCTCGGACGACCCGCTGTCCTTCGACGACATCCCGAATGTCGAGAAGGTGCACGCGCTGCTCTACGACGAGGTCTTCGACGCGCTCGAGGGCGACGACGACCAGCCGCCGCGGTCGGCGCCGCCCGCTCCGCCCACGCCTCCCGCGCCCACGGCGTAGGGGGACCGGGGCCGCTCCCCCGCCGCCGCATCGTCCCCACCCTTGTACCGCCGCAGATGCGGCGCTAGCGTCGCCTCCATGCCGCATCTGCGAATCTCGGAGGCCGCCGCGCTCGTCGGCGTGAGCGACGACACCATCCGCCGCTGGATCGACGCCGAGGGGATCTCCACGGTGCGCGACGGCGCCGGCCGGATCCTCGTCGACGGGGTCGACGTCGCCGGCTACGCCGCCCGCACGCAGGCTCCCGAGGACCCCACCGACGTGCGGCGGTCCGCGCGCAACCGCTTCACCGGGATCGTCACCCGGGTGGTCGCGGACAGCGTGATGGCGCAGGTGGACCTCCAGTGCGGCCCGCACCGCGTGGTGTCGCTCATGAGCGCCGAGGCGGCCCGCGAGCTCGCGCTCGAGCCGGGCTCCGTCGCGACCGCGGTGGTCAAGGCGACCACCGTCATCGTCGAGACGCCGGCCGGGTCGCGGTGAGGCGCGCCCGGGTGGCGGCGGCCGGCATCGTCGCGATCGCGCTCGGCGGCTGCGCCGCCTTCTCCCCGGACACGGAGGGCGCCCCCTCGACGGCGGTCACGCACGTGCTCGACGTGTACGCGGCCGCGTCGCTGTCCGGGGTCATGGAGACCCTGGCGGACGAGTTCGAGGAGGTGCTCCCCTGGGTCGACGTGCGCGTCACGTACGGCGGCAGCAGCGACCTCGCGGCGCAGATCCTCGAGGGCGCCCCGGCGGCCGTCTTCGCGTCCGCCGACGAGGCGCAGATGGCCGCTGTCGCCGACGAGGTCGCGGGCGAGCCCGTCGTCTTCGCCACCAACACGCTCACCATCGCCGTGCCCGAGGGCAACCCCGCCGGGGTGACCGGGCTCGCGTCCCTCGCGGACGATGCGGTGGTCTCGGTGATCTGTGCACCGCAGGTGCCGTGCGGCGCCGCGACGGCCGAGCTCGCCGCGCATCAGGGCGTCGACATCGCCGCGGTCTCCGAGGAGCTCAGCGTCACGGATGTCCTGGGCAAGGTCGCCTCCGGCCAGGCAGATGCGGGCGTCGTCTACGTCACCGACGTCCCGCGCGCGGCGGGCGTCGAGGCGGTCTCGATCGACGGCGCGGACGCCGTGGTCAACCGCTACCCCATCGCCCGGCTCACGAGGTCCGACTTCGCGGAGATCGCCGACGACTTCGTCGCCTACGTCGCCGGTGCCGAGGGCCGGGCCGTGCTCGCCGACGCGGGCTTCGGGGCGCCGTGACGGGCCCGCGCTGGCTCGTGCCGCTCGCCGTCGCGGGAGCGCTGCTCGTCGCGCTGCCGCTGGTGGGGCTGCTCGCGCGCGCGAGCTGGGGGGACATGTGGGCGCTCATCACCGCGCCCGCGTCGCTCCAGGCGCTCGCGCTGAGCCTGCGGACCTCGGTCGCCGCGACCGCGCTCGTGCTGGTGCTGGGCGTGCCGCTCGGCTTCGCGCTGCACGGGCTCCACGGACGCGTCCGCGCCGTCGCGCGCGCGGTGCTGCTCGCGCCGCTCGTGCTGCCGCCCGTGGTCGGGGGCCTCGCGCTGCTGTACGCGTTCGGCCGCCGCGGGCTGCTCGGCGGGCCGCTCGACGAGGCGGGCGTGTCGATCGCCTACACGACCGTCGCGGTCGTGCTCGCGCAGGCCTTCGTCGCGATGCCGTTCATGGTGGTGTCGGTCGAGTCCGCGCTGGCCGCGCACGGGACGCGGCGCGAGGCGATCGCGGCGACGCTCGGGGCGTCGCGCACCCGGATCCTGGCGCGGGTCACCCTGCCGGCGCTCGGGCCCGCGCTGGCCACGGGCACCGTGCTCGCCTTCGCCCGCGCCCTCGGCGAGTTCGGCGCGACGCTGACCTTCGCGGGCTCGCTCGCCGGCGTCACGCGCACCACGCCGCTCGAGATCTACCTCGCCCGCGAGACCGATCCCGACGCGGCCGTGGCCCTGTCGATCGTGCTGCTCGTCGTCGCCGTGGCGGTGGTCGCGGTCGCGTACCGCCCCGTCGCGGGAAGGGCGGTGCGATGAGGCTCGAGGCGCGGGTCGAGGTCGCGGAGCGCGGGGTCGAGGCGGACGTCACGGTCGGCGCGGGCCGCACACTCGCGCTGCTGGGCCCGAACGGCTCCGGGAAGTCCACCGCGCTCGAGGCGATCGCCGGCGTCGTGCGGCCCGGCCGCGCGCGCATCGTGCTCGACGGGCGTGAGCTCGTCGGGTCGGGACGGCCCGTGCCGCCCCGCGACCGGGGCATCGTCCTCCTCGCGCAGGACGATGCGCTGTTCCCCATGAGCGTGCTCGACAACGTCGCATTCGGGCCGCGGGCGGCCGGACGGCGGGACGCGCGCCGGGTCGCGGAGGCGTGGCTCGAGCGCGTGGGGTGTGCGGACCTCGCCTCACGCCGCCCGGGCGACCTGTCGGGCGGGCAGGCGCGCCGCGTCGCGATCGCGCGGGCGCTCGCGGCCGAGCCCCGCGTGCTGCTGCTGGACGAGCCGTTCGCGGGCCTGGACGTGGAGGCCGCGTCCGCGATCCGCACGATGCTGCGGAGCCTGCTCGCGGACGTCACGGCGATCATCACGACGCACGACGTCCTCGACGCGCACACGCTGGCGGACGACGTGGCGGTGATGGCCGGGGGTCGCGTCGTCGAGGCGGGGACGGCCACCGAGGTCCTCACCCGGCCGCGCACGCCGTTCGCGGCCCGGATGGCCGCGCGCGTGCTGGTCGCGGGGACGATGCGCGGGGGCGCCCTCGAGCTGGAGGGCGGCGTGCGCGTGCCCGTGAGCGGTGGCCCGCGCGGCGGCGAGGCGGCGGCGGTCGCGCTGCCGCCGTCCGCCGTCGTGCTCGCGATCGGGGACGCGCCGCGCGACCGGTCGCTCGCATGGGTGCCGGACGCCGTGCGGGCGCTCGAGCCTCGCGGCGACGAGGTGCGGGTGGTCGGCGCGGCGGTCGCCGCGGACGTCGACGCCGCCGTCGCCGCCTCGCTCGATGCGGGCGCCGTGGTGTGGTTCGGCGTGCCGCGGGGGCACCTCGCGTACGCCCTCACGGGGTGATCCGCCCTCACGGGGCGAGGAGCGCCGGCGCGAGCGCATCGCAACCCCGGCGAAACACGGCCGTTCGTACACTAACGGGCATGGCCCCGGACCTGTCGGGCGTGCGCGTGCACGTCGTCACCGCGTCGAACCGATCCGCGCGCGGCGAGCGCGCGGACGCGTCCGGCCCGGTGCTCGCGGAGGCGATGGCGGCGCTGGGCGCGGAGGTCGGCACGCGCATCGTCCCCGACGGCGTCGACCCGGTGCGCGGCGCGATCCGCGCGGCGATCGCCGGCGGCGCGCGCGTGGTCATCACCACCGGCGGAACCGGGCTCACCCCGGAGGACCTCACCCCCGAGGCGACGGCTCCGCTGCTCGCGCGGCCGCTGCCCGGGGTCGCGGAGCGGCTGCGCGCGGTCGATGCCGAGGCGGTCCCCACCGCGGTGCTGTCGCGCGGGCTGGCCGGGGTGACCGAGGAGGGCACGATCGTGGTGAACGTCGCCGGATCGCCGGGGGCCGCGCGGTCCGCGGCGGCCGTGCTGGCGGCCGTGCTGCCGCACGCGCTGTCGCAGCTGGACGGAGGAGACCATTGATCGCGCTCGCCTCGATCTCGGACGCGGCGTTGTCGCTCGACGCGCACGTCGCCGCCGTCGCGGGGCCGCGCGCCGGCGCGATCGCGACGTTCATCGGCACGGTCCGCGACCACGACCCCTCCGTCGAGGGCGAGGTGGTCGGGCTCGACTACTCGGCTCATCCCTCCGCCGCGGAGGTGCTGGGCGCGCTGGCGGCGCGTCACGACGCCCCCGACCTCGTCATCGCCGTCACCCATCGCATCGGCTCGCTGAGCGTGGGAGAGGCGGCCATCGTCGCCGCGGTGTCCGCGCCGCATCGTCGCGAGGCGCTCGACACGGTGTCCGCGCTGGTGGAGACCGTGAAGGCCGAGCTGCCCGTGTGGAAGCGCGAGCTGCTCGCGGACGGGTCGCACACGTGGGTGGGTGTGGCGTGACGGCGGGTCTCGTCGACCGGTTCGGGCGCGTCCACCGCGACCTGCGCATCTCGCTCACCGACCGCTGCTCGCTGCGCTGCACGTACTGCATGCCGGCGGACGGGGTGCCGTGGCTCGCCTCGTCGACGCTGCTCACCACCGAGGAGCTGGTGCGTCTCGCACGCGTCGCCGTGTCGCTCGGGGTGACCGAGATCCGGCTCACCGGCGGCGAGCCGCTGCTGCGTCCCGACGTGGTCGACGTGGTGCGCGCGCTCGCGGCGATCGAAGGGCCCGACGGGCCGCTGGACCTGTCGCTCACCACCAACGCGCTGCGGCTGCCGGCGCTCGCGGCGCCCTTGCGGGACGCGGGGCTCGCGCGGGTCAACATCTCGCTCGACACGCTCCAGCGCGCGCGGTTCATCGAGCTCACGCGGCGCGACCGTCTCGCGGACACGCTCGCCGGGATCGAGGCGGCGCGCGCGGTGGGCTTCTCCCCCGTCAAGCTCAACGCGCTCGTGATGCGTGGCGTGAACGACGACGAGATTGGCGACCTGGTCGCGTTCGCCGTGGAGCGCGGGCTCGAGATGCGGTTCATCGAGCACATGCCGCTCGACGGCGGGCACACGTGGCGGCGCGAGGAGATGGTGACGGGCGAGGAGATCCTGTCCGCGGTCGCGTCGCGGTACGAGCTCGAGGCGCTCGGGCACGACGGCGCGGCGCCCGCGTCCCAGTTCCGGATCGTCGGGACCTCGGCGACGGTCGGGGTGATCGCGTCGGTGACGCGCGCGTTCTGCGACCGCTGCGACCGCGTGCGGCTCACGGCCGACGGCCAGTTCCGCAACTGCCTCTTCGCGCACGAGGAGTCCGACCTGCGGTCGTTGATGAGGGACGGGGCGGACGATGCGCGGCTCGCCGAGGCGATGCAGGCGTGCGTCGCGCTGAAGAAGCCCAGGCACGGCATCGACGACCCGTCGTTCGTGCAGCCGTCGCGCCCGATGAGCGCGATCGGGGGCTGAGACGCCCCCCACCTGGATGTCAGGCCGGCGCGACCGGCTGACGGAGGATCGTGCGGAGCTTCTCGGGTGCGACCTTGCGGAAGTCGCTGAGGTAGATCTCGTGGTGCCGGCCGGTCATGCGGAGGCTGTTGCCTGGGATGAACTCGTCGTGGATCCGCGCGAGGACGGGACCCTCGTCGTCGAAGGACCCGACGTGGAGGGTCTGCACGCATCGTCTCTCCGCGAGCGTCTCGAGCCGCACGTCGTCCAGCCGCGGCGGGGCGCCCTTCGCCGCAGCCGCCTTGCGGGCCGTCTCGCGGGCCGTCTCGCGGGCCGTCTCGACCAGCGCATCGTCCACCCACCCGGGCGTCATGATCATGAGCGTCCACCGCCACGCGGACTTGTCGCGGCGCGTGGTGAAGGCGGAGGGGTCGTCGGCGGTCCACAGCCCCTCGAGCGGCGGCACGACGTAATCGCGGCCAACCTCCTTCTTGGACGCGAACTTCACCTTGTAGGCGACCGGGTAGAGGGCCTCGATGGCCTGGGCGAAGTCCGGGCTCGTGTTGGGGTCGCCGCGGCCGTCGACCATGAGGTAGCGGGTGGGCGGCACGTCGAGGATGCGGATCTCTCCGCGTCGCGCCTGGTAGGCGTCGAGGGACTTCTTGAAGTCGACCTTGTCCGTCATCGCTGCGCCCCCTTGAGGCGAGTCTGGCACACCCCCGGCTGCCCGTCGCCTGGCTGTCGTGTGCCCGTGTCCCCGCGTCCGCGCGTGCTCGTGCGGGGTGATGTCCACAGGCAGTATTGGGGTGGAAACTGTCCACATACCTGGGGTGATGGCTTCTGGGCGTTGTCTGACCCTCGTGGTGGACTTGTCGCATGGAGTTCTCGGTGCTGGATGTCGCGAAGGGCTTGGTGCCGCTCAGGCCCTTCGAGCAGCGCGACCTGCGCACCCTGTCCGAGGACGAGCTCGCGACCGCGTTGGAGGTCGCGGGGAAGCTGGCGCGGCTGGCGGATGTGCCGGGGGTGATGCTCGCGGCCGAGGCGGAGCGGCGTTCCAAGGACAAGCCCGGTGGTGGGATGGCGCGCAGGCGCGGTCACCGCAACGCCAACGGGATGGTCGCGAAGAAGCGGGGCGGGTCGGCCGGGCAGGCACGTGATGCGATCGTCACGGGCCGGCTGTTCGACAACGGCGACGACGGTGACGATGCCGGCGGTGCCGGCGGTGCTGGCGGCGCGGGCGCCGGCGGTGGTGGCGGTGGCAGCGGTGAGACGCCGAGGTTCCGTCATGTGGCGGCCGCAGTGAAGGCCGGCGACCTGTCGGCGGCGCAGGCGGCGCTGGTGATCGACACCCTCGAGGCCCTCGACGGTGCGGGCGAGGACGTCGAGAAGGCGCTGGTCGCGAAGGCGTTGAAGCTGTCGTTGGCGGATCTGCGCAAGGCATGCCTGGAGCTGCGGGCCGGTGGGAGGAGCGGGAGAAGCGCCAGCGCGCCGAACGCTACCTGTCCCTCACGGAAGGCGCCGACGGGATGGTGCGGATCTCGGGCCTGCTGGATCCGGCATCGGCGGCACCGATCAAGACGTGGTGCGACGCGCAGGTCAAGGACGCGTTCCGCAAGCGCCGCGACGAGGGATTGGGGGCCGCGCCTCCGGGGGAGGCGGGCCGGATCCGCGTGGACGCGCTGGTGGACCTCGCCCGTCACGGGATGCGCTGCGACCAGCCCGGCTCGGGGGTGTCGACCGAGGTCGTGATCCGCATCGACTACGACGCCCTCACCACCGGGGTGGGGCTCGGATCGTGTGACGCGGTGTCGACACCGCTGTCAGCCGGGCAGATGCGACGCATGATGGTCGACGCGCGGATGCTCCCCATCGTCCTCGGTGGCGGCTCCCAGGTCCTCGACGTGGGCTACGCCCGCCGATACTTCACCCCCGCCCAACGCCACGCGCTCGCCGAGAGGGACGGTGGATGCGCGTTCTGCCATGCCCCGGTGGCGTGGTGCGACGCCCACCATATTGCCTGGTGGAAGCTCGACTCCGGCCCCACCGACCTGTCCAACGGGGTCCTCCTGTGCACACGCTGCCACCATCGGATCCACGACGACGGCTGGCAGGTCAAGGCCACAGCCACCGAGGTGTGGTTCATCCCGCCCGTCACGGTCGACCCCCTCCAACGCCCCCGCCAAGGCGGCAAGGCAGCACTACGAATCGACATCACCGACACCCACCCCACCGGCAACCCCGACGCCACCGACCCACCCAGATGACCCCGCCCCGACGGCGCCCACCCCCACGGGAGGCGCCGCACCGGCATGCCCAGGCGGCCGGAAGATGGGCTGCGCGGCGGCTATCCCCCGGCGAACGGCGGCAGCACGTCCACGAGATCCCCGGAGGCGAGGGCTGCGGCGTCCTCGAGGCGCGTGCCCTCGCGCAGGATCGCGCACTGGCCGATCACCCGCGGAGCCTCGTCGCCGCGGGCAGCGAGGGCCTCGCGCAGGCCTATCACGGTGCCCACATCGAGCGTGAGCTCCTGCGCGTCGGCGGCCTCCGCGGCCGCCGCGAACAGCCGGACGGTGATCACTCGGCCGCCCAACGGGCCGCGAGCGCCTGCGCGGTCCCGCACTCGGGTCCGATGTCGTCTCCCGCCGCCGCGCGCCGGCCCGCCGCGTAGCCGACCAGGAAGGTCGTGAGCGGCGCCGCCGGCCGCACGACGGAGTGCGCGGCGTCGCGCGCCACGTCGAGCAACGCCTGCACGTCGAGCTGGCCCAGGTCGAGCTCGAGCTCGGTCGCGAGCGCCGCGACCCACTGATCCATGGTGCCCTCGGTCATCCCAACCGCTCCTTCCAGTAGTCCTCATCCTCGCGGGTGTCGAGATCCCGGGCGAGGTCGCCCGACGCGGAGAGCCCCGCCATCGGGATCCCCTCGACCAGCCGCCTCAGCGAGGTGCCCGCCAGATCCCCGGTGCACCGCTCCGCGAGCATCGAGGTCGGGTACACCGCCAGCAGCTGCTGAGCGAAGCCTCCGGCGTCCACCGCCCACGCGCCGCGATCGTCGGCCGCGGCGTCGAGCAGTGGCGGGAGCACCTCCCCCGCCAGCGGGGTGTCCACGCCGAGAACGGCCGTCACGGGTGCGGGTTCACGCTCGCGCGCCAGCTCCGCGATCCCCGCCGCGACCGCGGCGGCCGGGCCGCCGCCCGCGGGCTCCTCGACGGTCCAGCGCACACCCTCGGCGCGAGGCCCGCCGACCACGACCACGCTCGCCGCTCCCGCGACCGCGTCGAGCGCGCGCTCGAGGAGCGTGCTGCCGCCGACGACGAGCTCGGGCTTCGACACACCGCCGAGCCGTGAGCCGCGCCCTCCTGCGACGACGATCGCGTCCCAGCGGTCAGCCACGGCGAGACCCCGCCCACGCGCCGGCACTCCTGCTCACGGCCCTCGTACCCGCGGCTCTCGGACCCACGGCGTTCAAACCCACGGTCCTCGGACCCACGGCGCGACTACCCACGGCGCCACGACCCCGACTTGCCGCCGTCCTTCGCGACGAGCCTGATGTCGCGGATGGTGGTGCCCTTGTCGAGCGCCTTCACCATGTCGACGATGTTGAGCGCCGACACGGACACCGCGGTGAATGCCTCCATCTCCACACCGGTCCGGTCCGCGGTCGACACGGTCGCACTGATGCGGACGCCGCCGTCCTCCACCTCGACCTCGACGACCGCGCCGTGGACGCCGATGACGTGGGCGAGAGGCAGCAGCTCGGGGGTCCGTTTGGCGGCGGCGATGCCGGCGATCCGCGCGAGTGCCAGCGCGTCGCCCTTCGGCACCGTCCCGTCCCGCAGCGCCGCCACCACGTGCGGAGCGCACGCGACGAAACCCTCGGCGGTCGCGCTGCGCACGGTGGGCTGCTTGCGGGTCACATCGACCATGCGGACCTGGCCGCGTCCATCGAGGTGGGTGAAGGCGGGCCCGGTCGCGCCGGCGTCGCTGGTCTCGCTCATACGGTGAACCTCCTGACGGCGACGATATCGCCCGCCTCGACGGTGTCGGCCTCGGCGCGGACGCGGGCGAGCCCGTCGGCCGCGGCGAGGCGGGCGGCGAGGTGGGAACCAGAGCCGCCCGATGTGGCGGGACGCACACCCGCGCTGCCGCTGCTCCCGCCGACGCCCTGCCGGCCGTCCTCACCGCTGGCCGCCCCCTCGATGACCACCGGCATCACCTGCTCGCGCCCCGGCGGGCAGCGCCATGGCTCCAGGGCGCGCATCGGCTCCCACTCCGGCTCGGGGATGCCGCGCATCGCGCGCACCGCGGGCCCCACGAACAGCTCGACGCACACCGCGACCGCCACCGGGTTGCCCGGCAGGCACACCACCGGCGTCCCCGCGACGACCCCGAGACCCTGAGGCTTGCCCGGCTGGATCGCGACCCGCAGGAACTCGACACCCGCACCCGCGAGCCCCTCCTTCACCGGGTCGTGGTCGCCCACGCTGGCGCCGCCCGTGGTGACGACGAGATCCGCATCCGCGGCCTCGACCGCGGCACGCACGTCCTCGCCCCGGTCGCCGACGGTGCCGAGATCCACGGGCACGGCGCCGAGGCTGCGCAGCGCCGCCTCGAGATACGTCGCGTTCGACTCCCAGATCCGCCCGGGGGCGAGCGGCGTGCCGGGACGCACGAGCTCGTCGCCGGTCGCCAGGTAGGCCACCCGGGGTGCCGGCATCACGACGAGCTCGCCGCTACCCGCCGCCGCGGCCGCCGCGAGGTGGCGCGGGCGCAGCCGCACCCCGGCGGGAACCACGAGGTCACCCGCGCGCGCGTCCTCCGCACGGCGACGGATGTGGCGGCCGAGGGGCGTGGGCGCGTCGACGAGGACCGCGCCCGCCGCGGCGGCCACCAGCTCCTGCGGCACCACCGCATCGGCCCCGGCCGGCACGGGCGCGCCCGTCATGATGCGCACCGTCTCCCCCGCCCCGAGCACCCCGTCCCACGGGTGCCCCGCGGCGGACTCCCCCACCAGCGCGAGCCGGACGGGTGCACCCTCGCTCGCCTCCGCGACGTCGGCGGCCCGCACCGCGTAGCCGTCCATGGCCGAGTTGTCGAAGGGCGGCAGATCGCCGGCGGCCCGCACGTCGACCGCGAGGACGGCATCCAGCGCGTCCGCGAGCGCGACGCGACGGGGCACGGGCGGCCCGACGAGCGCGAGGACCTGCGCGAGGTGCTCGGCCGCGCTACGCACGGGCACCCCCGGCCACGGGCAGGCTGCGCCACTCGCCGTCGCGCGCGTCCAGCACCTGCAACGTCCCCGCGAGGCCCCGTCCCGTGCCGGTGAGCAGCACGACCGCCTGCGACGCCATCGCGGCGCCCACCTGCCCGCACAGCGGCCCGAGGACCCCGCCGGCGTCGCACACGCCGAAATCGGGCGCCGGCTCCTCGGGGAACACGTCGCGCAGGGTCCTCCCGGAATCGAAGACGGTCACCTGGCCGAACCACCCCTGGACCGCGCCCCACACGAGGGGGACGGCGAGCGCCGCGCACGCGTCGGCCACGGCGAGCCGCGACGGCCACGTGTCGGTGCAGTCGAGCACCAGGTCGTGGCCCGCGAGCACCTCGGCCGCATCGGCGCCGAGCCGGGCGTCGAGGGTGGTCACCCGGACGTCGGGGGCGAGGGCGGCGAGGGACGATGCGGCGGCCTCCACCTTCGCGCGGCCCACGTCGGCGGGCCCGAACAGCACCTGGCGGTGCAGGTTGGTCACGGACACCCGGTCCGAGTCGATCAGCGTGAGCGCGCCCACGCCGGCCGCGGCGAGGTACAGGGCCGCGGGGCAGCCCAGCCCGCCGACGCCGACGATCGCCACGCGCGCCGCGCCCAGCGCGGCCTGCCCCTCGCCACCGAATCCGGGAAGCGCCCGCTGCCGGACGTACGCGTCAGCTGCCACCCGCGTCACGGTACCTGTCCAGCACGATCTCCACGAGCCTCGGGTGAGGCGCGAGCGGCGCCGTGACGTAGTCCGCCCCCGCCTCCCCCAGCCGCTTCTGGAAGAAGCCGGGTGCCAGCAGGAACGATGCGACGGCGACCTCGCCGTCCTCGCCGTTGGCGCGGGCGTCCGCGACCGCATCGGCCACCGTGGGGTGGATGCCGGCGGCGTAGCCGATGCGGACCGGGCCGCTCCACCGCGCGCGCAGCATCTCGGCCGCCGCCTCGGTGTCCGCCGTGCTGCGCGGGTCGGACGAGCCGGCCGCGGCGAGGATGAGCGTGGTGGTCTCCGGGATGTGCGCCTCGTGGATGCGGTCCATGACGATGTCGACGAGCCGCGGGTCGGGCCCGAGCGCGGAGGCCGCCGCGACGTCCTCCCGCCCCTTCACCGCCTCCGCGATGTCGTGGTAGACGTGATAGCCGCCCGCGAGCAGCAGCGGCACTACCACCGCCGAGGTGCCGTCGCACGGCTCGACGTCCGCGACGACCTCCTTGCAGTACGGGCCGTGGACGTCGACGTAGGCGTCGCGCACGTCGTGCTGCGGCAGCGCGCCGCGGATGTCCTCGACGACCTTGAGGATGGTCGCCTGACCGTCCTCGTCGCGCGTGCCGTGCGCGCATGCGATCAGCGTGCTCATGCTGCGCTCACCGCCAGCGCGTAGCCCCTCTTCACCACAGTTCTCACCAGCATCGGTGCCCCCGAGTTCTCCCTCAGCCTGTTGATCGCCGCCTCGACCGCGTGGGCGCCCGCCTGGGCGCCCGGCAGCACGCCCGCGAGCTGCTCACGGGTGAGGACGTTCCCCTTCGCGTGCGCGAGCGCACGCAGGATCTCGAGCCCGGTCGGCGTGAGCGGCAGCACGCGCCCGTCCAGCACCGCGGAGGTCGCGCGCATCACGAGCGGGCCGTCCGGGGTCGGGATCCCGACCGCCGACTCGGTGAAGTCCTGGACCAGCAGCCGCACCAGGGCGCCGAGGCGCCACCGGTCCGGGAAGCGCACCACGAGGCCGGCCTCGTGCAGCGGCGCCGCGGTCACCGGGCCCACCGCTGCGATCACGAGGTCGCCCGAGGCGGCGCGCGCGGCGGCGCCCTCGAGAACGCCGCGTTCCCGCGCGGTCGCGAGCCACGACTCCGCACCCGGCGCCGACGTGAAGATCACCGCGTCGACGCCTCCGCTCGCGGCCTGGTCGATCCATTCGTCGTGGAGGTCGGGCTGGAGGGGCCTGCCCCAGCCGTACACGAGGAGGCTCTGCACCTCCGCGCCCGCGGCCTCGAAGGCCTCGTCCAGCCCGTCGGACCCGTTGCCGTGGTGCTGCACCGCGACGCGGAGCCCGTCGACGCCCTCGGCGAGGAGGTAGTCGCGCAGCTCGGCCGACGTCTCCGACTCCGCGACCCAGTCCGCCTCGAGGCCCGCCTGCTGGATGGCGCCGCGCGCCTTGGGCCCGCGTGCGATGAACCGGGCGTCCTTGATCGCGTCGAGCAGGTCCTCGGCGAGGCCCGCGGCATCGGCCGCCTCGATCCAGCCGCGGAAGCCGATGCCGGTGGTCGCCACCACGATGTCCGGGGGCGACGCGATGAGGGCCCGGGTGTCCTCGATGAGGCGGGCGTCGTCGAGATGCGGGATGGTGCTGAGCGCGGGCGCGTGGCGCACCAGGGCGCCGCGGCGCTCCAGCGCGGATGCGAGCTCGCGCTTCCTGCGGTCCGCGGTGATGACCATGACACAGCCCGACAGCGGCTCCCCCACCATCGACACGCGGACCTCCCCGTCACTCGCGTCGCGGCGTCGCCGCGACCTCGGAGGCCAGCAGATCCGGCCTCGATACGTTGCCGATGACGATAATCGCGGGAGGTTTCACCCCTGTTTCCCCTGCGATAAGAACAATGTCGTCGAGCGTGCCGTGCGTGACGCGCTCGTCCGCCGTGGTGCCGGACTCGATGATCGCGACCGGCGTCGTGCCTGGTGCGCCGCCTGCGAGGCCCGCGGCGACGATGTCCGGCAGCGCCGCGACGCCCATGAGCACGACGACTGTCGTGCCGTGCGTCATGGCGGCCACCGAGGTCGCGTCCGCACCCGCGTGGCCGGACGTGACGAGCACGGCGGTGGACAGTCCCCGCTGCGTGACGGGGATGCCCGCACGGGCGGGCACCGACAGCGCCGAGGTCACGCCCGGCACCACCTCGACCGGCACGCCGGCCTCGAGGCACGCGTGCACCTCCTCGCCGCCGCGTCCCAGCACGAACGGGTCGCCGCCCTTGAGCCGCACCACGGTGCGTCCCTGCTGCGCGTGGGACACGAGGATCCTGTTGATCTCGTCCTGCGGAACGGGATGGCGGTCGGGCGACTTGCCGACGTTGACCACCTCGACGTCGTAGGGCACGGTGACGAGCAGCTCGGTGGTGCCGAGCCGGTCGGTCACCACCACGTCCGCCTCCGCGAGCGCCTGCCGTCCGCGCACCGTGACGAGGCCCGGGTCGCCGGGACCCGAGCCGACGAGGATGACGCGGCCGTGACCCGACCGGCGGCGGCGCAGGTCGACCGCGCCGGCGTCGATGTGCGCCGCGACGGCGTCGCGCACCGCCCGGATCCGCGCGGGGTCCGGACGGTCGGTCGAGATCACACCGACCGCGAGGTCGCCGTGGCGCGACAGCGCCGCCTGCCGCGCGGTGCCGTTCGTCGCGTCCGAGGCGTCGATGCAGAACACGCGTCGCGCCTCGGCCCACGCGGCCACCGCATCGTTCACCGCCGCATCGTCCGTCGCTGCGAGCACGAACCAGGCGCCGTCCAGGTCGGCCTCCTCGACGGTTCGCGCGCGCCACTCGAGGTCGCCGTGCTGGGCGAGCCGCCGCACGTCGTCGCTCGCCTCGGGCGACACGACGTGCACGTCGGCGCCCTCCGCGAGGAAGCGCTTGATGCGCCGCGAGGCCACATGGCCGGCACCCGCGACGAGCACGCGCCGATCCTTGAGGTCGAGTCCGAAGAGAGCTGTCACGCACCACCCGCCAGGTCGATGAACACGTCGCCATTGTCGAGGTGAACACGGTGAACGACCAAGTTCGCCGCGTGTCCCGGCTTGGGCTCCTTGTCCATCGTGACCAGGCAGGCCCCGTCGAGCAGCGAGAACACCTGCTTGTAGATGGGCGACGCGATGGTGGGCACGTCGCCCTTCGAGCCCGTGATCCCGCGCGAGATCACCGACGCGCCGGAGAACGGGTCGAGGTTCTGGACGCAGTGCACCGAGCCGTCGGCGAGCAGGAAGATCGCGACCTGCTCGCCGCCCACGAGCGCGGCGACGCCGAGCTCCGGCGTGAGGTCCGCGAGCGCGCAGACGCGGGTCGCGGTGGACGATGCGGTGGCGGGGACGGCGGTCATGACCGGACCTCCAGGGTGGTGGGGGCGATGAGCACGGGCGCGTTCTCGCGCTCGGCGGGGGTGGCCGGGCGGCGCTGGCCTCGCTGCTCGACGTACGCGAGCGAGGGGTCGGGCTGCTCGGGGGCGTTGACGAACGACGCGAACTGGCGCAGGCGCACCGGGTCGTCGAGCACGGCCTTCCACTCGTCCTCGTAGGAGTCGATGTGACGAGCCATGTGCGCGTCGAGCTCCTCCCCGAGGCCGAGGGAGTCCTCGACCACGATCTCGCGGATGCGGTCGAGGCCGCCCTCGTGCTCCTGCTGCCACGGGGCCGTGCGCTGCAGGCGGTCGGCGGTGCGGATGTAGTACATGAGGTAGCGGTCGATCACACGGAAGACGTCGTCGTCGGACACGTCCTCCACGAGCAGCTGCGCGTGGACCGGCGTGAAGCCGCCGTTGCCGCCCACGTAGACGTTCCAGCCCTTGTCCGTCGCGATCACGCCGACGTCCTTGCCGCGGGCCTCGGCGCACTCGCGGGCGCAGCCCGAGACGCCCAGCTTGAGCTTGTGCGGGCTTCGCAGGCCGCGGTAGCGGAGCTCGAGCGCGATCGCCATGCCGACGGAGTCCTGGACGCCGTAGCGGCACCAGGTCGAGCCGACGCAGGACTTCACGGTGCGCAGCGACTTGCCGTACGCGTGGCCGGACTCCATGCCCGCGTCCACGAGCCGCTTCCAGATCTGGGGCAGCTGCTCGAGCCGCGCGCCGAACATGTCGATGCGCTGGCCGCCGGTGATCTTCGTGTAGAGCCCGTAGTCCTGCGCGATCTGGCCGATGAGGATGAGGTGCTCGGGCAGGATCTCCCCGCCCGGCACGCGCGGCACCACCGAGTAGGTGCCGTCCTTCTGCATGTTGGCCATGACGCGGTCGTTGGTGTCCTGCAGCGCCGCGCGGTCGCCGCCGAGGACGTGCGCGTTGTACAGCGACGCGAGGATCGAGCCGACGGTGGGCTTGCAGATGTCGCAGCCGCGTCCGGTGCCGAAGCGCTCGATGACCTCGGAGAACGTGGTGGCCTCTGCCACCTTGATCGCGTTGAAGAGCTGGGCGCGGGACATCGCGAAGTGCTCGCACAGCGCGTTCGAGACCTCGATGCCGGCCTTCTCGAGCTCGGTCCCCATGATCTTCTTGACCAGCGGGAGGCACGAGCCGCACGACGTGCCGGCCTTGGTGCAGGCCTTCACCGCGCCCAGGTCGTGGCAGTCGTGGTCGGTCACCGCCTCGCGGATCGACCCGGCCGACACGTTGTTGCACGAGCACACGCCCGCATCGTCCGGCAGCTCGATCTCGCCCTTCTCGACGGACCCCTCGGGGAGGATCCATGCGGCCGGGTCGCCGGGCAGCTCCGCGCCCACCATGGGCCGCAGCGACGCGTACGCCGAGGCGTCGCCCACGAGCACGCCGCCGAGCAGGGTCTTCGCGTCGTCCGTGAGCACCAGCTTCTTGTAGACGCCGTTGACGGGGTCCGCGTAGACCATCTCGAGCGCGCCCGGGGTGGTGGCGAACGCGTCGCCGAAGGACGCGACGTCGACGCCGAGGAGCTTGAGCTTGGTCGCCATGTCGGCGCCCGGGAACGTGCTCGCGCCGCCCAGCAGGCGGTCGACGGCGATCTCCGCCATCGTGTTGCCGGGCGCGATGAGGCCGAGGCATGCGCCCTGGATGCACGCGACCTCGCCGATCGCGCTCACCGCGGGGTCGGCGGTGAGGCACGTGTCGTCCACCACCACGCCGCCGCGGGCGCCGAGCTCGAGCCCGGCGATCGCGCCCAGCTCGTCGCGCGGCCGCACGCCGGTCGCGAAGACCACCACGTCGACCAGCTGCTCGCCGCCGTCGGCGAAGAGGAGGCTGCCCACGTAACCGTCCTTGCCGGCGCGGATCTCCTGGGTCGCGGTGCTGCAGCGCACCGTGACGCCCATGCGCTCGATGAGCCGCTTGAGCGCCTCGCCGCCGCCCTCGTCGACCTGGAGGTTCATCAGGCGGTCCGCGAACTGGATCACCGTGCTGCGCGCCCCGAGGCTCTGCAGCGCGCCCGCCGCCTCGAGGCCGAGGAGGCCGCCGCCGATCACCGCGCCGCGGACGGGCCGGCCGAGCTCGGCGCGCCGCTCCTCGACCCAGCCGCGCAGCGCCGCGACGTCGTCGACGGTGCGGTACATGAACACGCCGGGGAGGTCCGCGCCCGGCGTGGGCGGCGCCCAGGCGTACGAGCCCGTCGCGAGCACGAGGTGGTCGTACGCGACCTCGCGGCCTCCCTCGACGGTGACGATGCGCCGGTCGCGGTCGACCGCGGTGGCGCGGGCGTCGCGGTGCAGGGCGACGAGGGGGTCCTGCCACAGCGCGGGGTCGCCCAGCTGCAGGTCCTCGGGGGTCCTGCCCTGGAAGTAGCTGGTGAGCGCGACCCGGTCGTAGGGCGCACGAGGCTCCTCCGCGAGCACCTCGACGCTGAAGCGCCCCTCGGTGTCGCGTGCCCGCATGGCCTCGGTGAACCGGTGGGCGACCATGCCGCCGCCCACGACGACGATGTGCTCGGTGGTCATCATGCCTCCCGCGTCCCCGCCAGGGCGGGGCGGTTGTCGGTGGCCCCCGCGAGCGCGGGGACCTTGCTGTCGCCCGCGGCGGACGCGGGAGCCTTCGTGGTGCCGCCCGCGGCGGTCGCGAGCATCTCCTTCACCAGCGACCTGCAGTCGCCGCATCCCGTGCACGCGCGGGTGGCGCGCGAGACGTCCTCGACGGAGTCGCAGCCGTCCGCGATGGCGTCCTTGATGCGCCCCTTCGACACGGTGTTGCACTGGCAGACCGTGTCGGCGTCCGCCATGTCGGCGGCGTTCCGGCTCGCGGGCGCCGCGCCCGGGATGGGGCGGACGATGAGGTGGGCCGGGTCCGACGGGACCGGCAGCCCGCGCGTGTAGAGCGCCTGGAGCTCGGTCGCGGTGGCCTTGTCCCCCACCACGGTCGCGCCGACGAGGAGGCCCTCGTGGACGACGACCTCGACGAAGCGGCCCACGGCCGGGTCCGAGATCCGCACGGCCCGCAGCTGGCGGTCGCCGTGCTCGAACTTGCCGCTCAGACCCATGGTGACCACCTCGAGCCCGGACGCCTTGACCCGGACCACGTTGGTGCGGTCGGTGCCCGCCGCATCGTCCCGCGCCGCCGGCGCGGTGCCGGGCGCGCCGGCCCACGCGTCGACGAGACGCTGTGCCTGGTCCCAACCCTGCGCGACGAGGCCGGTGCCTCCCTCGGGCGGCTGGGCGCAGTCGCCGATCGCGAAGACGTGCGGGTCCTCGGGCGAGGCGAGGTCCGTCCCGACGACGATGCCGCGCTCGCACGGCAGGCCCGCGCGACGCGCGAGCGCCGTCTCCGGGATGGTGCCCGCGCACATGACGAGCAGGTCCGTGAGGACCTCGGCGCCGTTGGACAGCTCGACGGCCACGATGCGGCCGCGGCGCTCGACGACCCGCGTCACGGACGCCTGCGTGACGACCGTCGTCCCCAGCCGCCCGAGCGAGCCCTCTGCGACCTGCGAGGCGGAGGAGCCGAGCTGGCGCTCCATGAGGCGGTCGGCGTGGTGCACGAGGGTGACGGCGAGCCCGCGCGCGGCGAGCCCGGTGGCGACCTCGAGCCCGAGGACGCCGGCGCCGAGCACCACGGCGCGACGCGCCTTGGGAAGCGCCGCGAGGATGCCCCGCGCGTCCGCGAGGTCCTTGAGCACGCTCACCCCCGGCACCAGGCCGTCGGGGTTCGCGACGTGCTGGATCTGCGGGACGCGGGCGGCCGAGCCGGTGGCGAGGACGAGCCGGTCGTAGCGGTGCACCGACCCGTCGGAGGCCGTGACGAGGCGGCGACCCCGGTCGATCTCGACGGCCGCGACGCCCTGGCGGACGTCGACGGCGTCCGTGTCGGGAGCGAGGAGCGCGATGCCGTCCGGGTCGGCCTTGCCGGCCACGACGCTCGACAGCAGCACCCGGTTGTAGGGCTCGGCGTCCTCACGGCCGAGCACCATGACGTGGGCGCCGGGCACCCGCGCGGCGGCGTCCTGCGCGAAGCGCGAGCCGACCATCCCATGGCCGATGACGACGATCCTCATCGTGCCGCTCCTTCCAGCTCTGACGCGGGCCGCAGCCGGTGGGCGGCGCGGATCTCGACCGCCGTGACCTTGAACTCGGGCATCGACGACGTCGGGTCGGTGACGTCGTTGGTGAGGCGGTTGGCGCTGCCTGCGCCCGCCCAGTGGAACGGCATGAAGACCGTGTCGGTGCGGATGTCGGTGGTGAGGCGCACCCGCGCCATCGCCTCCCCGCGCGCGGTGGCGAGGAAGGCCACCGCGCCCTCGGTGAGCCCGTACCGCTCGGCGAGCAGCGGGTGCATCTCGACGAAGGCCTCGGGCTGGGCCTGCGCCAGCTCCTTGACGCGACGGGTCTGCGCGCCCGACTGGTAGTGCTGGAGGACGCGCCCTGTGACCAGGTAGGTCGCCATGCCCGGGCGCACGTCGTCGGCGGGGCCGCGGTGAGCGACCGCGATCATGCGCGCGCGGCCGGAGGGCGTGGGGAAGGACTCGAGGAACGGGCGGGGCGTCCCGGGGTGGGCGGACTCCCCCGGCGCCGAGGCGGGGCAGGGCCAGAACAGCTCCTCGCCCGCGTCGAGGCGGGCGTAGGTGATGCCCGAGTAGTCGGCCTTGCCGCCCGCGGAGGCGCGGGCCATCTCGTCGAACATCGTCTCGGCGTCGTCGCTGAAGAGCGCACCACAGCCGAGGCGGGCCGCGAGCTCGCGGAGGATCCACAGCTCGGAGCGGGCCTCGCCGGGAGCCGCGACGGCCGCGCGGCGGCGGATGATGCGGCCCTCGAGGTTGGTCATGGTGCCGTCCTCCTCGGCCCACTGCGTGACGGGGAGGACGACGTCCGCGAGCATCGCGGTCTCCGACGGCACGAGGTCGCACACGACGAGCAGGTCGAGCGCCCGCAGCCTCTCCTCGACGGCGGTCGCGTTCGGCGCGCTCACCACGACGTTGCTGCCGTGCACCAGCAGCGCGCGGGGCCCGTCGGCCGTGCCGAGCGAGGACAGCAGCTGGACCGCGGGCACGCCCGGGCCGGGGATGACCGCCGGGTCGACACCCCACACGGAGGCGACGTGCGCGCGGGCGGCCGGGTCCGTGATCATGCGGTAGCCGGGCAGCTGGTCCGACTTCTGCCCGTGCTCGCGGCCGCCCTGGCCGTTGCCCTGCCCGGTGACGGGGCCGTAGCCCGAGCCCTCGCGGCCGATGAGCCCGAGCGCGAGCGCGAGGTTGATCGCCGCATTCACGCAGTCCGTGCCCTGCGCCATCTGCTCGACCCCGCGACCGGTGAGGATGTACGCCCCCCGGCCGCCGCGCGAGGGGGATGCGGCGGCCAGGAGGCGTGCGACCTCGCGGAGCGTGTCCGCGGGGACGCCGGTCGCGGCCTCGGCGCGCTCGGGCCACCACTGCGCCACCGAGCGGCGCACGTCGTCGAGGCCCTCGACCCGGTCCGCGAGGTAGGCGTCGTCCTGCAGGCCCTCGGCGAGCACGATGTGCAGCAGCGCGAGGAGCACGACCATGTCGGAGCCGGGCACGGCGGCGAGGTGGACGCCCGCGCCGTCGCGGGCGAGCTTCGCGGTGACGGTCTCGCGCGGGTCCAGGACCACGAGGCCGCCGCGCTCGCGCACGCCCGCGAGGTGCTGGACGAAGGGCGGCATCGTCACGCCCATGTTGGAGCCGAGGACGAGGACGGCGTCCGCGCCGCCGAGGTCGGCGAGCGGGAAGGCGAGGCCGCGGTCCATGCCGAGCGCGCGGTTCGAGGCCGCGGCGGCAGACGACATGCAGAAGCGGCCGTTGTAGTCGATGAGGCGCGTGCCGAGCGCGAGGCGGGCGAACTTGCCGAGCGCGTAGGCCTTCTCGTTCGTCAGCCCGCCGCCGCCGAAGACGGCCACCGCATCGTCCCCCGACTCGGCCTGGAGGTCGCGGACGCGGCCCGCCACGAGGTCGAGCGCGTCGTCCCAGCCGGCCTCGCGGAAGCCGCCGTCGGCGGTGCGGATCAGCGGCGTGGTGATCCGGTCCGAGGCCCGCAGCACCTCCGCCGAGGTCCAGCCCTTCTGGCACAGGCCTCCGCGATTCGTGGGGAACTCCCGCCCCGCCACGGCGACCGGGAGGCGCTCTCCCGGCGTCGCGGTGAGCGTCTGCGCGCACTGCAGCGCGCAGTAGGGGCAGTGGGTGGCCGCGGCGGCGCCGGGGAGGGGTCCCGGCGCCACCGCGTCCTGCTGGGGGGTCGTCACGTCAGACGTTCCTCATCGTCGCGCCCTTGCGCAGGTAGAACACCCACGTGATGGCGGCCATCGCGAGGAACACCCCGACGTAGATCTGGAGGGCCGGGACGATGGTGCCCGACATCTCCTTCGAGATCTTGTAGATGAACGGGATCGCGAAGCCGCCGAAGGCGCCCACCGCGGAGATGATGCCGACCGCGCCCGCCGCCTGCCGCTTGAAGTCGAGGCGGCTCGCGTCGGTGTCCTGGCCCTTGCTCGCGTGCAGCCGGCCGAAGATCGACGGGATCATGCGGTACGTCGAGCCGTTGCCGATGCCGGTCGCGGCGAAGAGCACCATGAAGCTCACGAAGAACAGCGCGAGCGACTCGTTCTGGACTCCCACCACCGCGGTCGCGCCCGCCGCCGCCATCACGAGGAACGAGGCGATGGTGACGATGGAGCCGCCGATGCGGTCAGCGAGCTTGCCGCCGTAGGGGCGCGAGAGCGATCCGATGAGCGCCCCCAGGAAGCCCCAGCCCAGGGCGATGTCGGCGCGCTCGAAGACCACCGTGAGCAGCGTGGGGAACGCGGCCGAGTAGCCGATGAACGAGCCGAAGGTGCCGATGTAGAGGAAGGCCATCAGCCAGGTGTGGCCGTGCTGGAGCGAGGCCGCCGTGGGCTTGGGGTCCGCCTTCGCCTCGCGCAGGTTGTCCATGAAGAGGAACGCGAGGATCGCGGAGGCGAGCGCGAGGGGCACGTACACGAGACCCGCGGCGGACAGCCCGAGCGCGCCGATGCCGATGACGACCGGCACGAGCTTCTGCGCCACGGCGACGCCGATGTTGCCGCCCGCGGCGTTGAGCCCGAGCGCCCAGCCCTTCGCCTTGTCGGGGTAGAAGAACGAGATGTTGGACATCGAGGAGGCGAAGTTGCCGCCGCCGAAGCCCGCCGTCGCGGCGATCGCGACGAGCACGCCGAAGGGCGTCTCCGGGTTCTGGACGACCCATGCGAGGCCGAGGGTCGGGATCAGCAGCAGGAGGGCCGAGATGACGGTCCAGTTGCGGCCGCCGAAGATCGGCACCGCGAAGGTGTACGGCACGCGCAGGAACGCGCCGACCCCGGAGGCGACGGCGAGGAGCGTGAAGCCCTGGCTCGCGGTGAGGGCCCAGCCGTTGGCGCCGGCGGCGACGAGCTCGCCCGTGGCGGCGTCGAACGTGCCGTACATGCGCACGACGACGATCGACCACAGCAGCCACACGGAGAACCCGATGTGCTCGGCGACGATGGAGAACACGAGGTTGCGGAACGCGATGGACTTGCCGCGGGCCTCCCAGAACAGCTCGTTCTCGGGCTCCCAGCGCTCGATCCACCGGCCCTTGCCGATGACGCCGGGCTCGACGGCCTCGACGGTGGTCTTGTCGGAGATGGTCATGGTCCCTCCCGGGGGACTGATGTCCGACCGGGGCGGGCGCCCCGACGGGGAATCGGACGCTTCCGAAGGTAGGGAGGGAAGGTTTCGCCTGACGTCACGCCCTGTGAAACGTGGGATAACTCTTTCTCACCTCACGGAGCGCTGCCCCGTGAAGTGGTTCACAGCGTGACGGGCGGGCCGTGAAGAAGGCCATCTACCAGGGACGATGCTTCGAGCCGGCGGCGTGGCTCGGTGGCACCGGGTGCCACACGCGGTAGGGTCGCGGGCGTCGGCATCGGCGTCGGCGTCGCGACCCGGGACCGGCCGCACGCCGCGTCAGACGCGCGCGGCGACCTCCGCGTCGGCCCAGTGCGCGACCGTCGAGACGATGTGGCGGACGTCGTTGACCGAGTGCGCGGCCGACACGAACCACGCCTCGTAGGCGCTCGGCGGCAGCGCGACGCCCTCACGGCGGAGCGCGTGGAACAGGCGCGCGAAGGCCGCCGTGTCCTGGCGCGACACCTCGTCGAAGGTGACGGGCGCCTCGTCCAGGCCCAGGAAGACCGAGAAGAGCGTGCCCGCGCGTCCGACGGCGTGGGTGATGCCGCGCTCGGTCAGCGCACCCGAGACGCCGTCCGCGAGCGACGAGGCGATGCGTGCCACGTGGGCGTGCACATCGTCGTCGAGCAGGCGCATCGTCGCGAGGCCCGCGGCGACGGCCACGGGGTTCCCGGACAGGGTGCCCGCCTGGTAGACCGGGCCCAGCGGCGCGAGCTGCTCCATGAGGTCGCGGCGGCCGCCGAGCGCGGCGACCGGCAGGCCGCCGCCGATGACCTTGCCGAAGGTCACCAGGTCGGGCGTCCACGGGTCGAGCCCCGCGGCCAGGTCGTGGTCGCGCTCGATGCCCCAGCAGCCCGCGGGGCCCGCGCGGAAGCCGGTGAGCACCTCGTCGAGGATCATCACCGCGCCCTCGTTGCGGCACAGCGTCGAGATGAGGCGGTTGAAGCCCGCGGGCGGCTGGATCACGCCCATGTTGGCGGGCGCCGCCTCGACGATGACGCCGGCGATCTCGGCGCCGTGCTCGGCGAACGCGTCGGTGAGCGCGGCCTCGTCGCCGTACGGAAGGACCAGGGTGTCCTGCGCGGCGCCGGGGGTCACGCCCGCGGAGTCCGGGACGCCCGCGGTGGCGAGGCCCGAGCCCGCGGCGACCAGCAGCGCGTCCGAGTGGCCGTGGTAGCAGCCGGCGAACTTCACGATGCGGGTGCGGCCCGTCGCGGCGCGCGCGAGGCGGATCGCGGTCATGGTGGCCTCGGTGCCCGTGGACACGAGGCGCACGCGCTCGGCGGGCGCGTAGCGGTCGCGGATGATCTCGGCGAGCTCGACCTCGGCCTCGGTGGTCGCGCCGAAGGACAGGCCCTTGGCCGCCGCGGCCTGCACCGCGGCCACGACCTCGGGCTTCGCGTGGCCCAGGATCGCGGGGCCCCAGGAGGCGACGAGGTCGATCATCTCGCGGCCGTCCGCGTCGACGATGCGGCTGCCGTGGGCCTCCGCGATCGGGACGGGCTCTCCCCCGACGCCGTTCCAGGCGCGCACGGGCGAGTTCACGCCGCCGGGCAGGATCGCGCGGGCGCGCTCCGAGTACGAGGACACTTAGTTCTCCTTGAGCCAGGCGGCGAGCTCGAGCGCCGCGTAGGTGACGACGATGTCGGCGCCGGCACGGCGCATCGACGTGAGGGCCTCGAGGTGCGAGGCGCGGCGGTCCAGCCAGCCCTGGGCGGCGGCCGCCTCGATCTGGGCGTACTCGCCCGACACGTGGTAGGCCGCGACCGGCACGCGCGACTGCGCGGCGACCTCGGCGACGACGTCCAGGTAGGGCAGCGCGGGCTTGACCATCACCATGTCCGCGCCCTCGAGCTCGTCGAGCTCGGCCTCGTGGAGGCCCTCGCGGCCGTTGGCCGGGTCGAGCTGGTACGTGCGGCGGTCGCCCTGCAGCTGGCTGTCGACGGCCTCGCGGAAGGGCCCGTAGAACGCCGAGGCGTACTTCGCGGCGTACGCGAGCAGCGCGGTGTCCGTGAACCCCTCCGCCTCGAGGACCTCGCGCACCGCCGCGACCTGGTGGTCCATCATCCCGCTGAGCCCCAGCACGTGGGCGCCCGCGCGGGCCTGCGCGAGCCCCATCGCGGCGTAGACCTCGTTGGTCGCGTCGTTGTCGACCCGGCCCGCACCGTCGAGGACGCCGCAGTGGCCGTGGTCGGTGAACTCGTCGAGGCACAGGTCCGCCATGATCACGAGGCGGTCGCCGGCGGCCTCGGCCGCGAGGCCGATCGCGCGGTTGAGGATGCCGTCCGGGTCGACCGCGCCCGAGCCCCGCGCGTCGCGCACGGACGGGATCGCGAACAGCATGAGGCCGCCGATGCCGGCCTCGATCGCGTCCTGGACCAGGCCCGGCACCGCGTCGAGCGGGTGCTGGGACACGCCCGGCAGCGACGTGATGGGGCGCTCCTCGGCGAGGTCCTCGTGGATGAAGACCGGCAGCACCAGCTCGGCGGGATGCGGGCGCACCTCGCGCACGAGGCGGCGCATCGCGGGCGTGGTGCGCAGGCGGCGCGGGCGGTACGAGGTCATGCGTGGTCCCCCTCGGCGGTGGTGGTGGCGCTGCCGGGATCGGCAGGGACGTCGAGCGCCGCGTCGAGCGCGGCCCGGATCCCACCGTACGACGGCGTGGTGGCCACGGCGTCCACCCGCAGGCCCGCGGCGCGCGCGCCCGCCTCGGTGGTGCGCCCGATGGCGACGATGCGGGTGCCGGGGGCGACGGTCGGGCAGGCGGCGGCGAAGCGCTCCGCGACCGAGCCGGACGTCAGCAGCACCGCGTCGAGTCCGCCGTCGGCGACGGCGGCGACCGTCGCATCGTCCGGTCCCGGGCCGTCGACCGTGCGGTAGGCCTCGACGGCGTCGACGTGCCAGCCCTTGCGGGCGAGCCCCCGCTCGAGCACGGGCGAGGCGAGGTTGCCGAGCGGCGCGAGCACGCGGCCGTCACCCTCGGGCAGGTCCGCGACGATGCCGCGGGCGTCCTGGCGCGCGGTGGGCACGAGGTCGACGGCCAGGCCGACGTCGGCGCACACTCCGCGCGTCGCCTCGCCGACCGTGGCGACCCTTGAGGCCGGCTGCGGCTCCCCGAGCGTGCGGCCGTGGGCGCGCGCGATGCGGTCCATCGCGAGCACCGCGTTGCGGCTCGTCACGGCCATCCAGTCGTACGCGCCGTCGAGCCACGCGAGGGTGGCGGCCTCGAGGGCGGCCGGGTCGGCGGGTCCCGCGATCGCGATGAACGCGACGGGTGTGACGAGGGCGCCCTCGCCGGCGAGGTCGTCGGCGAAGGCGGTGCGCTCGGCCGTCACCGGCACGAGCAGCCGGCGCCCGGCGAGGCTCATGCGCGACCCATGAGGCGCTCGGCGCCGCGACCCAGGAGGGAGAAGCCGCTCGAGCGGCCGATGGCGGCGGCCTCCGCGAGGACGCCGGAGTTGCGCTCGTTGAGCGCCAGCGTGCCGTCGTTGCCGATGACGCGGGTGTGGAGCGTGAGGCGGCCGCCCGTCACCACGGCGTGCGCGGCGACCGGGGCGGCGCAGCCGGCGTCGAGCACGCGAAGCGCCTCGCGCTCCGCGGTGACGGCGGCGCGGGTGGGCGTATGGTCGAGCGTCGCGAGCAGCGTGCGCAGCTCGTCGGGGGCGTCCTCGCGGATCTCGATCGCCAGCGCACCCTGTCCCGGCGCGGGCACCATGTCCTCGACGGACAGCGGCTCGGTCGCATCGTCGCCGCGGCCCAGGCGGTTGAGGCCCGCCGCCGCGAGCACCACGCCGTCGAGGCCGTCGCCGATGCGCGACAGCCGGGTGTCGACGTTGCCCCGCAGGGGCTGGACGTCGAGGTCGGGGCGCACGGCGAGCAGCTGCGCAGCCCGTCGGGGCGAGCCGGTGCCGATCGCGGCTCCCTCGGGCAGCTCGGCGAGCGTGCGGCCGTCGGTGCACAGCACGTCGCGGGGGTCCTCGCGCTCGGGGATCGCGACCACCTCGAGGCCCGGGTAGGGCTGGGTCGGGACGTCCTTGAGCGAGTGCACGATGAAGTCGCACTCCCCCGCGAGCAGCGCCTCCCGCAGCGCGGTCACGAACACGCCGGTCTGCGACAGTCCCACGAGCGAGCCGCGGTCGATGTCGCCCTTGGTCGTCACCTTGACCAGCTCGACGGCGGCCTCGCCGCCCGCGGTCGACGCTGCGGCGACCACCGCATCGGCGAACTGGCCGGACTGTGCCGTCGCGAGCGCGGATCCACGGGTGCCGAGGCGGAGATTCATGGCGTCCAGGGTAGTCGCCGCACCGGACGGCCGGGACCGGTCACCGGCGGTAGCCGGGGCCGACGAAGACGAGCACGACCGCGACGAGGGCCAGCACGAGCGCCACCCAGGCCGGAGCGACATAGCCGAGGCCGGCGCCGATGACGATCGCGCCGAGGCCCGTGCCGACCACCGTGGCGGCGTTGAGGGCGGAGTGCGAGATCGCGGCGCCGAGCGACGGCGACGTGTGCGTCGCGTCCATGAGGTGGGCCTGCGCGCCCTGCGAGAACGTCTGGATGAACACGCCGAGCAGCACGAGTGCCACCACGACCGGCCAGCCGCTGCCCCCCACCAGGCCGAGCAGCAGCAGCATCGCGGCGACGCCGATGACGCCCACGCGCGAGGTGAGCAGCACCGAGCGGTCGGTGAGCCTGCCGCCCACGTAGGCGCCCGCGGTCATGCCCAGGCCGAACAGCGCGAGCACCACCGTGACGGTGCCCGGCGCGAAGCCGTTGGTGTCCTCGAGCAGCGGCACCATGTACGACTGCACCGCGCCCAGGCCCGCGAAGCCGACCGTGACCGTGAGGATCGCGGTCCACAGCACGCGCCCGCGCAGCGCGGCGAGCTCGGTGCGGAAGCCGGCGCCGTGCGTGCCCGGCACCGACGGGACGAAGGCCCACATCAGCACGAAGCCGGCGAGGCCCACGGCGGCGACGATCCAGAACGCGAGGCGCCACCCGGACCGCTCCGAGATCCACTGCATCGCGGGCACGCCCACGACGATGGCTGCGGTGAGCCCGTACATGATGGTCGCGATCACCTGGCCGCGCCGTTCGACGCCCAGCGCGAGCACGCCCACGTACGCCGCCGACCCGAGCAGCGCCCCGTGGGGCAGGCCGGCCAGCAGGCGCGCGACGAACAGCGTCTCGACGGTCGGCGCGAGCGCGGTGAGGACGGAGGTCGCGACGAAGACCGCCGACATGGTGAGCAGCAGCCGGCGCCGGTTCCACGCCGCGAGGCCGACCATGATGAGCGGCGCGCCCACCACGACGCCGAGCGCGTACGCGACGATGGTCCACCCGATCATGTCGACCGAGGCGTCGAGGTCGCGGACCTGGTCCTGGATGACCCCGGACGAGCCGCCCTGGGAGAGGCTGATCGCGAAGCCGGCGACCACGAAGCCGGCCAGCACGAGCGCGGGGTGCGCGGCATGCGCGGTGCGCGGCAGGAGCCAGCGCGGGGTTCCGGCCTCGGAGGCCGGGGGAAGCGAAGTCATCAGGGGCCTTGCGTGACGAGCCACACCGCGGTCGCGGTGGCGGGCGGGACGACGATAGCGGTCGCCTCCGCGGTCTCCACACGGATCCCGCCGGAGCCATCGGGGCCGAGCACCCGGATCGAGGCGTCCACGGTCAATCCTAGGGTCGCCAGGTCCCGCAGGACGCCCGGATCGGCGTCCGACAGCCGCGCCACTGTCCATGCCCCCGCCGCGGCCACCGCGAGGTTGGTGCCGTCGACGGTGTCGATGCGCCCGCTGGCGCTCGGGATGGGGTCCCCGTGAGGGTCGCGCGTCGGGTGGCCGAGCATCGCGTCGATCGCGTCGATCATGCGCGCCGAGCACGCGTGCTCGAGCACCTCGGCCTCGTCGTGGACCTCGTCCCAGCCGTAGCCCAGCTGGGTCACGAGGAACGTCTCGATGAGCCGGTGCCGGCGGACCATCTCGAGCGCGCGCCGCTCCCCCTGCGCCGTCAGCGTGATCGCGCCGTAGGGGCGGTGGTCGAGGAGGCCGGCGGCGACGAGCTTGCGGACGTTCTCCGACACCGTCGGGGCGGACACGCCGAGCCGCTCCGCGAGCCGCTTCGTGGTGACGGGCTCGTCGGACCATTCGGTCGCGCTCCACACCACCTTGACGTAGTCCTGCGCGGTCGCCGTCAGCTCCACCTCGGTCATCGCGTCCTCCCCCGGGCGCCCGTGCGGGCCGCGCCGTGTCCCACGGGACACGGTAGCGAGGCGTGCCGACGCGTCCGCACCCGCCTCACGCCTGCGGCCCGCCCGCGGCGTCGCCGCCGGCGCCGCCGCCGTTCCCGCGACCCCGGAGCGCGATCGTGAGCGCGAGCGCACCCGCGGCGACCGCGCCGATGATGACGTACACGGCGGGGTTGGGCCCGACCTCCTCGTACACGGTGACGTGCGGCGTCGGGCTCGTGGTCGGGAGCACCACCGCCGACGCGGACGGCGAGGCGGAGGCGCTCGGCGTCGGGCTCGCCGAGGCGCTCGGCGTCGCCTCGACCGGCGGCGCGTACGTGAAGGCGACCTCGCCCTCGATCGGGTGGCCGTCACCGGCGACCACGCGGTAGCGCAGGACGTTCTCCCCGGCGCCCAGCGCATCGTCCGGCACGGCCGCCGTGATGGTCTCCGTCACCGGCTCGACGATCGCGAGCACGGTGCGCGTGCCGTCGGGAGCCACCATCGCGAGCTCGTTGCCGATGTCGAGCAGCTGCTCGGTGAACTCGAGCGACACCTCGGCCAGCGCGGTGACCGTCTCCCCCGCGGCGGGCGTCGACGACACAAGCGCGGTATGCGCGGACGCGGGCGCGCCGGCGAGCACGAGCGCGCCGGCCACCGCCGCGAGGGCGGCAAGGAACCGAGGGACGATGCGGGGCATGCCGCCAGTCTCGCACGCACGGCCGGGGCCCCCGCGCGCAGGCTTCACCCGATGGTCACCCGATGGTCACGCGACATCAAGCGCGAGGCAACCGACGGTTCGCACGCGGCTCCAAGACTGACGAGCGTGAAGGTCGCGCTGGTCGCAGAGTCGTTCCTGCCGCACACGAACGGCGTCACCCACTCGCTGCTGCGAGTCCTCGACCACCTCGCCGCCCGCGGCGACGAGGCGGTCGTCATCGCCCCCGAGGCCCCCGGTGCGCCGGAGTCCGTCGCGGGCGCCCCCATCATCCACGTGCCGGCCGTGGGCTGGCCCGGCTACAAGGACGTGCGCGTCGCCCTGTCGACCGTGCGCGGCGTCGCCCGCATCCTCGAGGACGTCCGCCCCGACGTGGTCCACCTCGCCTCGCCGTTCATGCTCGGCTGGGCGGCGGTGCGCGCCGCGGCGGACCTGGGCCTCCCGACGGTCGCGATCTACCAGACCGATGTGCCGTCCTACGCGGCCTCGTACCGTGCGCCGTGGGGCGAGCCGCTGCTGTGGGCGCGCGTGCGCAACATCCACCGCGCCGCCGACCTCACGCTCGCGCCGTCGACCGCCGCGATGCGCCAGCTCGAGGACCTCGGCGTCGACCGGCTGCGGCTGTGGCCCCGCGGGGTCGACACCGTGCGCTTCAACCCCGCGCATCGGGACGATGCGCTGCGGGCACGATGGTCGCCGCGCGGCGAGGTGGTGGTCGGCTATGTGGGCCGCCTCGCACCCGAGAAGCGTGTCGACGACCTCGCGGTGCTGGCGGACCTGCCCGGGGTGCGGCTGGTCGTCATCGGCGAAGGCCCGGAGGGACCGCGCCTGCGCCGCGCGCTGCCGGGTGCCGAGTTCGCCGGCTTCCTCGGCGGCGGCGAGCTCGCGCGCGCCGTCGCGAGCCTCGACGTCATGGTCCACCCCGGCGAGCTCGAGACCTTCGGGCAGTCGATCCAGGAGGCGCTCGCCTCGGGGGTGCCGGTGGTGGCGCCGCGGCGCGGCGGGCCGATCGACCTGATCGACCACGGCTCGAACGGCTTCCTCTACACCCCCGGCCGCCTCGACCACATGGCCGAGGCGGTCGCGGCGCTCGTCGAGAACGAGGACATGCGGCTGCTCCAGGGCGCGCACGCGCGCGTCTCGGTCGAGGGCCGGACCTGGCCGCGCGTGTGCGGGGCGCTGACCGCGCACTACGCACGGGCGATCGCGGAGAGGGCGGTGGCGCCATGAGGATCGCCCAGGTCGCGAACTTCTACGGCCCGCGCTCGGGCGGGCTGCGGACCGCGCTCCACGCGCTCGGGCGGGGCTATGTGGACGCCGGCGACGACGTCCTGCTCATCGTCCCCGGCGACGAGGACCGCGAGCACGTCGCACCGCACGGGCGCGTCGTCACGCTCCACAGCCCGCTCGTCCCGGGCACCGGCGGCTACCGGGCGATCACCAGGCTCGGCGCGGTGACCGATGCGCTCGAGGCCTTCCGCCCCGACGCCCTCGAGGTCTCCGACCGCACCACGCTCGCGGGCCTGGGCCCGTGGGCGCGCGGGCGTGGGATCGCGGCGGCCTTCGTGGCGCACGAGCGCGTCGACGGCGTCCTCGCCTCCGCGCTGCGCGGCGCCGCTCCGCGCAGGGTCGAGCGGCTCGCGCGGGCCCACACGGAGCGGATCGCCGCGCGCTTCGAGACGATCGTCGCGACCACGGCGTACGCGGGCGCGGAGCTGACCGCGGTCGGCGCGCGCGTCGAGACCGTGCCGCTCGGCGTCGACCTCGACCGCTTCCACCCGCGCTTCGCGAGCGCGCGCACGCGCCGTCGCCACGCGCCCGACGAGGTCCCGCTGCTCGTCCTCGCCTCCCGCCTGTCCCGCGAGAAGCGTCCCGGGCTCGCGATCGACGCCGTGCGGGTCCTCGCCGCGCGCGGCCGGCCCGTGCGGCTCGTCGTGGCCGGCGCGGGACCGCTCGCCCGACCGCTGCGACGCGCGGCGTCGGGGCTGCCGGTCGAGCTGGTCGGCTTCGTCTCCGACCGTGCGGAGTTCGCCTCGCTGCTCGCGTCCGCCGACGTCGTGATCGCGCCCGGCCCGATCGAGACCTTCGGGCTCGCGGCGCTCGAGGCGCTCGCGTCCGGCACCCCGGTGGTGGTGAACGCCGCCTCGGCGCTGCCGGAGGTGGTCGGCGAGGCCGGCCTCGCCGCCGCGGGCACACCCGAGGCCTTCGCGGACGCGATCGAGGCGATGCTCGCGCGCGACGGCCGCGACAAACGCCTCGCGGCGCGGGCGCGGGCCGTGCGCTTCCCGTGGGAGGCCACGGTGGCGCGGATGCGGGCGCTCCACGCGCGGGCGCTGGCGGGCGCGCGATGACCGGCCCGCGGGTGGTGGCGCTCGGCGACTCGATCACGCTCGGCGTGGGCGACGGCGTTCAGCACTCGCGCGGCGACGTCGGGTGGGCCGCGCATGCCGCCCGGGCGCTCGGCGCATCGTCCTTCACGAACCTCGCCGCGAACGGCGTGCGGGCCCGCGACATGCTCGCCGCGCAGGTCGCGGCGGCGAGCGCGCTGCGGCCGGACGTGGTCCTGCTCACCGTGGGCGGCAACGACGTGCTGCGCGGCGACTTCTCGCCCGCCGAGGTCGAGCGGGCGCTCGGCGATGCGATCGACCGCCTCGCGCGCCCCGACCGGACGCTCGTCACGGTCTCGCTCGACCGCATCGGGCTGTTCGACCTGGCGCCGGCCCGGGTGGCGGACGCGATGGCGCGACGCGTGGGCCTCGCGAACGGCGCGATCGCACGGGCGGCCGCGCGGACCGAGGTGTCGGTCGTCGACGGCGCGACGCTGCTGGCCTCGCTGGGACGGCGCGCGTGGCACATCGACCGGATCCATCCCTCGCCCCAGGGCCACCGCGCGCTCGCGGGCGCCGCGGTCGAGGCGCTCGCCGGCCGCTGGCCTCAACGGGCCGCGATCCCCGCGCCGCCCGCCCCGCCGGGCAGGGTGGCGGTGGCGGCGTGGCTCGCCGTCAACGGCGTGCCCTGGGCGGTCAAGCGCAGCCGCGACCTCATCCCGCAGGTGACCATGGTGATCGCGCGCGAGCTGCGCGAGGAGCGGCGCGTCGCCCGCGCGGGCGCCTGAGCGGTGGCACGCGAGAGGGGCGAGGCCCCGCGGCCCCGCCCCTCGTGCGTGATCGCTGCTAGACCAGCCAGCTCTTCTCGCCGACGAGACCTCGCCACCATCGGCCGAGGCCGATCGACTGGTGCTCGAGCTCGACGTACACGATGCCCAGGGCCGCCAGGGCGTAGATGAGGTGCTCGTCGAGGAACGGGTTCGTCGACGGCCACATCTGCGTGAGGTACATCATGACCAGCATCGCGGTCGCGGCCCACGCGCCCACCTTCGTGCCGATGCCGAGCATCAGCGCGAGGCCCACGCCCAGCAGGCCGAGCATGAAGGGCCAGTCCGTCCACCGCTGACCGCCGAGGTCCACGAAGAAGGAGTTGAACGGGCTGTTGACGTTGCCGCCGTAGACCAGGTAGCCCTCGGTGATGGCGCCGCCGTTGATCCAGGCGCTGTCGCACATGCTGTCGATGCTGAAGCTGCCGTCCTCGTTCGTGGTGCGACACGTCGAGTAGCCGAGGCCCAGGAACTTGTCCAAGAAGGCCCAGAGGAAGTAGAAGCCGAGCGCGATGCGCGTCACGCTCAGCATGACCCAGCCGAACGTGCTGCGACTGGTGGTGGTCGGTTCGGTGCTGCTCATCATTGCCTCCCGGGGATGCGGTGCGATGCGATGCGTTCCGAGGCACGAGGCCCCGCGGACACCGTTGTCCGTACCCCCACGCTACGCCCGTTGCCGCATCATCGCTGGAACCGGACGAAAACACGCGTGTGGGAGCGAAAAGGAAACGGGGCCCCGCGCGGTATGCGCGGGGCCCCGTGAGAACTGCCGGCTAGACCAGCCAGGCGTTCTTCTTGACGATCCCGAGGGACCTCCACCAGCTGCCGAGGCCGATCGACTGACGGCTCAGCTCGACCCACACGATGCCGAAGATCGCGAGGATGTAGATGAGGTGGTCGTCGAGGATCGGGTTGGTGGTGGGCCACATCTGCGTCAGGTACATGAACAGCAGCATGAGGCTGCCCGACCAGGCTGCGACCTTGGTGCCGATGCCGAGCATGAGGGCGAGGCCCACGCCGAGGAGGCCGAGCATGAACGGCCAGTCGGTCCAGCGCTCGGCGCCGAGGTTCACGAAGAAGTCGTGGAACGGGCTGGTCGGGTTGCCGCCGTAGACGAGGTAGCCCTCCGTGATGTGACCGCCGTTGATCCATGCGCTGTCGCACAGGTAGTCGGTGCCCGTGATGACGCCCGCGTCGTCCTTGATCGAGCAGGTCGAGCGTCCGAGGCCCAGGAACTTGTCGAGGAAGGCCCACAGGAAGTAGAAGCCGAGCGCGATCCTGGTCACGCTGAGCATCGCGTAGCCGAACCTGCTGCCGGTTGCGGTCGCGGTGCCCGCGACCTCCGAGTTGACTGCCATTGTCATTCTCCTTTGTCGCGGACCTTGTGGGCCCTGAGCGCTGGGGATAGCGCCTGACACGAACCTAGAAGCGGCGCATCCACCCTGCTAGGGACCTCGGTCCCAGGTGGGTGACGAATCAACAGGATGCGCGCGACGAGGCGCCGCGGATGCGCCCGCCGCGGCGCCTCGCGCGCCTACGCGAGCTGCGCGCCGACGTGCGCCTCGATCGCCTCCGCCATGTCGAGCGAGGGGTCGAGCAGCCACTGGATCTGGAGGCCGTCCATGAGCGCGACGAGCTGCCGCGCGGCGGTCGCCGGGTCGATCCCCGGCCGCAGCCCGCCGTCGTGCGCGACCTCGGCGTAGGCGCGCGCCACCGAGGCCCGCAGGTTCGCGTAGCGGTCGACGAAGTACGCGTGCGCGGGATGGCCCGGGTCGGTCGCCTCGGCGGACAGGGTCGCGTAGAGCTCGACGACACCGGGCCGCCCGGCATTCAGCCGCGCGGTGGCGACGAGGTGGTCGAGGAGCGCGGCGCCGCGGAGATCCGCGAAGCCCGCGGCGCGACCCTCGGCGTCGTCGCGCCGGCGCAGCACCGCCATGAGCAGGTCCGCCTTGGTCGGGAAGTGGTAGAGCAGCGCGGGGTGCGTGAGACCGCAGCGCGTCGCGATGTCGCGGACGGAGGTGCCGCGGTAGCCGGACTCGGCGAAGGCCGCGAGCGCGGTGTCGAGGATGAGCGCGCGCGTGCCCGCGCCGCGGTCGGTGAGCTCGTGCCCGCTCATGCCCACCTCGCCTCGTCCCGAATCGACTTGCAACGTTTCGACTCTCTTTTTACCATGTGGTAGATCGGCTCGCCAGAGCCCACCCGTCGCCGTGTGGAAGGACCCGACGTGACCGACCTCTACCTGGACCCCGCGCAGCCCACCGAGGCGCGCGTCGCCGACCTCCTCGCACGCATGACGTTGCCCGAGAAGGTCGGGCAGATGATGCAGATGCACACCTACGACGGCGTGCCGCACCTCATCGAGGAGCTCCACGTCGGGTCGATCCTCCATGCCTCTCCCGACCGCCTCGCGCAGGCTCACGCCCTCGTCGAGCAGACCCGCCTGCGGATCCCGCTGCTCATCGGCGAGGACTGCATCCACGGCCACTCGTTCTTCAAGGGCGCCGAGATCTACCCGACCCAGCTCGGCATGGCCGCCACCTTCGACCCCGCGCTGCTCGAGCGCGTCGCGCGCGCCACCGCGGTCGAGGTCGCCGCCACCGGCATCCACTGGACCTTCTCCCCCGTGCTGTGCATCGCCCGCGACCTGCGTTGGGGCCGCGTGTCCGAGACGTTCGGCGAGGACCCGTACCTGCTGGGCGAGCTCGGCGCCGCGATGGTGCGCGGCTACCAGGGCGAGGGGCTCGGCGACCGCACGGCGATCCTTGCGACCGCCAAGCACTTCGCCGGCTACTCCGAGACCCAGGGCGGCCGCGACGCGTCGGAGGCCGACATCTCGCGCCGCAAGCTGCGCTCCTGGTACCTGCCCCCGTTCGAGCGGATGGCGCGCGCGGGTTGCGGCACGTTCATGCTCGGCTACCAGTCCACCGACGGCATCCCCATCACCATCAACGAGTGGCTCCTCGACGACGTGCTGCGCGGCGAGTGGGGCTACACCGGCACCCTCATCACCGACTGGGACAACGTGGGCAACCTCGTCCGCGAGCAGCGCCTCTTCCCCGACTACGCGCAGGCCTCCGCCGCCGCGGTCAACGCCGGCAACGACATGATCATGACCACGCCCGCCTTCTTCGAGGGCGCGCAGGCCGCGGTCGCGCAGGGGCTGCTCGACGAGGCGCGCATCGACGAGGCGGTCGCCCGCATCCTCACCCTCAAGTTCGACCTCGGCCTGTTCGAGGACCCCCGCCTGCCCGACGTCGACCTCCAGCACGAGGTGGTCGCCCAGCCCGCGCATCGTGCCCTCAACCTCGAGGTCGCGCGCCGCTCGCTGGTGCTGCTCGAGAACGACGGCACCCTGCCGCTGCCCGCGGACCGCCCGCTCCGGCTCGCGGTCGTGGGGCCCAACGCGGACGATGCGCACACGCAGCTGGGCGACTGGGCCGGGGCGTCCGGCCAGGCCGACTGGCTCATGGAGGGCCACCCGCGCGAGCTCACCACGACGATCCTCGACGGGCTGCGGGCACTCGCGCCCGAGGGCTCCGAGGTGACGTACGCGAAGGGAGCGGAGATCATCACCACCGGCCCCGATCCCAAGGGCGCCTACTTCCCCGACGGTCAACCGCGCCCGCACATCGCCTTCCCCGTCGAGCCGGACCCGGCGATGATCGCGGAGGCCGTCGAGGCGGCGCGCGGGGCCGATGCGGTGGTCGCCGTGCTCGGCGACCGCATCGAGCTCGTGGGCGAGGGCAAGTCCACGGCGACGCTCGAGCTGCTCGGCGGCCAGGTCGCGCTGCTCGACGCGCTCGTCGGGACGGGCACCCCGGTGGTGCTGGTGGTGCTCGCGTCGAAGCCGCACGTGCTGCCGCCGTCGGCGGACCGCGCCGCCGCGGTGGTCTGGGCGGCGAACCCGGGCATGGCGGGCGGCCGCGCCCTGGCCGAGATGCTGCTCGGCGCGATCGAGCCGAGCGGCCGCCTGCCGATCTCGTGGCCGCGGCACGTGGGCCAGCAGCCGACGTTCTACAACCAGATCGACGCGCAGCACGGCTACCGCTACGCGGACCTCACGCAGGAGCCGCGCTGGGTCTTCGGCGACGGGCTCTCGTACTCGTCGGTGGCGTACGCGGACCTGCGCCTCGCATCGTCCACCCTGAGCCTCGACGACACCATCGAGGCGACCGTCACCGTGACGAACACGGGCGACCGGCCCGTGCTCGAGACCGTGCAGGCCTACGCGCGGGACGTCACCACGTCCGCGACATGGGCCGACCGCGAGCTCAAGGGCATGGCGCAGGTCGCGATCGGGCCGGGCGCCTCCGCCGACGCGACGGTGCGGATCCCGGTCGCGGACTGCTCGATCGTGAACGCCCGCGGCGAGCGCGTGGTCGAGCCGGGCGCGTTCCAGGTGCTCGTCGGCCCGACGTCGCGCCTCGACGACCTCCTGGTCGCCGACCTCTCGGTAGCGTGAGGCCATGACGCGCGCCCCCGGGAGCGCCGCCGTCGCGCCCCACCTCAGGCGCGCACGAGTCGGCGTCTCGTTGATCTTCTTCACCAACGGCATCGTGCTCGGCGGCTTCGCGCCGCGCGTCCCGGAGCTGCGCGACCAGCTCGGCATCTCGTACGGCGCGCTCGGCGTCGCCATGGCGATGTGGTCCATCGGCGCCCTCGCGCTCGGGCTGCTCGCGGCCGCGATGATCCGCCGGTTCCGCTCGTCGCGCGTCGCGACGGTCGCCATGGTGGTCTCGGCGACGGCGATGCTCGCGGCGGGGCTCGCCCCCAACGTGTGGACGTTCGGCGCGGCGCTGTTCGTCGTCGGCGCCACCGACGCGTGGGTCGACGTCGCACAGAACGCGCACGGCCTCCGCGTGCAGCGCCTCTACCGGCGGTCGATCCTCAACTCGTTCCACGCGCTGTGGTCCATCGGCGCCGTCTCGGGCGGCCTCATCGGCGGCCTCGCCGCCGGGCTCGGCGTCGCGGTGCCGTGGCAGTTCGCGCTCGGCCTCGTCATCGTGATCGCCGCGAACGCCGTCGCGTACCCGCTCCTGCTCGCCGGGCCCGAGCCGGCCCACGCGGGCGAGGAGGGCGCCGACGAGACGCCCATGCCCCACCCGCAGCACCTGCCGCTGCGCCACGTCCCGCTCCGCACGTGGGGGCTGCTGCTGGCCCTCACCGTCATCGCGATCGCGGGCGGCTGGGCCGAGGACGCCGCCTCCACGTGGTCGGCGAGCTACATGCGCGACGAGCTGGCGGCCGGCGCCACGCTCGCCGCGCTCGCCTTCGTCGCGATGCAGGGCTGCCAGTTCATCGGCCGCCTGCTCGGCGACGGCATGGTCGACCGCTGGGGCCAGCGCACGGTCGCGCGCTGGGGCGGCGCGCTCGTCGCGGTCGGCATGGGTCTCGCCCTCGCCTTCCCATCGCCGTGGGGCACCATCGTGGGGTTCGGCGCCGCCGGCTTCGGCGTCGCGACGCTGATCCCCGGCGCGATGCACGCCGCCGACGAGCTCCCCGGCCTGCGCACCGGCACCGGGCTCACCGTGCTGTCGTGGCTGCTGCGCGTGGCATTCCTGCTGTCCCCGCCGGTGGTCGGCGCTATCGCCGACGCGACCTCGCTGCGCGTGGGGCTCACGCTCGTGCCGGTCTTCGGCGTGCTCGTCGTGGTCCTCGCCGGGGCGATGGCCACCCGCAAGGAGCCGCACCCCGCGGTCCGGGACGCTCAGTCCTCCTCCTAGCGCCCCCACCACCGCTGCCGGGACACTGAGGCCTCATGGACCACGTCAAGGCGAGCCCCCACGCCCCGGCCGGCTTCTTCGAGGCCGAAGCCGCCGGCCTGCGCTGGCTCGCGGCGGCTGGCGGCGCCCAGATCGCGCGCGTGCTGGACGTGCGCCCCGGCCGCATCGTCCTCGCGCAGGTCACGCACGCCGCCCCCACCGCGGCCGCCGCCCGCACCTTCGGACGCGACCTCGCCCGCACCCACGCCGCAGGCGCTCCCGCGTTCGGAGCGCGACCGGAAGGCTGGGACGGGCCGCTGTTCATCGGCAGCCGTGGCATGCCCGCGCTCGCACACGACAGCTGGGGCACCTTCTACTCGCAGGCACGCGTGCGGCCCTTCCTCGCACCCGCGCTCGCCGCCGGCTTCCTGCGGGCGGACGAGGCGCGGCTGGTCGAGCGGGCCTGCGCGCTGCTCGAGGCAGGCGCCTTCGACGACGACACGCCGCCGGCTCGGATCCACGGCGACCTGTGGGCCGGGAACGTGCTCTTCTCCCCCGACGGCGTGGTGCTCATCGACCCCGCGGCGCATGGCGGGCACCCCGAGACCGACCTCGCGATGCTCGCGCTGTTCGGGCTGCCGCACCTGGACGATGCGCTGGCGGGCTACGACGAGGCCGCGCCGCTTCGCCCGGGGTGGCGGGAGCGCGTCCCGCTGCACCAGCTGCACCCCCTCGCGGTGCACGCCGCCGGGCACGGACGCGCGTACGGCATCGCGCTGGCCGAGGCCGCCGACACTGTGCTGCGGCTCGCGTAGGCGAGGCCACGGCGCCGCGGCTCACCCGGACACGCTCGCACCACTCGGCCGAGCGCCGCATCCCGCCCGCCCATCGCCCCGTCGAACCCGTCGACATCAGCCCAAATGTTGCAGACCCGGCGGCTCTCGCATTGAATTGCGTCAATTGTCAGGAAAAATCCCCTGGCAAGGACAGGAGAGACAACGATGTCACTGCTATCGAGGCACCGGCGCGCGCGCTGGGCCGCCATCACCGCCGTCGCCGCGGCCGCCGGCGTCGCCTGCGCCAGCGCCGTGAGCGCCGCGCCCGCCACCCCAGCGGCCGCCGACCGCGCGGCCAAGCACGCGCCCGTGATCAAGCACACCGGCAAGGCCCCCACGGGCTACGAGGTCACCTTCGAGCTCTACGCCCCGGACGCCGAGCGCGTGCAGATCAAGGGCGAGTGGTACTTCGCGCGTCCGTCCGAGCTCGACCCGTACGCGGGCACACCCGAGGACCCCGTGGTCGAGAGCCCGGGGATCATGCCGGCCGACTGGCAGGCGGGCGACTTCCCGCTGGCGTCGCCGAACTCGACCAACCCGAACTGGCCCGTGGTCGACATGGTGGAGCGCGGCAACAGCGGCGTGTGGACGTACACCACCCCCCTGCCAGGCGGGACCTTCACGTACGCCTACTACGTCGACTGCGAGACGGCGGACCAGAGCGGCTGCACGCCCGTCGCGGACCCGTCCAACCTCGCGTGGAACGTCGGCGACGACGGCGAGTCCGCGGGCTCGGTCGTGCCCAACAGCCAGATCTACGTGCCCGCCGACGCGGACTTCGACCCGAGCGACACGTCCTGGCAGGAGCCCGTCGCGGACGGCGGCACCCTCGAGCTCGTCACCTACGACTCGCCCGGCCACGTCTCCCCCGTGGACGAGAACTACATGGTGGTCTACACGCCGCCCGGCTACGACGCCGGACGCGCCGAGCCGTACCCGACGCTGTACCTCAGCCACGGAGGCGGCGAGGACGCGCTCGGGTGGAGCACCCAGGGAGCGCTCGCCCCGATCATGGACAACCTCATCATGTCCGGCGAGGTCCAGCCGATGGTCGTCGTGATGCCCAACGGCAACGGCTACCCCGCCTCCACGGAGAACGAGGCGTTCCGCACCGACCTCATCGGGACCGTGTTCCCGTACATGGAGGCGCACTACAACGTCTCGACCGAGGCGGCCGACCGGGCGTTCTCGGGGCTCTCGGCGGGCGGTATGCGCACCAACCAGCTCATGCTCTACAACACCGACGCGTTCGACTATTACGGGATGATGTCGGCCGGCATGCCCCCGGGCACCACGCTGTCGGATCAGCAGATCGCCGACCTGCAGGAGGCGTCGATCTTCGTCGGCGGCGGCTGGCAGGACGTGATCCACGCGGTCGGCTTCAGCATCGGCACGCGCCAGCTGCACACCGGACCGCTCAACGAGGTGCGGCTGCTCACGGATGCCGGCATCCACGTGAGCACCGACTTCGTCAACGGCGGCCACAACTGGTCCGTGTGGCGCACGCTGCTCAGGGACTTCACGACCCGCGTGGCGTTCCTCCCGCCCACGTCGGCGCCGCCGACGAGCTGACACGCGCGACCCCGAGGGGCGGCGCGGCACAGCCGCGCCGCCCCTCGGCGCGCTACAGGTCGATGGCCTCCCCCACCGCGACGCGCTCGACGTCGATCGGCGACAGCACGCCCGTACCGAGGAAGCGCGTCACGGAGGCCGCCCCGATCTCGGACAGCATCGCGTCGTGGATCTGGATCGCACGCGCGGGCGCGACGGCGCGGACGTAGTCGGCGGCCTCACCGAGCTTCACCCACGGCCCGCTCACCGGCACGAGCAGCACCTCGACATCCACGCCGGGCGGGGCGTACGAGTCACCCGGGTGGTAGACGCGTCCGCCGATGAGGTAACCGACGTTGGCGATGACGGGCAGGTCGGCGTGCACCACAGCGTGGGTGCCGCCGTGAACCTCCACGTCGATCCCGCCGACCGCGAACGCGTCCCCGGGCGCCACGGCGGCGGCCCGGCCGGGGAAGCGCGTGACCCAGCCGCCCACCACGGCCTCGGGGCCGTAGACGACCAGCTCGGGCCGGTCCGCGAGCGCGGCCAGGACCACCTCGGCGTGGACGTGGTCCGGGTGCTCGTGGGTGAGCAGCACGGCATCGGCGCCGGCGAGGAGCGCCGCCGCGTCCGGGGTGTAGACGCCCGGGTCGACCAGCAGGCGACCATCGCCCGACTCGACGGCGACGCAGGCGTGGGAGTGCTTGGTGAGGCGCATGCGCCCAGCCAATCACGCGGCTCGGCGGGCCGGGCGCACGCATCGGCGGCGCGTGTCGCCGGCGCGTGTCGCCGGCGCGTGTCGCCCGCGGGTGTGGTCGCCGCATGTCAACGACGCACGCGCGAACGTGGAGGATTCCGGGCGAAGACCACGCGCCCCTCTCCCAGAACCCGCAACGTTGCCGCACCGGGCGGGAGCGCGGCCACCCCGCCCCCACCCCCGGGAATACATCAGCGAGACTCGCGTTAATTACATGCGTACGCATATAATCGGCGTCAGCGGCAGGGATGGACGTCCCGGCCACACCAGCGAGAGCCCTCGAAGGAGGCCCACCATGCAGTTCGGCATCATGTCCGTCTCGGACATCACCCGCGATCCCGTCTCCGGCCACACCCCGTCCGAGGCGGAGCGCATCGACGCGATCGTCAAGATCGCCGTCCACGCCGAGGAGGTGGGCCTCGACGTCTTCGCGACCGGCGAGCACCACAACCCGCCGTTCTTCTCGTCGTCCCCCACCACGCTGCTGAGCCACATCGGCGCCCTCACCGAGCGCCTCGTGCTCACCACCTCGACGACGCTCATCACCACGAACGACCCGGTGCGCCTCGCGGAGGAGTACGCGATGCTGCAGCACCTCACCCACGGCCGCATGGACCTCATGCTCGGCCGCGGCAACACCGCGCCCGTCTACCCCTGGTTCGGCCAGGACATCCGCCAGGGCCTGCCGCTCGCGCTCGAGAACTACAACCTGCTCCACCGCCTGTGGCGCGAGGACGTGGTCGACTTCGAGGGCCAGTTCCGCACCGCGCTGCAGGGCTTTACCTCGACCCCGCGTCCGCTCGACGACGTCCCGCCCTTCGTGTGGCACGGCTCGATCCGCACCCCCGAGATCGCCGAGCAGGCCGCGTTCTACGGCAACGGCTACTTCGCGAACAACATCTTCTGGCCCAAGGAGCACTACAAGCGCCTCATCCGCTTCTACCGCCAGCGCTTCGAGCACTACGGCCACGGCACCCAGAAGCAGGCGGTCGTCGGCCTCGGCGGCCAGGCCTTCATCGCGAAGAACAGCCAGGACGCGCACGACCAGTTCCGCCCGTACTTCAACGAGGCCCCCGTCTACGGCCACGGCCCGACCATGGAGGACTTCGAGGAGATGACGCCGCTGTCGGTCGGCAGCCCGCAGGAGGTCATCGACAAGACCCTGACCTTCCGCGAGGCCTTCGGCGACTACCAGCGCCAGCTGTTCCTCATCGACCACGCGGGCCTGCCGCTCAAGATGGTCCTCGAGCAGCTCGACCTCATGGGCGAGCACGTCGTGCCGGTCCTGCGCGCCGAGCTCGACAGGCTCCGCGACCCGGAGACCCCCGCGAACCCGCCGTCGCACGCGGACCTCGTCAAGGCCAAGTACGGCGATCAGGCGCCGCGCCAGCCGCGCCCCAACGCCAACCGCGGCGACAACGTTACCGGCGGCTCGCCCTACCAGGACTCGGAGTCCGCGGTCGACTCCTACCCCACCCTGTAGGAGCCTCGACGTGACCACCGCACCCGTGTCCCGTGCATCGTCCCGGGGCCGCACGCGCCTCGCGAACGATGCGTGGGAGGCCGCGCTGGGCGCCCACACCGCCCTCATGCGCCGCTTCACCGAGGACGACGTGTGGGCCGGCCTGTCGATGCGCGACTACGACGTCCTCTACACGCTCGCGAAGTGCGATGCACCGCAGCGGCTCGGCGACCTGGGTCGCCACGTGCTGCTGAGCCAGCCGGGCCTGTCCCGACTCGTCGACCGTCTGGTCGACCGGGGGCTGGTGGCACGATGCGCCGACCCGAGCGACGCGCGCGCCGCGCACCTCTCCCTCACGGACGAGGGGCGCGCGATCCAGCGGCGCGTGGGCCGCGCGCACGGCGCATCCGTCGCCGCCGCGCTCACGGCCCGCCTGAGCGACGAGGAGCTCGTCCTCCTCGAGTCGCTCTCCCGCAAGCTCTCCCTCACCGATGACGACCTCCCCGAGGAGACCCCATGACCGACTTCCGCCTCGTCGTCGTGAGCGCCGGCGTGTCCGACCCCTCGTCGACCCGCCTGCTCGCCGACCGCGCCACCCAGCGCGTCACCGCCCTCGCCCGCGAGCGCGGCCACGCCGTCACCGTCACCACGATCGACCTCCGCGAGCTCCTCCAGGAGCTGCCCGCCGCGCTGTCGAGCCAGCTGCTCGGCCCCCGCTTCACGCGGGCCGTCGACGCGCTGCTCGCCGCGGACGCGGTCGTCGCCGCCGCCCCGGTCTACAAGGCGGGCGCGTCGGGCCTGTTCACCAGCTTCTTCCAGGTGCTCGACAACGACCTGCTCATCGGCAAGCCGGTCATCCTCGCCGCCACGGCCGGGACCGCCCGCCACGCGCTCGTGGTCGACGAGGAGATGCGCGCCCTGTTCGCGTACCTGCGGGCGCTGCCCGTGCCCACCAGCCTCTTCGCGTCGACCGAGGACTGGACCGACACCGCGCTCGGCACGCGCATCGACCGCGCGGCGCGCGAGCTGGTGCTGCTCATGGAGTCCGGCTTCGCGCGGGCCGTGCGGGACGATGCGTGGGGCGCCTACCAGCACACCTACGGCTCCGGCGGCGGCACCGAGCTCGACATCGACCTCGGCTCGGACATGATGCGGCTCGCGACCGGCGGCTCGCTGCGCGACCCCGAGGACGACCCCTTCGACCCGCGGAAGGGCTGATGACGACCGAGGTCGCACGGTCCGAGGAGCGCGGCCGCTACGAGCTCGCCGTCGACGGCGAGCTCGCCGGCTTCGCCGACTTCCGCCTGCGGTCGGGACGCATCGTGTTCACGCACACCGAGATCGCGGACGCCTACGAGGGTCGCGGGCTCGGCTCGGCCCTGGCCGAGGCCGCACTGACCGACGCCGCCTCGCGCGGCGAGACCATCGTGCCGCTGTGCCCGTTCATCGCGCGCTACCTGCGCCGTCACGACGTCCCCGGCGCGGAGGTCGCCTGGCCCGCCGGGTGAGGCCGCCCGCCGTGCGCGCGGGCCCCGCGCGGGCCACGATGGAGGCATGCCCATCGAGCAGATCCACGACCTTCCCGCCGGCACGCTCGGCTTCCGCGGCACCGGCCTGGTGAGCGCAGACGACTACCGGGCCGCGCTCGAGCCCGCGATCGACGCCGCCGTCGAGGCGGGCGGACCCGTCAACCTCGTCTACGTGCTCGGCGACGACTTCGAGCGCTACTCGCTCGGGGCGATGTGGGAGGACGCGAGGCTCGAGGGCGTCCCGCACCGCGCGTGGGGCCGCTTCGCGCTCGTCACGGAGCACGAGGTGCTCGCCGAGGCCGTCCACCTCATGTCGTTCCTCTTCCCGGGCGAGCTGCGCATCTTCCCGGGCCGCCACGAGGCCGAGGCGATCGCCTGGGCGAGCGGCGCCGAGGACTGAGCGCTACGCGACGCCCGCCACGCCTTCCACCGTCGCGCGCACGCGGATCGCGGTGGAGCTGAACGGCTCCTTGCCGGGCGCGTCCCACGCGGTCGAGCCGCCCTCGCCCGCCCACGCGTCGAGGTTCGCGCCGAGCGTGCCCCGCAGGGTGCCCACGACGACGCCGTCGGCGTCCGGGGCCGCCCAGTCCACGGGGAACGATGCGGTGCCGCCGCCGTGCAGGGATGCCTCCGCGGTCGCGGACAGCGCCTCGACCGACGAGACCGTTCCGAGGTCCTCGACCACGGCGGCCCGCGCATCGGCCGCCCGCAGCGCATCGTGCTGCGCCCGGGTGAGCCCGAGGACGCCGCCGTGCTTGGTGGACGCGCGCAGGTGGAAGCGGTCGCTGTCGAGCGGCGTCCACGGCGTCTCCGCGTCGAGGTCCGTCGACACCATGGGCCGGTAGCCGACGGACGGGATCACGTCGACGTAGAGGTACCAACGGTCCTCGCCGTGCGCCCGGAACATCGTGGGGCCCTCGACGCCGTGCCCGGCGGCGTAGCCCTCGCCGATGCGCGTCTGGACCTCGCGCCAGGACGCCTCGGGCTCCCACCACCGCGGCGCGTCGGTGACCTCCATGAACAGGCCGCGCGCGGTCGCACCGTTGTCCTTGGTCACGCGGTACGTGCGGCCGCCGTGCTGGATCATCGTGGTGTCGATCGTGTCGTCGCCGTGGTCGAGCAGCACCCCGCCGAAGGCGAAGGTCTCCTGCGTGAAGTCGGTCGTGGAGCCCCACAGGATCACCTGATGGTCGCCGACGGTCGAGGTCCAGTAGACGACGAACGCGCCCCGGTCCTCGCCGTGGAGGTCCGGCACGAAGGTCGTCTCGGCGGCCCACATCATGCCCATCGCGGGCGCGCCCGCGGCGGGCGCGCCGTCGGGCCCGAGCGCGACGTCGAGCTGCCGCAGCGGCGACCACGTGATCAGGTCGCGCGACTCCCACACGTTCATGCGCGTCGAGTAGCCGTGCGACCACCCGGCCCAACCCGCATCGTCCCCGCCGAAGACCCGCAGGTCCGTCGCGAGGATGTAGTACGTGCCGGTCTGCGGGTTGAACGTGAGGTGCGGGTCGCGCGCGCCGGTGGTGCCGAGGTGCGAGGCGAGGATCGGCGCGCCGCCGTTGAGCGGGTTCCAGCGCTCGGGGTCGTCGCCCTCGGACAGGTCCAGGTAGATCTTCTCCGCGTAGCCCTCGGGGTCCTCGAGGAAGTGGACCATGAGGTAGCCGTAGGGCTGGCCGGCCCCGGCGCCGGCGGTCATCGGACGGTGACCGTCACGGCGACGTCGCGCAGCGCGGGCAGGAGCTCCTCCTCGGTCTCCATGTCGAGCACCGGCATGCCGTCCGCGGCGAAGTGGACGCGGCGCACGAACATGTCGCGGCCGGTCAGCCCCTTGTGGTCGGTGCGGGCGTGGAAGACGTACAGGAGGTTGCCGTCCTGGTCCTCGGACCACATGCCGTGGCCGGTGCCCAGCTGCATCTCGCCGTTGAACGGGCCCGACTTCTGGATCGGGTAGTTGAGGCGGGTCCATGCGGCCGGGTCGGTGAGGTCGATCCCCTCGCCCGCGGTGGCGGTGACGAGGCCGGTCGTGTAGCTGTCGCCCACGGTGGAGCCCGAGTACAGCATCCACAGGCGGCCGTCGCGCACGAGGACGTTGGGGCCCTCCGCGATGAAGTTGTCCCACGCGTACTCGGGGGCGACGATGCGCACGGGCTCGCTCGTGAGGCGCGTCGGGTCCGCCGGGTCCATCGTCGCGATGAACACCGAACCCAGCATCTGCCAGGCGTAGTAGTGCGTGCCAGAGTCCTCGAAGTACGTCATGTCGAGCGAGATGCCCTGGATCTTGTTGAGCGCGGAGCCGTCCGCGCAGAGCACGTGGCGGGTCGCGGTCCAGTGCTCGGGCACGGTCGGGTCGAGGTGGTTCCCCGCATCGTCCTTGCGCAGCTGCACGATGCTCGCGCGGCCGGACCACATGTCGGTCGGGTCGCCGTACGAGGGCATGAACAGGATCGACAGGGTGCCGTCGATCAGGTGGATCTCGGGCGCCCAGAAGCAGCCGGTCATGGGGTTGCCGTCGGCGTCGATCGAGCTGTGGACGAGCAGGTCGACCTCGGTCACGCGGCCGGCCTCGAGGGCGTCGTCCGAGAGGTCCTCGATGCGGTCGGCCATCCGGATCGGCATGCCGACCGGCTCGCCGGCGTTGGCGACCGGGTCCATGTGGAGGTCCTTGGTCGCGATCATGAGGAACTTCTGCACGCCGTTGAAGTCGAAGCGGTAGACGCTCGGGTCGGCGCGCTCGTCGGCGAACGGCGTCGGGTAGACCTCCTGGCGGACGCGGCCGGCGACCTCGTGGGTGCCCGGCATCGCGGTGTCGATCGCGGCGAGGGCGTCGGCGTCCCACGCGATCGCGAGCGAGCCGGTCGAGCCGTCGCTGTAGTCGAGCTCGAGGCGCGCCGGGAGCGCGTCGACGGTCAGCGTGGCGCCCGCGGCGACCTCGACTGCCGGCAGCGGACGGGCGCCGGTGTTGACGATGGGGCCGAAGCGCACCTCGAGGCCGCGCGCGATGGCGGCCGGGATGGTCAGCGGCGCGCCGTGCTCGAGGCCGGGCACCTCTCCCTCCTCGACCGCACCCACGGTCGACGCGTCCGCGAGGTCGGCGACCGTCGCGTGCCTGGCGACCCCCGCATCGTCCGTCCAGGACACGACGTACGCGTCGCGCATCGCGTCGTGGACGGCGGCGGGACGATGCACGCCGTCGGTGACGCCGAGGTCGAGGAGGCCGATCTCGTCGTACGCGAGCAGGTCGGGCGAGGTGGCGACGAGGACGCTCGAGCGCTCGGTGCCGTCGGGCTCGCCGCCGCGGGCGACGCGCGTGGCGATCACGCCGTAGCCGCCGTCGCGCAGCGCGAACAGGTGCGGATCGACGAGCGAGCGGAGGATCTCCTCGGTGGTGCCGGCGGCCGCGGGCGTCTCCGAGACCCGGGCGAAGAAGATGCCGTAGTCGTCGAAGAGCGGCGCGAAGCCGTCGGGACCCTCGAGGGCGAGGTGCATGCTCAGCGCGACGTCCTCGTTGTTGGCCTCCGCCGCCGTCGTGGGCGTGCGGTGGTAGGCGCGGACACGGCGCTCCATCGGGTCGGTCACGGGCGCTCTCCTTCGAGTCGGGCGGGGTGGGGCGTCGCGCGCGGCGCGCGCCGCGCGGGGCCGCCGGGGGCTTTTCATCGGGTACCGAGGCGGGACAAA